>NZ_JBALDR010000050.1:0-242455 GCF_036917315.1 Nostoc sp. | reverse complement strand
AAACGAGCACCCATATTTCAGTTACCTCAGTAGATGCATTCTCCGTATTTACTTATCTTTACATAATTAGGTTTTTTCGCACCTACCTACTTACTCATAAGCGCTCACCTATTTGTTATTAGGCCCAAGTCTAAATTACCATTTGTAACATAAAATATTTAAATTTAGTATAAATTAACACTACAGCTACAAATCCTTTCTCAAACCAAGGAGGTGATCCTGATAAGCGACATGAAGAGTGTATATGAAGTAGCAGCGATCGCTCTACTCCAAAATCCCTATTTTCATCTCTTCCAATTTTATGTAGTATATTGTATTATATTAATATCCTGCGTGCCCCAACTCTTGGAGCCTACATACTAGTACGAGAGGAAGAGTAACACTGTCAAATACAGTGGGCGTGTGTGAACGGGGAGTGCGAAGAACCTGGGAGGTAGGCTTAAAAGTAGCCATCCTTGAAAGAGTGTGTAACAACTCACCAGTGGAGTCCCTCTAGTAACTGAGAACACGCAATGCTCCACCAACTTGCACGCAGAATTTTATTAATTCGTAATTCGTAATTAAGAAAGTCAGATTTTATAGGGTTGCACTGGTAGCCTTATTTTTGAAAATTGATATTAGTTATGACTAACATATTTAAGCTAATCAACCAAATTGCGATCGCAGAAGCGCAATTACATACCACCCAATTCCTTGCACCCTGCGTCAAAGGTGGACGAGTTCGCACACGGGTAGCTGGGATGATCTACACCTTCAATCCAAAGCCTAGTAAATTTGAAGGTTGGGGAATCTTTCAGGCTGTGGATGAAAAAACAGCAAAGGTTGTAGAAGAAGCAGACTTACCCCAAATTGCAGAATATTTGCAACACTTTCCCCAAATACGACTGCGGTTAGCACACCAACTGCAAAAACAAACTTGGTTAGCATACCCGGTTAATGAAGTAGATATGCGTCAACGGTTGAAGGTAGTTAAGCCGATCGCAGTCCACTTAGTTACCGAGGGCGTTACCTTTGAGCAAATTATTGCCCGTTGGAATGGCCAGTCATGCTGGTTCGAGGAAGTCGATCGCCGTACCGATCCGGCAATTTCTGAAACTCTGCAATCTGCCGTCAAGCAACTCATTGCTGCTGAAGAATTACAGTTTAAGGGTATCACTCCAGAAATCCGCACAGTGTATGAATTAGCAACTCGGCGCATTGAGGGCTTTACTCAACCCCAACAGGATGAAAAGCGATTGAGAAAGGCATTGCAAATGGGTGGCGGTACCTTAAATCAATTCCACGATCGCAGCGATTATTGGACAGTCGATTGGACAACAGCTGATGGTGTTCGCCATAGTAGTGCGATCGCTAAAAATGACTTGACTGTTGTCAGTTCTGGTATTTGTCTGAGTGGACGCGATCGCGATTTTGATTTGCAATCCTTAGTAGGTGTGATGGAACAACAAGAGTAGTGAGAACAATGAGCATCTTTTTTCACGAACAGCTTTACCGCAGCAATGCTGTGATGGCAAAACTAAAAAGTTATCCTGTAACAATTTGTGGCGCTGGAGCATTAGGAGCTAACATTGCGGAAAACTTAGCTCGGTCTGGTTTTGATAAACTTACAGTAATAGATCGCGATCGCATTGAGGAGCGTAACCTTTCGACTCAGCCTTATTACCGTTCTGATGTGGGAGCGTTCAAGGCGAAAATTTTGGCAAACAATTTATATCGAGCAATTGGTACTAAAGTTGATGCTAAAACAAAGGAGTTAACACCAGCAAATACAACTCAACTACTTCAAGACAGCCAGCTAATTGTCGATGTTTTTGATAACAGCGTGGCACGTCAAGCAGTGAAAGATTATGCTGAAAAATCAAGCATTCCTTGTCTTCATGCTGGACTATCGGCTGATTATGCAGAAGTGATTTGGAATGACGTTTATCGCGTTCCTTCGGAGGTTAATGATGATGTCTGTGATTATCCGTTGGCACGAAACCTGGTGATGTTAACCGTTGCTGTGGCGTGTGAAGCGATCGTTTCATTTATTGCCACAGCAGAACAGCGTAACTTCAGCATCACCCAGAAGGATCTGACTGTTCAATCTCTGTTTTTGTAGATTGTGTCGTTATCTCCCCACTCCCTACTCCCCTATATTCAGCAATTTCGCCATCGCCAACCGTTGCAGTTTCCCGGTAGCACCACGAGGTAGTTGTTCTAAAATGTGAATTTGCTTGGGAACTTTGAAGTCTGCCAGCATAGTTGCACAGTGAGCTAAAAGTTCTTTTTCACCAACTTCTGCTTTCAGAACCACAGCCGCGTGGATATCTTCTCCTAAAGATTTGTGGGGAACGGCAAAGGCTAAGGCTTCGGCGACGGCAGGATGGCGCAGCAAGACATCATCCACTTCTAAAGGAGAAATTTTTTCCCCACCCCGGTTAATCAATTCTTTAATCCGTCCAGTCAAGCAGAGGTAGCCGTCTGCATCCACAGTACCTTGATCTCCTGTGCGGAACCAACCGTTCACAAAAGCAGTGGCATTAGCTTCTGGGTTGTTTTCGTAGCCATCTATAACATTGGGTGCTTTTATCACCACCTCGCCCAAGCTTCCCTGAGATAACAGGTTGCCTTCAGAGTCCATAATGCCCACTTCTACCCCAAAGCCATAACCTACAGTACCTAGTTTCCTGACTTTTGGCGGTAGGGGATTGGTGGTCATTAAGTGAGATGCTTCAGTCATGCTGTAAGATTCCACCACAGGAGCATTCAGAGCTGCCTCTAGCTGTTCAATGATAATCGGCGGCAAAGAAGCGCTACTAGAGCGAATGAAACGAAAGCGGTTTGCTTTGACAATTTCTGGGTTGCGACTAGCGCGCGCCAAAATTGTCTGGTGCATCGTTGGCGCTGCGGAGTACCAGCTGGGTTTGTAGGTATCTACCAGTTTCCAAAACTCCAAGGCATTAAAACCATTGGGACAAACTAATGTACCACCCGAAGCCAGAGTTGCCAGCAAACAGCCCACCAATCCGTGAACATGGAACAAGGGCATTAGGCAAAGTGTAGTATCAGCTGCTGTGAGTGAGTAAGCACTAATCAGGTTGCCGGCTGAAGCGATTAAGTTGCGATGACGAATCGGCACCCGCTTAGGACGACTGGTAGTGCCGCTAGTGTGAAGAATCATCGCTATATCATCAGCGTTGGGGGCTGTGGGATTCGCGGATTCTGCTGGTTCTGAGACTGTTTTGACTAATTCAAAGCTTAATGTACCATCAGTATTTACCTTGGCATTAATCAGTATCATATCGGGTGTGACACTAGCAATGGCTGCTTCTGGCCCCTCAGACAACGTAATCAGTGCTTTTGCTTGGGTATCTTGATAGTAAAAGGCAAACTCTTCTTGTTTGTATTTGGGATTTAAGGGTGCAGCAGTGCCACATAAGGCAGCAGCCAAAAAGGTAATCGCCATTGGTGAACCGTTAGTCATGGCAATGGCGATGCGTTCTCCCCGTTTTAATCCAAAGCTATTGAGTTGAGATACCAGTCCAACAACATTCTCGCGTAATTGCTTATAAGTTAGCGATCGCCCTTCAGGCGTAACTAATGCTGGATGATTGTCTTCTCCTACTAAAAGCTCAAATAAATTCATTAGTTTTTTTTACCTGTAAATACATGATTTAGCTTAAACAAAAAATTGTTACTTAGCTTTGAGTTATGAGAGAATGCTAGAATGCTGTTATTAACAACAGTTTTTTAAATATCCTCATAACAATCCCTATGGCAAAATTTTGTTATGGAGATCATCCTGTAAAATCATAAAAGTGTACATTGAATAAATTTATGAAGTTGCGCTCAAGCAGATAGAGTTATTAGCATTAATTCTCAAAAGTTTCTTGGAGTAAGCTTTTGGATATAAACTAGAAGAAATTCTTTCAATAGTTTATATAAAATAGCTTTTTATTCAATTTCCAAAACATATTAATAGCAATTATGAGTCCCATAAAAATTACTATGTTGGGCGAAAGCTTAGAGCGCCAAGGTGGAATAGTTTCTGTGGAAAAGCTCATTCTTGAAGAAACTACCCCTGATATTGAAATTAAACACATTACGACTTTACCGAATGGTTCTACTTTCCATAAAGTGTTAGTGTTTTTGCAGGCAATAGGTGAGTTGTTTTGGAACTTATTAAACCAAAGAACTGACCTAATTCACATCCATGTTTCAGATAGAGGTAGTGCTTTTCGCCATTCAATTACTACTCTTATTGGTTGGTTATTTAAAAAACCAGTAATTATTCATACTCATAGTGCTGATTTTCATTTGTTTTACTCTAAACTACCTCAATTGCTTCAGCAATGGCTAAGTTGGTCGTTTTGTAAATGTACCCGTTTTATTGTTTTATCAGATAGCTGGAAAAATTTTTACATTGAGAATCTTGGTTTGAAGTCAGAGCAAGTTATTGTTCTCCCTAACCCAGTAAAAATTCCCGCACAAATTCCACAGCGAATAGATTCCAAACAGATATTTTTCTTATTTTTAGGGCGCATTGGTGAGCGCAAAGGTGCTTTTGATTTAATTAAAGCATTTGCTTCTATGCCTGTCGCTCAACAAAGCCAAGCCAAGTTAGTTATAGCGGGGGATGGAGATGTAGAACAAGCTCGTAGTTTGATCCTAACTCTAAATCTAACTGACTACATCACTATTCTTGATTGGGTAGATAAAGAAAAACGCGACGATCTTTTAACTAAAGCTGATGTCTTTGTCTTACCTTCCTACAATGAAGGTCTGCCTATGGCACTACTAGAAGCAATGAGTTGGGGTTTGGCAGTTATCACTACCGCAGTAGGAGGAATACCCGAAATAGTTACTCAAAACCAGAATGGTTTATTAGTTAATCCGGGAAATATTCAACAACTGTCAGAGGCAATGCAATCCTTAATTGCAGACGAAAATCTGAGAATATCTTTGGGAAATAACGCGCGAGTCAGAGTTAAACCCTTGGACATAAACAATTTTCTTACATCTTTAAGATGCATTTATACAGCAGTTATCAATTGAAAGCCATCTTCATAAAAATAGGTTGAAGTGACTTACACTATGTATTAAATACCGAGCTTAAAAACGACGTAATTGATTCTGTATAAGGATAATAGGCGTTGAAAAAGTATGGATTTAATATTATGAAAAGGCAAAGAAACGATAAAGCTATTATTCTTTTGTAGTTCGTATTCTTCTAAACTTGGTATACTGGCTAATAAGTGAGGGAGGTGCAGAAATGAAAACTTTTCCTGAAGTGAAATTGTTTGATACAAGATTCCATAAAGTTAAAGTACAAGAATTAGTTGATTATTTAATAGAAGCAGCAAAAAGCCAAAAAAAAACAGTTGTAGGACATGTGAATATCAGAGCAATGAATTTCGCTTATGAAAAGTCTTGGTATCGAGATTTTTTGAATAAGGCTGATTTAGTATTTTGTGACGGATTTGGTGTAATGGTAGGAGCTAGATTCAACGGTTATTCAATGCAATCTGCACATCGAATGACAGCACCAGATTACATCGAAGATTTAGTATTAAAGTGCGAGAAAGAAAACCTTTCTTTATTTTTGTTAGCTGGAAAACCTGGCGTAGTGGATAAGGCAATTACTAAGTTAGTAGCAATTGCGCCTAATCTACGCGTACATGGACATCATGGTTATTTTGATAAATCAGGAAAAGAGAATGATTTGGTAATAGAAAAAATTAATAAATTCCAACCAGATATTTTATATATTGGTTTTGGTATGCCATTACAAGAACGCTGGATTTTAGATAACTTTAGTAAAATTGAATCTACTGTATTTTTACCTTTAGGTGCTTGTCTAGATTTTTATACTGACTCTATATATCGCGGGCCGCGTTGGCTGACTGATAATGGTCTGGAGTGGTTAACACGCTTAGTTACTGAACCTACTCGTCTAGCAGACCGTTATATTATAGGCATTCCATTATTTTTTTATCGTGTAGTTAAACAGCGAATCACTCAAGGAATGATAACAAATCGCTAAATAAATTTTTTCTAAATTTCGCATTTGTTATGACCATGACTGGTGAAAAGTGACCAATTGTTTCCCCTACCTCTGCGGCCAGGACTAGAATTAGAATTGACGTGACATTCTCCTAGTAGCCAAAGTGCCAGACTCTCTGCCATTAAGCGATCGCTATCTTGCCTTAATCGATGAAATTATCGAAACCACCCTCAAGGGCAAAATTAGCTCTGTAGAACAGGTGTATCAAATACTGCTTAAAGGGATTACTTCCGGGACAGGGGAAGTCTTTGAGCTAGCTTTGAGCGATCGCCTGAATACCTTCCAAAGCCAAGTAGATAGCGAAAAAGACGAACTCAAAAAAGCCAAGGCGACTCGCAGTTTGAGAGCCATTAAGACGATTCAAAGTCAATGGCAACGCTGGCAAGAGCAAAATAAAGCCACAGAAGCGATCGCCTTTGCCGCTACAGAAATTACTACAGCCACTGCTGGCGATCGTCTAGCGACATTTATCCGGGTTACTGATCCCAATCAGAAGTATCCGCTAAATTTACAACAGTTACAGCAGTTATCAAAGGCATTGCAGCAATTTGCTCAGGCAGATGCTGATTTACAACAATTTTCCGAAGGGATTACCCGTGGTTTAGCTTCTTGGCAGCGATTGCAAGACAACTTGCTCAGTTGGATGTACGAGCAAAAGGAATCTCTGGGATTTGGCGGTGTACCGGGAGAACGCGGCCCTTGGGCAAGTTGGGCGAAACAACTTAATAGTGAATTACCCCAAGCACTGCTTCGCACCTTAGCTAGGGAAGAATCCGCAATAGAGTTTGCCGAGCGACAGCGTGGTATTACCCTCAGAGATTGGGTAGAAATGGCATTGATTTTACAGTTTTTGCAACGGGGACTAATTAACTGGTTTGACCAACAAGCTTACGATGTTAAAGCGGGGCCAAAGTTGTCCATTTCCACTTTTTTGACCTTTGCAGTGATTTGGAGTCAGTTAGCAAGTGGTTTTAGGAGTATTGGGACAGTATATAGCGATGCCTGTTCTCAAATCATGCTCCAGATTTTACGAACCTTTGCCCAGCGTCCATATTTTCCCTTTTACGGCGGGATTTTTGCCTCTTTTACTGGTACTTATTTACGAGATGCCCTCGATTATTTAGATGAACCACTGCGACGAGGCGAGGGAACCCAAGAAAAAGCGCGGATTTTGACACTTTTAGGCTATTCTCAGCGTGCTTTGGGACAATACCAGCGCTCAATTGATTTTCATCAGCTGGCGTTAGAGATAGCCAGGAATGCAGGCGATCGCACCTGTGAAATTGCCAATCTCAATCACCTCAGCCGCACCTACGTACAACAACAAAATTATGCTGAGGCAATTAACTATAGTCAACGAGCATTAATACTGAGTCGGCAAGCAGGCGATCGCACAGGGGAAGCAAACGCGCTAGTAAATTTAGGTTACAGCGAAGTCATGCAAGCTCAGGAATTGGAAAACCTAGAACCCGAAACCTATGAAGCCGCAATTAATTATTTGGAACAAGGTTTAAAATTATCAGAAAAATTAGGCGATCTTCAAAGTAAAGCCTTATGTGTCAGCAGCTTAGGAATTGCCTATCTAGTAATTGGAGAACACCAAACGGCAATTAAATATCTTGAAGATGGCTTTAAAACAGCACAAGTTTCCGGTGATTTGTATCTCCAAGGGCGGAACTTAGCTTATTTAGCAGAAGCTTATTATCATCTGCAAAATTCCGAAAAAACTGTTTACACGGGCTGCTTGGGAATGTATCTTTTAGAGCAAATTGCTTCTAATGAGTGGCGACAACCAGCAGGGTTACTGACAATTTTACAAGGGCAAATCGGGGCAGAAGCTTTCCAAAAGTTCTTACTGCAACATCGCCCGAAAATTATTGCGGTTATTGGTGTAGATGGGTACGATCACATTCCGCAATTGTTAGAAGAATATAAGGGAGATATGTGAGAAGGCAGGGGGCAGGGGGCAGGGGGCAGGAGGTAAAACCCATACAAAAAATATATTTTCTTCGTCCTGCTTTCTGTCCTCTGGCTTTCTCTGGTAAAAACCGTGCGATCGCTCCACAACTTAACAAATCGCCACAGTCTCTATACGAGTAAAGAAATAACATTCTCTTCAAGTATATTTTGTAGCAAAACTCCATATTGAACTTGCTTATTTAAATGAACTGTGGTAGCTTCATTGTAGTTTAAACAGCTAAAATTCGATTGACTTACCGTAGTTTATTTGATAGTATCACTACTCTAGTTAGAAATTTGTTGTCACTAGGTGTTTAAAAGCTGATATCAGGTAATTAGTAACGTATTTACGGTTATTAGCCAAAAGTTATTTGTAGCATTGTCCACTGGACACGATTGAACAATACGTCTTTGCAGCGATAAAAACTGCGAAGGCGCAGCCCGTCGTAGACATCGCTCACAGAGCCATAACCATAAATCCTTTGTTGTCTCGCTAGTTTAATGGTGAAGCGATGTCTATCGATAAACCTTGAGGCTTTTAGCAGCAGTGAGGCAGCACTGTAGGTCTATCCAATCCATACGTAGGAGTTGAAAATTATGGTGCAAACTTCTCTCGTCCGCCCCAGCAATCCCTTTCAGCCACCGACCTTCGTTTCCATTGAATCAGAGCGTCGCCATCGTCAAGAACGCTTGGCAGCAGCTTTTCGGGTATTTGCGCGTTTGGGTTTTGCTCAAGGATTGGCAGGACACATCACTGCCCGCGATCCCGAACTTACCGATCATTTTTGGGTAAATCCTTTTGGGATACACTTCAGTCGAATTCGGGTATCAGACCTGATACTAGTGAATAGTGAAGGTCAGGTAGTCCAAGGTGAAGGCAAAGTTAGTCAAGCAGCATTTGCCATTCACTCTCAAATCCACGAAGCCCGCCCCGATGTCATTGCAGCGGCTCATGCCCATTCTTTCTATGGCAAAACTTGGTCATCTTTGGGTCGGTTGCTCGATCCGATTACCCAAGATTCCTGTGCTTTTTACCAAGATCATGCTCTATTTGATGATTTTACAGGCATTGTCTTAGAGACAAGCGAAGGAAAACGCATTGCTCAAGCACTAGGCGATCGCAAAGCTGCGATTATTACGCAACCACGGAATATTGACCGTGGGACACAGTGTGGATGAAGCCGCTTGGTGGTACATCAGGTTAGAGGATACCGCTAAGGCGCAATTACTAGCAGAAGCCGTAGGAAAACCCATCCTGATTGATCGCGACATCGCCTTAAAGATCCAACAACGCGGTGGTACTCACCAAGCAGGCTGGGGTGGATTCCAATATTTGTGGGATGAAATTACCCACGACCAACCAGATTTGTTTGATTGATTATAGCTGGGGGTATCGTAGAGAAAACAATATTTCACCCCTAGCGTCGCAATCAAAATCCCGCCCATAGCCGGCCCCAATACCAGCGAGGAACTTAACATCACTGAATTCAAAGCGATGCCTTCGGCGGGCTACGCCTACGCATTACTCCAATCGGCGCGATCATCTACGGTTTCGGTGACGATTGTATGACGCACGGGCATATCTAATCCCTTGAGGAAACCATTGAGAACGCTCAGTACCAATAGGATGGGAAACGTAATCCAATTTGTAAAGGTAAGAATCGTTAAAGTTAAGGAAACGCTAATTCCCAATATCTGCACTAGCATTAACAAGTCACGACGACTCCAGCGATCGGACAATACGCCCGAAAACGGAATCACTAATAACGTCGGTAAAAATTGCACAAACCCTGCAATTCCCAACAACCAAGCCGATTGAGTCAATTCGTATACGAGCCAAGGAATAGTTAACTGCTGGGTCATAAATGTCCCAGACATTGATAGTAACTGTCCCCCAAAAAACAGCCGAAAGTTACGCCAGCGAAAGGCGGGTAAATGCTGGTAAATGATATTACTTACGCGATCGCCTAGTTGTCTATTCCAAATTTTCATTCGCAAAATTATACTATGTTATACTAATAGTTAGTCTGAATAATATTTAGCCCAACTAACAAATATAGGATAATTGCGTAGTTTACCGCCGCAGGCATCGCGTCTGGTTTTTTGGGAAGCTTGCTGATTCAAAGTAATAATTGGTCGTCAGTCAATTGTTGATTTTTGAAGATGAGGATATGGCGATCGCGCCACGCCTGTTTGAGTTGCAAGATTGCTTCTGAATCTGCTGTAATACTGGTGTTGACGCCAGTATCAACTGCTCCTAAAGCTGCTCCACTAGGCGTAATCTCAATTCGTATTGCAGTAAATGTCGTAAAAATTTCTCCTTGTACTTTGTAGTTGGTAAAGAAGCGATCGTAACTTTCAGGATTATACTTCAAATTGATAGAGTTACAGTAGTATACAACAGCTATACTTTTAGACTGCTGGAATCAAAGTAGAAACATTTGGTAAAAGAAATAGCAAACATATCAGTTAAATTACTTACTCAGTTGATACCCCTGACAATATTGAAGAGATATACAAACTACGCTAATGGTTGAGCATTAACCATTTTGACTGCCAAAAAGTAAACCAATACAGCATATACGGCTGGAGTATTTGTGTACCTCACAAATTGTGCTGTATATCCCCAACTATGAAGAACGTTGGCGAAATGGTGAAGCTATTGCAACTGAGTTTGTGGAATCAACAGTTAATCAAGTAATTAGCAAGCGGTTTTAGGACTTACGCAAAAACCCTCTCAAACTCTCATTCCTCCGTGACCTCTGCGTCGCGCCAGTTGCTTCAAGTCGGGGACCCCGCCTAACGCACTGGCTGGCTTCTCTGTGCTTCGTTCTCTGTTACCTGTGCGTAAGTTCTAGGTTTGTCAAAAAACAGCTAAAACAGATCGTGTTTGCGATCGCGTTCCGCCCACCATAGGCGATCGCACTTTGCAGAACCTGAGTAATTTTCCTTTCCTGACTCAAAGAAGTCCTGCTGATTCATATAATCGTTTGAGCATTGCTGAAATCTTTGTACTATAATCCAAATCTGCTGACCACCGCCCTGATAGCTGATCGATTAATGGCGCAATCCCGCGTGTGACAAAACGAAACCTTGGATCTACGACTTCTTGTACCAAAGGTTCTAAACTGGCGTAAGCTTTCAAATGTTGGATGTGCGCCCTGACTCCAATTCTGGCACTTGGAAAAGATGCAGCCTCCGAACCGCCACCGATCGCACCTAAGCCTGCAAAGTTATTTTGCTCAGGTCTAATATCGCCACCAAACCGTAAAAATCCAGTTTCTACACACATTTGGCAAAAGGCAATATCATAGTTCACTCCCTCTATACCTGCTTCTTCCCGATAAAGTTTTGGGATGTCAGGAAACTTTGTTAAGGCATTTTCATTATTGTTTCTGAGGAATAATTGTAACTGTATTTCGGAAGTATTACCGTTCGACATTACCCGCGAAAATTGACCAGGGCAAACCGCTAAATTCGAGCGTAAGCTAACAGTACGCGTTGCCGCATCCCAATTGACTGCAACATTAAAATCTCGTAGTTCGATGGCTTTGACATAAACTATTTTGTGATAAGTAATTTTATTGACATTAGCTGCTTTTGAAAGGTCAATTCGTAGAAGGTCTACTAAATCAATGGGGATGTAAGCATTACCATTAACTAAAACTCCTTTTTCTGTGTAACTTTGTCCGTTAATATTAATATTAATTGGCGGATAATTTGCTTCTACCGGAGTTCCAGGAGTGGGGTCAATCACACGACTCCAAGTCACCAATCCATCGACAATTCCCAAAGCAAAATCGCGGCGACGAGTTTGCAGTAAAGCCCGATCTTCTGGATTGCTGAGAAACCCTACTTGCATTACCAAAGCTGGCAGCGTTGTCTGACGACAGAATGCTAAACTACCCAATCCACTATCTGTATCTGGCTTGACTCCCCGATTCGGTAATTGGGGTACGCGGCGCAATAACCCTACTAGTAACTGTTCAGCATTACTCTTGCGATCGCTATTATTAGCAATATAGAAAATGCTAGCCCCACGCACAGAAGGGCTGTTAGCCGCATTAGCTGCAATTTCTAGGGCGACATCACCCCGGCGGCCGCGGGAATTGATCCAGGTGATAGTTTGGGCGGCGCTCAAGTCATCAGGAACCGCCAAAATTTCCAAACTCCGCGCCCTCAGTTCCGTAACAATCAAATCCCGCAGCAGAATCATTTCTTTTGCTTCACTTGTACCACCTGCGATCGCACCTCGATCTATTCCTCCCGCTTCTTTGCCTCCATGAGCTGCTGATATAAAAATACGCCCCATTTTCAGTATTTCCTCTGATAAAATTAAGTCTAAGCAATTGTATACATCATTCTTGGTCTGGCAACAAGAATATAATAGCTATCAGAAGTTTAAAGTCATTTGTCCTTTGGTATTTCTCCAAAGTTCATGACCAATGACCAATGACCAATGACTAATGACTAATGACTAATGACTAATGACAAAGCCATGCAAATCCCCCGCTTGCACCCAGACACAATTGAGGAAGTTAAACTACGAGCTGATATTGTAGATGTCGTCTCGGAATACGTAGTTTTACGCAAACGAGGAAAGGATTTTGTCGGTTTGTGCCCCTTCCATGATGAGAAATCTCCCAGTTTCACCGTCAGCCAGACTAAGCAAATGTACTATTGCTTCGGCTGTCAAGCTGGGGGAAATGCTATTAAGTTTGTCATGGAGTTGGGAAAGCGTTCTTTTGCTGATGTGGTACTGGATTTAGCACGGCGTTACCAAGTACCAGTGCAAACCCTAGAACCCGAACAACGTCAAGAATTACAGCGTCAGCTATCTTTGCGCGAACAGTTATATGAAGTTCTCGCTTCTTCAGCCCAGTTTTATCAACACGCCTTAAGACAATCCCAAGGACAAAAGGCACTTCAATATTTGCAATCTAACCGCCAATTTAAAGAAGAAACTATACAGCAATTTGGTTTAGGTTATGCTCCCGCAGGTTGGGAAACTCTCTATCGTTATTTAGTGGAAGATAAACATTACCCAGTGCAAATACTGGAAAAAGCGGGATTGATTAAGCCACGCCGGGAAGGGGGCGGGTATTATGATGTATTTCGCGATCGCCTCATGATTCCCATTCGTGATGTTCAAGGGCGCGTCATTGCCTTTGGCGGAAGAACTCTAACTGATGAACAGCCTAAATATCTGAATTCACCCGAAACCGAACTTTTTAGTAAAGGTAAAACTTTATTCGCCCTCGATCGAGCCAAAGATGGAATTTCTAAACTCGATCGAGCCGTGGTGGTAGAGGGATATTTTGATGCGATCGCTCTCCACGCTGCTGGTATTAATAACGCCATCGCCTCACTCGGTACAGCTTTAAGCTTAGAACAAGTCCGGTTAATCTTACGCTACACCGAATCGAAACAATTAGTACTCAACTTTGATGCTGATAAAGCTGGAACCAATGCAACCGAACGGGCGATTGGTGAAATTGCTGAATTAGCATACAAGGGGGAAGTTCAGCTAAAAATTCTCAATTTACCTGATGGCAAAGATGCTGATGAATACTTGCATAGTCACACTCCAGAAGATTATGGAGAACTGCTAAAAAATGCGCCACTTTGGCTAGACTGGCAGATTCAGCAAATTATTCAAGACCGTGATTTAAAACAGGCTACTGATTTTCAGCAAGTAACTCAGCAAATAGTCAAATTACTTAAAAATATAGCTAACAGCGATACACGCAACTATTACGTTTCCTACTGTGCAGAAATACTCAGCTTGGGAGATACCAGACTTATACCCCTAAGAGTCGAAAATCTGCTAACTCAAATTGCTCCAGCTGCGGCGACATATTCTAAGCCCGTATCAGCGAAGAAAGCATGGGGAGGTGGTAAATCCCCACTCTCCATTACTTCGGCTACGCTCAGTACAAGTCCCAACTCCCCACTCTCTACAGAACGCAGCCTTTTAGAACACGCAGAGGCATTATTACTACGAATTTACTTGCATTGTCCCGAACAGCGTCAACTAATTGTTGACGAACTAGAAGAGCGAGATTTGCAATTTAGCCTTTCCCACCACCGATTTTTATGGCAACAGATTTTAGAAATTTCATCCGGTGATGGAGAGACGCAAAATTTTTCGTCTCTACCAGATTTAATTTCCCGTCTCCAAGATCGGTTCTTAGAATTTGACAGCGAAATTGGGTTAATTTCCCATTTATTTCATGTGGATGAAAAAAACCAAAAAGAAATACTGCGGACTCCGCAAGTAGTTCAAGCTGCGATCGCTTGTATGGATTTAGTGATGCTTGAAAAACGCTATCGTCACTTTTTGGAACTATGGCAACAAACCGATCCAGAAGCGGAACCAGAGCGGTATCAATATTATTATCAGGCTTTTTACGCTGAAAAAATCAAGCTTCAACAAATAGACCGACAACGGTTATTTTCTATCACCGAGTTGTTGTAGCCATGCACTCACGCTCCACCAAAATCTTGATTAAACTTCAAGATATTTCAGTTAAGAATTTCTTTCTTCTCTGTGTCTCCTCTGGGGTAAGCCGCTTCTCTACGAACGCGAACAGCGTGTCGCAGACAGACGCTCTGCGAATGCGCCTACCTCTTAACTATTAAGTATCCCCGCGTTTTCTTGGTAAGAACATCAACAGTATTCATCGCCGCCCAAAGTGTTGAGGCTGAAACCCAAACAGGAGGATATTTATAAGTCGATACGTCCAGAATTAGAAATTTATCCATTTTCTCGGAATAAGCTGCGATCGGAGAGATATGCCCTCCACCAGTTTGCTCTATCTGCGAACGGTCGTAATTGACAATTATGAAATCTTTATCGTGTTTTAAATTTGCTTTGGCTTGGGTACGGAATTGTTCTAACGTAGTGCTTGATGCATGATATATCTCCACAGTACGATTATGGCTTTGCACAAGTGCTGCTAGCTCATCAAGGCTCATACCAAAAAAAGTGACTAAATAAGGTGAGCGAACACTTTGAGCAACGCCATTGAAAAAACTTTCTTGATCGAGACGCTGATACTTACTTTCACCTTTGCCTAAAGCATTAAGCACCGTTACTGCACTGGCAACACCACAATAAGCGGGACGTTTTTGAGTTTCTAGATAAGTAATAAGTGGCGTGTAATCTTGTTTTATCTGAGTAGAACTTAATATTTTCTGCCCTACTGATGATTCTAAAGAAATCAGATTTTGCGAAAGTGGCAACCGTTTTATGGGCGGCGGTACAAATGCATAATATCCTACTGCTGCAACACCACTAATACCTAATAATCCAGTGACACTGCCTATAATCGCAGCAATTTGCCGAACTCGACTCTTTGCTTCATTAGTCGGAGGTTTTATTTTTGTTACTTGCTGCTGAAAGCTTTTATTATCTTCCATTGTCTACTTTCTGCTGATTTTTCCAAAGTTTTAGTGTAAACAGCTACTTCCACTTATCTTAATCCGATGCATAACCATGCTGTCATTTTTTCGGATGAATAGTAGCGTATATATCTGCGCCACTGAAGTCAATGTTACTAAAGTTACTTCCTCGTAAATTAACACGCCTTAAACTGACTCCAGAAAAACCTCGCTCCCCAGCAGTATACTGACATTTATGATGAGAGCGAATAGCCCTGCGACCTCTAAAGTGGTTGTATCCCCAGCAAACCTGGTAAATCTAGAGAGGCGAGGTGTTGATAAGCTCGATCTATAACTCGCTTACCTCTAAGAAACCCTGTATTAGCTCCAGGACAAATATACTGGAGAGTTTCTGGTGTAAAACGTTCTAACAATAATTGAAGGCTCTGAATTTGCCTTGGCCAGTGAAAGGTTTTAGCTGTCCGTAATGGTACTGCTTGACCGTGCTGGTTAGGGAGTAAATGGCGACCAGAAAATAATATACCTCCAAGTTCGCTGTAGTAGAGACAAGATGAGCCGGGAGAATGTCCTGGTGTCCAAATCACTTGTGTTGCAGCATCAAGAGTAAATTCTTGCCTAAAGGTAGTTACGGTTAAGCCTGGTAATAAATACGCTTCTTGCTCTTGAATCAGCACCTCGCAATCAAAGTCTTGCTGAAATTCAGCAGTCTTGCCAATGGCGCCGCGATGGGTGATAAATAACCAACGCACGCCTCCATGCGATCGCAAAAAATCTTGATTTGTTTTTTCTAGTGCAGGGCAATCTATGAGGATATTGCCTTCATTTCTTACAATAAAATAAGAGGTTCCCCCTAATGTGTCCCGATTGGGTGGAAAAGCAAAAATGCTCTCTTGTGCGAAGTCCGATTGCAGAGAACCTCCGCTGAGTACTTCGTCCGGGAAGACAGCCCGTGGTGGCTTAGTTGTATGACTTGGCTGTTGAGGTAAAGGGCACATAATCAAAGAACCGAAACTGAGGAGTTGTGGACAATTTGATTACAGTGCGGAAATTCTCAAGAATTGCAACTTGAGCATTAACCAGCACTGTTAACCATTGTGAAGAAAATTGGGATTTGAGGTCTGCCTTGTAGTTAATGCTATGGTGCTGAAGCTACTGGTGGGGCGTTTTGTCAAAATTACTGAAGAGAACATGGCATTTTGGTTTCTGTTTATCCTCCTGCTGGGGCTAGCTACTTATCTAATGGTGCAGCGCAGTGTTGCTCTCATTACCCGCACACCAGTATGGTTGTTGTGGCTGGTTTTAATGACACCAGCATTCCTGTTGAGTGGATGGACGCTAATCTACGGGGCGAAACAACCTCCACCACCAGGGCTGATCCTCTGGTCGGTATTTGTCTGCACAGTCTTGTACTGGATGTTGTTTCAATGGGGGCGTCAAGTACCAAGAGATACACAGACCGAAGCCCAAACCCCAGCCTCAGAATCACAACCGACTATCCAGCCTACCCCAGAACCAATAGTGCGTCCCATTGAACCAGGCGAAGAAACTCAACTGCGAAATTGTTTTCCTTGGTCTGTATACTACGTTCAAAATATTGAGTATCGTCCACAATCTGTGATTTGCCGGGGTCAGTTGCGAACTCAAGCCAGCAACGCTTACCAGCAGATTAAAACTAATATTGAAGCACAATTTGGCGATCGCTTCTTGCTGATTTTTCAAGAAGGTTTAAATGAGAAACCTTTCTTTGTGTTGGTTCCTAACGTTCAAGCTGCTAAAGAGAGAAATACACCACGACGCGACCAAGAACGCTTAACTCGGCCAGGATTAGCGCTGATACTGCTAGCAGCTACTTTGATCACCACTACCTTGGTGGGAGTGGAAAATGCTGGTGTTACTCTGCCGCCTATCTGGCAAATTGGATCTTTGTTCAAACTTCTATCTAACCCAGAGGTCCTATTCAAGGGATTACCTTATGCTTTAGGGCTGATGGCTATTTTGGGTACTCACGAACTTGGGCATTATTTGACAGCTAAATTCTACAAGATTCGCTCGACGTTGCCTTACTTTATTCCCGTGCCTTTCTTCTTGGGAACTTTTGGCGCATTTATTCAGATGCGTAGTCCTATTCCTAACCGCAAAGCTTTATTTGATATTAGTATCGCTGGGCCAATTGCAGGTTTTGTTATTACCTTGCCATTACTAATATGGGGTTTAGCTCATTCTGATATAGTTTCGCTGACTGAAAAAACCCGACTTTTAAATCCTGATGCTCTCAATCCCAAGTATTCAATTTTACTGGCTATACTCTCGAAGTTAGCTTTGGGAAGTCAGTTAACAGCAAAATCAGCCCTCGATTTGCATCCAGTTGCAGTAGCAGGTTTTTTAGGACTAATTGTCACAGCCTTAAATTTAATGCCTGTGGGACAATTAGATGGAGGTCACATTGTCCATGCAATGTTTGGACAACGAACTGCGATCGTAATTGGTCAAATTGCTCGCGTGTTGTTGCTGCTACTTTCTTTAGTTCGGGAAGAATTTTTGGTGTGGGCGATTATCTTATTATTTATGCCGTTGATTGATGAACCTGCGCTGAATGATGTCACTGAACTGGATAACAAACGTGACGTTTGGGGGTTACTGGCAATGGCTTTGTTGATTGTAATTATTCTGCCATTACCGCAAGCGATCGCTAACTTTTTGCAAATTTAATCAAGTAAACATATCAGCGATCGCGTTCTCAAGTCTTAGCGTTTTGCTAATTCTGGAGTCCGCCCCTTTAAGCCAATCATCAATTTCAGCATAAATACTTTTAATATCGGTACTCGCTGCAAGAACCATAAACCCAAGCGACGAACTACCACCACAGGGAAGAAATTATTAGAAAACATCCGATCTAACAAATCGGTGAAACCTAAAATTGTCAAATTCTCTAGCTTGCGCCAGCGTTCATAACTTTTGAGAATCTTAATATCGCCAATATCTTTACCCGCCTTGTGCGCTGCTTGAATTACTTGCGCTAAAGCCGCTGCATCCCGAATGCCCAAATTTAAACCTTGTCCGCCGACGGGATGGCAATTGTGCGCCGCATCACCAATTAATGCTAGGCGGGGGAGAACATAGCGATCGCTTTGCATGAGTTGTACTTGAAAAACAAAGCGATCGCCTAGTAATTCCAATTTACCCATCTGATCGCCATAGCGGCGGGTTAGTTCCGCCAAAAATTGCTCGTCATTTAAAGCACACAAAGCTTTTGCTTCTTCGTGGGGGGCAGTCCAGACAATGCGGCAACGGTTCCCCGGTAAAGGTAAAATCGCAAAAGGCCCACTAGACCAAAATCTTTCGTAAGCGGTGTTATTGTGGGGTTTTTCTGGTTTGACAAATGCCACAATGCAAGATTGCCAATATTTCCAGCCCGAAGTTTTGATTCCAGCAGCTTGCCGAATTGGCGATCGCGATCCATCTGCTGCTACAACTAATTTGCTGCGAACTATCTTTAGGCGATCGGCAATTTTTATCTCAATGGCGACTATATTCTGCTGGTACTGCGTATTTACCACTTCCGCCGGACACAGATAAGTCACATTGGGGCAATTTTGGACGAAATCTTGCAACGGCTGCAACAGGGCTTGGTGTTCCGCCACATAACCCAACTCTGCTGTATTTATATCATCTGTGGTAAATTCCACCACATCGGGATGATCGGCATCCGAAAGACGGACTCGGCAATACTTGGCGATTTGCGGCAACATTTTGTCCCAAACACCAATACCTTCATAAATCAGCGACGAAAGTTTGTGAACTGCATAAGCTTGTCCCTTGGCTACCGCCGCTGATGCCACTTTCGCCTCAATCAGCAAGACACTCAAGCCAGAATCTTTTAAAGCAGAGGCTAGAGTTAACCCAATAATCCCACCGCCGACAATTACCAAATCATATTCATATCCCCGCTCATTTGGCGGCGTTAGTTGAGGGGAAATTTGCTCAAGCTGCGTTATGGTCATTGTTAAGTTAGATTACAGCGTCTTAACTCTTATTTTGACGCGATCGCGCCTTCTTGAGCAAGTTAACAATTCAAAATTAAATAGGACTTATGCACTCAAAAACCTGAAAACTCGATCCCCCCTAACCCCCCTTTTTAAGGGGGGGATATAAAAAGCCCCCTTTTTAAGGGGGTTGGGGGATCTCTTATTCATCTGAATTATTTGCTGACTCGATAAATTGGTCTAACCTGACGATAAGTATTAAGTAAGCTGAGAAATTTATGACCATCAAAATTTATCGGGTCAACTTTTTTACCAGAACGGTCTACTAAATGGTGCGTAGTGATGCGATCGTCTGGAACTTGACTTTGAGCAATTAACCAAGCAAGAGAATGATATTGAGCCTCCGTGTAGCCGCTATGGGTTTGTTGACTGCCACTGTCATAACTATCTGGCGGTGTTTCCAAAGAGACGTGATAAGCAAAATTATTTACAGACGCGGGTAAAGTTGGATTAGTCTGCACAGTTTCCACTCCCTGAGAACCATCAAACACAGAGTTAGCTGCACCAAAAGCCCGCTTGTCTGGTGGTACTAGATAAACTACCGTTCCGTCTAACTTGATTAAAGCGTGGTAACTTGCTTGCACACCTTCATCAGTATGGGCTACTTGAAAGAAATTGATGGCGCTAGAAGCAGAATAACCAGTTTCATGGATGACGATAATTGGTTGGTTGCTGAGAGGAATGCCATTAACATCTTGGGTGTAACGTTCACCATAGTTACTTGGATCGACTGAAGCAACTTGATAATTAGGTCTGTACTGTGCAAAAGCTTGAGTGGTTATGTACCTTGCTAAAGGCTGGTTAGTCTTGACTGGGGACTTGATAACATTTTGAAATTTCTTCTCTGGCTCTTTCGCTGATTGAAATTGCGCCTGGGGATATTTACTGAAAGCTGTAACCTGTGGATTGGATGCACGGGAGGTTGTCGGATTGTTGTGTAATTTTGTTGCTCGTCCAATTAGCAGCACTGCAATTAAAGTGGCGAACATCAGCCAGATTAGTAGTACCCTAGTCACCCAGTCTGTAAACTTCATTTTTATAATACCCGTAAAACGGTAGATATTAATTTATAGCTAAACTGGCGTGTCAGTTGTAGAGGCGCACTTCCGTAAACCCCTACCGCTTATAGTATCCAAATAATAATCGCTATAATACCTTAATTCTAGTCAAATATACCTTGATAATCCCTGCAATGGTGCTGTTAAAAGCTATTTAATTTCAATGCCGTGGGTAGTGGATTGGTGGGTGTGAAAATCTTCATCGTGTAGCGCTGTTAATGATGTTTTACCCACATTCTCTTCACCAACTACTAGCAGTTTAGAAAGATATTATCCTTTAGCTTCTAACCTGGCTCGAAGATAGTTCAAAATTGCCTGCGTTCCCTGCTCAACAATTTTAGGCGGCGGCGAGCTTAATTGTGGATTATTAGAGAGGAATAGCTCAGTCAAATTTGAGAGTTGGCTGATTTCTGGCGGCAGGCTATTCAATTGATTGCCAGAGAGGACTAGCTTTGTCAAGTTGGAGAGTTGGCTGATTTCTGTCGGCAGACTGCTGAGTTGATTTTTATAGAGGCATAGCCAAGTCAAGTTTGAGAGTTGGCTGATTTCTGGCGGCAGGCTACTGAGTTGATTTTCATCGAGGACTAGCTTTGTCAAGTTTGAGAGTTGACTGATTTCTGACGGCAGGCTACTCAATTGATTGTGAATGAGGACTAGCTTTGTCAAGTTTGAGAGTTGGCTGATTTCTGGCGGCAGGCTACTCAATTGATTGCAAGAGAGGTATAACTCAGCCAAGTTTGAGAGTTGCCTGATTTCTGGTAGCAGGCTGCTGAATTGATTGTTATTGAGGGATAGGCTTGTCAAGTTTGAGAGTTGGCTGATTTCTGGCGGCAGGCTATTGAGTTGATTGTAAGAGAGGTCTAGCCTTGTTAAGTTTGAGAGTTGGCTGATTTCTGGCGGTAGGCTACTCAATTTATTGCCAGAGAGGAATAGCTCAGTCAAATTGGAGAGTTGGCTGATTTCTAGCGGTAGACTATTGAGTTGATTGTAAGAGAGGTCTAGCCTTGTTAAGTTGGAAAGTTGGCTGAATTCTGGCGGCAGACTACTGAGTTGATTTTGATAGAGGCATAGCTCAGTCAAGTTGGAGAGTTGGCTAATTTCTGACGGCAGGTTGTTGAGTTGATTGTAAGAGAGGTCTAGCACCGTTTCCTTTTCCCTTGCAGCTCGTTCAATAATTTGCAACAGTTCTTCGTTTGTCACGTGCAAACCTCACCAACTCTGTAGCGATATTTACCAGATTAGTGTATCGCAGGTTATGGGGAGTGGGGCTAGATTAATGTGTTCTATCTGCATAGAAAGGGCTGTAATGTTTAAATTAGCAGGGTGCGTAGGTGTAGCCCGTTGTAGACATCACTACCCTCGCAATAACATTCACTCATTCACGAGTATAAAAGACTCGTTAACGGAGATAAAAGACTCATTGACAAAGCTCTGAGGTTCATCGACGAAGCTCTGAGGTTCATCGACGAAGCTCTGAGGTTCATCGACGAAGCTCTGAGGTTCATCGACGAAGCTCTGAGGTTCATCGACGAAGCTTTGAGGTTCATCGACGAAGCTTTGAGGTTCATCGACGAAGCTCTGAGGTTCATCGACGAAGCTTTGAGGTTCATCGACGAAGCTCTGAGGTTCATCGACGAAGCTCTGAGGTTCATTCACGAGTATCAAAGGTGCGTTACGCTTTCGCGCTAACACACTCTAAGACTGCGATCGCTTTATAATTGCGATGTCTACGACGGGCTATTCGGTGTCGCAGCTATGAAATCAATCCATAACTACTTATCCCAATTCTCTTGAGGGAGAGACGGTTTCGTTAATTTGAGAAGATGGTTTATTCAAGAAGAAATTCCAGAGCCTTTGAATAGCTATTATCAGTAAACCAATCACGATCGTTCCTGCTACCACTGGTAAAGCTAGCGCCAGCAAAGACAGTCCGATTGCAATGACCAACTCAATGGTTGACACAACTGGATTGGTTAATCCACCGGAAACGCCTGTAGAACTTATCCGCAATATATTCGTTAATCCCTGAGTTAATCCTGCGGTTCCACCACCAGCAACTAAAGCTAACGTCCATTGCACCAGTGGATTCATCTCTGGAGCAACAGATGCTGTGACAATTGTCCCGGCGATAAATGCCGCAGGTGTGGCTACAATATCCAGCAGATGATCCAACCAAGGAATGTAATACCCGATAATTTCCAGCGAACAAGCGACTGCAAAAACAATTACAGCTTGAGGTGTTTCTACCCAATCAAAGTTAGTCGGCAAATCTAAATGTCCAAAAACTGAAGCCACACTCAATGCTAGCAGTGGTACAAATACTCTGAAGCCAGCCGCCGCGCTCAAACTAATCCCCAGTAATAATTCAATAAATGTATTTAGATTAAACAAAGAATTTAAATCCATAGTAGGACTCAAGTTATACTCCTGGTGTTTTTTCCATCTTTGAGCTGAACGCAGTGACAACTCTAAGCTGTGATTCCAAGATAAGAAACTTGGCGGAAATATTTCATCTGACTATATGTAGAATCAAGTGAAACCCCACCTGTGCCAATACTGTGTAGGTTTTGCCTAAAAAATAACTCCAATGTAGGTTGCGTTTCCTTCCTCAACTCAACATTTTCAGGACTTTGTTTGTGAGCCAGCGACTTCTAGAGTGATATCATATCCGCATAATTTAGTTATGCTAGCCACAGTCATTACACCCCACCCCCCGATGCTTTGGCTACGGTGTACACACAAGTCACCAGTTTTATCCCAATACGCTTGGGATAAGCCAGAAACCCCTCATGTAGAGACGCGATTTATCGCGTCTAAAAAACTGACACGTTAGAGAGACGCGATAAATCGCCGTCTCTACAAAGAATGGACTCATCAATTATTCCTTGACGGCTTTTGCATAATTCTGTCGTCGTCAATCTTGAGAAATCAGGTCAAAATGAGCGAATAGTGAGTTTCAGCAAAACAGACTTTATGAAAAGATGCCGAAAATATCACAATCTTGGAAAATAATAAAGTAAGTCGAGTATCACAAGACTCACTTGATATCCTCATTTCTTCTAGGAAAATATGACTCATCCTTTCCTTGAACGCCTGCGTAGTCCAGATAGCCCAGTCCTCGTCTTCGACGGGGCGATGGGAACTAACTTACAAACCCAAAACCTGACTGCTGAAGACTTCGGCGGCGCACAGTATGAAGGTTGTAACGAATACTTAGTCCACACGAAACCCGAAGCAGTCGCTAAGGTTCACCGCGACTTCCTCGCTGCTGGTGCTGATGTCATTGAAACCGATACCTTTGGCAGTACGTCCCTGGTGCTGGCAGAATATGACTTGGCAGACCAAGCCTACTACCTCAGTAAGACAGCCGCAGAATTGGCGAAGCGTGTAGCGGCGGAATTTTCCACGCCAGAAAAACCCCGGTTTGTGGCAGGTTCCATCGGCCCCACAACGAAACTCCCTACCTTGGGACATATTGACTTTGACACTATGAAAGCTACTTTTGCCGAACAAGCAGAAGCGCTGTGGGATGGTGGTGTCGATTTATTCCTGGTGGAAACTTGCCAAGATGTGCTGCAAATTAAGGCGGCGCTGAATGCCATTGAAGAAGTGTTTGCCAAAAAAGGCGATCGCCGTCCGTTGATGGTGTCTGTGACAATGGAAAGCATGGGCACAATGTTGGTTGGTTCAGAAATCAGTGCGGTGCTGACAATTTTGGCACCTTACCCAATTGATATTCTCGGTCTAAACTGTGCCACAGGTCCGGACTTGATGAAACCACATATCAAGTATTTGGCAGAACATTCACCTTTTATAGTTTCTTGTATACCCAACGCGGGTTTACCTGAGAACGTCGGCGGTCAAGCGCACTACCGCCTAACACCGTTAGAATTACGGATGTCGCTGATGCATTTTGTTGAAGATTTGGGTGTCCAAGTGATCGGGGGTTGCTGTGGGACGCGTCCAGAACACATTCAACAATTGGCAGAACTTGCTAAAGACCTGAAGCCAAAAGTTAGACAACCTAGCTTAGAACCAGCAGCAGCATCAATTTACACCACTCAGCCTTACGATCAAGATAATTCTTTCTTGATTGTTGGCGAACGTCTTAACGCCAGTGGTTCCAAGAAGTGCCGCGATTTGCTAAATGCCGAAGATTGGGATGGACTCGTTTCAATGGCGAGGGCGCAAGTCAAAGAAGGCGCACACATCCTTGATGTCAACGTCGATTATGTGGGACGCGACGGCGTGCGAGATATGCACGAATTAGTTTCGCGCATTGTCAATAATGTGACATTGCCTTTAATGCTTGACTCCACCGAATGGGAAAAGATGGAGGCGGGTTTAAAGGTTGCCGGTGGTAAGTGTTTGCTGAACTCCACCAACTACGAAGATGGGGAAGAGCGCTTTTTGAAAGTGTTGGATTTAGCCAAAAAGTACGGTGCTGGTGTAGTCATTGGTACTATCGATGAAGATGGAATGGCGCGGACAGCAGATAAGAAATTTGCGATCGCCCAACGCGCATACCGTCAAGCTGTAGAATACGGCATACCACCCACAGAAATATTCTTTGATACCCTCGCGTTACCAATTTCCACCGGGATTGAAGAAGACCGAGAAAACGGTAAAGCCACAATTGAATCTATCCAGCGGATTCGTGAAGGATTGCCTGGATGTCATGTGATTTTGGGTGTTTCCAATATTTCCTTTGGTTTGAATCCAGCCTCGCGGATGGTGCTGAACTCGGTGTTTTTACACGAGGCGACGACGGCGGGAATGGATGCAGCCATTGTCAGCGCTAACAAAATTTTACCGCTCTCGAAGATTGACGCGCGCCATCAAGAAATCTGTCGGCAGTTAATTTATGATGAGCGGAAATTTGAAGGTAATGTTTGCGTTTACGATCCCTTGGGAGAGCTTACCACAGCCTTTGCCGGGGTGACAACTAAGCGCGATCGCTCCTTAGATGAAAGTCTCCCCATCCCAGAACGCCTGAAACGCCACATCATCGACGGCGAACGCATTGGCTTAGAAGAACATCTGAAAAAAGCCTTAGAAGAACATCCCCCCTTAGAAATTATCAACACCTTTTTGCTAGATGGCATGAAAGTTGTCGGGGAATTATTCGGTTCTGGACAAATGCAGCTACCCTTCGTCTTGCAATCTGCGGAAACCATGAAAGCGGCGGTGGCGTTTCTCGAACCCTTCATGGAAAAATCAGAATCAGGCAACAACGCCAAGGGAACCTTTATCATTGCCACAGTTAAAGGCGATGTCCACGACATTGGTAAAAACTTGGTAGATATCATCTTGTCCAACAACGGCTATAAGGTGATTAACCTGGGAATTAAGCAGCCGGTGGAAAATATCATCAACGCTTACGAACAGCACAAAGCTGATTGTATTGCCATGAGTGGTTTGTTGGTGAAATCCACCGCCTTCATGAAAGAGAACTTGGAGGTATTCAATGAAAAGGGAATTAGTGTCCCCGTGATTTTAGGTGGTGCGGCGCTGACTCCCAAATTTGTGTATGAAGATTGCCAAAATACCTACAAAGGTAAAGTTGTTTATGGCAAAGATGCCTTTTCTGACTTGCACTTCATGGATAAATTAATGCCAGCAAAAGCTGCTGATAACTGGCAAGATTTGCAAGGATTTTTGAACGAAGTTGAAACGGCTGAAGTTTCGACAAATGGTCACAAAGAACCAAAAGCTACAACTGCTGAAGAAACATCTGCTGAACCAAAAGTAGTAGATACAAGACGTTCCGAAGCTGTGGCTGTAGATATTGAACGTCCCACCCCACCTTTTTGGGGAACGAAATTGTTGCAGCCTAGCGATATTCCCATCGAGGAAATATTCTGGCATTTAGATTTACAAGCTTTAATTGCTGGACAATGGCAATTCCGCAAACCAAAGGAACAATCTAAGGAAGAATATCAGGCTTTCTTGGCTGAGAAAGTATACCCAGTTTTAGAAACTTGGAAACAGCGAATTATTGAAGAAAATCTGTTGCATCCCCAGGTGATTTATGGGTATTTCCCTTGTCAGTCTGAGGGAAATTCTCTACACATATATGACTCAGAGAATCAATCACAGCAGGTTACGACTTTCGAGTTTCCCAGACAGAAGTCTTTAAGGCGGCTGTGCATAGCAGATTTCTTTGCACCGAAGGAATCGGGAATCATTGATGTCTTCCCAATGCAAGCGGTGACTGTAGGGGAAATTGCCACAGAGTTCGCTCAAAAGCTGTTTGCCGCCAATCAATACACCGATTATCTGTATTTCCACGGTATGGCGGTGCAGGTAGCGGAAGCTGTAGCTGAATGGACACACGCCAGAATTCGCCGGGAGTTAGGTTTTGCTGCTGAAGAACCCGACAATATTCGGGATATGTTGGCACAACGCTATCGTGGCTCGCGGTATAGTTTTGGGTATCCAGCTTGTCCAAATATTCAAGACCAATACAAGCAACTGGAGTTATTGCAGACTGACAGGATTAACTTGTATATGGATGAAAGCGAACAACTTTATCCAGAACAGTCTACCACTGCGATTATTACCTATCACCCGTTAGCCAAATACTTTAGCGCGTAGAATCCTACTCGTTAACCCAATACGCTTGGTGTTAGTGATATTTTGCCCTTAAAGATCCGCCTTCAAAGCCTCTCTCTTTCTAGGCTACTGTGTACACACAAGTCCTTCTCACCCCCTCTAACTCCCCCTTGCCAAGCAGGGCTGTTTCATTCGATCTCTTAAAGATTTTGTCAAGAGTATGAGTCAGAAATTTGCTTGATTGGGGAAAATAAAAGCTACCACCTCAACGAGTAAATTTAAGTGCGATCGCGATTTTATTGCCCAATCAGATTTTTTAGTCACCTGACTTTTTTGCTTGAAACGCTTGTAAATCAGAGTCTTTTAGGGAATGAAACAGCCCTGCCCTTGCCAAGGGGGAGAACCGGATTATTTCCCCCCTTTACAAGGGGGGATTAAGGGGGGTAAATCCAGGGTTTGGGCATCATTACTAAGATGTGTGTACACCGTAGCCTTCTAGGAGATGTATTGTATACAAACGAAACAAGGTACTGTTACTTTGATGATTGTTTCGGGAATCCTGTAGTTGTATACCCACCAAATTTATTAATCTCTCAGCTTAGGTAGGCTTATTTATGCAACTCATCAGCTCGTTAGATATTAGAAATTCAGAATATTTATCCAAAAATCGCCTCATCAGTTACCATCACCAGTTGCGTCTAATTTTTTCGCTGGGTAATCAGGTAAAAAACGTTCTGGAAATTGGGATTTTTAATTCTCTGTTAACAGACATCTTGAAGAATAATGGATACAACGTCTCCACTGCTGATGTTGACCCCAGCCTCAAACCAGAAATAATTTTGGATTTGACTACAGATTTTTCCTTACCAAAAGATAAATTTGATGCGATTGTCCTGTTTCAAGTGCTAGAACACTTCCCCTACGAACAGTCAGAAGAAGCATTGAGAAAACTTGCTATTGCAACTAAGAAATTTTTGGTGATTTCGATTCCCTATTGCACTCAATACCTCTCGTTTCAGGTCAAAACCTCTTTCTCAGGCAGACCAAGGCATTTACTATTCAATGTTCCCAAATTCTGGAGTACAACGCCAGTCTGTGACGAACACTGCTGGGAAATGGGTTTAAAAGGTTATCCGAAAACGCGGATTTTAAACTCTGTTGCCAAAGCTGGGTTAACTGTTAAGCAAGAATTTATCGATCCCACTTATCCATACCATTATTTTTTGGTGTTGGAGAAAAATTCTAGTAATACTTAAACAGCAATCTGTGGGGAGTGGAAAGTCGGAAGTAGGGGAATCCGAATCAGAAAATGGCGGCAAACAATGCTCAAAAAAGGTGCGTAGGCGCAGCCCGTCGTAGACATCGCCTCAGCTATGCTTTTAAAATCCTAATTGGTATCATGTCCTTCTGTGTTCTCCGGGTTTATCCTGGAAAACAGATGGCTAGGTTGTATTACCTACTATCATCGTTTCAGATACTAACATCGAAAACTACCAATTATGCTAGAACAAGGCACTATCAGTATTCATACTGATAATATTTTCCCGATCATCAAGAAGTCGCTTTACTCAGATCATCAAATCTTCTTGCGGGAACTGGTATCCAACGCTGTAGACGCCATCCAAAAGCTAAAAATGGTATCCCGCGCCGGCGATTATGCTGGAGACATCGGCGAACCAGAAATTGAAATTGCCATTGACAAAGATAAGAAAACTCTATCCATCTCCGATAACGGTATCGGGATGACCGCAGATGAAGTTAAGAAATATATCAATCAGGTTGCCTTCTCTAGTGCTGAAGAATTTATTCATAAGTATGAAGGCAAATCAGATCAACCAATAATCGGCCACTTCGGTCTTGGTTTCTACTCTTCCTTCATGGTGGCGCAAAAGGTAGAAATTGATACCCTATCCTACCAAGAAGGAGCGCAGGCGGTTCACTGGTCTTGTGATGGTTCTCCAGCTTTCACTCTCGAAGAATCTTCCCGGACAACTCGCGGTACTACTATTATTCTCAGTCTGCAAGGGGAAGAAGAGGAATTTCTCGAATCAGCACGAATTAAGAATCTTGTCAAGACATACTGCGACTTTTTGCCAGTCCCAATTAAACTAGATGGCGAAGTAATAAATAAGCAAAAAGCACCGTGGCGAGAGTCTCCGAGTAATCTTACTCAAGAAGATTATTTAGAGTTTTATCGCTACCTGTATCCTTTTCAGGAAGAACCTTTGTTATGGGTACATCTAAATACAGACTATCCCTTTATCATTAACGGGATTCTGTATTTCCCGAAAATGCGACCGGATGTAGATGTTACGAAAGGGCAGATCAAGCTATTTTGCAATCAAGTTTTTGTCAGCGACAACTGCGAAGAAATTATCCCGCAATTTCTGATGCCAATGCGGGGTGTGATTGATAGTACCGATATTCCCCTAAACGTCTCGCGGAGTGCCTTGCAAGGCGATCGCACCGTGCGAAGAATTGGTGACTACATTGCCAAGAAAGTAGGCGATCGCCTCAAAGAACTTTTCCGCGACAACCGCGAACAATACATTAGCGCGTGGAAAGACCTCGGCACCTTTGTAAAATTCGGCGTTCTCAACGACGAGAAATTCAAAAAACAAATCGAAGATATCATCGTCTTCTGCACCACCGCCAAATTGACAGAAAAAGTTGCGGCTGAAACGCCAGTGGTTGAAGTACAGTCTTCAGACGGCGATGCTTGGCAAGATGTCACTCCTTCACCCAGTTCTGACTCAGCACCCAGCGCTCCCTATACTACGCTGAAAGAGTATCTAGAACGCAACAAAGAACGCAACGAAAACCGAGTTTTCTACAGCACCGATGAAGCAACCCAATCTACATACATAGAACTGCACAAAAATCAAGGTTTGGAAGTCCTGTTTATGGACTCCTTCATTGACACCCACTTTATCAACTTCCTAGAGCGGGAATATCAGGATGTCAAGTTTACGCGGGTAGACTCAGATTTAGACAATACCCTGCTGGAACAAGATAAAGATAAGGAAATTGTCGATCCCAAGACGAATAAAACTCGGAGTGAGACGATCAAAGAGTTATTTGAGAAATCTCTCAACAAACCCAAACTCAACATCCGTACCGAAGCGTTGAAATCAGACGATCCTCAAGGTACACCACCTGCGATCGTGCTTTTACCAGAGATTCTCCGCCGCCTGCGTGAAATGAACGCCATGATGCAGCAGGGAACAGCAGAGTTTCCCGAAGATCACATTTTGCTGGTGAATACAGCTCACCCGCTAATTCAAAATCTGGCAAATCTGAACCAAGGTAGTATTATCCAAGGTGACGGTGAATCGTCTACAGATCAGTTAGTCAACTTGATTTGCCAACACGTTTACGATTTAGCGCTGATGTCTCAGAAAGGATTTGACGCTGAGGGAATGAAATCTTTCGTCGAGCGATCGAATGAGGTACTCACCAAGCTGACGGAACAAGCGAGTAAATAGTGGTGAGTGGGTATTGGGCATTGGGCATTGGTTCAATAACTAATAGTTATTGAACCAATGCCTCCCCTGCCTCCCCTGCTCCTCTGCTCCCTTGCTCCCCTTCCCCCTCATCTCCCCACTTCTGCTGCCTAAGACCTAAAATGGAAAGGCTGTATTAAAATAACAATCTGGAGATACTTGCTATGTCCCGTCGCTGTGAACTAACTGGTAAGAAGGCAAATAACGCCTTTGCTGTTTCCCACTCCCACCGCCGTACTAAACGCCTTCAGCACGCTAATCTGCAAAACAAGCGTGTTTGGTGGGAAGCCGGAAATCGCTGGGTGAGATTAAAGTTGTCTACCAAAGCAATTAAAACCCTACAAATTAATGGGTTAGAAGCAATGGCAAAAGAAGCTGGGATTAACCTGAATCATTACTAAGTAATCTGGATTTCATAACCCAAAACTTTCTTAGGTTGGAATATAGGTAATTCGTAGGGGCGCACAGCTAGCTGTGCGCCCTAATATTTATTACATCTTGAGTAGTAGTCAGGCTTTCTATATTTTGAATTCTGTTGGCAGCAAGAGAGAAATATCGGAATCCGTTTTGATTTGGAGAACTTACTTGGTTTAGTAGGTAAGAGGCAAGAGCAAGAAGGTTTTTTGAATTATACTGAGCTTTTTCACGCAATCAATATGAGTTCTTTATGTAATTTTTAAACTACAGATAAATCCCGGTGTCTCTGAATAAAAATACTCACTAGTTTTCTATTTTTCATAATTGAAGTTACACTGCTCTATACCCAAAATTAATTATGAATTTATTTTGCAATCGCTCAACACTCTTAACAAGAGGACGATATATAGATTAACTGAATAAATACAAAAACTGCCCGACCTCGAACAACTATCAAAGGAGGCAACAGAAGCCTTGATAGTAGAGCTATGAAAGGAAATCCAGAAACTAAAAACCGCACTGGAAGCTACAAGTAATCAAGACTCTCCACCAACCAAGACTAGTTGAGCAATTACAAATAAACAAGGGAATACTGAAAGCAGGTAGTGTATTTTCTTTATACTTTATGACAACGAACAGTTATGAAGCGTCGAACCACTTAGACCTGCAAGAGTGTCACAAACAGTTACATCTCACGGTTCAATATCAAAAAATATTGGCGAGGATTCTGGCTAAGATTCGCGCATCTGTAAACATCGAATCTCTCTGTTCGACTTCTTGTCAAGATATTTGTCGGCAATTGAAGATTGAGCGAGTTGCAATCTATCGCTTTAACACTGACTGGAGCGGTAGTTTTCTCAATCGTTTTGGCTTTGCAGAACATCCTTGGGATGCATTGACTGCCTTTGGAGAGGATTTGGTTTGGGAAGATTCGCATTTGCAAGAAACCCAAGGAGGGCGATATCGCAAAAATGAGCCGTTTGCTGTGGCTGACATTTACGATGCAGGGCACGCTCGTTGTCATATTGAAGTATTAGAACAGTTTCAGATTCGGGCGTATGCGATCGCACCGATTTTTATTGGTGCAAAATTGTGGGGAATGCTGGCAGCCTATCAACACTCCGCTCCTCGGCAATGGTATCCTCACGAAGTCGAATTCTTCGCTCAAGCTGCCAGCCATCTTGGTGTGGCAATGCAGCAAGCAGAAAATTTAGAACAGACTAAACAACGCACAGCAGAACTGCAAGATGCGATCGCGCGGCAACGGGCTTTGACGGAAGTGGTAGGAAATATTCGCTCGTCTGTAAATACCGAAATTATTCTAGACACTGCCTGTCAAGAACTCTGCAAACTCCTGAAGTTAGAGCGGGCAGCAATTTACCGCTTTCATGAAGATTGGAGCGGCGAATTTGTCAGCCAATTCGGGATGGTAGAGGCGCAGTGGGATAGAATCCATCCCTTTGGCAAAAATCTAGTTTGGCAAGATACCCACCTCCAAGAAACAAAAGGTGGACGCTACCGCAATAACGAAAGTTTTGTTGTCAACGACATCTACCAAGCCGGACACGCACGTTGTCACATCGACATTCTGGAGCAATTCAAGATTCGGGCATATACCTTAGCGCCCATCTTCATCGGCCCAAAACTGTGGGGACTGATAGCAGCCTATCAACACTCCGGGCCGCGTCAATGGGCAAATTACGAAGTGGAGTTTCTCGGACAGGTAGGGGCACAATTGGGAGTGGCGATTCAGCAAGCCGAGAATTTAGCTCAGTCAAAACAACAAGCTTCTGCCCTACAAGATGCGATCGCTCGGCAACGAGCATTAACTGAAGTGGTTGGGAAAATTCGTTCCTCCCTGAATATTGATTTAATCCTAAAAACTACTTGCCAAGAAGTATGTAAACTGCTGCGAGTTGAGCGAGTTGGCGTTTATCGCTTCAATGAAGACTGGAGTGGCGAATTCGTCAGTAATTTCGGCATGGTTGAGGCACAGTGGGACAGCATCAATCCTTTTGGCAAAAATCTCGTTTGGGAAGATACTCATCTCCAAGAAACCAAAGGTGGACGCTACCGCAACAACGAAAATTTTGCTGTAGAGGATATTTATCAAGCTGGACACTCGCGCTGTCACCTCGATATTTTGGAGCAGTTCAAGATTCGCGCTTATGCCCTAATCCCAATTTTTGTGGGACGGAATCTGTGGGGATTATTGGCTGCTTATCAACATTCCGCACCGCGCCAGTGGGATAGCGTGGAAGTGGAATTTTTGGGACAGGTTGCTAGCCAACTGGGTGTAGCACTGCAAAGTTCTCAAATGGTGACTCAAATTCAAACTCGCGCTGATGAACTGCAACAATCGGCTGAACAGCGGCGGATTTTATTTGATTTGGTTGTCAAAATTCGGGAATCCTTGGATTTAGAGACGATCCTTAAGACTACAGTACAGGAAGTGCGGCGATCGCTAAATACAGATCGAGTTGGCATTTTCCGCTTCGATCCGAATGTCGGTTTTTGCAGCGGTGAATTTATTGCTGAAGATGTCTTACCCAAGTTCGATTCCGCCCTCGCCGTGAAGGTGCAAGACTATTGCTTCGGCGATCAATACGCACCCCAATATCGTCAAGGGCAAGTGCAAGTAATATCTGATGTCAACAGCGTTGGCTCCAAAGTCCCTCATCTGGATGTAATTGAGCGATTCCAAGTCAAAGCACAGATTATTGTGCCGTTGATGGAAGGTGATGAACTGTGGGGGTTGTTGTGCATTCATCAATGCACCCATACACGTCATTGGGAAGAAGCGGAATTGGAATTTGTCACCCAAGTGGCGGCTCAACTCAGCGTAGCACTGCGTCAAGCCAACTTGTTTCAACAATCCAGTTTGCTGGGTCAAACTCGTGAAGAAGCGAATCAACTCGCCCAAGCACTGAATGAACTGCGTACTGCCCAAATGCAAATTATCCACGCTGAAAAAATGGCCAGTTTGGGGCAACTGGTGGCGGGAGTTGCCCATGAAATTAATAACCCGATTAATTTCATCCACGGCAACTTGGAACACGCCCACCAATACACGCAAGAATTGCTTCGCTACGTGCAGCTTTATTGGCATCATTATCCTGATGCCGCACCAGAAATCCAAGAGTTCTTCAAAAAAGCCGAAATAGCTTATTTGGTCGAGGATTTACCTCAATTATTCCAGTCCATGCAGGTAGGTACTGAACGCATTCGGGAAATTGTCACCTCTTTGCGGAACTTCTCGCGCCTAGACGAAGCTGACTTCAAACCAGCAAATATTCACGAAGGCATCGACAGTACATTAATGATTTTGCAAAACCGTTTGAAGCCCTCAGCCGATACCCTCACCATTCATGTGAGCAAAGATTATAGCACTTTACCTCTAATAGAATGCTATCCCGGTCAGTTGAATCAGGTATTTATGAATTTGCTGTCCAATGCCATTGATGCCTTAGAAGAACGAACCACGCAGGAATCTTCTGAAGCACTGGCAAAAAACCCCAGCAAAATTAAAATTTCTACCTTTCTGCTCAATAAAGATTGGATTGTCATTCGCATCGCCGACAACGGATTCGGCATAGATGAAAAAGTCCTCTCTCGACTGTTCGATCCATTTTTTACTACCAAGGTTGTCGGTAAAGGCACAGGACTGGGACTGTCTATCAGCTATCAGATAGTCACAGAAAAACATAACGGCAAGATATACTGCCAATCTGAACTTGGCAAAGGTACAGAGTTTGTGGTTGAGTTGCCGATTCATCAGGTCGCAGCTAGAAAATCAGTAGCTAAAGTCAAGGTGTTAGACCAGGTATAAGCAAAGAGGTAAAGTGATGATTTTTACCAGTTAAACTGAAAAATTATCACTTTTTTACTCAGCACTCACTACTGTTTTAGTAACAGTGGTATTACATAATTGTTTTACCTTTTCTGTTACCCAATCGACACGATCCTTCCCCCAAAATCTCTCGCCTTCGACTACCCAAGTCGGCACTCCGGGACAACCAAATTGTTCATATTCTGCCAAAGCTGCCACTGCTGCAAGTTTTGCTGCTTCCCCGTAGATTAACTCAAGAATGCGATCGCCATTCAACCCAACATCATTTGCAACTTTCTTAATCACAGACTCATCGTTGACATCAAGTAGGTCAATGTACGTCGCTCGAAAAAAAGCTGCATCAAGCAGATGCTCCTTCCCTGTTCCACAAGCAGCGTAATAGGCTCTCGCGGGAAGTTCTTCGCGACCAAACTTCATTTTCTCCCAGCGCTTGACCCACCTACCAAATTCTTCAAATTCCTTGAGCCGTATTTCAATGCCGTACTTTTTTGCCCACCGCAGACAATCTTCTTTGTGATAGGACGATAACACGGCGCTTTCACTTCGTCCTTGTAGGTCAGCTACCTTTATACCTCGTTCCTTCGGTATGTAGATTGGTCGTCGTTCAATATCAACAGGTAAACCCTGCAATGCTTTTTCGGCAAGAGCGATACCAATATATGAATTTGACGAGTGATATATCGAGTATGAGTATACTTTGATTCGCTGCGACATCTTGGCTACCGTAGCTACCTAACTGATAATATTACGAATTAGCGATCGCAGCAGTAGCCAATATTCAATCATCAGAGTCACCAATCCCCACTGTGTTGGATAAAAATAATAGGAATTATCGGGCGACGCAACGATTTAGCCGCTATACGCTCACCCGATACGGAGAATGGAAATCAATTCGCTCTTATATTGCGGAGCGTTAAGGCTTGCCTAGAAAGTCTTTTTTGCCAAGCTCTACACCGCAGTGTCTGAGAATGTCATAGGTTGTTGTGACATGGAAATAAACGTTTGGCAAAACAAAATATAGCAGAAATGGCATTCCTTCAAAAGATAGGCTCTTGTCACCCTGCGTAATGGTAATTGTTTTATCTTCCGAACCATCTATTTGTTCGGGTTTAAATGTGTCTAAATAAGAGATAGTTTTCTGAACGCGGTCAATAAGTTCGGGCAATGTAGTTTCGTTGTCCTCAAACTTGGGTGCTTCTGCCCCTGCTAATTGTGCGGCGCCTCTCTTTGCGATGTCAGAGGCAATTTGTACTTGTCTTGACAATGGAAACATATCTGGGAATAGACGACTATTGACCAACACATACCGATCTATTTTTTTTGTTTCTGCGTATGTAGCACCTTTTTCAAGAATACCTACAAGGCTCTTTAGTGTGTGAATAAACACTGGTACTGAAGCTTGATACATTGAAATACTCATTGATATTTCTCCAGAAAAAGTTCTATCTTTGTATAGTTGGTGTCTTGTCGAGATAAGTGGTGCGATTCGCTCAGTCTAAATCTATCGCATCGGATAAGCGCTACATATAAATGCGCGATCGTCATGAAGAGAGGGAAAACTTACTGCAACTTCTCCCCCGCTCCCCTGGTTCTTCCCCAATCCGTATCTGGTTGCTACAGTCGCGGTGAAAAATACTAAGCTGGTAGATAGCACGTTTAAACTTTAGCGGAAATTCCAAATCGCATTCATCGGCGGTTTAGAATTCCACAATTGGCGAACTACCTGTAATTACATTATGTTTGATGCATTATCTGACCGTTTAGAATCCGCCTGGAAAAAACTGCGGGGACAGGACAAAATTTCTCAATCCAACATTCAAGATGCATTGCGCGAAGTGCGCCGCGCCCTGTTGGAAGCAGATGTCAATCTCCAGGTAGTCAAAGATTTTATTAGCGAAGTCGAAGCCAAGGCACAGGGAGCCGAGGTGATTACCGGCGTGCGACCTGACCAACAGTTCATCAAAATTGTTCATGATGAATTGGTGCAGGTGATGGGAGAAGAAAATGTTCCCATTGCAGAAGCCGAGGAACAGCCTACTATTATTCTGATGGCTGGGTTGCAAGGTACTGGTAAAACCACAGCTACCGCTAAGTTAGCCTTACATCTCCGTAAATTAGAGCGTAGCTGCTTGTTGGTGGCGACAGACGTATATCGCCCAGCCGCGATCGATCAGTTGCTAACGTTGGGTAAGCAAATTGAGGTACCAGTATTTGAACTAGGAAGCGACGCCGATCCCGTAGAAATCGCCCGACAAGGTGTAGAACGCGCCAGGGCAGAAGGTGTCAACACAGTAATTATTGATACTGCTGGACGCCTGCAAATTGACGAAGATATGATGGCGGAATTAGCCCGCATCAAAGCAACTGTCCAACCCCATGAAACTCTGTTGGTGGTGGACGCGATGACTGGTCAAGAGGCGGCAAATCTTACCCGCACTTTCCACGAACAGATCGGAATTACTGGGGCGATTCTCACCAAGATGGATGGTGACAGCCGTGGTGGTGCAGCGCTTTCAGTGCGAAAAATTTCGGGAGCGCCGATTAAATTTGTGGGTGTGGGTGAGAAAGTTGAGGCACTGCAACCGTTTTATCCAGATCGCATGGCATCGCGGATTTTGGGAATGGGCGATGTGCTAACCCTGGTAGAAAAAGCCCAAGAAGAGTTTGACTTAGCCGACGCTGAGAAAATGCAGGAGAAAATTTTGTCAGCAAAGTTTGACTTTACTGACTTTCTCAAGCAGTTGCGGATGCTAAAGAACATGGGTTCTCTGGGAGGCTTGATTAAGATGATTCCAGGGATGAACAAGCTTTCAGACGATCAACTCAAGCAGGGAGAAACCCAGTTAAAGCGCTGTGAGGCGATGATTAACTCCATGACTCGCCAAGAACGCCACGACCCCGATTTATTAGCCAGTTCTCCCAGTCGGCGGCGGCGGATTGCTTCTGGTTCCGGCTATAGAGAGTCAGATGTCACGAAACTGGTGGGTGATTTCCAAAAAATGCGATCGCTCATGCAGCAAATGGGTCAAGGTGGCTTCCCTGGAATGCCGGGAATGTTCGGCGGTGGCGGTGGTATGGGCAACGCCTTCGCAGGTGCTGGTAATCGTCCCGCAGCCCCCGGATGGCGAGGTTATGATGGTGCCCCAGCCGCGAAAAAGAAAAAACCCAAAGATAAAAAGAAAAAAGGCTTTGGTAATCTTTAGTCATTAACTAAGAACTAATGACAAAGGACTAATGACAAATAGCAGCAAATGCTAGGCAGTGCTAAAATTAGCATTTCGACCTCAGAATTTATTAGCAGAGGAAACTAACCCTTAATTTATCGGCAGCAGCCAGATTTAGGTTACTTCCTCACCAATTACTTGCTAATTAATATCTAACTACAGGAGAATGATTCTTCAACCATGATCAAACTGCGCTTGAAACGATTCGGTAAAAAGCGGGAAGCAAGTTACCGCATTGTCGCCATTAACAACCTCGCTCGCCGCGATGGGCGTCCCTTAGAAGAATTGGGTTTTTATAACCCCAGAACTGATGAAGTGCGACTAGACGTTCCCGGTATCGTCAAGCGACTACAACAAGGCGCTCAACCCACTGACACCGTTCGTCGCATTCTAGTAAAAGCTAATGTTTTTGAGCAGGTCAGTGCAACAGCCGCATCATAATTTCGGAACAAAACTCCCAACAGCTAGCCCCAACTATGTTGAGCTGGTTCGGTTCTTGGTGCAGCCGTTTTTGGAATCTCCAGAGACATTAAGTGTCGATTGTGAAATTTCTCAGGCCCTCAACCGGGTTTGGGTTCGCATCGCCTTTGAAAGCGCAGATAAAGGAAAAGTGTTTGGTCGAGGGGGACGCAATATTCAGGCGATCCGTACAGTAATTGCCGCAGCCGCAACCGCAGCTGGGCAATCAACATACCTGGATATCTACGGCAGCACCACGCCGGGCCGCGAGGGTATGTCTTTTGATGAAGAGACAGAAGAGCGATCGCCACCACCGACTAAGAGAGAACCGCGTGCAAATGATGGGCCTAAACCCATTGTTAAACCGCGCCTCCGCTAGGTTAAAACTAAAGAGCAAATCTGAGCGGTTGTTGTTACCTCCGCTCAGAATTTTTATAACGATGGAAAGTAGCAAAAAGATTTAAAAATCTTTTTTTGGACTCTTCACCAGTAGGGGCTATGCCCTCACCCCCAGCCCCTCTCCCATGTTGGGAGAGGGGAGTAAATTCTCCATTTCCCCTTCTCCCATGTTGGGAGAAGGGGTTAGGGGATGAGGGCAAGCTGTACGCCCCTACAAACGATTCATTTATTACAAAAATTTTTCAAGATGTAAGTAATAAAAGCATAATTTCGCCGTTAGCGAGAAAAATTAACCTTTGTCAAATACAGATCCTCACCAATTAAGAAATACTATGGCAGGTGCCTTAACAATTCAGCTGCCGAATATTCCCAGTGCGATCGCTCTAGCCGGAGATGGAGAAGAAAATCTCAAAATCCTATCTCGGCAAACAGGGGCCACTTTAGTGCTACGCGGACAAGAATTAGTGATTTCTGGTACTGAAAAGCAAATCGATCTGGCTTCTCGATTAGTGCGATCGCTTGAAGACCTCTGGATTAAAGGCCATACTATTTCCAGTGCCGATATTTTAACAGCCCGTCAAGCCATAGATAGCGATCGGCAAGGGGAACTACAAGATTTACAGCGAGATGTCCTCGCCAAAAGTCGCCGGGGTGAAGAAGTCCGTGCCAAAACTTTTCGCCAACGCCAATATATCGACGCACTCCGCAGACGCGATCTCACCTTTGGGATTGGCCCTGCCGGTACTGGTAAAACTTATCTCGCTGTTGTTGTCGCCGTCCAAGCACTCCTTGCCAACCAAGTGGAAAAGCTAATTTTAACTCGCCCTGCCGTCGAAGCCGGTGAAAAACTCGGTTTTTTGCCTGGAGATTTACAGCAGAAAGTTAATCCTTATCTTCGCCCACTTTATGATGCTATTTATGAATTCATCGACCCAGAAAAAGTACCCAGTTTAATGGAACGCGGTGTGATTGAAGTCGCACCACTCGCCTATATGCGGGGACGCACTCTCAATAACGCTTTTATAATTGTCGATGAAGCTCAAAATACTACACCCGCTCAGATGAAAATGGTTTTAACTCGTTTGGGTTTCCGTTCGCGGATGGTGATTACAGGCGACATGACACAAACTGATTTACCACTTCACCAACAATCGGGCTTAGGAGTAGCTTTACAAATTCTAAAACACGTTGAAGGCATTGCCTTTTGCGAATTTTCTCAAAAAGATGTCGTGCGCCATCCCCTAGTTCAGCGCATTGTTGCGGCTTATGAACAATACGAAAAATAGGGAATGGGGTATTGGGCATTAGTTATACCAATTTTAAAAAAGAATGCGACAAATAGACCATTTGTAGAGACGCGATTCATCGCGTCTTTACCCAAGGATATGTTGCAATCATTAATTGAATTGGTATTATGAATCATCGTTTAACCAACGACAAATGACAAAGGAAAAATGACAAATGACCACAACATTGAAAGAATTTTTAGCAACTTGCGAGACTTTAGGAACTTTGCGTTTAATTGTTACTAGCAGTGCTGCTGTTTTAGAAGCACGAGGCAAACTAGAAAAGTTGTTTTATGCAGAATTGCCTAAAGGTAAGTATGCGAATATGCATACTGAAGGCTTTGAGTTTCACTTGAATATGGATAAAATCACTCAGGTGAAATTTGAAACAGGTGAAGCTAAGAGAGGTAACTTTACAACCTATGCTATTCGGTTTTTAGATGATAAGCAAGAAGCTGCTTTAAGCCTCTTTTTGCAATGGGGTAAACCAGGAGAATATGAACCAGGACAAGTAGAAGCTTGGGAAACTCTAAAAGAAAAGTATGGGGAAGTTTGGGAACCTTTACCAGCAGAACTTTAATATATCTAAACTGATAAAGGTGGAGGAAATCGGATATCTGCACTGAAATGCTCGATATTAACGCTGCGATGAATCGGTAAAATATATTCTAAATTTTCGTGGGGACGGGGAATAATGTGATTAGAAAGTACCTCGCCACCGTCAACTCGCAGCACCGCCTTTAATCCTGCTGTCACTGCTACATTCACCTCGCCTATAGCTCCTCTAATTAACACGGTAATTCGTCCTAAATCAGTGTTTTCATAACCAACAAGGGTTACACGGGCAGCTTTACACATGGCATCCCCCACTTCCACTGCTGTGGGAACGCCATAAACTTCAATCATGCCTAATGCCAATGTCATGCTATCACTATAAATTCAGGATAGGGCTAATTATCTCACTACAAAGTTTTAATTTATTACAGAAAATTACTTAATTTTTAATCGATAAACAATAACCATTAAATACAAAACTGCTAATGCTTGTAATCAAGGTAATTTGGAGTTTTTGCTTGCTGTTTTTATTCCTTCTCTGGGGTGGTGAAGCTTTTGCAGGAGAGTTGTTTGAAAGGTTAGCAAATTTCCCCCAATGGGAAAAACTAACTTCAGTGCAACCGGCTTCGGGTGATTTGGTTTACCCTGAATGGATGGCTGGTACTTGGAAAGTTACAAGTACTTTAGTAGATTTAGCTGCGCCTTTAGCACCAGAGATTGTAACTCCAGGGTTTGAAGGTAATCGCCGACAATTAAATCAGCCTGTGAGTTTTGTAGTAAGATTTGTGAAAGAGCAACCACATACTCCTTGGTTAAAAATATTACCTCAAACAGATGATAAATTCCCCAACTTAATAGCAGATAGAGCATTTAATAGTTTGAATTTGGCAAGGGCTTATTTAGGGGATGAAGCAGTGTTATTAGTGAAAGTAGATCCAGATTCACCTAATCGTCAAATTACGTTCTTGCGTAGCAGTCGCCAACTAGTTTCTATTGTGACTGCACGAGCCAGAGAAACTACCCCTGATGGCAAATTCATCACCACAGAAGTGTTTCAACAACTATTTAAAGGTGGTTCAGTTCCCTATTTAAACTCTGTAGAATCTACCACTGCTTATCATCAACTTCCAACATCTAATCCGGCGATTGAAGCAGATCAAGTTACTGCTGTTTATCTTTCACCCCAAGATCCAGATTACTTTAAAGCCGGTTCTCGACCAGTTGCTCTCTACCGCTATCGCCTCGAATTTTTTCCTCAAGAACTACCAACTACTCCCAAAGAGTGATTTGTCATCTAGCTCTTGACTACTTTGTAATACGTCTGTAGTATATAAATTCCAAGTTTACGATCGCGCTCTTGGACGGTGTGCATCATGGCAAAATTTCAAGATATTGTCAATTACTTTCGCTCTGATTGGAAGCTGAGTCTCTTTAGTATCGCAGCATCCAGCGTTTACGAAATTATTGATTTGGTTGTTCCTTATGCGATCGGGCAGATATTAAACGTTTTGTCTGCTCAACCCTTGGACAAACCACTTCAAAGTGCGATCGCAACTTTTTCGGAAATCACCAATTATCCAGTTACCAAAACTCTATCTTTGAGTGTATTACTGGGTTTAGTTTTCCTTGTCACCGTAGTGAGAGCGCCAACACAACCTTGGTTAACTCATTGGTTTCACTGGGGTATAACCTTAAGGTTGCGTCGGCAAAAAGCCCAAACAGCCATAGAAAAAATTCTCACTCTACCACTAGAATTTTATGATGAAAATAACCCTGGACGCATCGCTGGAAGAATAGCTAGAGGTATTTCTAACCACACTTTTACATACCCCGAAATTGCTGGGCAGTTGATTCCTAAACTAGTTCGGGTGCTGGGAATTTTCGTTTTTATCTTAGCGATTGAGTGGCGAATTGCGATTTTATATCTGATTTCCTTTGTGCTTATTCTTAGCTTTACCTTGAAGGATTTAAAGCAGCTAATTTGGCACGAAACTATTCTGGATAAATATGGGGAGGATACTGAAAGTCGCAATTCTGAACTGATCACCAACATCAAAACGGTGAAAGCATTTGCCACAGAAGCTAAGGAACTGAAGCGGCAAAAGCAACGTTTGGATCGCGAACTAATGGTGGTTGAGTATCGTGTCCACAATGGTTATACGAAACTGGCTACTTGGCAAAGAACTGTAATTCAGTTTTGCGTCTTTACTATTCTGGGTATGACTCTCGCAGCAACAGTAGACGGTAGAATTTCTCTCGGTCACTTTGTCATGACTTTAACTCTTTCTAGCATGGCTTATGCCGAATTAGAACCTATTAGCAATTTAGCAGAAATTTTTGCTCGTCGTTATTCTTCAATGTTGCGGTTTCACGAATTTCTCCAAGAGCCAACTACATCTGATTCAGCTAGTCTTTTAGAAGAGAGTAACCAGACAGAATCACCTTATAAATTTACTGGAAAAGTCGAGTTATCGCACATCAGTTTTGGATATGATGCCACCCGTCAAGTTTTGGAAGATATTAACTTGTTGATTGAGCCATACCAAACAGTGGCATTAGTGGGGCGTTCCGGTTCTGGTAAGTCTACTTTGGTGAAATTGCTGTTGCGATATTTTGAACCTCAAGAAGGTCAAATTCTGATTGATGGTCAAGATATTCGCACTTTGAATGTAGGTAAGTATAGACGAAGGCTAGCGATCGTTCACCAAGAAGTAGACGTTTTCAACGGTACTATCTTGGATAACCTGACTTATGGCAGAACAAATGCCAGTTTGGAGCAGGTTAAGGAAGCCTGTAGAATTGCCAGAGTCGATGAAGTAGTGCAGCACTTACCCCAAGGTTATTACACCGTTGTGGGAGAACGAGGTGTCAGGTTATCTGGAGGGCAAAGACAACGCTTAGGAATTGCTAGGGCGTTGTTAGTGGAACCAGACGTGCTGATTTTTGACGAAGCCACCTCTAGTTTAGATTATGAGTCTGAGCGTTCAATTCAGCTAGCGATGCGATCGATTCAGGGCACTTGCACCACCATTGTTATTGCCCACCGTTTAAGCACAGTCCGGGAAGCTGATAAAATTGTCGTTTTAGAGCAAGGAAAGATTGTAGAAGTGGGTAGCCACGATGAACTCTTGCGTCACGAGGGTATTTACCGCCGCTTGCACTCCCTGCAAGAAACAGGAGAACTCCTGAGTTAGGCGACATACACATTTTGGATTTTAGATTGACCCTACAAATTAATCTGCTTGATTAAATCGACTTTATTCACAATAAGGTCGATTTTTTCATAGACATCTCCAGAAATTAAATACAGCAGTTTTCTTTTACATAAAGTAGAAAGTTATGAGTTTTGAGGTAGGAGATAGAAACTCTTTAGGGACTTCCAAATAAAAAAATATCCCAAAACTGACGCAAAAATCCTCTCTATTTCTGTTCTCTCTGTGTTCTCTGCGTCTCTGTGGTTCGTTTATTTGGATAATTTATTTCTTGGAAGTCCCTTATATCTGATGCGTGAGTTCTACATTTTGTCTCTCACTTACTTACAAGCTGCTGTATGTGTTAGCTAGAATCTTTTTGCGACTATTCGGCGGCACAACTAATATTCTCAAGTGGGGAATTTACTCCCATTCCCCAAGAAAAGCAGCGACGCATTTAAATTCGTTTTAAGCGCTTGGGTGAAGCGCGAGAAATAAAGTAAATAATCCATTTCCTACTGCTGGAATACTAATCACTAATCGAAGTCTTCCAATCAAAAAAAACTAAGATTTGCTCTTATCGGCTTCTTTCTGTGCCGCCTCACTGTATTTTTTATATAGTTGAGTACGAATCTTAGCTTCTTGATAACGGCTGTGAGTTTGTGGTACGGTACTCATTAAATCTGAAGCACGTTGCCATTTAGCAGCGATCTCTAACCATTGAGTTGAGGTTGTAGCTGTTTTACCAGATGCAGAAGCTTGGTTGGCAATTCGCACAGATATTTGAAATGGATCGTCAGATGGCTCAGAAAAGTTATTATTAGGAGCGCGGGATGGTGTTTGGGCTTTCCTATCGTTAGTATTTTCTGTAGTTAAAGATTTGGAAGTTTCTGGTTGTATGAGGTTTTTCAATTTATTACCTAGCTGGGCATAAACAACCCAACTAAGCAATAACAGCGAGCATAAACCAGCTGCTGCTAATATCTTTGTTTTAGGTTTATTTTTGTATTTTTCTTTGTTAATGAGTACTAAAGGACGAGAGATTTGAGTTTTAGGATAATTTGGTTTTCCTAGTTCAGCTTGAGCTTCTGTGAAATCTTTAATTAATTGCTTTACAATATTCGGCTGAATTAATGTAATTTCCTGTGACCAAAGCAATTGGTTTTCGCGATCGCTATCTATTTCTTTTAACCACAGCAATTGTTGTTCTCGAACAATCCGACTGTTGATCTTGACGCGGCGAATGTAACGCGGGGCGATAGACTCAAGAATTTGCTGGATTTGTTCTACCAGGGGAGATTGCTCTAGTTGCTCTACTCTAGCTGCCTCGCACAGAATTTGTAAGACACCATCAGAAAAAATGGCTCTAGTTCTGACACACGACTGGGCTAGCTTTTCGTTCAATAGCTGAATAATCGCCGCAACGCTGCCTTGGTGAGCTTGCCAAGCTATATCGTTTATCCGGTCTACCACCTGAAATTTAGTGATAGCTCTTCCACCCTGACTGATTAACGTATTCATTAATTTAGGGACTCTTTTCTACTGACCTTGATCTTGTCTTCGATTTTACGAGTAAAAAGATGAGTTGCCAAATAATATCATAAATATGGAAATCTGGAGCCTTCCTTTTCGGTTTGCTAAGGACGCTCGCTGACGCTCAGTTAATTTGTACGCTTCTACGCCTTGAAAACGTGCAATTATCGGGCTGAAACTCTGCTTTTTAGGTAACGCCCATGCTGATGGAGGAGTTACCTCTTTGACATAATACACGATCGCGTCTTTTTGCGTAGGCGTAGCCCGCCATAGGCATCGCCTTTAGTCAGATTCAGGTAGGTGAATACACCCTGTTCCCGATGCGAAGTACCTAGAAGTACCTATGATATGCGATCGCAAAGTTCATAAACTAAACAAAATAGTCATATCAGGATACTTTTGTGAGGAATTATCGTTTTTTTTACTTTTTTGCCACAATGGTAATAATAAATAGCACAGCGATCGTTACATTAGAAGATATATAACTAAAAATCATTGTTGATTTTTATTCGTTCGCAGTTCACACAAAACTATGAGTGCAAGTACCATTATTTCTGATAATCCCTTACTCCAAGGCACTGGTTTACCTCCATTTACAGAGATTAAACCAGAACGAGTAGTACCCGCCTTCAATCAGTTGCTAGCAGAACTTGACCAGCAACTTGCCACCTTAGAGGCTAGTGTACAGCCTACTTGGAGTGATTTAGTAGAACCCTTAGAAAAGCTGACAGAACGGCTTACCTGGAGTTGGGGGACGGTAAATCATTTAATGGGTGTTAAAAATAGCCCGGAACTGCGCGAAGCTCATGAAATCGTACAGCCACTAGTTGTACAATTTATCAACAAACTCGGTCAAAGCCAACCCATCTACAATGCTTTTAAGGCACTCCGTAGCAGTGATAGTTGGGCAACTTTAGAATTAGCCCAACAGCGCATTGTGGAAGCCGCCATTCGAGATGCAGAACTTTCTGGTGTTGGCTTAAAAGGAGAGGTAAGAGACCGTTTCAATGCCATTCAGATGGAGTTGGCAGAACTTTCTACTAAATTCTCTAACCATGTACTTGATGCTACGAAAGCCTTTAGCTTAACCCTGACAACAAAAGCAGAAATTGACGGTTTACCACCAAGTTTGGTGAGTTTAGCTGCCCAAGCTGCACGTGCAGCAAAAGAAGAGAACGCCACACCAGAAAATGGACCTTGGCGCATTACTTTAGACTTCCCCAGCTACGGCCCTTTCATGCAGCACAGCACCCGTCGAGATTTGCGTGAAAAGCTCTACAAAGCTCATATTACTCGCGCTTCTAGTGGCGATTTAGATAATAACCCGTTAATTGTGCGTATTTTAGAGTTACGGCAAGAACTCGCAGATATACTTGGCTTTAAGAGTTTTGCCGAGTTGAGCCTTGCAAGTAAAATGGCTCCTAATGTTGAGGCAGTTGAAGCACTATTAGAAGAACTACGCCAGGCCAGTTATGATGCTGCTGTCAAAGACTTAAAAGAACTTCAAGCTTTTGCTGCATCACATGGAGAAGAATATCAAGATTTAAAACATTGGGACATCAGCTTTTGGGCAGAACGCCAACGAGAAGCCAAATTTGCCTTTACCGCTGAAGAATTACGTCCCTACTTTCCTCTTCCCCAAGTGCTAGATGGCTTGTTTGGGCTTGTTAAGCGGCTGTTTGGTGTTACAGTAACCCCTGCCGATGGTAAAGCCCCAGTATGGCATGAGGATGTCCGTTATTTCCAAATAGCCGATGAAACTGGTTTTCCCATCGCTTACTTCTACTTAGACCCCTATAGCCGTCCAGCAGAAAAACGCGGCGGTGCTTGGATGGATGTATGCATCAATCGTGCCAAAACTGAAAATGGTGCAACTGCCATCCGGTTGCCTGTGGCTTATTTGATATGTAACCAAACTCCCCCAGTAGATGGCAAGCCGAGTTTGATGACTTTCTATGAAGTAGAGACTTTGTTCCACGAGTTTGGTCATGGATTGCATCACATGCTCACCAAGGTTGACTATGCGGGAGCCGCAGGTATCAATAATGTGGAATGGGATGCAGTGGAACTACCCAGTCAGTTTATGGAAAACTGGTGTTATGAGCGACCCACTTTGTTTGGTATGGCTAAACATTACGAAACTGGAGAAGCCCTACCAGAGCATTATTATCAAAAGCTGCTAGCGGCGCGTAATTATATGAGTGGTACTGGTATGTTACGGCAAATTCACCTTAGCAGTATTGATTTAGAACTACATTACCGCTATCGTTCTGGCAGCAATGAAACTCCAGCAGATGTGCGTCATCGCATAGCTAAGACTACTACTGTTTTACCACCACTCCCAGAAGATTCCATGTTGTGTTCTTTTGGGCACATTTTCGAGGGTGGTTATGCAGCAGGCTACTACAGTTACAAATGGGCTGAAGTCCTTAGTGCTGATGCTTTTGCCGCTTTTGAAGAAGCTGGGCTAGAAAATGAAGAAGCTATAAAAACTACAGGTCGGCGGTATCGTGATACGGTGCTAGCACTCGGTGGTAGCAAGCATCCAATGGAGGTGTTTAAAACTTTCCGGGGTCGCGAACCAAGTACGATCGCTTTGCTCAGGCACAATGGTTTAGTAAGTGCTGCTGCAAACTAAACAACACATCTGTAGAGATGTTGTATTGCAACGTCTCTACATCAATTTTTGCTTATACTAATTCAATTAATGATTGCAACACATCCTTGCGTAAAGACGCGATGAATCGCGTCTCTACAAATGGTCTATTTGTTGCATTTTTGGTATTAACTGAAAATTTTTCCTAGTTTAAGGTGTTCCTGGAAGAATAGGTTCTCCGGCAACATCATCTAAGCGGATGCTGCCTAACAAATTTCGCCACTCTGCTTTCAGGGCTGCATCTTGAGGATTTTGTTGACGCAGTTCAGCTAACGTCGTCAGTGCCTCGTACCATATCCCATTTTGAGCATAGATAGCATAGCGTTTTAGAGGTTCAGCCGTTTCTATTTCTTTGACTGTTGATTGACTCAGATTAACTCGTTTGATTACCCCTTCAACAAAAGTTGGAGGCGAGTTCTTTTGCTTGTCACAGTTAATGGTGAAAAACCAACGGTATTGTTTGTCTACTGCTAAACCGGGTGCATTGCTAGGCAAAGAAACGCGGATGACTCCTGACTTATCCGATAAAGCGATCGCTTTTTTGTATACCTCGTTAGCGTCTGGATCTTGCAACACAAATTCAACTGTATATGGCGAATCTTTAGTATATGGCACATAGAAAAACCAACTTGGATGTTCTACTGTTGTTTGTCCCCAGACATTAATTACAGAGTTAGCTTCCTGAGTAAAGGCTACTAAAGCAGTCAAGTCAATTTTAGTAAGTGGACATCCCTCCGGCCCGGTGCGCTTCGCTCCACCACGAACGCGACCTCCAGGAGGGGAGCCAGCTGGAATTGGCGGTTGATTAAAGATTTTGGCTTGAGCAAGGATCGTTTTAGTATCAGAGCGATTAGGGGTTGGTTTCGCTAGTACTGGAGTCAGACTAGCTAATAAACTTGTACAGCTAAAAGCTACTGCTAAAAATAGTTTTATCGGTTGTGAATTTAAATTCATAGAAACCTGACCTCATAGGATTTTAGATTTTAGATTTTAGATTGGGCGCAAGAGGCAGAGGGGCAGAGGGGAAAAACTTACTGCAACTTCTCCCCTGCTCCCCTGCTTCCCTGCCCCCCTGCTTCCCTGCCCCCATTCCCCACCCGCACTTTTGTTTTTGAATGATTATAAATTGACATCAAACTCGCCATAGCTACAAGCGATAAAGCCGACGGTACGAAAGGCACCCAAGCACCCGAAATTAACAGACCAAAGCAAACTACATACAAAAGGCTAGAAGTAATACCGATTGCCAATGTCAACCAGGGTAACGAAAGTCTGCGCCAAGCTAGGACTCCCCCAATCAAAGACCAGATCCAAATCCAGGCGACCTCAGCCCACCATGACCAAGCGCGCAGCAAAGGCCGCCCATCCTGGACTGCACCAAGGATCTGGCTGACCATGTGAGCTTGTACCAGTACTCCTGGCATTTGCTCATCTAAAGGAATGCCATAAGGTGTAGGCCAGGTGTCTGGAGAATCCCCCTTTGCAGTCACACCAATGAGAACAATCCGGTCTTTGATGGCGTTGGGGTTAATTGGACTAGATAAAAATTGCGTTAGCTTTACCTGTTCGGCTATTTCTTTTGAAGAACGATAGTTGAGTAAGATTTGACCGCCATTAGCATCAATATTTTGATAGCCACCAGTACGAGACTTCAGATTTGGAAAAATAGTCTTACCCAACTGCAAATTTCCTTCAGGGGTGAACTTTGTTTGAATTCCTAAAGGGCGCAGATAAAGGGATGCTACTTGTAAACTGAAGGAATATTGAGCAGAACACAATGATGTCGTCTCCTGATTCATGAACAGAAGATGCCGACGAATAACTCCATCGCGATCGTGAATAAAGTCACTGAAGCCCAGATTTCCTGGGGGGATTTCTGGTGGCGGCTTAATACCTTTGATATTTCCTGTGCGATCGCTCCCCTTGCATACGCCAACCAAGTTCTGAGTTTGCTGGAGACGAGTAATTAAATCTGGCTCTTTGGCCTGAAAATCACGGTAGACATCCAAGCCGATCGCGCGGGGTTGGTATTGATTCAGTTTTGCTAAGAGTTTATTCAGAGATTTTTCAGAAATAGAAGCTCCAATTAAGGACTCGCCATTTTGTCTTTGAATTGCTAAATCGTCATCGTCAATTGTGATAATCAACAGTCGGGGATCGAGACCTTCGGCAGGGCGCGATCGCATCATTAGGTCAAAGGCTTGAATCTCTGGATTTTCTAGCAATCCCACCAATCTCACGCCACAAACCAAGACTGTAACTGCCAAGCTGGATAATACAGTTCTCTTAAATTTGCGTCTGTTAGACAAAGGTAAACTTGCTTGCTCTTCACCTTCAGATTTTGTAGACCTTAATTCATCCCAAGTCGGTGGTATCTGCGCCGGATTTTGGCAAATTACTGGTAGCCAAGTCGCACAAGGAAATCTATCTTCAAGTCCTTGCAAGCGTTCCCGCGCTTGGCGTACCGCTTGATATAAAGACTCGCCACCGGCAAAGCCTTGGAGAAAATATTTTAAAAACTCCTTCGCAACCTGGTCTGGGACGGGTTCGCGCATGACAATTATTTGAGGAATTTGCAAATCAGCCAATTCTCGCGCCAACCCCAATCCATCACAGGAGTTGAATATAGCTAATTGCAAACCATTTTCAATGGCTTTTTTGAGAGCGTACTTTAACTCACCAATGGTAAGACTATCAGTTCTATTCAGGTAAATTCGTCCGCTTTCTCCATTTTTGTGACTGGAACTGTGTCCGGCAAAGAAAAGAATATCCCAGTTTTTTCCCCAGAGATGGTCGGTCAATTCCTTACGTTGTGGTTCTACCAAAAAGCTCACCTCTGCGTTACTACACTGTTGCAGTAAAGCTCGATCGGCTTGGGTGTCAATTCCCTTACTATTGCCCACAATTGCCAAAATATTGACTAATTTATTGAGAGTGCGGGGCTTGTGAATGCGATCGTAAGATGGTGAGGAAAGGGCAATTTCAGCTTTGGGATAGCGTTCTAACAAGTCCCACAGATGCCAAGGTAATAGCTGCAATTGGCTATTTTCTGTTTGCAGAATCACCCGTACTTCGTCGCTGGAGGATAATCTTTCTAACCATTTTTCCCTCAACGGGCGAAACTCCTCTGCTCGCAACCAAGTATTAAAGCGTGCCCGCAAAATATGAGAAGCGTTTTCGCAGTCTTGCACCATCGATACATTCGTCACCTGCATTTTGTCAGCATGGAGGCGATAACGATTGCCTATCTGCCGATAACTAGACTGCCAATGACTATAATAGAGCGGCATTTCCGGGAATGAAGGGAGCCTCCCGGTGATTTCGGTTGTAGCACGCTCGCGTTCTTCACCAATTTGGAGGGTGACAGCAAACCCCTGCTCAAAACTACCCTCTCCAAATTTGATCGCCACTAATTTACCCATAACCGTCGCTATTTCCCCATGCAAGATCGTGCCCTGTTCTAATGTCCGATCGCAAGCGTCTCCAGATTTTTTCCAAATCCCCAAAAGCTAGCTTGGATTTTTAATTTTCAATTTTCAATTAATGAATTATGACTTAATAAATTACCGACAAAGCAGGAAGATAGCTACATATTTCAAATTCGGAAATATTCGGTAATACTGGTATTATCCAAGGCTACCCTAACACTAAATTGCTCTGTAGGTTCACCACGAAACTGCAACTGAATGTAGTTGTCTAATTTTCTAGATTGAGCGTCGAGAAATATTTCTCCTGAACTATCTATAACAGTGAGATGAACTCCTGGTGGCAAGTAGATTTGATTTCCAGTGGCGTGCAATTGCAGATGAATACTAGTTTGTCGATCTTTTTCGGGGCTGATTTCCACAATTAACATCACAGGTTGGTTGTGGATTTGGATACCTAAATCAATCACTTTTGCCCGTTTAGTAATTGATTCTGGTTGTTTGAGGGTATCTAATTCCAAAGTTTCAACACTGCGAAAGGCATAAGTTGACCTGAGTTCCGGCACGTTCCACAGCGATTCAATAGTCTCCCAGCCAGTCTCAAATATACCAGTAAACCACTGACTCAAATTCACTAATGAATTAACTGGGGATTGACGCAGTTGCCAGATGTGGTCAATAAACGCTTCCAATGGTTGCAGTTGCGCTAAAGGAACTGTTTCAGTTGCTACAGTAGGGATAAAACCAAGCAGCCTTGCTTCTTCGAGCGATTCATCAAATTGAACTATTAAATAACCCACCCGTTCTTCCCAAGTTTCTGGAGGAATAAAACATATCTGCTGATGCAGACGGACAGGGCGACACTCCAGACGGCCAATTGAGGGCACTTCTAAATCAGCGACATCTCCACAAAGGCGCATGATGGCGTTCCAACTGTCACTAGCTTGAACATCGGTAGGAATATCCATCATCTGCAAGTAGTCATTCACCACCCATACAGCTAAAGTATTCAGCCGGACTTGCTCTGCTTTTTCAAGATTTGGTTGCTGGTTAGCAAATTGCTGGGCAGTTATGCGGGCTGTTTGGGAAATCGGCAATGTTAAAGCGAAATCATCTAGCTGATAGGTGGAGTTATTCATAAGTCAATTTCTAGGGTTCAATGCTGCTATGTATATATCACCCGCATTCAATAAATTTATGCCACAAAACTGAACACTGGAAAAAAAAACTGAATACTGGAAAAAGAGAATTGGGGACTGGGGATTAGGTAAAAATATCCCATAAAATTAAAAGATTGTATATTGAAATCATCTGAGAGATAGAGATTTTGAGTATTTATACTTCTATCAACATAGCTTAAAGCTGCTAAAAGCGGCTTATCAACTAGCAGATAGGTTGCCAAATTTTGAGCGGACAATTTGAGCGATCGCTTACGAAAATTGGCTCCCCAAATCACAACCAATTACCAATCAATACATAGGCAGACCAAAAGCTTGGCGCTCTGTAGTTGGGATGTTTCAGCAGTTGTAGTTGGGCACGATGGACTGCTTCAGCTTTGGTGATTTTGCCACTCTTGAGTTCTCGATAGAAGGCACTAACAAACATCGCTGTTGATTCATCATCAATTTGCCACAGGGAAGCGATGGTACTACGCGCCCCAGCTCGGACAGCTGCTCCTGCTAGACCGAGTGCTGCACGGCTGTCTCCTGTTGCTGTCTGGCAAGCACTCAAAACCAATAATTCAACTACGGTTTTACCCTGGCTGCGGAAGAGAGTATCAAAATCTTTAACATTGATTTGACCATCGAAATCTAAAATAAAAGTGTCTTCCAGGCGGGAGCTAAACTGACCGTGGGTTGCCAAATGCACTATGTTGAATGAAGCAGCACCAATTTCACTTTCCAAATTCTTTTTCTTAAAATCTCCATCCAGTAGGCTGGTTGTCGAAACTCCTGCTTTCGCAATACCGTCAAATTCAGATTTGATCGCCAGCAATGGTGCAAACTTGGGAAATCCTGGCGGTGGCTGAGTCAGTCCTGCGGTTAGCGCTTTCAGCTGCTGTTTTACCAGCGGTTTGGGGTCGAGGAGTTGTAGACCGACGCTCAGGGCGATCGCATATTTTTCTACTAAATATTGTTTACCATCGTAGAGAGCTGCCATTGGTAAATTGCGTAATGGCCCATCTAGGACGAACACTAACGTATCGACGCCACTTTGCTGCAATTGTGACTCAATGGGTTTAAGCAGCCAACTGTAAACTTGTTGCGATTGGGTTTGGACGATCTTAGTAGCAGTTGGATCGACAAGATTTCTTCGCAGTTCTATTAAGAGTTTCTCTACTTCTCCTTGGGAAATCTTGGTACTGTAGCTTTCTAGAGGTTGTTGAGGAATTTTGACAATTACCTGGAGTTCGTCACGAAGAATAATTGGATAAAGGATGGCAGCCTTGGAATTACCTTTGTCTACTACTCGATCGAGGGCTACTTTCTGACCTTGCAGACAAGCTTCCTGAAAGAAGTCGTCTAATTCCGCTAGTTGAAGTGCTTCAATTCGCTGACGTGCTTTCTCCAATATTTTTTCATTTGGTTTTCCTTTTTGAGATTGCAGCAGTAACTCTACTGACTGGCGGTAGACAGGTTCTACGCTGTCCCGGAAGTCAAATTGCACATCCTGGTTCACGACATCTTTATTGACTACTAAATCTCTGCGCAGAGACTCAAGAGTGTCTACAGCAGCATCATAAGCGGCGATCGCACCATTAATATCTTGTTGTGCCCAAAGCAATCTACCTAACTGCCACTCCAAGCTATAGGTAATTTCTGGTGCATTGCTACTCTGTGCCAAAGCTAATCCTTGCCGGGTCAGGTCTTGCGCTTCTGACCACTGTTTGGTTTCTTCATACAAGCCGCCTAAACTCTTCAAAGCATAAGCCTCTGCCCGCTTGTCTCCTAAACTGCGGGATTGCTGGATGGCACTAGCGAGTAATTTTGCTGAGTCTTTTGTACTCGATCCTGAGTAAAACTTGTGACTTGATGCTTGCAATACACCACTCTTGACTTTTGCTAAACTTTGTGAAAAGTTAACATGAGCGTAAATACTCCCACGGCTGAGGGGAAGTTGCTTAAGATGGGACTCAATCGACGGCAAAAGAGTTTGAACCTTTGCCCATTCTCTATCTTTAATCAGTAGTCCGAGGTGATTGAGTTGTGCTTGGACTTTTGTGAGGGGTGAGGGAGATACTGCGACTGTTTGTTGATAATAGGCGATCGCCTGTTCCTTTTGATTTTGTTTACGGGCATTATTCCCCAAGCTGAACAGACTAGCTCCAATATCAGCGCTTGATTGGAGATTTTGAGCAATTATCAGACTTTCGTCTAATGCTTGGCGTGACTTTTTCAAATCGCCCAATACCAAAAGGGCATCACCGAGCGATCGCAAACTCACTGTTTTTTCTAGAGAATCTGGTTGAGAATTTAACGTCTGACTTATTCGATCGAGTGTTTTGAACGCTCGCGGGTAAAATCCTTGGGTGCGCCACGCTTGTGCTTGATTGATTAGCGATCGCACCACGCCACTTTGATTATCTACTTGTTTGTAAATTTCTTCTGTCTTCTGCCAAGTTGCCAAAGCTGCCTCGGGCTTTCCCATTGCCAATTGCAGGCGACCTTGAATATCTAGTGATTGGGCAAATATTTGTAGATTTTGGTTTTTATCCGGTTCTTGAAGTAAATTTAAGCTTTCTGTAATTGCCTGCTGCGCCTGACTCCATGCACCGAGTTGCTGGTAAGCTAGGGAAAGATTACTCAATGTGGCTGCTAGTGCAAGACTCTCCCCTTGCTGGTCACTGAGCAATGCCGAAGTGTGCTTATATATTTGGACAGCCTGTTGTAAAACTTCTACAGCTTTGGCAAATTTGCCATTACTGTATAAAACTTTGCCCTGCTGTAGGAGTGAAGCGGCATCAGTGGGCACAGCCAGCGATGTTAGACTATTTATTGGCAATTGGGATAAAGAATTGATAGAGCTAGGAACTTTTGCTAGCACTGGTGAACCGACAATGCATAGCAAAGCGATCAGGAAGTACAAAGGCAAACGTAAACAGTGAGCTAGGGGAGTGAGCCAGCGCGTCCCTGCCGTTTTCCGACCCCTGCTTTTAAACTTTAGAGAATTCGCGCCAAAAATCCTAGTTGTTTTAGCCATAAGCATGACGAGAGGTAGGTGATAACCAGAAACACATAGGCTAACAGGCTAATGTTACCATTCCCATTCCTCATCAATCTTTGAGCTTCCACAATTTTCTTATTTATGGCGATCGCAGTGAAACTTGATTGGCTATAGTTAAAAGGCGATCGCGAACCTTAACCAAAAACTCACCGAAACAGTACCGATCATAATAATCCCTCCAATTCTGCAAACTTACGCAAACGCGGTAAACATTGGCGTTGATAAAAACTGCTTAATGTCGGAATTGACAACCCAAATTCCTGTGATAAATCTTTCCAGCTAACTTCTGGGGGTAAGCGTTTGAGAATTAACACCTGACAATTCACATCTGGACGCCCTTTAATGTAAGTACGGCACAGTTCCCCATCCGAATCTGTCTTCGCCCATATTTCTAAGTCTTCCAAAATCGGAGGTGCTTGGGGGCTAGCCGGTAGATTATCTACAGGATCGATGGTTTCACTTGTTCCACCCGATGTAGACTGACGAATTCTCAGAGGGACTGTTGTGGCTTGTTCTCGGTTCTGATTAAGGTAAAAGTCTTGTAGTCTCCGTTTTAGGTAAGCATTCAGCCAGGTGATCACACTGCCATAATTTGGATCGTAGATTTGACCTGTCAAACCTTCACAAACATTGCGACAGAAATACAACCAAGTTTGTTGCAGTGCGTCTTGATAGTAGGGAGTAGTTTCTCTCCAGAGTCTATTTGCTGTCAAGCGAATAATTTGCGTGAGCAGCTTCTGACGCTGAGGGCTTCCAGGTTGGTGTCCACAGGCTTCTGTAACTAAGCGGCGTAGCTGTTCATCGAATTGAACCATGACAATCTTGGCGAAGAAAGCAAGAATATCTTAGTATTGCGTATAACAACACCCGAAGAATTACCTTTCCTCAAGATACTGCATCTTTTTGAAAAGGAAGTGGAGAACGGACATAGACTATTGGAAAATTTGAGGTTCTGAAGTAAATAGAACTTAGTACAGCATTTCATTAATCCGTACCGAATTATAATTGGCAATACACGACAATGTTAATGCGTTGGCTTGGATTGTTAATGCTACGCTTTTATGCAAAGCTGTACTTAAATTTGACACTCTCTGTTCCTCAGCGACGGAAATTCTTAAGACATCGAGCGCCTTAATATCCTGGTTGCTTGGGTTCTCAAACTCACCACGTTTGCTCGTAGAGCTTGGTTATACACTCAATTTACCGCTCTTATCCCTACCCTATGAGTACATTCAGGGTAGCTACGGTGTACACATATCTTGGTAATGAAGGCTAAACTCTGGATTTACCCCCCCTTAATTTCCCCGATGCATTGGGAGGAAATATCCAGTTCTTTCCCAAGGCATCCTACGGTGTACACACAAGTCGAATTACCCCCCTTAATCCCCCCGATATATTGGGGGGAAATCAGATATTTTGTTCCCTCCCCAATACATACCTACGGTGTACACACAAGTCTTTAAGAGTTGCCCCATAAGCTTTTGATCCCCCCAACCCCCCTTAAAAAGGGGGGCAAAAAGCTCTCAAAGTCCCCCTTTTTAAGGGGGATTTAGGGGGATCGATACACATTTTGCACCCAGCAAAAAGATGTGTGTACACCGTAGCCAATACATACGGGGAGGGTTAGGGTGGGGTAAAACCTTGGTTAATCAGCTATTTCAGACTTGTGTGTACACCGTAGCCAAGGCATCAGGGGAGTTAGAGCGGGTCAGAAAGACTTGCACCTACACCGTAGATTGGGGGTAGGGAGGACAGCGATGCATTCAAAATGACTTGAATGCACATTTAGTTAAGATTTTGAAACAGCAGTAATTGTTTTTTCTAATGACTGCAATGTTGTCAATAATTTTTCTTTTTGGGGTTTAGAAGCTTTAAGTTCTCCTGTAACCCGATCCATATTTGTCTCTATAGTTTCATAATTATTACGAGACTTAACTTTGATACCGTCTTCAACTTTTTCCCAAGCATCCTCAAATTTGTCAAATTCTTTTTTAGCTTGAACAAAGTTGCCAGATGTAACTGCGGCTTTAGTTTTGGATACTATAGTTAATAAACTACTATTACTTGTAGTAGATGTTGTTGCTGGGGCTGATGCTGCGCTAGCATTAGGAGTCACCGCTGGGGTAGTTTGGGTAGTAGGTTGTTCGGGATTGTTGCAGCCTAGCAAAGCTATCAAGCTTATACCCGCAACGCTCGACATTAGTTGAAAACTCTTCATTGTAAAACTCCTCCATTCATTATTAAGCTGTAATTGACGAAAGTGAATAGTCTGCTGTTTCCCAGCATTAATAGCAACATTTCTGGAGCTACTTTTTCCTAGATAAATATATCATTTAACCCTATACTTATTTATAGAATAAGTTTGCAAAAGTAAAAATATACATCGAAAACTCAAATTGCAGGATAAAAATATGATTTTTCCATAATTCAGCAGCGTCGGATTTTAATAAACACTAGTATAAAAATAATAACCTTTGTAGCAAATGACTATGAAACGAGCATTTCGCAAGTATCACCGCACGATTGGCATCATAATTTGTCTACCTTTAATGTTAACTGTATTGACGGGAATGTTGACGACTATTGTTAGAGAATGGCCAATTAATACTGGGCTTTCTTCTAGTTTGCTGTTAAGAATTCATACAGGAGAAATTTTACATCTAGAAGCAATTTACCCAATTTTTAATGGATTGGGATTGATTGGTCTACTGGTGACAGGGATAAGTATGTCTGGATTATTCAATCGGAAAAAACGGAGCGATATGAATAACTAAGATTAGCTAATTTGGGATTTTAGAGGTTCTGTAAAGAGTATTTCTAACAACACCTTACTTTTTATCAGTTGAGAAAAAGTAAGGTAAGTAAATTACAGCAGATTTCAAGGAAAGGGAGGTACACAGTCTATTACTCAAATATAAAGCTGGTTTTATTCCTGAATTCTGAATTCTGCTGTATCAGATTTGATTTTTATCTTACTCCTGACTCTGTTTAATATAATCCCAGCCAGGATAGGACATTTTCCCACCAAGAATATTGCAGATTACCTACACTCAATTTCATTTTGTTGCGAATATCTTGGATTTTCCAGTTGGTTAGTTTAGCTAGAGTTTGCGCCTCTTGTTCAAAACGTTTGGGTAAAGACTGCTTATATTGTCTGCCAGCCTGACATTTGAGTTCCCCTTGGAACGGATGTTGCAAAACATAGCGTCCTTGAAAAGATTCACTGTTGGCAGTTTGTTGAAATATCAAGTCTTCAGGGAATTTGTCGCGGGTATAGCGAACATGCAATCGAGAGATGAAGACGTTACTTCTAGGAGAGGGACGACGAAAACTAGGGGGTACTGGCACATTACTTGTAGAATTATCATCTAGCCAAAATACACCTGCTTGCTTGAGTTCTTCTGGAGTCAGGGGTTCGGCAGAACAAGGATCGCAACTACCCATATCCCAAGCGTATTCTAAAAAACCAACTTTCCTGTCTTCTTTCGTGTAGACAGTTTGAAACATGGATTTGTAGAATTCACCAAATTCATCTTTGACAAACAAGGGAATGTTCGCGTCGGAGGGAATTTTTACCGTCCGATAATTAGTGATTTCTGCTTGTCCTTCGGGCGAGAGAATGTAGACAATCAAATCTTGTTCTGCCTTAGCATTGATCATGCCCAAACGAATTGGCAGCATGAATTTAGGTGATTGATAGGAAATTTGTAACGGACGGAGGAACTGGTAGCCAGATTGCTCGAATTTATCCAAATTGACTTTAGCAACAAAGAATTTCATTGAGGAGCGAATGTAAGGCTGAAGTAACTGTTTCGCACCTCTGGGGATTTTGTAGCCATTGCGTTTAAGCCAAGTTTCCAATCCACCAGATTCTTTGGCACTGAGGATCAAAATGTCATATTCGCCAACGTTAAAACGTGCTTCGACTGTCACACCCAAACTAGCATCGTCCCTTGCACCCCCCGCTTCACTTCTCGCTGCTGCTGGCGCTGGTGCTGCTGATAACTCTCTATCGTAAACTGGGGCACAAGGATCTGGATCAAAATATTCTACCAATCGCGGCGCACTAAAAGCATCTAGCCGCTCGATAATCTTGGGTTCAGTAACGCGAACTTGCTCTTTTTGCAGCACCGTTGGTACTGGTACTACCATTGCAAAATCTTTGACTTCGCCTTGAAAATCGTTTGCCATTGTCATGATAGTGCGATCGCCATCCCGCGCTATAACCACCTGAGAAGCCTTGTTATACAGTTTTGTATCAGCTTTGGCTACATAAAATCCACAAAATGCCCAAGCTGCGGGTGCAAAGCACAAAACAGCTACAATTGCTAACAATAATGGTGTTAAAAGTCGGAAAAACTTCATTTTATACCTCTACTTTTTTAGTGCTAGAGACTAGAGACGCGATGAATCGCGTCTGTACAAGAGTTAGGAGTTAGGAGTTCTACCCCTGCTTCTTTATCTTTCTCTTGCCAAGTAAACCTTGGGGCTAACCAGAAACCATCTAGCAAGATGCTCAACGGTGCAAGGGCAAACAGCGCCCAAAAAACTGCTGTGGAAACAAAGAAATAATTTCGCAGGATAAAGGTTAATCCGGCGATGCAAACTGCCCAAACTATACGCCCAATTCGGGAATTGGGAATCGATCGCGGATCGGTAATCATAAATAGGGCGAACAGCAGCAAAGATCCACTCATCAATCGATGCCAGTAAACATCCCAAGTCCAACCCAGCCATAAATTGCGAATGGCTTCCAGCAAAGAATAAGAACCCAAAAAAGCTGCTGTGGTGTCCCAGCGACCAATGCGCTGCAAAATCATGCCGCCAGTACCGAGAAATAATAGCCCATACCACCACTCTTCACCCCATTGTCCCGGCGAAACCCAAGCATCGGGGGTGAGAATCAAGGCAGATATGATGCCAAAATTGGCGGGATTGAAGAAATGCTTATCGCCGACTTGGAAGATAAATTTGCTGACAATCGCAAGAACTGCGGCTATTGCCATTGTCGTCCAGTGGTCAGCCCGCAACAGTAAACTGAGTCCCAGTGAGGTAATTAAAGCACTGCGAAAATTTGGGCTTTGTCCTTTGTCATTTGCTAATGACCAATGACCAATACTTCTACTACGCTCAGTACAAGTGACCAATGACAATATCAATTGAGTTGCTAGACTTGTGGCGATCGCTACCCCAATCAACTCTGGTCGCAGCGTCCAATCTCGTGTACCGATTCCCAAGACTAAGAATAAGCCCAGAAATAAAATCTGATAATCTCGTATATCTTTTAGCAGCATTAACCCTTAATTCAGGGATTACCCTTAGATTTCTCATCAATCTAGACGAGTAATAGCTCAAATAGTATTGCTGTTACAAATTTTGTTACAAAGTAGATAAACGCAAAATGCAACTAGCTCCCCTCTTCCCAATTTTCTACCGCATTCTCCAACCGAGTTTTCCCAACTGCCTTTGGCGTGGAAATCCCGATACTAAAACGATCGCACTCACATTTGATGATGGGCCTCATCCGCAATACACACCCGAAGTTTTGGCAGTGTTAGACCGTTACAAGATTACAGCGAGTTTTTTTTGGTTGGGTGTCTGCGTTAACCGTTCGCCTGCCATTGCTAAAGCCGTTAGCGATCGCGGACACTGGATCGGATTGCATGGCTACGATCATCGCTCTTTTCCCATGCTTTCCCCAAATAACTTGAAGGACAGTTTAGAAAAAACCCAAGCTGCCATCTACAATGCCTGCAACCTGCAACCTCAACAAGTGCGAGATGTCCGCCCCCCCAATGGCTTCTTTACACCTGCTACTTTAAAATTGTTCTCTCAGTGGAATTACCGCCCAGTTATGTGGAGCGTTGTCCCAGAAGACTGGGTATGTCCAGGTGTCGCCACCGTGGTACAGCGAATTATGCAGCAGGTGAAAAATGGTTCAATAATTGTTTTGCATGATGGTGCTTGCGGTGGACAAGATGTTGCTGCCACAATTCAAATTCTCATTCCACAACTGCTACAACAAGGTTATCAGTTTGTAACTGTTGATACTCTATGGCAGCAAACTCAGGCTAACTAAAGTATTAGCCTGTCAAGTTAAATAAAAATGTGGTACTGGCGTGTTTAGTACTCAAAGTTAGCGATCGCTTATTTACATATTTTGCATAATTTGGCAAATGTTTATCTGCGATTACGACATTGTAGTGGATAGCGATTACCCCGCCATGTCGTCCAACCATCTGCTATTTTAGTACGACTGTTGTATTTGAGATACCAGTTATCTTGCTCTGCACCTAAATAACGAATACCTAAATCCTGTTTTTGTCTGCTAGAAAAACGTTTTCCTAGAGGAACCCACGCACTACCGTTATCACTAAACCGCCCGACAAGACGGACACCAGAAGTAGTAGAGCAAACATCACCGTTACAACTAGTTTGTGGATCGTCGACTACTTTCCACTGCATTTTCGCTGGTCTACCGTCAATATTACAATCCCAGAGACCAAAGAACCACTCACCAGCAATTTGACTGGCTTTAGCATGACTAGATGCTAATACCAAACTTGCAGGAACAATCGCCAAGCCCAAAAGCCATTTTGTGATGTTTTTCATAATGCTTCACCAATACCTTAAGCTAATCTAAACTTTCTATTCACTTATACTTTCTATTCACTTATAGATATCAGCATTACTGTTTATGCAGATAATAAAAGTGTAAAGATTTAATATTTTTTTGCACATAGACTGCGACACCTTCCTGTTTGTGCAACTGAATGGATTAATCAATTACAAACGTGTGAACTGTTGCAGATTTCAAGGAAAGTGAGGTACACAACTATTCGTCTGTTACCCAGGTAGAAAGCGTGTTTTACTACTGAATTCTGCTGTATTTAACTAACGAATTTTAAAATCTATCTAACCTGAGTGCATTCCTCTTATGCACTGAGGATAATTCAGAACTTCTAAAAGTAAAAATTGAGCGCGTTAACCTAGTACCGACACTTCTCCAGCTGCGTTTATTGTTTAATATGACCGCAGAATGGCATGAAGATTTTCGTACATTTTCTGGGAGTATCAGCCACCAAAGGCTGATATTCCAGTAATATCATGTCCGCTTGATTGCTTATTAAACCCGAAGAACCCCACCCCCGCCAAAGCTACGCTTTGTCTCCCCTCCCCGCTTGCGGGGAGGGGATTAAGGGGAGCCAGCGCGGTCTTGGGGGTTTCCCCCATGAGCGACTGGCGTGTGGGGTGCAATGACTGTGGTTAGCATAACTAATTATGCGGACATGATATTACTGATGCTAGTTTCTAGAGTTGATGTGCGGCTAGAAAAGCTTCGACTTCAGCAGCAGTAGGTTGAGAAGCGATCGCACCTGGTTTAATAGTAGTCAGTGCCCCAACAGCACTGGCATAAGTAACAATGCGTTTGGCTGTTTCTGCATCCCGCAAGCTGTGGATACCATACTGACTCAGTTGATGGATGAATCCTGCCAAAAAGCTATCTCCTGCACCAGTTGTATCAACTACAGGGATGGAAAACGAGGGTAATTTGCCTTCGTTCTCACCCAGACAATAAGTGCAGCCGTTTTCCCCATCTGTCACTAGTACCCCCTCAATCGAAGCTAGGCGATAAGTGATGGCTCCGGGATCTGCGGTTTCAAATAGCCATTCAGCTTCTTCTTTGGAGAGTTTGAGGAAATCGACTCGCTTAACTAATTCTGGAATTTTTTGATGGGCGATGTTTGGCTCTTTCCAAAATACAGGACGCCAGTTGACATCCAGCACAATTTTTAAGTCGTAATGTTCTGCTAACTCTAAAGCACGGTGAATTGCCGCTTCACTTTCAGGATAGGCTAATTCCAAAGTACCCAAAACTAGAAAATCTGCCTGTTGAAACAGCGAATCTGACAATTGTTTAGCTTGCAGGCGAGTATCGGCAAATTCTGCGGTATCGTACTGACCAAATCCGGCAAAGGTGCGATCGCCAGCTAGATCCCGTGTAACATAAACTTGCCGCGTTGGTGCTGTGGGATGGCGTTGTACTCCTGTAGTCTCTACGCCTACATTTTGTAATAAATTTACCAGTGCATTTCCTGGCTCATCTTCGCCAACAGCTCCGACAAATCCTGCTGACATTCCCAGCTTGACTAAAGCACAGGCTACATTAGCTGGTGCTCCTCCTGGATAAGGAGTCCAAGATTTCACTTCTTCCAGCTTTAGCCCTAATTGATCGGCTAAACAATCAAACAAAATTTCACCAAGGCACAAAACACGGGGATTGCTCATCTCATTTTCAATTTTAGATTTCGATTTGGGATTAGGAATTTACAGTATAAAATCTACAATAGTTTCTACTAATCTGTCGCCAGTCCTTCATAGAATTAAATAGCAATTTTTACTACTCCTATAGCATGTAGGTGCTTCTAATGTCCGCTTATTTTATCTCAGTGCTGAGATGACAAGTACCTCAAAATTAGCTATATTTGTTACTTAGAAGGTCACGTAGGTTATATTTTTGCCAACTTGAAATCCAAAGAAAATATTGACAATCATATTACTGCTAACACTTGAAACCCCTACCAAGAAAAGAATCTTCTAGAATTAGAAAGAGCGATTAAGTACATATACCAAGGGAGGATAGAAATAGTCATGGCTGGTGGCAAGTCTGAGACCCCCGTTAGTCTGTCAGACAGAGAACTGCAAATTATCGACCTAGTGGCCGCTGGCTTAACTAACCAAGAGATTGCAGGAAAACTGGAGATTAGCAAGCGTACAGTTGATAACCATATCAGTAATATTCTCACGAAGACTGAGACAGATAATCGAGTAGCTCTTGTCCGCTGGGCTTTACAGTGGGGCAAAGTCTGTTTGAATGATGTCAATTGCTGTACTCTGCCTAACCAGATTGAATAAACAATTTACTAGTAGAAGCGTAATTGCTTTGGTCTAGTAAATTACAAGCCAATTTTGAGTTTTACTGATTGTTCCCCTTTTTACGCCTAAGTTTTCAGTGTGAACACTCTACCAAAAGTTCCGAGTCCATCACTCAGCCGGAGTTTATGTAAGTGGAGCCAGCTGACCCTCGGACTCGGAAACTATAAAGATCGGAATTCCTTCTCAAATTCAGCAGAACAGATATAGGACGGGGGATTGGGCATTAGGGACTGGGGACTGGGGAGAAGCATCTACAATGCCCAATACTTCGACTACGCTCAGTACAAGTGCCCCATGCCCTATGCCCTAACTAAACAATCATCTACAAAAATTAGCAACAATTCAGTGGTGCAAGCGTTACATTTGAAAGAAATCTATGTTGCCCCATCGGCTTTGGGAGTAGTGTTCCAATGAATACTTCCGCTTCTTTTCAGGGTAGCTCGTCTCCCTTTGAATTTTTTAACTTTGATTTTACGATACCTGTATCTGAAAAGGTTCCAAGTCTGGAAGATCGATCTTCAGACTTTCCGCAACCCACACAAGATGCCGACTTACTCAGACAGCTATCGTTTATTCCAGGATTGAAAGAAATTTTGATGCTGCGGCAGGTTCATGCTTTAGAACATGCCACTGTTTGGGTTCTTAGCGAATCAAAAAGCACCTATTCTGCTCTAGCAGAATCCACTAATGTTCAACTAGATAATGAACTATTAGGCGGTTTATCTACTGAGCAGGGATTCTACCTTTATGGTGAGGTAAATATTAGTGATTTGCGGCGTGCAGTCACACTTGCTCGACATCGCATCACCAGTGGAGAATGGGATTTGGCTGTACATCCCCGTTGTGGCACAAATTTATCAGTAGCAATGCTCTTAACGGCTGGACTAGCTGTCGGTGTGCATCTATTGTTACCATTTCGACCAATCGAGCAACTTATAGGTTTGGGGTTAGCGGCAACGACAGCCGCAGAACTTGCACCTGATGTAGGTTCTATGGCACAGCGTTACCTAACAACTGCCATTCCTTTTAACCTAGCAATTGAAAATATTACCCGTACACGCGACGTTTGGGGGCGTGACGCACATTTTGTTAGAGTGGGCTGGCAAGAATGAAGAGAGTAAGAAGAGATAAGGGGACAAGATAAAATTTTCTCTATTGTCTCCCCCATCTCGCCACACTCCCTACTCCCACTCCCCTAAAAAATTATGAGAAAACTTTACTTCTTACTTCCCGGTACAGATAGCAAATTTGCCTGTGGTGGTCTTTGGGCTGAGTTAAAAGCACTTAATCTAGCTCAGAATTTCTGTAGCGCTGAAGTTGTAACTTACCGTCAACGGGAGAAAGATAAGCTTTTTATTGATGATTTGCTAAAACAGAAAAATTTAAATGATGTAATTTTTGTAATCAGTTGGGGATTTGATATACCTCAACTCGTGGCTAAACTTAAGCAATATAATGTCGTTTACCATGCACATAGTCCAGGTTATTCATTTAGACTACCTGCAAGTATTCCAATCATGACTGTTAGCCGCTATACAATGGGATATTGGGGAGAAAAATCACCCAATTCTCTGATTTATTATTTGCCCAATCAAATTTCTGATGAGTTTCAAAATTTAGGTTTGGAACGGGATATTGATGTTTTAGTTCAAGCTCGGAAGTCTTCTGAGTATTTAATTAAAGAATTGATTCCGGCGTTGCAAAAACGTTGTAAAGTATTGGTTGTTGACTCTTATGTAGAGGATTTACCCGGACTCTTCAACCGAGCTAAAGTTTATCTCTATGATTCTGCTGAGTACTGGGCACAACAGCGCGTTAGTGAAGGATTTGGTCTACAACCAATGGAGGCTCTTGCTTGTGGTTGTCAAGTATTTTCTAGTGTCAACGGTGGACTAGCTGATTACTTAGACCCTGGATTTAATTGTTATAAAATTGCTGGATATTCTCAAGAGTATGATGTGCAACGTATTATGAAGGTGATTGAATCTTCAGTAGTTTTTAGCTTGTCTGAAGATTTTTTGGTTGAGCATCGGACTGAAAATATTATTAAGCGTTTCCAAGTTATTCTGAATGAGTTAAATGAGTTTTTCGATCACAAGATTCAGCAGCCATCTAATATTAAGGGTTTGACTAAAATACGGATGGCGAAATTACTCACTCAGAGGATATATGGGAAGCTGAGGAAGAAATATTTTAAGTAGTATAAATCATCATAGATAAACCGCAGAGGCACTGAGAAGCCAGTGCGTTGGGCGGGTTCCCCGACTTGTTCGCTTTTAGCGTTCCCGAAGGGTAGCAACTGGCGCAACACAGAGAGAAGAGAGGAAATTGAATGAATCGGCGGTTATTAGTTACTGGGGGTGCGGGGTTTATTGGGGCGAATTTTGTGCATCACTGGTGTCAGGTTTATCCAGACGATCGCGTGGTGGTGTTAGATGCTCTGACATACGCGGGGAATCGTCTGAACTTGGCGCTGGTTGAGGGAAAAGAGAATTTTCGGTTTGTGCAGGGGGATATTTGCGATCGCACCACCATAGACAACCTATTATCAACGGAAAATATTGATATCATCGCCCATTTTGCCGCTGAATCTCATGTCGATCGTTCGATTCTTGGCCCAGCTGCTTTTGTGCAAACTAATGTAGTCGGAACTTTCACTCTGCTGGAAGCTTTTCGGCAACATTGGGAGGCAAAAGCACAACCATCTGATTATCGTTTCCTGCACGTTTCTACTGATGAAGTTTACGGTAGCCTGGGCGCAGATGACCCAGCTTTTTGTGAAACCACACCCTACGCTCCCAATAGTCCCTATTCAGCTTCCAAAGCGGGTAGCGATCATTTAGTCCGTGCTTATTATCATACTTATCAACTGCCAACCATTATCACAAATTGCTCTAATAATTACGGGCCTTATCAGTTTCCCGAAAAGCTAATTCCCCTAATGTGTATCAACACTTTGATCGGCAAACCATTACCTGTTTATGGTGATGGTAAAAATGTACGGGATTGGCTTTATGTGGGCGATCATTGCCGTGCTTTAGATGTAGTAATCAATCATGGTCAACCAGGAGAAACATACAATATTGGTGGCAACAATGAGGTAGAAAATATTAACCTCGTCCAACTTTTATGTCAAATGATGGATGAATTAGCACCTGATTTACCAATACATCCAGCAAAGCAGTTGATTACTTTTGTTAAGGATAGACAGGGACACGACAGGAGATATGCAATTAATGCAAACAAAATAAAAACTCAGCTTGGTTGGACACCTTCAGTAACAATTGCGGAGGGTTTACGTTTAACAGTTGAATGGTATCTCAATCATCGTGATTGGTGGGAGCCTTTGCTGTCTGCGGAATATCAAGCTTACTATCGCAAAAATTATTTGTAACCCACCTTCCTCACCCAATAGTGTCACTAATTTCCCGCACAGTAGCAACGACGCGCAAGGATGCCAACAATGCACCGGAATCCTTATATTGTGCATATTCCTGAAATATCTCGGTCAAATAATCGTCAATTTCTTCCGGGTGCTTGCGTAAGTACTCTTCTTCAAATTCATCAAGTGTTCTAAATTTTCTCACGGCTGAGATACTCCTTTTTTAATAAAATTCTCTGGCTCCCACAGTTTCTCTAGATAATGACTATCCTTGAATATAAGGGAATCAGATCAACGTAAATTGCCAGCAGGTGTTAAGATGCTGCAACCAGAACAGATATTACAAGATCGTTATCAAATCCAGCGCCAACTCGGCAACAATGGAATTCGCCAAACTTGGCAAGCATTGGATTTACAAGCCTCTGATGGCGAAAATTCTATCGTTGTGGTCAAACTTTTGGCCTTTGGCGGTACTGTACAGTGGGATGACCTGAAACTTTTTGAGAGGGAAGCACAAATTCTTAAACAGTTAAATCATCCCCGCATCCCTCGATATATAGATTATTTTTGTATCGACGATCGCACACTCTGGTTTGCCTTAATCCAAGAATATATCCCTGGTGAGTCGCTTAAGGATAAACTTGCTGTTGGCAAAAGGTTTAGTGAAAAACGAGCGAGAAAAATTGCTGTTGAGGTTTTAAATATTCTCACCTATTTACATGAGTTGAATCCTGGAGTGTTGCATAGAGATATTAAACCAAGTAATTTAATCTGGGGCGACGATAATCGGATTTATTTAGTTGATTTTGGCGCAGTTCAAGATAAAGCGGCAAGAGAGGGCGTTACTTTTACTGTTGTCGGTACTTATGGTTATGCCCCAATGGAACAATTTGGTGGTCGAGCGGTTGCGGCTTCAGACTTATATGCACTGGGAGCGACTTTGATTCATTTGCTCACTGGAACTTCTCCTTCTGATTTACCCCAGCAGGATTTGCGACTGCAATTTACAGACCGAGTTAACCTCAGTCCCAGTTTTGTCAGTTGGCTACAAAAGTTGATAGAACCCGCTCCCGAACAAAGATTTACTAGTGCTAACCAAGCGCTAAATGCTCTCAAATCTGGTTTGACTGTCACATCTGCAAACAAGAATCAGCTTTTACCGCTAAAAGAAATAATCAACAATTCTGGATGCGGCATAAGTAATCAGAATGAAACAGTCCCACAGGAAATTATCGGTTGGAATTGGGGCGCGTTTTTGATGCCTTGGTTGTGGATGTGGCCGAATCAGGTATGGTATGGGCTATTCTGTTTTGTACCACACGGTTGGTGGTTAATGGCGATCGCACTCGGTGCAAAAGGCAATGAATGGGCTTGGAAAAGTAGGCAGTGGCGCAGTATTGAACAATTCAAAGCCCATCAGAGAGGCTGGGCGATCGCTGGTATTCTACTTGGAGCGCCTATTAGTATTATGTTATGGGTGCGAGCGATCGCTTTGCTGAAATCTGTATTTTAAGGCAGTCTTTTGGATAAATCTCAAGCGAGAATTTTTTAGGTAGATAAGTTAAGGGTTCAATAAATGGTTCAAATTATTCAAGGAAAAGATATCACCCTAGCCCAACTAATTGATGAATTTGGCTTACAACTTGCAGACGACGAAGATTTTTTTTCAGAATGGCGACATGATTTAGCTGAGTTGAGTGACTTAGAAAAGCAATCTCTCAACGAAGTCAAGACAGAATATTTGCATCTATCGAAATATCCTATTTTGGAACCTGTAGTCAAAATGGTGGTTCTATCTCCACTATTACGTCTAGCAGGTTTTTATCAACCGCCTTTTTACATTGCCTCAGAACAAGAAGTCAGAATTTCTTCTGAAGACGAAGGCACGATTATCAGAGGACGTATTGACATCTTGGTGTTGCATCCTCCATTTTGGGTTCTCGTTATTGAGGCAAAACGAGCAGATTATTCGTTAGTGCCAGCAATTTCACAAGCATTGGCTTATATGTTGGCAGATGCAACTTCAGCTAAACCTGTTTTTGGCTTTATCACCAATGGTAATGAATTTAGATTTATCAAACTGCTAAAAACTGAAACTCCACAATATGCTCTATCTGATTTGTTTGCTTTAGATAGTCGTGATGATATATATATTGTCCTGAAAGTGTTAAAGCACCTCGCTCATTTAATTCGTAATTCGTAATCTTGTAGGGTGCGTTAGCTAAGAGCATAACGCACCATCTCAATACTTTGGGTATTTTACGCGGTTTGTTGGGTTTCGCAAAGCCTCAACCCAACCTACAAATACTACAAATATTCTTAACTAGACAAAACATATCCCTCTCCGAGTCGGAGAGGGACAGACTTGAACTTTAGTTCAAGGCAGGGAGAGGTTCGTCGAACTCACGTTAAGTTAACTACCCTACCAACTCCATTTCTAACTACTAACTTGCGATTCAACTACACCCACGGGACAAGAAACATTTGTCCCTCCCAAACCACAATACCCATTAGGATTTTTAGCTAGGTATTGCTGATGGTAAGCTTCAGCGTAGTAAAATTCCGGTGCATCCAAGATTTCTGTAGTAATCTTGCCATAACCTGCGCTGTTGAGGGCTTGCTGATAAGCTTCCCGCGATGCTTCTGCTAGCTGCTTTTGGTTTTCGGAATATACATAAATTCCCGAACGGTATTGAGTGCCAGTATCATTACCTTGGCGCATTCCTTGGGTGGGATTGTGGCTTTCCCAAAAGACTTTCAGCAGTTCGGCATAACTAATTACTTTGGGATCGAACACAACTAACACCACTTCATTGTGACCGGTTCGCCCACTACATACCTCTTCATAAGTGGGGTTGGGTGTTAACCCAGCAGCGTAACCGACTGCGGTCGTATAAACTCCTTTAAGTTGCCAGAATTTGCGTTCTGCACCCCAAAAACAGCCCAAGCCAAAAATTGCCTTCTCTAATCCATCGGGATAAGGGGATTGTAAAGGATTCTTGTTGACATAATGAGCCGCAGGTACTGACATAGATTGTGCCCTTCCTGACAAAGCTTCCTCTGGTGTGGGCATAACTGACTTTTTGCCAAATCCAAATAGTGCCATTGATTTTGACTCTGATATATATCTTTACCTTATTTACCATTGTAAAGATTCTGGCGATCGCTTGGGATTTTCTCAGAGCTATCCTTGGATTGTGTTGATCTTTACAAAAACAGTTCTGAAATCAAGCTCTTGCCTTCAGCGCCTGTTTTGCAATACTACTAACCCTAGAGTCAGAATCATTGCTTAACCGCTCCAAAATTGAAATCGGTATATTGACGTTTTTGGCAACTTTTGCACGAAGATCGGTGCGTGAATGAACTGCGAATTGTTCTAGCAAATGGACAGGAGTATTGGGATGAGAAGCAATATCATGTAGACCATCGATCGTATTTGGATGCTGCGTTTGGTTGATTTTTAGATAAAGCTTCTCCAGCGCATCTGAAGGTGTATTGGGGTTTTTAGCGAGATTTATGAGAAAGTGAATGTGTGAGCTAGATTGGTTTTGATAGTCTGTAAGTGCAAGCAGGATAGTGGGTGGTGTTTTCAAAGACGATGCGATCGCGTTTACTACATCATACTCATTCATCTGCAACAGATTTTCTAACACTTTTAGGGTGATGTCAGAACGTCTCACCAATTGAACTGCACTTCTTTTATACATAGCTTGATTTGATGGCGAGACTCGTTGATGTTGCTTGACCAAGAAATCTGCAAAAAACTCTAGAACGGTAGAGGTTGCATTGGGATTGCTTGCGGCTTTGAAGGGTACATCTTCATCAGTATCCTGCACGAGCTTTTCTAAAACCTTTGCAGGGGTTAAGGGATGAGCAGCAACCAATAGCCGGATATAGATTCGTTGATCGCTAGCTAACTGCTCTAGCAAGTCGATGGATGTTCCAGGTTTACCCTCGATAAAATTGATGATGGCGATCGCAGTTTCTGAAACATTTGGATGGTTCTTGACCAGATCGCGAATTTCTTTCTCATTTTCTCCCGCTAGTTTTTCCAATATTGCGCTTGGTGCTTGAGGATTTCGAGCAATTGCTTTATGCATCCTAAAATTTCTCCAATCTGCAAACTGATTTAGCAGGGATAAGGGTGCTTTGGGGTTCTGAGCGATCGCAATTTTGACGACATAGAAGCTTCCACGCTCGGCTAGTTGAAGCAATAACGATTCAGAAGTGTTCGGATTTTGAACGATCGCGGTAAAGAGTTCATCGAAATCAGATTCATCAGCATTCTCGTCATCCCAGAAACGAGGCGGCTTTTCTACAAGTTGTTCCAGGATGTGAAGAGGTGTCTTTGGATTTCCAGCCACAGCAGAAAGAATTTCCTTATCCTCGATTTTAGATAACTGAGCGATCGCAGTTTCACTAGTTGTTGTGCTACGCGCTAAAGAGAGCCTGACAAAATGGCTTTCAGGATTTTCCAGCAACAAAAGATTGAAAATCGGGTTCGCCGTAATTGCGTCTGGAAACTCCTTACCTAATTTCAGCAACACTTCCGTGGGCGCATTCGGATTTTTAGCTACAGCCTCACGAACTTCTGGCTGAGGATGTAAAGATAGCTGCTCAAGCACTACAACCGAAGTGTCAACAGCCGAGGCTAATGCAAAATCGTTGTCATCAAGCATAATCAAGATTTTTATAGATATAGAATCAGTTTTCCCAAAATCTAAGGACACTTTTAGATTAGACTTTTACGAAACTTCATCAATATTACGAATACTTTTCAAGAGGAACTTGGTGTTAAAAGCTACTCATGGATAAAATACCCAAAATTGACCGTCAAAGGGAGCATCAAGCGAACGAACGTACATTTCTGGCTTGGCTACGCACTTCTATTGCATTGATTGGCTTTGGTTTTGCGATCGCGCGATTTGGTATATTTCTGCGCCAGTTGAATATTAGTATTACTCAACAAGAACCTCCGGTAAGTCCATTATCTAGCTCGGAAAATTTGGGTATTGCTTTGGTAATTTTTGGAATTTTGACTATTGCCTTAGCTGCATGGCGATACAACCAAGTTTTCTGGCAAATTGAAACAGGGAACTATAGACCAAATAGATTAATGGTTTGGATAATGGCTGGAGTTGCAATTATTTTGGGATTTCTCTGTATTCCTTTGCTTCTATGGCGGGATAAAGTACCTTCTCGTTCTCCGCTTCCCATTCAACCACAGTCCCGAAATTTGCATTAAATACACTTTTTATAGGGACGCATTTTTTGTAACTTTTTTGCCGATCCTCAATTAATCATAGGGTGGCGTAGCCCAACCCAGCCCGGATTTCTCACGCATAGAAGAGGAGTGTGGGGAGTGTGGGGAGTGTGGGGAGTGTGGGGAGTGTGGGGGGTAAGATTTCTTCCCCATCCTCCCACACCTCCCACACCTCCCACACCTCCCACACCCTTAGGATTTATCGCACTTCATATCTAGCAAGCTTTTAGACTTTTTGTAATCGTCGCTTTCAGCTTGGGCTGAATCGTCATACACTGATTTTGAACTAATGAAAGCGGTTGCCCTTACAGAAACGATGAGCGAAAGTAAGATATCAGAGATATTAGAAACCTTCGAGGCAGACTTGTTGTCGGAGTGGACTCAAGAACTAGCCACTGTGAATATTCGGAGAGGCTTGATTAAAGAAGCACAGCTAAAGGAGGAGTGCCGGGAATTCCTGAGTTTGTTTCGGATTGCCGTTGGGCGGGGCAACTTTACCAATATTCAGGCAGCGGAGTGGCAGGAGATGCGGGAGATGCTCAACAGCATTTCTCGATCGCGATCGCAAAATGGCTTCACACCCTCAGAAATAGCTACATTCGTCTTTTCGTTCAAGCAACCCCTCTTCAACCGAATGCGTCACCAATTGCAAGATTCCATTGCGTTGGGTGAAAATATCTGGTTAGCCACAAACTTACTGGATCAGCTAGGATTGCTGACAATTGAAGTGTATCAAAAGACGCGAGAAGAGGTGATTTTGCGGCAGCAGGAAGAGTTGATGGAGCTGTCTACCCCAGTGGTTAAACTCTGGGAGGGAATTTTGGCATTGCCGATAATCGGTACTCTGGATAGTACCCGAACTCAAATGATGATGGAATCGTTATTGCAAAAGATTGTCGAAACTGGTTCAGAAGTTGCCATTATTGACATTACCGGGGTTCCCACTGTCGATACCCTGACTGCTCAACATCTGCTCAAGACTATTACTGCCGCCCGTCTCATGGGAGCTGATTGTATGATCAGTGGCATTCGTCCTCAAATTGCCCAAACAATCGTCTATCTCGGCATTGATTTGACAAATGTAACCACAAAAGCAACCTTAGCCGATGCCTTTCTGACGGCGCTAAAACGGTTGGGAACGACCATTAACCGCTCTCAATCCAAATAGCTGGAAAAAAGCAATGGAACGCATTCCTATACTTAAAATGGGCAATTTTCTACTTGTGACAATCCAGGTAGATATGCACGATCGCCTCGCCATGACGCTACAAGAAGACCTGACAAACCGCATCACTCAAACTCACCCTCACGGTGTCCTGATTGATATTTCGGGATTAGATATTGTTGATTCTTTCATTGGGAGGATTTTAGCCAACATTGCCAGAATATCACGGGTGCTGGATACTGAGACAGTTGTCGTCGGGATGCAGCCTGCTGTGGCAATCACCCTAGTGGAATTGGGGATGTCGCTGACGGGGATTCGCACTGCCTTAAACGTCGAAAAGGGTATGGCATTGTTGCGATCGTCATTCAATGAAACCACAAATCAAATCACTGCCACTAAATGGCGTGCAGATGATGATGCAGAAGACTGAAACTATCGACATTCAATCTTCTACAGATGTAGTTTTAGTTCGGCAGTCTGTGCGCCAGCTAGCCGTGGAAATTGGCTTTGGCTTAGTAGACCAAACTAAAATTATCACCGCCGCCAGTGAGTTAGCCCGCAATACCTTAGACTACGGAGGGGGCGGCACAGTCAAGGTAGAAACGCTTCAGGAAGGACGACGACGAGGACTCCGGCTGACCTTTGAAGATCGGGGGCCGGGTATTCCCGATATCGATCTGGCGCTAAAGGATGGGTTCACCACGGGCAACGGCTTAGGTATGGGGCTGGGTGGTGCCAAACGACTTGCCAGCGAGTTTGAGATTCAGTCTGCGGTGGGAGAAGGAACACGGATAATAATTGTACGATGGAAATAAAATGAGAGAATCTGTCGCCGTCACAATTACTGAATCTAGCCAAACTGGGGAAGCCAGACGGGTAGCGATGGCATTAGCAACTCAGCTCGGTTTTCAGGAAACGGAACGGGGCAAGGTTGGGATTGTGATGACAGAAATTGCAAACAATCTGGTGCTGCACGCTCACGGCGGAGTTGTGCTAATGCGATCGCTCAAGGAAGATTCCAGAATTGGCATTGAAATCTTATCGCTAGATAAAGGACGGGGAATGGTCGATGTGGATGAGTGTTTGCAAGATGGCTTTTCCACAGCCGGAACCTTGGGCAATGGTATGGGTGCAATTCGTCGCCTTTCTGGTTTATTGGAAATTTACTCCGTTCCCAACCAAGGTACAGCCCTTCTCGCTCACCTCTGGACAGACTCAGCAACCCATCAACCTGAAAAGTTTTTAGAAATTGGAGCGATCTGTTTGCCCATACGAGGAGAAGAGGTTTCAGGAGATACCTGGGCATCGGAAGTTGATTGTTGCTGTAGCTTGTTGTTAGTAGCTGATGGTTTAGGGCATGGGCCTGCGGCTGCTTCTGCTGCTTCTGCTGCCGTGAAAATGTTTCAAGAAAATCTTCATCGTTCTCCGGGTGCGATCGTCGAAGCTGCCCACGCCGCCTTGCGAAGTACGCGAGGCGCAGCACTCGCCATTGCCGAAATCGACTTTGAACAACAGTCTGTCCGCTTTGCCGGAATTGGCAACATCGCTGCCAGCATTTTCTCCTTTACTGAGCATCGCCATCTGTTATCTCACAATGGCACGGTGGGACATGAAATCCGCAAAATTCAAGAGTTTAGCTATCCCTGGTATGCCAACGGAATTTTAATTATGCATTCTGACGGATTAAGCGCTAAGTGGCAGATCGATCGCTATCCCGGCTTGATGCAAAAACATCCCAGCCTGATTGCAGGAGTTCTATACCGAGACTTTAACCGAGAGCGGGATGATGTGACGGTGTTAGTCGCGAAAGGAATGGGCAGTTAAGGGAGGGTGTCATCATTGGTGAACCAAATTTAATGAGTAATGAGTAATGAGTAATGAGTAATGAGTAATGAGTGGATTATTTTTCTTTCAATTTGTTGATTGAAGTTATTAATATTTTAATAATTCTTTCATTCTCTTCTATCAGATTTTGAAATTTTGATTTTGACACCAACTCCGACTTTATCATTATTTTTATCCAAAAAAGGGTTTCATTGGCTTCCTTTAATGCTATAAAATACTTATTGATAAAGTCTTTATTTGATTGTGCATATTTGGCTTCTGAACAGTTTGCACCTATTGATGTCCCGCTTCTTAAAAATTGTTTAGACAAGATTTTACCAGCGTCGTCAAAAGGTCTTTTATTTAGCTCAGAATAAGCTTTGATAACTCTTATTGCAAAATTTTCTGTTCTTTCTTGAATACTGATATTTGCGTTATAATTAATCACAAGTAAAAGAAATGTGGTAATCAATTTTACTTTATAATTAATAGGTATTTACTTATTACTCATTACTTATTACTTATTAATAATTACTTAAAGAACGCGAAAAATAACTAGAAGGTTTAAGAATTTTGAATTGGAGTGAAGCGACTTGACAATTGTTTTTACGATCGCCATCCAGTACGAACAGGATGTTGTGCAAGCTCGGCAACGAACTCGTGAGATCGCCGAGCAGTTGGGCTTTGATGCTCAAGATCGGGCGCGATTGGCAACGGCAGTTTCCGAAATTGCCCGTAATGCCTTTCAATATGCCCAAGGCGGAACGGTTGAATTTTCTGTGGCGGGAGAGCCGCAAGCGTTTCTGATTCGGATTCAGGATCGGGGTGGGGGAATTCCTGATTTAGCAGATGTTTTGGCCGGACGCTACACCTCTGATACGGGAGCGGGGCTAGGCATCGTGGGTACTCGTAGATTGATGGATTTCTTCGAGATTGAATCACTGCCGGAGCAAGGAACAACGGTAACAATCGGCAAAAGGTTGTCGAAGCGCACACCTGCTTTTACCGATTCGCAATTGCAGCAGATTCGAGAAACCGTAATTGGGCGATCGCCTGAAAATCCCTATCAAGAAATCCAGCAGCAAAACCAGGAATTACTCCGGGCTATGGCAGAGCTACGGAAGCGCGAGGAAGAATTGAGCCAACTCAATCAGGAGTTGGAAGATACCAATCGCGGTGTGGTTGCCCTCTATGCAGAATTGGATGAGAAAGCCAGCTCTCTGCAACAGGTAAACGAGTTAAAAACCCGCTTTCTCTCGAACATGAGCCACGAGTTTCGCACGCCGCTCAACTCGATTTTGTCCCTCTCTCGGATGCTGCTAGCCCGAATGGATGGCGATTTGACTATCGAGCAAGAAAAGCAGGTGACATTCATCCAAAAAGCGGCAAGCGGATTATCAGAACTGGTCAACGACTTACTGGATTTGGCAAAGGTGGAAGCTGGAAAAATTGAAGTGCATCCCAGTTCCTTTGAAGTTAGTGATTTGTTTGGCACGCTGCGGGGGATGCTGCGCCCATTATTGGTTCAAGGCTCCTCTGTAGCGCTGATTGTCGAGGAACCTGAAGGCATTCCGCCGCTCTATAGCGATGAGGGGAAAGTCGCTCAAATTCTGCGAAACTTTGTCTCAAATGCGCTCAAATTTACCGAGCAGGGAGAGGTGCGCGTCACCGCTGTGCAAACGGGTCATAACGTCACTTTCTCTGTATCTGATACAGGTATCGGCATTGCTCCCGGCGATCGAGAACGGATTTTTGAGGATTTTATGCAAATTGAGTCCCCTTTGCAAAAGCAGGTGAAGGGAACCGGTTTAGGATTGCCGTTATCGCGCAAGCTAGCGGAGCTACTCGGCGGCAGCATTTCGATGAAAAGTCAGATAGGTGAAGGTTCTACCTTTACAGCCTTGATTCCCATCGTCTACCCAAATGCCACCGAATTGACTACCGTACTGCAACCAATCGCATCAGTTGAGCCAACTCGCTTGCCGATTCTGGTGGTTGAGGATCATCCAGAAACCCTATTTATTTACGAAAAGCACCTTCAGGAATCAATCTATCAATTGATTGCTACCCGCACCTTAGCTCAGGCAAGGCTGGTCTTACAAAAACTTCGACCGGCGGCGATTATGCTAGATATTCTGCTGGAGGGGCAAAACGGCTGGACGTTCTTACGAGAAATTAAAGGAGATGAAACAACCCGCACTATCCCTGTACTCGTTATTACCATCGTTGATAACGAGAAGCAAGCACTGGCGTTAGGAGCAGACGGTTTTCTAATTAAGCCGGTAGACAGATTGCCGCTGTTGAACAAACTTAATAGGCTAATTACTGAGAACAAGCCTCAAAAAATCTTGTTAATTGACGATGACCCCGCCTATCGGTATCTGGTGAAACAGTTGTTAATAAATACACCTTTGAACATTTTAGAAGCCACGAATGGACAGGAAGGATTAAATTTGGCACAACGAGAGCAGCCAACTGCGATCGTACTGGATTTGGAGATGCCAGAGATCGGCGGGTTTGATGTACTCAAGCAGCTTAAAAACAATTCCGTCACTCAGTCGATTCCTGTGATTATTCACTCATCTGCCCAACTGGATGCAGAAGCGCAGAGCCTATTAGCAGCGCAAAGCATAGCCATTGTTTCCAAAGAAACAGGCTCTCAAACTACGGCCATCGCTCAACTTCAAGATGCGCTCGTCAAAGCCGGACTTGTTCTAGAGGTTTCAGGGAAAAGTCATGTCTGAGCCACGGGTTACGATCCTGCATGTTGACGATAACGAAGCCAATCGCTACGTTGTTAACCGGATTTTGCAAAATGCAGGCTTTAGTGTGGTGGAAGCGGCAACTGGAGCAACAGGCTTAAAAGCCGTTGCTAACTTTCAGCCTGACTTAGTAATTTTAGATGTCCAATTACCAGATATCAGCGGCTTTGAAGTCTGTCGCCAAATTAAGGCAAACCCGGAAACGACTTTTATCCCTGTGCTACACCTGTCTGCAAGTTTTGTTCAAAGCCAGGATAAAGCAGAAGGCTTGGATAGCGGTGCCGATGCTTATCTGGTGCAACCCGTTGAACCGATTGAACTGCTTGCCACTTTGCGATCGCTGCTGCGAATTCGCCGCGCGGAAGAAGCTGCTTTGTCCTCAGCGCGGGAGTGGCAAACCACCTTTGACTCGATGAACGACGGCGTTTCTCTGGTTGACCGAGAAGGTAGAATTATCCGCTGTAATCGAGCGATGATGCAGCTTTTTAACAAGCCCTCCCACGAAATCTTAGGTTATGCCCACCACGAGTTGATGGGTGCAAAATTGGGAATCGGCGATGGTACTTGTTTTCGCCGTGCGAAAGAAACTCACCAACGGCAAATTCTCGAATTTCAGTCCCAAGAACGCTGGTTTGCCAAAACCATCGATCCGGTACTTGATGGGGATGGGACTCTCACTGGTGCGGTTTTCATTCTCTCTGATATCACTGAACGTAAACGAGCAGAAGCATTGCTGCAAGAGCAAAACGATCGCCTCAATCAACTAATGATTTCTTTGCAGCAACAGACCGAACAAGCGCAGCAAGCCAACCGCATCAAAGATGAGTTTTTGGCAGTGCTGTCTCATGAATTGCGATCGCCCTTGAATCCGATTCTGGGTTGGGCAAGAATTCTGCAAAAAAATCATCAGGATGCAGCCAAAACTCAGTACGCCCTGGAAACGATCGAGCGCAACGCGAAACTGCAAGCACAACTAATCGAAGATTTGCTCGATGTGTCGCGTATTCTCCAAGGAAAGTTGAGTTTAAATACAGTTCCAGTCGGTCTAAATTTTACTATCAAAGCTGCCCTTGAAACCGTGCGGCTGGCTGCTGAAGCTAAATCTATTCAGATTCAAACAATATTTGAACCGAATGTTGGGCCAGTGTTGGGTGATTCTGGTCGTTTGCAACAAGTTGTTTGGAATCTACTTTCTAATGCGATTAAATTTACCTCACAGGGTGGTCGAGTAGAGGTGCGGTTAGAAACGATTGAGGATGAAGTAGACACTCATGCTGCGGAATACACTCAAATCACTGTCAGCGACACTGGTAGAGGGATCTCTGCTGACTTTTTACCCTACGTCTTTGACTACTTTCGTCAAGCCGATGGGACAACGACGCGAAAATTTGGCGGGTTGGGGTTAGGGTTAGCGATCGTGCGTCATTTGGTTGAATTGCACGGCGGAACTGTTCAAGCAGCCAGTCTTGGAGAAGGTCAAGGAGCAGTATTTAAAGTTAAACTTCCACCGATCGCTGCTTCAAAATTGAATCAAGTTAATACTGCCGATCGCGATCGCTCAGATTTAAATCTCAATGGATTGCAAACGCTGCTTGTAGATGATGACAAAGATTCGCGGGAGTTCATTGCCTTCGTGCTAGAACAGTACGGGGCACAAGTGACTGAGGCGGACTCAGCACATGATGCTCTGAGCAATTTGGGACGAGCAAAATTTGATTTGTTAATTAGTGATATTGGTATGCCCGATATGGATGGCTACACCCTAATTCGTCAAATTAGAAAGCAGTCACCCGATCGAGGTGGAGAAATTCCAGCGATCGCTCTGACTGCTTATGCGGGAGAAATCGATCGACAACAAGCACTAGCCGCCGGATTTCAACATCATATTTCTAAACCAATTGAGCTAGAAGTATTAATACAGGCTATTTTGACGATAGTAACGGTTTAGCAACCTGAATTTTGCCTTATCTATTGAAGCTAATCTCTGAAATCATCTTTAGCATTGTTTCTGCGATCGCGGCGTTTAATAAACCTATTTTAAGTAAACGCTCATTCGTAATAGGTTAAGTTACTTCTGCTATAATCCAACATCTAAAAGAGAATAAGCTAAAACACATTTAATTTGCATATTAAAATTTTATCAATGTCTTGTGGGGTGGGCATCTTGCCATTGGTGTCAAGTTAAGGCAGAAGCCCAAATATCAAAGGTATGTTCATCGAATTCGGGCAGTCGTTTATTGAATTCGGGCAGCCGTTCATTGAATTCGGGCAGCCGTTCATCGAATTCGGGCAGTCGTTTATTGAATTCGGGCAGCCGTTTATCGAATTCGGGCGGTCGTTTATTGAATTCGGGCAGCCGTTTATTGAATTCGGGGTGTCGTTTATTGAATTCGGGCAGCCGTTTATTATTTTTGTTCAATTTTAATTTGAGGAGGATAAAACCTAAACACAAAAAGACTTTTCATCCAGTCCCCAGCGATGCACTGAGCTTGCCGAAGTGTCCCTAGCTATACTTAGTTTACCCCAGTGATTTCATCTTAACTTGACACTAATGGCATCTTGCCCGCCCTGATTATGCAACTTTAATGCTGATTAGCTTACTACTTTAAATTATCCCGTGCAGCAGCACGAACAATACGATTGGGGTCTTGGGTTAGTTGTTGGCAAATGTCGCGGTCAGTATTTGGATTTTGAGCGATCGCATATCTTTCTGGCCAAAACCAAGATTTATAGTATCTTGCCAGAAATGAACTCGGTATATGAGGATTCATCAGAACCAAAAAGCGAGAAAATGATGGGCGATCGGGAAATTTTAGACACCGATCCAAGAAAGGAATCGCCGCTTCTGGTTCTTGAGTCAGTAAACTTTTAACAGCAGCTAAATTGAGTGGATTAAAGTGAAATCCCCCACGTCCTCCGGGTTGAGTGGCTAACTGAATTAGTAAATCTTTCGGCACACCAGGGTTTTGAGCAACTGCTAAAGTTAATCTTCGATCTGGATGATCTATAAATCTAGTTAGAATCTCGGCTGGAGTTTTCGGATGTTTAGCTACAGCTAATTTGACAATTAACTTATCGTCAGCTAGTTTTGCCAGAATTGAACCATCAACGTTAGGATGTCGAACAACTTTAGTTTTGACAGCAGTATGCTCACTATTTGCTAGTTCTCGTAAATCTAATAGAGATAAATTTGGATTTTCCAAGCTTGCTAATTGTTCTCTAAGCATCGAATCAAGTTTGGGATTAGCCAAAGCAGCTGCTCTAACTTCTGGATTGCGATCGTCAATTAACTTATCTAAAGAGTTTTGAGTAATATTGTGATGACTAGCTACCAAAACTCTCACTCCCTGGATTGGATGCTCCACTAGTTTTGCTAGTATTTCCGGTGAAGTTCTTGGTTTGTTCGCTAGAATTACGCCATAGTATTCTAAATTAGAAAGTCTAATAAATATTGGATTATTATCTTTATATCTGCCTCCAAAATCAATAAGCATATTTTGTAGGTAGTATCCTCTCCTCCTTCCTCCCCTTCTTCCTTGCATCATCTCAATTAAATGTACGTGAATATTTGCTTTTTCTATGGATATATATATTACTTTTTTCCCCCAATATCTATCTTCCAATTTCGCAAATAAAGTTTCTAGGTTGCTAACTACAGGGTTGGTTTTATTAGCAGCATAATTTATTAATTCAGTATTGTTTATTGGCAATATTTTGGGAAGTAAATCGAAAACTATTGTTTCTCGTTGTTTTAAGAATGTAATACATTCAGTGATTAATTGAGAAAGTCTGGGGTGGTTTTCAAGATTATCTAAAATCGGTCGAGGTGTGTTAGCAGAACAAAGAATCGTTAATAAGGTACTTGTATATTCGTGTACTAAATTTTGATTTAAATAAGGTAAAGTGCTTTCATCAATTGCTCCTGCATACCACAATCGCAGTTCAATTTCTTCTACATTATCTGTTGAAATAAACAGTTGCGCTCTATCAATTTTACTTTTCGCTAGACTTCGCCATCCAGTTTCCAATTCGCCAGCATAATTAATATGTAGCTTTGCTGCTTCAGCAATAAAAATAAGGCTATTTTTCGCTAGATTATCGAGTAATTCTTTAGGTGTTTTTGGATGATTAGCAATAATATTTATAATTTCTGGAAATGTTTCAAGCTGGGATGCCGCTTTTAGAAAATTTGTGGATATTTCTGGCAATTGAGCCAGTATAGACATCAGTCTACGGGGAATAAAAAGAATGAGATTTGGTTTCTTATTTAAAGCAACTTGATCCCAGAAATTAATGTCATCATTGGGACAATCAAGACGTAACTGAGCAACTTCTGCAACAATATCCTCCCCGGATATAGATAAACCCAATAGCTTTTTTATAGAAGTATTCTGATGAGTAGCTATAAGAATTAAAATCTCTCTCCATTGCCAAAAGTTTTCAAAAGAGAATGTACTCATATACCCTATATTCATCCGAAGATATTTAATGCCATATTGCTGCTCTAGGGAGAAGTGCCCAAAATGTTTATCATTGCGAATATCCTTAATATTAGTCTCACAAATGCCAGCAGCAAATTCTAGAAAAGATGTTGTTGCATTAGATGCACAAACAAGCTTAAAGAGTAATTTCTTCTCAAAACGGTGAGCAAAGTTGACATTTTGCAGAATTGACAAATCATAAGCCGGATTGCTAAAAAATTCTTCAGGAAACAGATATGCTAGTCCGATTAAGCATTTTGTTGGTGTATTGGGATTACTTGCGATCGCTCTTTGCATTTCCACATCTTTGTTAGTTCTGGCTTGGATCGCAAGTTCTCCTAATAAACTACTATCGACGCGAGGATTTGCAGCAACTAATCTCGTTAGTTCATCATTAATTGCAGCTAGCTCTCGTAATCTTTGTGGTGAAGTGTTATGATTTTTTGCTTCTTGCTTAAGCGAATCGAGTGACATTAACTTAACAACCCACTTTTACTATTTCAGCAATATCATTTTTAATTTACTCGGATATTTCAGCAAGTGCTAGGTTGATTTAGTAAAAGATTCAAAGCCTCTCTGCTAAAAGGAGAGAGGAATGGAAGTGAGGTCAAAATTGTACTTCACGCTTGTCGAGAACCGCTACTATAAAAACACTCAATTAACATTAGCCTCCGAAATAACCGTCACACAGGCATTCACTAAGGGTAACAGCGGCCCTAATTGCTCTTGTCCATTCACGGCTAAATCGCTGTGACACAAATAAACTCTCTCGGATACACGAGAGAGTAAATCTGTCAAAATCCTTTGCAGTCTTTGTTCTTCGGCCAATTTCTCATCTTCTGCTGTCCAAGGTTCGCCTAACCTGTCTCGCAGGAAAAACGGCGCACCGAACAAAGTCGCTGCACCACCTTTCGCCCATAGAGGAGAACCAGCATCCAGCCAAAAATGCCACTGATGCGATCGCCTACTAGATCGATATTGAAATATAGTTGCTAAGGTGACAGCCTTTCTCGCTCCACCAATGGGGCGCACAGGGTAAGCGTTAGCGGTAATCGTACCACGTCGCAGTAATTGAATAAATTCAATAATAGTTGTGTGAGGCGTTGTTTCAACTGGGGCAATTTGTCGTAATCTGGTGTCAATTTCCCAATAGTGTTGGGCGGTTTCTAATAATTCCCGCAGTGCTGCTAGTTGTTCGTAGGGAAGATTACTACCATTCCATAAAAAGCGCTGAATTGCTCTGTCTAACAGAGAAATAGGACTAGGAATTAACCGCAATTCTTGTTGCGATCGCTGCTGTTCTAACCACTCTAATATCTGATTATAGGCTGTAGTCGCTGCATAACCGATTCGATCCCAGCGCTCGAAGACTGACACTGGTAGCAAGTTGGGGCGATCGGGATGGGGTACAAAGCAGTAATCTGCAATCAAACCAGCACGTACCGGATCAATATTTGTAGAGACGCGATTCATCGCGTCTGTTGTAGATACCCGATTCATCGCGTCTGTAGAGTTTTCTGGTGGTTGTTGTTTCCTACTCAATACAACCAGCATTTCTGCCACGGCATCCCGATCTACGAGTCGTCCCAAGCCGGGATAAACTAGTGCCAGCATGGTGAGTAAGGCGCGAATGACGGGCGAACTAATTAGGGGACGTTGGTCATTCAGCGATTCTACTGGGATATTTTGTTTAACGAGGATTTCTACTAGAGTATAACGAGCGATCGCATCTAAACCTGGTGCAATAATCGCCACTTCTTCTGGTTGCACTTGCTTTGATTGAATGGCATCAGCAATTTCCTCTGCTGTTTGCCGCAATAATTGGGCGCGGGAGGTGGTTTGAATTGAATACACTGTTTTTGGTAAACTCAACAGTATCATCGGTTCTGTGACTAATTCCACCATCTGTTTAGTCAGTTGCTCGCTCAGGGACTCTGGAGGCGGCCCGTTCAAGATTTCTACCCGACAACGCTCTGCTAAACCTTCTAGATAGTTGGGATCTGCTCCCAATCCCAATCGCACTGCACCGTCAGGATTGTAACTAAATGCGCCAACTGCACCTCGATCTAATAGCAACTCAAACAAAAGACGCGCTACGCTAGGATAGTCATCGACATCATCTGCCAGTACTGCCTGATAGCGTTTAGTTAGGTGCTGTTGGTAGTTGCGATCGCTTAATAAGTGCTGACTATAAAGTTCGGTAATAATCCCATAAGTTAGTAAACCCCTCTCTAAACACCAATTACGCCAATCTAGCAGCAAAGATGCTAAAAATTCCGGCTCTAAAGTTGTGGTATTTTCCCCTAGACCCTTGGCTAAAATCTGGGCAATATCTTCGCAAGGTATACCACTGTAAGCTGCTAATTGTAATAAGTCCAAGATGCGACGCACCAAGCGAGATTCATTCACTCCCGCCAGACGTAAAATTTCTTCGTCTAATTGCGGACGCCAAAGTTTGGTTGCTAACTCTTGTTCGGTTTCTGGTCGCAATCTTACCGGAAACTGTGCTTTCAGGTTCAACGAGTTAATCAGCAACGGCCAAAATAAAATGACTTCATCCTGAAAAAAACCTAGTGGTGTCTTGGCACGAACCGGATATTTACCCAAAGTTGAGGTAACAATTATATCTCCTAATTCTCGACGATTATCATCATTGGCAGCTAAAACTAAAACTCCCGGCTCTGTTTGTTTAAGATATAAAAATTCGGGTACATGACCAGTTTTTTTACGTCCTGTTTTTTTCGTATAAAATGATTCAGTATATTGTTTTTCTGATGTTACCCAATTACAAAATTGCTCTACCAAGCGAGCTGTCTTACCACTACGGCTAGTGCCAACAATCCAAACCGAATGAGAAACCACAAACTTTCTCCTTGTAGATTTGTTAGTATACCTCGTGCGTTAACTTAAGGTTAATAGTCATCAAACAATGCTGAATGATTGTCTGCAATGAAAAACTCTGTTTTTAGTCAAAAAATCTATTCTTTCTTACTTGCTGCTTATCGATGGTACTTACAGACTCCTGAACGTTCTTTAGATGAAGCTTACAATGCAGCATTAAAAATTCAGGAAATAGAAGATAAGCATTTCAATGGTAATAAAATAGACATTGACTCGGCCATGTACAGTAACAGTGTGATGGATTATTTTGAGTCAGACCTCAACAAGCTATTAAAAATTGCCAGGATGCGGCTGACGGAGTTTAGAGGAAGCCGTTGGTTTCTAAATGAAGAGAATCAAAAAGCTGCCGAGAAAGCAGGTATAGAGTATCTAAGTCCTTCTTTAGTTTTAGAAAAGCTAAACTATATCGACCAAGTTATATCTAAATACACAACAAGTTCCGATCAAACAACTTCCAAAGCTTTAGTAGTACAACCTCCAAATCTCCCAGTTACCTCTGTCACATCTGACGAAAAATCGCTGCTCGTCAAAACTCCAACATTACCACCTAAAATACCAAATCAAGACTTAAATAATAAACCAAAGGCCAAGAGTAAAACCGATACAATGGGGGTTTTACCTCGCTCTATTTTAAGTACTATCAGTCGTCTGCAAGTTGAATTAGACCCTAATTCGGAACAAGAAGTAATTCAGAGTTTTCGTCAAACTCAAAAAAGAACAATAATCTCTCTCAGGTTTATTTTACTATTAATTATCATACCACTTCTAACACATCAAATAGCAAAAGCTTTCGTAGTCGGCCCAATTATTGAGAAGTTTAGAAGCACTCAGGAAATGCAGATATTTCTCAATTCCGAAATGGAAGAGGAAGCTCTTGTAGAATTACAAAGATTTGAAGAAAAACTCAAGTTTGAAAATCTCATTATCAAAGCCCCTCCACTGTTACCTGAGCAGATGGAGACTGAAATGAAAAACAAGGCGAAAGAGCTTGCTGAAGAATTTCGTCACGAAAGCTCTGGTGCTATCAAAAATGTTTTTGCTGATATGTTCTCGGTGGTTGCTTTTATCTGGCTTTTGCTAGTTAGTAAGTCTTCTATTGCTGTACTCAAAGATTTCTTTGATAATATTGTCTATGGACTTAGCGATAGTGCGAAGGCATTTATCATTATTTTGTTTACTGATATCTTTGTAGGATTCCACTCTCCTCATGGCTGGGAAGTACTGCTAGAAGGAGTATCGCGTCATTGGGGATTACCAGCAAATCGAGATTTTATCTTCTTATTTATTGCTACATTTCCGGTGATTCTAGATACTATCTTTAAGTATTGGATCTTCCGATATTTGAACCGGATATCGCCTTCTGCTGTTGCGACTTACCGTAATATGAATGAATAGATGATTGGGGATTAGAAATTTTTTTTGGTTTTTGATTTTTCAATTTGAGCGAGGTGGGAGAATCTTAAACATTTTGAATTTTAATGAAAAAGACACTTACTGGGTTAAGAAAGTTTAACAAAATTATTGCCATCAGTTTACCTGTAGTTTTGGCGATTTTACTGGTGCGGATGCAATCTTTCACACATCAGGAACTCATTTCGCCAGAATGTCAGGTGAAAAAGTGGGATCTACCAGTGTCCTTGACTGCTGAAAATCAAGATGCATTTTTGCAAAAACAAAAATTACCATTAATCCAGAGACTAGCAATTACTTGTTGTCAAAGTGATACCTCTTGTTTGGATGAAGTAATTTATGGCAAAATACCAGAGAAAAAGGCACTGATAAGTGCGATCGCTCGCAGTCTCCAATATCTGCAAACAGCTAATGCTGCGGCTGCTTATCAAAACTATCCGGTGGCTGGGATTACGCGCGATCGCGTCATCAAAAGTTTGCAAAGATTCCGCGAACTTCTATTAAAAACCAATTCTGCAACAGAATTACATCAAGCCATCGAGCGGGAATTTGTTCTTTACCAGTCAGTCGGTAAAGATAACCAAGGTTCCGTTTTATTCACCGCCTATTATGAGCCACTTTACGCAGCCAGTCGCGTCCCGACAACAGAATATCGCTATCCTGTTTATCGCTTACCCCCTGATTTCACCTCCTGGACTAAGCCTCATCCGACACGCGAGGAGTTAGAAGGAGCAGATGGTTTACAAAGTTCAACAGGGAAATTGCGAGGATTAGAGTTGTTTTGGTTTCGCGATCGCCTCGAACCATATCTAACTCAAATTCAAGGTTCAGCGAAACTCCAACTTCCCGATGGTACTCAAACCACAATCGGCTATGCGGGTAACACTGCTTATAACTACAAAAGTATTGGGCGAGAATTAATAGATGATGGCAAATTACCGCAAGAAGGTGTAACTATGCCAACTATCCTCGATTATTTCCAAAAACATCCCCAAGAATTAAATATTTATATTCCGCGCGATCGCAGCTTTGTTTTTTTTCAAGAAAATCACGGTGAGCCAGCTCAAGGTTCTATCAACGTACCATTAACAGCAGAGCGTTCTATTGCTACAGATAAATCTCTTATGCCTCCTGGTGCTTTAGCGTTAATTCGCGCTTCCATTCCCTTCGTTAATCCTACTGGAAAAATGCAGGAGCGCATTATCAGCCGCTATGTTCTTGACCAAGATACCGGAGGTGCAATTAAAGGTGCAGGTAGAGTGGATTATTTTTTAGGTACTGGGAAAATAGCAGGCGATCGCGCTGGTGTTACAGTCAGCAATGGACAATTATTTTATCTCTTACTCAAGTCAAAGAATTAAACACACTCGCATTTTAATACTAAAATTCCTGACTTTTTAGATAAGTCAGGAATCTTAGCCTTTCGGCGTAAATGAAACACCCCTTAGGGTGACGCTCGCAGGCTCGTTAACGCTGCGCTAACGGCAGTTCCTCATCGGGGGAACCCCCTCTGAGCGACTGCCTCACCATTCCAAATCAATGGAATGCTTACGCTGTATTCATTTTGAATTTTGAATTTTGAATTTTGAATTCCGCCTTGCGCTACTAGGCTTCCAAATCCATTTCACCATCATCATCGTCATGATCGTAAGGGATATCGTCAAGGTCTATCATTTCGGAAATTTCTTCTACTTCAGTTAGATACTCAGATTCTTGATGTTCGCGTTCGATTAGACGACCAGTTGACTTCAGCCATTCCAAGAGAATAAACTCATTACTTGTACGAATTACAGGCGCTCGCTGATTACGAGGTTCTTCACGCAGAGGACTTATAGGCATAAAAAAAACTCACTTTGAATTTACAGGTTAGCGTACAAAAACGTCAAAATTGTACATTAAGGTTAAAAGTCTTGTATGACAAGTCTTTTTTCAACAGACAAAATATGACCCATTGAAGTTTTGTCTCAAGTCATTTAGCTACTTACCATTAAAATGTCCAGATGTCAGTTTTAATAATAAATATTTCAGCGTATGTAATATATATTACAAAGCATTTGGTACCTTGACGAGAGTTTCATACATATCAGAGGGTAATGCAGACAGTCTATTCGCTACAGCAACTGCATCAGCTAAGTTACTAAATTGACACCGGACTATTTCTTGTCCATTTCCTGAAGGGAATCGTTTCCTAGCTTTATTAGATACAGCACAAATAATTGCTAAAGCTTTGGCGAACCCGTCTTTTGTCAATATTCTTTCTTGAGCGAACCCTTCAACGGGGATAAGACAAACCTCAAATCTATAGCCAGGTCTGGGAGAAACAGCTATGTCGATATATGGTTTATCTTCTTTTCTGATTCGGCGTAAATATTTGGCTGTTAAATTAGTATCGTGCAAATCAGTCCCAAGGGCGTAAGTAAAAAAGCAATCTTCTGTGAGGGACTCAGGACGAGTAATTATATCCGTGGGCATAAGTTCCAGTACTATCCGTATGTTGTCTGCGTGTGTGACACACTAGACTTGTCCGTTCTTCTTAGCACATTTTTTTGACAGTTAGATGTATCAGTGTCAAGCGAGACATGGCAATACATTTCGACTAACTAAAATTTCAATTTTTGAAATACTTATGACATCAAACACCTTCAGAATCAAAGGGTGTAGAGATTTAGATTCGGAGAGGGGTCTATATAGTCAGTTACATAACCGAAAATATTTCTCAACATAATAAAATCATAACATAGTTGACGCCAAATTCTGCGATCGCTCCACCTGACAGCATTGGTGAATGCCTAAAACCGATCGCGATCGCAAACTATCTGAATATTTTTTTATACCGATCTACTTATAAACTGAGTGGGAACCGCTATATTAACGTAATTATGGAGAAGCTTAAATATATTTTGGGAATTTAGAGATGTTTGAAAAACGATTTTTATGGCAATTTTATTCCTTTTTCAGAGAAAAACCTGAAGCTTTCACTTAATATTTAATTTTGGTTATTAAGATTTTTTAGAGGTTTTAATCAGTATTTAATAGACTTTACTAGTTACTTGACAAACTGCACACTATAAAAACTTATTCTGAATCTATAATTTGCGGCTATTTATCTCAAAGTTGTGGGTTTTTCAGCATTTTTTGTGTTTTTCAAGACATCGAAAAAAATAAATAGTGGTTTATGCTACCTAACGAAATCATTAATCGTGTCATTCACGTTATTGACTCAGTGCTACTACGGTTTTTGTAGTGTAGGTAGTAAAAATAGGTTTTCTGAGTCCTTTTGAAATAGGGCTATATCAAATTTCCGGCATTTTCTCACTAGTGTTTAAGCTAACAAATTATACCAATCTTAGATAAAACTGCGCTCAACATATAAGTTAAAGCGTAGCAATATCTCGTAGATAAGAAAGTAAAAAAACACATACGAGATGCTGGAGTCTTGGATTACGTCCTTCAAACGCCACTTGCTTCTCCCTTGGAGTCAAAGGAGAGGCTTGGCGTAGCTTGCTTAAACGCAAAAAAGCCGGAAAACCATTCTACATCTGTGGTTTTCAAACCTAGATTATGTAGCAATCACTTTTGAGATTGGTATTAGTCATGACTAGCATCCATCGCAAAATCCGTTAGAACTAGCTACTATTCCATCTCCACCAAACTTTTTTGAGGTATTCAATGAACAAGATTAATCTGTACAAACAACACCAGACCAAAAATAGGGTATTGATTTTTACTTCTTTGACTGTTTTGGCTTCTTCATTAGTACTACCCTTGCAACAAGCCTTTGCAGCAACATTGACCACTGTTGTAAATTTCAACGGCACCAACGGAGCTACACCAAGAGCTGGTGTACTTAAGGGTAACGGTACTGATGGCAATCTTTATGGAACTACTTCTGCTGGTGGCACTTCTGGCAAAGGAACTGCATTCAAGTTAACTCCTACTGCTTTTACTACTCTGACGACACTGATAAACTTCACCGGAACCTCTGGAATCAACAAAGGGACTAATCCAGTTGCTAGATTATTCCAAGCAGCCGATGGCAATTTATATGGGGCAACCTTTACAGGTGGTACAAGTGACCTCGGCAGTGTATTTAAGTTGGCGAAAACAGCTTTTACAACCCTGACAACTCTTACAAATTTCACAGGCACTAATGGGGCGAACCCAGCAGGCCGACTGATTACAGGTACTGATGGCAATTTGTGGGGGACAAGCTCTACAGGTGGAGCCAATAATAAAGGAACTATATTCAAGGTTTCGCCCACCACCGGGGCACTCACCACCATCACAAGCTTCAGCGGTACTAATGGAGCAACTCCATTAGCAAGATTGCAACTGGCTGCCGATGGAAACTACTACGGCAGCGCCTCAGCCGGTGGAATAAGTGCTAAAGGAGTTGTATTCAAGTTAACTCCCGCAGGAATACTGACTTCATATAGCTTTAATGGCGCCAATGGGGCAAATCCGCAGTCTGGATTAATTGAATTTGATGGATTCCTCTACGGCACCGCTAAACTGGGTGGAGCCAACAATAAAGGAGCTATATTCAAGGTTCAGGTAGGTGGCGGTACACCCGTTTTAGTTGCCAGTTTTAATGGCACCAATGGGGCCAACCCAACGGCTGCACTCATAAAAGCAAGCAATGGTAACTTCTATGGCACAGCTTCTGCTGGTGGGGCAAATAACAAAGGAGTTATCTATCAGCTGACTGGGGCAACCATCACTGGCTTAATTAGTTTCAATGGCACTAATGGGGCAACGCCAGAGTCCACGCTAATTCAGCTCTCGAATGGTACCTTTTACGGTACTGCCTCGAATGGCGGTACTTCTAATAAAGGAACTGTGTTTAAGTTTGTAATTTAGTCTAGAATCTAATCGGCGTGTAGAAAAATGGTAAAACGTAAATTTGAACGTCTACCATTTTTCTACAATCGATCTAAACTTTTCAAGACAGGTTATTTGAATTTCGGTGACTCAATAAGCTAACGCGCCTACATATTGCACTATTTTCCGTGTAGACCGTAATTAGTCATTAGTCATTAGTGTTTACCAAGGACAAAGGACAATTGACAAAGGACAACCTCACCAGTTGATATGCAACTTAAATGCATAACAGCTTACTGTTTCATATCATGTCCGCTCTGAAGAACCCTAAAGAGCCAAAATTACGCTTGGTCTGCCCTAAGAGCAAGCCTACGGTCTACATACAAGTCTGAAATATTTATAGCAGTTCGCTCAGATACCTGTGAGGTAGAAAAAGTCAAGGCTTTGAAGTTGGTTGATCGAAGCTATCTATATGAGAAGATTGATACAATTCTCAAAGTCGAGAGGACTCTACCAGTTCAATCTCGATATTTGCAATCTAGCTTCTTAAATCAGAGAAATTTGGTTTTAGATAAATCTTAATATCATGTTAACTTAACTTTAGAATACTGATGTAGAATATAGAACTTTACTACAGGTTTATAATTTAATTAATAATGAATGATGTTAAAGCATGTTAAATTAGATTAGTTGTAAAATTCGATACAAGGATTAGTTATAGTACACATAGGAAAATTAGCAAATGTTTAGACAAAGTTCTCACGAGAGAAACTTTTTCAAAGCTTTAACTGTTAGTGCGGCGAAAGAATCTCACAAGTTAAGACTGGTATTTAAATCTTGTCTGACTATTCTGCTTGAATCTGTACCTTTTTTGATTGCTTGTGCTGTATTGGTTAGCGTTATCAGCCTCAAAAGTCCTATCCTGGTGTTTTGTTTACTTGTTGGTAGTTTAATTGCAGTCATCATCCAGCAAATTGGGCAGCAAGTGAATTTACCAAGGCGATCGCTAATCTTATTACAAATTTTAGCAGCAGCCATTGTTCTGAGTTTATATTGGTTAGACTGGTTTGCAGCCCCTGCACAAGCACAGTTTTTTGGGGAAGCTGAAAAGTTTTTCAAAAAAACCTTAACAGCAAACAACGGTGGTGCTGCCGAAACCCCAGTAAGCCTGATATTTAATGTGTTACGGGCAATTTACTTACTTTATATTGCAATCTCCCTAGTTGGTGTGATTAATGCAGTGCGTAAAGATGAAGATTGGCAAAGCATCGCCAGAACTCCCCTATTAGTGGTTGTTGCTGTTACCATTGCTGATGTACTCACACGCTTTGTAATTGGCGATAGCAGTAAATAATTTAGTTATTTCAAATGTCTCAAGAGCGGGAACAAGAATTTCGTCCAGTCAATCAGGTTTTGGGAAGTCAACCTTCATTAGGGCCAATTCCTGCCGATCAAATTCTTCCTTGGACGGTAATAGCCTTAGCCTCCTATTTTATTATCAATGGGATTTTTGGGGGTCTTTTTGAAGAAGAGTTTCAAAAATGGTTGTGGACAGTACTAATGACTGGTTGGGGAATAGGAACTTGGTGGATTTTAACTGGTGGTAGGAGTTGGAGTTTTTTAAGCAAATTTATTGGCGTTCCCGCTTGGACAAGAGGCTTTGCTCGTTATCAAAGCTTACTGGAAGTTAACCATGAAGCAAAAAATCGGAAAACAAAGCGTCGGCATCGCCGGAAATGAAAGTAGATTAACGCCATTTGAAGACGCCTTACACTTGGCGACAATGCTGCGTGTTGCAATGAATGGACGTGATATTGGCGCTTACCTGTTGACAAAAGGTACTCAAAAAGATCGGTTTTGCTTTGTTTTTGGTTTTGATTGTAAGGGAATTCATACCACCTTAAGACCTGAACAAATTGATACACTTTTTAATAACATTGAAGCCGGATTAAAAGACATTCCTAGCGGTGAAAGGATGACGCTACACTTGGGTTCTTTTAGTTCAGATAAGGAGCGGCAAAAAGAATTAGCAACATTAATCAGAAATGCATCATCGCGAGACATTAAATATTTGTTGATGGCGGAGAGAGCCAGAATTAAAGAACTGACTATTTCTGGGATTCGTAAACCTAAATTTTTGCGGATTTATGTAACTTACACCATTGAATCTAACTCGCAACATGCAGATGATTGGATAGAAAAGCTTTTAGTCAAAGCTGAATCCTGGTGGTTGAAATTTAAAGGCGATCTTTTAGAAGTAGAAAACCAACGTATCGAAACCCTGATTACAAATGCTTACAACCAGGGTTTTCTTCGCTGGGAACAAATCTTATCTAACAAAATGGGATTGGATGTTAAACCTTTGACTGCTGATGAACTCTGGGGGGGAATCTGGAAAAGGTTTAATGATACGCAGCCAATAGCTATTCCCCAGTTAATGACTTTAGATGAAGAAGGATTACACGAACAAGTTAATTCCGATTTAGCTAGTACTAAATTACTTCTAGACAATATCCACGGCACAACTTTGCTGATGGAATCTAGTGTACCTTGTGCCGATCGCCGCTGGGTTAATGTTAATAATCGTTATATTGGCGCACTGTCATTTCTGGAAAAACCCGGCGGTTGGGTTAATAAATCGTCTCAACTGCGGTATTTATGGGAACTGTTGGCCAGAGAAACAGTAGTAGATACAGAAATTTTTTGTGAGTTGACTGCTGCAAATCCAGCATTGGTAAAAACTACTCTGCAACGAGTGCTGAAGCAGTCAAACATGACAACCATCATGGCTCAAGAAAAAAGTAAAACTATTGATGTCAATGCTCAATTAAAGTTGAAGAAGTCGGTAGCAGCGCAAGAGCAGTTATTTGAAGGTGCAGTCCCGATTTATACGAGTGTCGCTATTTTAGTACATCGTCCAACTTTAGAAAAATTAGATGAAGCGACAAGATATATTGAAAATTGTTTTCAACGTCCAGCCAGAGTAATTAGGGAAACTGAATATGCCTGGAAAATTTGGCTGCAAACTCTACCAATAGTTTGGGAGGGTTTATTAGCAACACCTTTCAATCGCCGCCAGCTATATTTAACAAGTGAAGTTCCGGGATTAATGCCTCTAGTTTTAACCAAAAAAGGTGACAAACAAGGCTTTGAGTTGATTGCTGAAGAAGGCGGAACACCCATACATTTAGATTTATTTAATCAGCACAAAAATTTAGCTTTGTTTGCGACAACTCGTGCGGGTAAATCGGTGTTGGTGTCAGGAATTTTAACTCAGGCTTTAGCGCATGGGATTCCGGTTGTGGCGTTAGATTTCCCGAAACCTGATGGGACATCTACTTTCACTGACTACACAGAGTTTATGGAGGGGAATGGAGCCTATTTTGATATTTCCAAACAATCGAATAACTTATTTGAACAGCCAGATTTACGATCGCTAGAAGCAGAACAACAGCGCGATCGCTTTAACGATTATACCGCCTTCCTGGAATCAGCGTTAATGACAATGGTTTTAGGATCGTCCACTGAAAGTCAAATTTTATCGCAAACCGTGCGATCGCTGCTCAACTTGGCTTTAGAAGCCTTCTTTAGAGATGAGGGCATCAAAGAGCGATATCGACAGGCGATGGAGGGAGGATTTGGCACTCTTGCTTGGCAGAAAACCCCTACTTTAAAAGATTTTCTCTTCTTCTGCTCGCCAGAACACTTGCAGCTAAGTTCTTTAACTGGTAGAGTCGAAGACGCTCTCAGCCAAATTCAGTTGCGCTTACGCTTTTGGCTTTCTAGCCGCGTCGGACAAGCCATTTCTGCACCATCCAGCTTTCCTACCGATGCACAACTTTTAGTTTTTGCTCTCAGAAACCTATCAGATAGTGAAGATGCAGCCGTACTATCCTTGAGTGCTTATTCAGCCGCACTCCGACGCGCATTAGGTAGTCCAGCTTCCATATTCTTTATCGACGAAGCACCAATTTTGTTTGAGTTCGAGCAAATTTCTGATTTAGTTGGTAGAATTTGTGCCAACGGCGCTAAAGCCGGTATCAGAGTCATCTTATCAGGACAAGATCCTGACACCATTGCTAAATCTAAAGCTGCATCAAAAATATTGCAAAACCTGACAACACGGTTGATTGGACGCATTCAGCCAGTTGCAGTAGATAGTTTTGCAGACATCTTGAAATATCCCCGCCAAGTTATTTCTCGTAATGCCTCAGAAAGCTTTTTTCCCCGGAAAGAAGGCGTTTATAGCCAATGGTTATTAGATGATAACGGTATTTATACATTCTGCCGTTACTATCCAGGTTACGAACAATTGGCAGCAGTTGCTAATAACCCTTATGAACAAACTGCACGTAGCCAAATGATGCAACTTCACAGCGATAAATATGAAGCAATTTCTGCCTTTGCACGTCAGTTAGTAGCGACTCTACGTAGTAGTTAAGCGAGTTATGTAAGTCGTTAATAGTGAATCAAACAAGTTTGGATTTTAGATTTCCGATAGCGTAATGTTAGCTAGTTAACAACGTCTTTTAGATTTACTGCACCCATTACTGCGTTGCAGCTTAGGGATTTTAGATTTGAGAATAGCGTCGGGGGTTGAACCGAAAAACTAATTCTATTATCCAAAATCTAAATTAGCATGGTTCAAAAGCTAAATTTTTATCTCACTATATATATAATGTAGTCTACCTTTTTCAGGCACAGATGTATGCGAAAAACTACCATTTTTACTTTCACTTTGCTATCCTTGGCAATACTACCAGCTGTAGCACAAATTCAAACGGGCGGATTAGGTCAGGTTTGGACTGACTTTCAATCATATTCCAAAGATATGCAAGATTACTTTCAATATAATTTGAAGGATACCTTAACCCCTTTAGAACAAAGTCAGGGTCGAATTGCTATTGAGAATGCCAAGGGAGATTTGAAGATACCTAACCCCGTCGCGGCGGGACAAAAAATTCGTGATGATTCAATTAACTACTCTTCTAATTCAGATGCTAAATCAAGTCGCTTTGAGAATAATGCAGCAGTAAAGGGAAATTTAGTTAGTAATGAACTTAATCGTATAATTACCCGTGGAGTAGCGGTAGGTGTTCTCGGTAAAAATGGACAAATTCGGACAAAAACGAAGTTAGAAAATACCGAGAAATCTCTGGAAGATATTGAGGGATTTGCTCAGGAATTAGAGGGGAGCAATAATACATTACTCGATAAAATTAGATCCAGTGTTAGTAATGCTGGTAATACAGCTAATGCCGCCGCTAATGCCGCTAATCCAGCAGCAAATGCTATTTCTGGATTGGCAGAATTGCTAGGTGTTAGTCAAGTCCAAATGATGAAAATTCAACAGGAACAAATAAAAATTGTAGCTGAAACATTTGGTCAGACATTACAAACAAATCAGGCTTTGCAATACTCTAACTTAAACTTAGCAAATATTTCTCAGCAGACAGAAGAGGCAAATCGCGCTCGGAGAGTAGAAACATCTACAGAAGCAGCGCGACTTTTACGAGCGACTTCTCAACTAGATTTGTTTGGTAGAAAAGTTAATAATTTGGATTTTAAGAGAAAAAAGCTCTAATCTTTTAGACCATTTTTAAAATGCTTTAATTTTTGATAACCCAATAGTAAATCTAAAAAAGTTTAGTAGGGTGGGTTATTTTCCTAACGCACCTGGCAAAATCTAAAAAATAGCCCATCAATTCAAAATGCAAATTGCTATTAAACTAATTTTTGCGCAAGTAGGCATCGATCAGATTCTCGATACTGGTACCGCAACTTCCCAAAGTATTGCCGAAGGTTGGGACAAACAATGGCTGGATTTATTACAAAATAATACCAGTAATAATTTGTATGGAGCGCTGACAAATCTGGGTATTTTTTTTGCTGTAGGAACCCTGTTATTTTTTATGATACAATTCCTCAAAGACTTAATATCCTACGAATACACACGTCCCATATCAGCTTTAATTTGGCCTTTTATTGTGGTAGTACTCTTAAGTAATTCCGGCAATGGAAGTATACTGTCTAATCTGACACTGGGAGTGCGGAATTTTTTAAACACTGTAAATCAGCAAGTAGTGGTATCAGCAGATGCAGATAAAATATATCAGCAAGCACTGAATATGAGTGTTGCTGAAGAAGTAGCTGGTTCTTTTCTACGTCCTTGCCAATCGCTTACTGGCGAACAACAAAATGAATGCTTTAAGCAAGCTGCCGAAAAAGTTAATGTTCTCTGGCAGAAATATAGAAATACTTATGGAAATAAAGGCTGGATAAATAGACTACAAACTAAAGTAGATAATATCAGATATGGCACTGGCATTGTATCAGAAACCTCTTTTAATTCTCTGTTAGGTTCTACAGTGCAAACGAGCATCAAAAACTTTTTAGTTTCCTTACAATATGCGTTCCAGAATTTGATAGAAGCTACTATGTTGTTAATAGCAGCTTTAGGGCCAATTGCTGTAGGTGGATCTTTACTACCTGTAGCTGGTAAACCAATTTTTGCGTGGCTGACTGGATTTCTATCTATTGGAATCGCCAAAATTTCATTCAATATTATTGCTGTGCTAACTGCCGCAGTGATTGTCAATGGCCCAGGTCAAAATGCTAATGTCGATCCAGATTTAATGTGGTTTATAATTTTTCTGGGGATTTTAGCACCAATTTTATCTTTAATTGTGGCTGCTGCTGGTGGTTTTGCAGTCTTCAGCGCTATCAGCAGTACGGCTTCTTTAGTAAAAGAGAGGATATAGAAAATATAAAATTTTTGGAAGTGTTGTAAGTAGTAAGTATATGCAAAACATCATATATAATAGCTGAAGTTTTTGCAGGAGGAGGTGAGGAGATGGTGCGTTTACTAGAAAGAAGACAAAGAACGGGAAGTGTTTTGACATTTTTTGCGATCGCAACCTTCAGTTTACATGTATTAGTTTTATTTTTATTCTTATTACAAGGGCTAAATATTCGCCAACTCAGTTTGAGAAAACCTCCCAACTTTGTGCAATTAATCAATGGCAAACCAGTAGCTAATATTGATGATTTAGCAAGAGAACCAGAAGCAATTCGCCAATTTATCAGCAAAACGATGATATCAATGTTTAGCTGGTCTGGAACCTTACCACCACAAACTATTGAAGAAGTCGCAAGCCCCAAATCAGATTTAGGAATACTTATTAACACACCTCAAGGTGGTAGCCAAAAAATTAGTACCAGCAGTTGGGTAGCTAGTTTTGCCTTATCAGAAGATTTTCGCAAAGGTTTCTTAAGCACAGTTGCAGAAATGACACCGCCAGAAGTTTTCTCGGAAAATCTCAACCAAGCGATGATTTCACAACTAGTAATTAAGAGAGTTTATCCACCAAAACAAATTGCACCAGGGAAGTGGCAAGTGGGTATGGTAGCCGACTTAGTTCAAAGAAATCGAGTTGGTGGTGCAAAACTTATAACTCCTTTTAATAAAGATTTCCTTGTACGTGCAGCAGATTATTTCGCTAATCCCCAAGCTGACAATAGCACCGACCTGCAAAAAGCAATTTATAGTGTCCGCGCTGATAGACTAGAAATTTATGAAATTCGTAACTTATGTTTGCTAGATGACTACAACCCGAACGCAGATAAACCAAAACAATGCGGAACTGGACAAACATCTGATAGTTTTATCAGATAATCAATTTTTTATGTGAAGATAGTTCAATTTATACGAATGATTATTAATGCAATTACTCAAACCAGAAAATAAAAAAAATAGTCCTTTACCGTTGTTGGCAGTAGGAACGTTTGGTTTACATCTATTTACCTTGCTGTTACTAATATTTCATTGGTCTATGTTACAACAGTTAGGTCGACAACTCACTCCTCAAAGTTTAGTGCAACTTGTTGATGGTCATGCTATTACGGTAGACCCCCAACCCAATTTAGAGCGCCAACCAGAGACAATTCGGCGCTTTGTGGGTGAAACTATGAGTTTAATGCTTACCTGGTCACAACAACAGCCGCCAACACAAGTCTGGGAAATTACCTCCCAACTGGTAGCTGATGATTTTAAAGAAAAACTTAAGTCAGAAATTACTAATTTAAATCCAGATAGCCAATTTGAAAATGTTAATAGAGGAGCGGAGAATGTCTTAGTAATCCAAAAAGTTTCTCAACCAAAAGAAATAAGTAATGGAAAGTGGAAAGTAGAGATACTTGCCAATCAATTAATTTTTAACAGTTATGATAAATTAGGGAAATCAGTTTCCTTTAATAAACAAATTTTAGTTAGAGCAATAGATCGACCTGTAACTTCACTACCAAATGCAGCACTACCGTCGCAGTTTGCAGCTTACCGCCTTGGAGAAGCCAGATTAGAAATTTATAATATATGTGAAATTAAAGATAATAATTGTTCTGGAAATCCAAACAAGGCTCTACCATGACCCGATACTCAATTCCTGCCCAAACGCCTCCCCAAAATGGATTTACTCTAACTACCGACGATCGCCAACCAGAAGTAGAATCTGTAGATTGGGAATCGCGGATGTCAAGGTTGGTCGGCTTTGAAGAAGAATCTTCTTCTAGTGACACCGAAGGATCGGAAGACTCTGCAACACCGCCAGAGCCTCTTTCTCAACCACAAGATGTTCAGACTAAGCAAGCACTCTCATCTAATCCCTTTGCCAAGTTAGGCTTGGTAGGGGCTGCTACCTTAGCGATCGTTTTGGTGGGTGGTGTGTTTTTGTCTCAATTGATGAGTAGCAGCAATCAAAAACCAAAAACTATTGTTTCTCCACCAGTGCAAGAGCAGCCTACTGATGAATCCATATCTCAACAGATGGAAGCCCAAGTAGATACTCTCAAAACGAAATTAGCTCTGACTGAACAAGCACAGATGGTGAGAGCTGCCCAACAACAGCTGAGAATTGCCAAATCAACGCCGACAGTAGCCTTACAACAACCGTCAGTTAGACAAAAAGCGATCCCAACACCCCCACCAACAGCTTACGTACCTCGGACAGTGACAGTTGAGCGCATCATTAGAGTACCTGCTTATCAACCTTCGCGATCGCCCCAACCACCAGTTGTGAACCCCACTCAACCAGTAGTTAATGTAACTCCACCAACTCCACCAAGCCCATTTGAAGAGTGGGCAAGGTTAGCAAAATTGGGTAGCTATGGTCAAGTTAATGCTAGCAATCAACCTACTAGTAATATAGCTACTTTGGAACCTGCAACCAATGCGCAGCCGCAGCAAGAGGCAACAAATCCCAATCCCGAACAAAACACCCCACAACCAGAAAATTCTGCTGTCAGTCAAGCCCAACCGCAGGGACAGAAATCTGTAGCAGTTGGGAGTAGTGCCAAAGCTGTGTTGGCGACAGCAATATTTGGAGAAACTAGTAATAAGTCAGGCGGTGGCGGAGATGCAGAAGAAGCGAAAAACGTATTTGTGATCCGATTGAAAGAAGCACTAAAATCTACCGATGGTGCGATCGCTCTACCCGCAAACACCGAATTCCTAGCTGAAATTGGTTCGCTTTCCGAACAAGGTCTTTTGCAGATGAACGTAGTCAAGGTTATCTCGCAAAATAATGGCAACCCCACAGAACAAAGCTTACCCAACAATGCAATTATTCTTCGCGGTACCCAAGGTAAGCCTTTAATCGCAAATAAATTTCCCGGTCAAAGTTCGTCTATAGCCTCGATGGATGCAGGACTATTTGTTTTGGGAGGTATTGCTAAGGCAGCAGAGTTAGTAAATCGTCCTGATACCAAACTCCTGCCTTTATATGGAGGATATGGCAACAACGCCGTCCTTAACGGCGAGAATAGCGAAAATGGCGACAACAACACCAATAACCCCAACAATGGTGTCGTCACTGGTTATACTACTGTCACTGAGAATAGACGCAACCTTGCAGCGGGGGTTCTGGAAGGTGGTATGAACTCTGTAGTACCCCAAATTGCCCAACGTAATCAACAGGCGATCGCCCAAATGTCTCAACAAGGTGGTGTTTGGTTTTTGCCAGCAGGCACAAATATTGAAATATATGTTAATCAAGCAACTCAGTTTTAAGGGGTAATATTTATACCAATTTTAGATATTTGCAACCATGAAAAAGAATATTAAATTGTCAGGAAATAACCCAAAGCGTTCTTATTTCCTACCTATAGCTTCCTTAACTTTCTCGGTTGCTATGTTCTTGTTGGTAGGTCGCGCCGTAGCTAATAACGCCGTTCTGCGTTCCATCTTTTCCTGCCAAGCACAAGGTTTAGGAGGACTTGTACCTACGGTTGATGTCTGGTATCAACAAGGAACAAACTTAAGTTTTATCCCAGCTGGAGAAATAATTAAAAAAGTTTGGTTAAATGACCCATCACAGGTAACTATGGATTTTGATGGGCCAGTATGTATGCAGTTTGGTCAAGAAGCTAATAGTAGTTCAGGAGATTGTAAAAACTCCTCAGCAAATGTAATTCAACTCAGACGAATTCAAAAACTGGATATACCTGGACTTCCTCCCACTAGCAATACACTTTTAACAGTTGTTACCGAAGCGCAAGGTAAAAACAAGTTGTATACTTTTCGAGTGATATATAAAACAGATAATCCTGAATATCACACCTTAGCAATTTTTCCCGATCCTTCTGGACAGGAAGGAGCTTGTTCGAGAGTTTTACAATAAAGTTCTAGTAAAATTACACCAATTTGAAAAATGATTGCGACAGATGGAAAACTGAAACACTTATCCAATGGATGTTTCACAATCCAAAATCTAAAATCGTTCGACTGAGCGTAGCCGTACCCCTCCGGGGAAGCAAGCTACGCGTAGCGTTCCGCAGGAAAGTCTAAAATCCAAAATGGTATTACCCGATAGCCACATAAATTTCCCTTCGAGAAAAAGCTTTGATGCCTACGTATGTCTGCATTGTGGCCGATCGCAAGCCTTGCTATAATTCCCTCACTATAAAAAACGGTTAGGGAGGATTTAAGTCTTTAGGTAGTTTTCTTTCTTTACGTAGCACGGTTAAGATAAAGCATGGATTACTACTGTAGTGCAATCAATTGAAAAACGTAATAACATTAACAGATTTAACTGACTCAGGCGTTTTTAGCCTACATCTTTATAAATCTTCAGACAAAAACTAACCACAAATTCCAAAACCGTGTAAATATAAAGAAAAGCTTAAGAGGTTACAGACTCATGGTGACAGCGAAAATGATGCAACAGCTTTGGGCTGTAATCGAGTCTACCCAGGTCAACACCCTACTCCAGTTTGACGATGCTGCTTTAGTACAATTGCTTCTCCAGCAGTTAAAAGCCAAGCAGGGGCTTGATGCTCAGTCAGATAGTACTCTCAATACCTATATAAAATCTAAACTGCCCCTAATTCGTGATACGGCTGAAGGTCGATTATCTTTAGGGCAAGGCGGCAATCATTAGTCCGAAAAATCAAATTATTGCTCGCTGCCAAGCATACGCTCAGAGTTCAAACAGTGGAATATTATGAATAACTGGCTAGTAATTGCCCTAGTAGCTTATCTAATTGGAGCAGCGATTGAAGGGGTGAGTACAGCCAGTCAGCTATCTCATTCAATGCCAGAATTAGCTAAACAGACACAAGCTCATCCTTCAGAGTCTGACACTCGATCTAGTTCAAGTTGGCGAGTTGTGGCCGCCATCGCCTCAGTCACTATTTGTGGAGCTTTTTTGTGGCCTTGCCGCCTTTTTCACCGTTTAATTAAAGGCAATGTTCGTTCCTAAGCCTAAAACATTAATACTGGAAGAAGCTCACCTCTTCTGAGAGAAGAGTTTTCAGTTTGGCTCCCGATTACCTATTTATGCAGTTTGTTCGGGTTCTGTCGCTACAGGTTGCCCAATTTTCGGCTCCGTTCCCGCAAACAGTCGTTCAATATTAGCGCGATGACGCAAAACCACATATAACCCACCAGCAATCCCAAACAGAATATAGGGTAAGGGCTGATGCCAAATTACCATGAAAATGGAAACTGCGATCGCACCTACTATTGAACTTAAAGAAACAATCCGCGATATTGCCACAACGACGGCAAACACACCCGCTGTTGCTAAACCTACCTGCCAACTCATTGCCAACAAAATCCCCAAGCTGATAGCAACGGATTTACCACCAGTAAAGCCTAAAAAAATTGATTTACTATGTCCCAGAATGGCAGCTAACCCAGATATTGTTACTACCCACGGTTGCCACAGTTGTGCATCTACCGTTTGAGGGATATAATTTTTAATTGGTTCAAAGTTGAACAAGCAATAAACTAGAGCGATCGCTAATACTCCCTTTAAGGAATCAAGTACTAAAACCAATGCTCCTGGCCCTTTGCCCAAGGTTCTTAGTACATTAGTTGCACCAGTGGAACCTGAACCAACTGCCCGAATATCAATACCTTTTAACTGTTTCACAGCAATGTAGCCGGTGGGAAAAGAACCCAGCAGGTAAGCTATGACGACAATTGCCCCGCACAGAGTTAACCAAATAGCCATAATACAATTCAAAATTTAAAATGACGCTTGAAGACTCGCTCTAAGCGAAGCCATGCCAAAGGCTTTACGCTGCGCTAACAAAATTCAAAAAAGTCAAGAGTAATATCTCTTGACCAATGACCAATGACTAATGACCAATGACTCATTTAAAAGTCATCATCATAGTTTCTCACTGTTTTGGGGTCAGGAGCAAAGGCTAACCACAGGGGAAATTGCAGCAATGACAAACTGATTTGTTCTTCTGAATCGTCAATGATAATTAAGGGCAGTTGGTTGGCTTTCGTCAATCGCTCTGCTTTTTGAGCGAGAGCGTCAGATGCCTCAAATAATACCACACCCCGGTCTGGGCCGAAATCTGGGCGACCGATTCCGAGACAATCTTGCAAGCCACGCCGCCATTCGCCTAATCGCTCCGGTGTATTAGCTAAGACTAAAGTACGGGCACGATCGCCATACAGCTTGTGTAATATCGAAATTGCAGCTGAGGCAATTAGGATATTCTGCAAGCGGCTACCCATTGTCCGCAAACCACCCCGTCCTCCTTGGGTAAAAAACCAGTTAGAGATTCGTTCAGCATGGATTGGTTCAAAGGTACGGCGTAGTTGCCAGGGCGGGCCGTAATAATCTGGTTTATTGCGGTATTGATCGATTAGGCGGCGAATTTGCTTGGTAGTATCTTGAAACTGCTGTTGGGCAAATTGGGGTATTCCAGGCTGGGATTCAACTGGTTTAGCCTCTTTTACAGCTGGTTTTTCTCGTTCTACCACAGTTGGGGTCAGTTGCAACTGTTCAGCGGCAACAGCCAAATCTTGTAAACTACCTGTGAGATAGTCTTTAAAACCCTGCACCCGAATTGCCAAGTCTTGGGATGTACCAGCAAAAGTGGTTCGCATCTCGTTGCGGATACGTTCTTGACGGCGTTCTAATTGTTCGACAGAAATTTGCAGAGTTTGCTTGCGTTGTTCCAACTGCAAAAGTGACTCTTGTACAATTCGTCCCAGTGAGGTTTGAGTTTCACTCATCTGTGCTTGCAGGTTTTCATAAGAAGCTTGCAGCTTGGCTATTTCTTCCTTAAGAGATGCTTCAGCGCTTTGCAACTCTGCCACTCGCTGCTCTGCTTCTGCATATAATAAATTATTTACCGATCCTATTTCAGACCCCAGCGCCACATTTTCCCCTTCTAACTGCGCTACAAACTCGCCATTTGAATTTTCTGTTAGCTCTACTGTAGAATCTACCACTTCTGCATTGGAAATGAGTGGCTCAAAATTTGTGTAGTCCTCTGATGAGCTAATGGCTTTTGTGTCTACCACTGACTCAACAGATGGATTTACTGGATGTTCAATTGCATTGTTCTCTTCTGGTTTTTCTGCCAACCGCTCATTAATTGGTTCTGGGGTTTGAGATGCCTCTGGGTTCATAAACAATAGTGTAATTCCTATGATGCGAATAAATAGCTTTCAGAAATATTACAATTGACCTGCCATAAAAGTCCTGAGCATGAGTGCTGAGTTCTGAGTCTATATCAAAACGACTCAGCACAGATGGCACTCAGCGCTAAATACGCGGACAACGTTGTTCTAAACAAGTTTTCAAGGTGTTGGGGTCAAATAAAATCGGCAAAAAGTGAATACTTTTAATTTCTTTAAAGTAAAACAAAATGGGGACTCTATTCCAAAAGATCCGCCAGTTTTGCCATTCTTGGTAGGGAAAGCGTCGAATCAATTTTTCGCCTCTGTAAATATCTAAGTCGGTAGCGGTAAATTGCAAACGCAGCGTTAACGCCTGAAACATGAGAAACAAACCAAACAGCGTGAAAACGGAGCCTACCCAAGGTTGTACCAACAATAGTGGAATCGCGGCGATCGCTAACACGATGGGTATATTGTAACTAGGCTTGAGTTCCACAGTTGATGTGGAGTTAGAAGCAAATGAACTGGTCACAGTCTTAAATCCTGCTTTGTTTAGTAGGCATCTCTCCTATTTTAGGAGTCAGGAGTTAGAAGTTAAGAGTTAGAAGTTAAGAGTGAGGAATTTTAACTCATAACTTATAACTCATAACTCCTCACTTCTATAGTCCTATGAATGCACTGCCAGTCCCCTGAAACATTAACCAAGAAAGAAAGAAGTTGCTCACAAATATAATCAGCAAGGCAGTCACAACAGCAGTTGTAGTTGACTGTCCTACACCTTTAGCACCTCCTGTTGTCGTCAACCCCCAACTGCAACCAATTACAGCGATTAAAATCCCAAAACAACACGCCTTAATCATGGCGCTTAAAATATCCCAGATACCAAGAAAATTACGGGCTGAGTCTAGAAATACTGTATCAGACAGGTTGTAGATATTTGTCGCAATGAGGAATCCTCCGAACATCCCCGTTATCAAAGATAGGAGGGTTAAAATTGGTAACATTAAACAGCAAGCAATAACGCGGGGAATAACTAGATAATCGATTGGATCTGTTTTTAACATCAACATGGCATCGATTTGCTCTGAGACTCGCATGGTACCGATTTCTGCTGCAAAGGCAGAACCGACTCGTCCCGCCAAAACCACTGCTGTCAACACAGGAGAGAGTTCTCGTGTCAACGCTATAGAAAGCACTCCGCCGATAATGTTTCCTGCGCCAAAGTTGATAAATTCCCGCGCCACTTGAATGGTAAACACCGCACCAACGAAAATAGCCGTCAATAGGGCAATAAATAAGGAATCTGGCCCAACTGCTGCCATTTGTTCTAAGGTGTTACGCCGATGGATTTTGCCTCTCAATAGGTGAACTAGTACTTGCCCACCCAGAAAAATCGCCGCCAGCAAACGCTGACTCCATTCCCCTAAACTGGATTTGGATGTAGTCTGGTTCAATGTTCTGTAGCTAACTCGGTAACTGCCTTAAGAATAGCGGAAGTCATGGGAATGGGGAATGGGGAATGGGGAATGGGGAAGAGGACAACGGGACAAGGAGGCAAGGGGAAAGACTTGTTGCAATTTCTAAACTTTTCTCCCCTGCTCCCCTGCTCCCCTGCTCCCCTGCTCCCCTGCCCCTCTGCCCCTCTGCCCCTCTACCCTCATCTCCCCACTCCCTCAAGACGGCTGAATATTAACTTAAATTAAAGATGTTCTCAGAAAATGAAGCTGTTCTTAAACGTGCTACAAGGCAATAAATAAGTAGTACACTTGGCTATAACCTCCATTTTACAAGGTTTTTGTAGATTTAAATTGCCTTTTATATCCCCAGCATAGGCTGTAACTGCTACCCGTTTATTTTAATGAAAACTTAAGATTTTTGACAGATTCGCTGCTCTGGGGCGATCGCTCGTATTGTAGAAAATGACAAACCGCTATCTTGCTTTTGTCATCTCTACTCACGGAGTTTGTCTTAAATGACTATTTTTACTAACTTTCTCCGCTCCCTACTACTTACAATCATTTTTAGTTTTGTCGTTCCCATGTTCCTGATTGGCGGCGGATTCCTTTTTCTATCCCTTCTTGGTAACTTCCCTGGCTTACAAGAGTTAACCGAGGCGATCGCTACTGAGATTATGCATTTTCTCGCCACCTTCGGCAGTGGAACTCCCCTACGCGGATTATTTGTAATTAGCTTGACCTTTAGTTTCGTTGGCGCACTGTTTGATATGTTCGTATATTATCGGTATCAAATTTTACGTATAGATTGAGTAGTGAAATCGCTTCATCAGCAGATTATTGGGCTGTAGAAGACAGGAAAAAGTGATATTTCCCAGAGTGAAAGTACTACTAGTCTCAACCTAAATAGAGATTAGTGTTGCTGAATGAATTTGGATTAATTAAATTGAGTGTCGAAGTAATTGATTAAATATTTATATATTCATTAGTTATTAGTTATTAATTACTGACAACTAGTAAACGTGTGCGACCTTAGTAAAACCAGTCCTCAAACATTCAAAAAGCCAGAATAACAAGGCATTGAGAGCTTTTAATTTGGCAAAATAGCTAAAATAGTCTTTCTAAATCATCAGGTTAACGCTAAACTAGAGTTTGGCATTTTATGCTAGCTGTAATCTTTGAGGATTTGATTAGTATTAATCGAGAATATCAAATAAAACTCACTGAAAAATATAAAAATTTCCTTAAAATTATGACGATCGCAATGCCTACTCATCTTTCATAACAGAGGAAAGCAGGTCGTCTGACCGTCGGGGATCTTATATTGAATTTATTACGAGGTATGTTGACAGCTCATGGTTTGGCCGTTTAAGCCCAAGTTTAGAAAACAAATTGCGCGGATTGAAATTACTGGTGCGATCGCCAGTGCTACTCGCAAACGCGTCCTAGAAGCCCTGAAAACTGTAGAAGAAAAAAAGTTTCCGGCATTATTGCTACGTATCGATAGTCCTGGCGGTACAGTCGGAGATTCTCAAGAAATCTACAGTGCCCTGAAGCGTTTGCGCGAGAAAATCAAAATCGTCGCTAGCTTTGGCAATATTTCGGCTTCTGGAGGAGTATACATCGGTGTGGGAGCCGAATACATCGTTGCCAACCCAGGTACGATTACGGGTAGTATTGGTGTGATTTTGCGTGGGAATAACTTGGAACGCTTGCTAGAAAAAATCGGTGTTTCCTTCCAGGTAATTAAGTCTGGCCCTTACAAAGACATTTTGGCTTTCGATCGGCAACTGACCGAACCAGAAGAACACATCCTGCAAGAGTTGATTGACACAAGTTATCAGCAGTTTGTCCAAACGGTAGCTGATGGACGCTCTTTAACGGTAGAAGCTGTGAAAAGTTTCGCCGATGGTCGGATTTTTACTGGACAGCAAGCCCTAGCTTTGGGTGTTGTAGACCGCCTGGGTACAGAAGAAGATGCCCGTCGTTGGACAGCAGAACTGGTTGGTCTCGATCCAGAAAAAACTCTCTGCTATACCCTAGAAGAGCGTAAACCTTTATTGAGTCGCTTTATACCAGGGAGTCGTCAATTTTCATCAGGAATTGGGGCCGGTATTGATTGGCTCGAATTTGAAATGTCTACTAGTGGTTTACCTCTGTGGTTATATCGACCCTAAATATGAGTTAGGAGGAGCCAGTGCGGTCTTGGGGTTTCCCCAAGTGGAGCAACTGGCGTTTATGAGTGAGGAGTTATGAGTTAACAGTCTTAACTTCTCATTCTCAACTCCTAACTCCTCACCTTTGTGTTTTAAGGAGGATTTTGGCGTGGACTGGCAAATGCGGGCTATTCGCGGAGCAACAACCGCTTCAGAAAATACTGTTGAGACAATCCAAGAGGTAGTTACAGAACTACTAAATGAACTGGAAAACCGGAATCAATTCCAGCCCAAGGACATTATTAGTGTGACTTTTTCAGTGACACGCGATTTGGATGCAGTTTTTCCAGCTGCGATCGCCAGAGCGCGTCCTGGTTGGGATAATGTGGCTATGTTGGATGTGCAGCAAATGCACGTCGAAGGCAGCTTACAGCGCTGCATTCGCTTCTTAATCCACGCCTATCTGCCAGCCTCCGCCTCAATTCATCATATTTATTTACGCAACGCCGCTAGCTTGCGTCCCGACTGGAGTTTGCCTCAGACTTTACAAGCATCACAGCAAGCAGTTAAGTCAAAAGTGTAAACTACTTAATATTTTTAAGGTGAAATCCAGTTTTGCAACTGTAAATTAGAAATGCAGCTGTAGTGACGAATATTGTTTGTTACTAAAGTGTAATTTTCTGCAACTGCAACACTAACAATTAGTAAATCAAATTCAGCAATAGTTTGTCCTATTCTACGGAGTTCTGCCTTTAATTCACCATACTTTCTCAGGGCAGGATCGGTTAAAGGTAGAACGGGTAAGTTTTGAATAAATTCTTCTGCACGAGTTAAATTTTCCACTACTCGTTGAGAATTATAAGCATCAAAATACAACTCAGCAACCGTGATATATATACAGCAGGTTGCTTTTGAAGTGAAGTTCAAAATGCAGTACGGGAGCATCAGATATAAAAAGCTTCTGCCTCACTTCTCTACGAGAGGCTGCGCCAACGACTACGCTCTGTTACCACCTGCCTCAAAACCCGTAACTTTTTACTTCATGCAAATGAAAGCTGCTATATGTATATACGCAGTTAGGATGATTATTTATGACTAAATATAGCTCGTTTGGTAGTTTCATTACTTAAGTAAGAAAGCGTAAACATTACTCGTGTAAGATAAATAAGCTGATAATCTCAGCGATTGTATCAAGTAAAATATAGTTCTATTGGATATGCGATCGCATATCTTTTTAAAATGCCAAACTCCACCTTGAAAGATGACTCGTTATGGTTCAAAAATGCAATTATCTACGAACTAGGTGTTCGCACATTTGCTGACAGTAATGGTGATGGTATTGGTGATTTTCCAGGACTGACAGAAAAACTAGACTATTTACAAGATTTAGGTATTACTGCCATTTGGTTGTTACCTTTTTTCCCTTCACCACTCAGAGATGATGGTTACGATATTGCTGATTACACTAGTGTCAATCCTATCTATGGCACATTAGAAGACTTTAAAACGTTTTTGAACGCCGCTCATCAGCGCGGTATTCGTGTAATTATTGAGTTAATTATTAATCATACCTCCGACCAACATCCTTGGTTTCAAAGAGCGCGTCGCGCCCCGAAAGGCAGTCCGGAGCGAGATTTTTATGTTTGGAGTGATACTCCTGAAAAATACCAAGAAGCGCGAATTATCTTCCAAGATTTTGAGACATCTAACTGGGCTTGGGATTCAGTTGCCAAAGCTTATTGCTGGCATCGTTTCTATTCCCATCAGCCGGATTTGAATTATGACAATCCCTTGGTGCGCGAAGCGGTATTTGATGTTCTAGATTTTTGGTTGGAGATGGGTGTAGATGGACTACGCATGGATGCTGTGCCTTATCTCTACGAACGGCAAGGAACGAACTGCGAAAACTTACCCGAAACTCATGCTTATTTGAAAGAGTTGCGATCGCACATCGACACGAAATTTCCTAACCGGATGTTACTAGCTGAGGCGAACCAATGGCCTGAAGATGCAGCTCAATATTACGGTGCAGGGGATGAGTGTCACATGAACTTTCATTTTCCCCTAATGCCGCGTTTGTTTATGGCAGTGCGGATGGAAGATAATTTCCCGATTGTAGATATTCTTCAGCAAACTCCATCGATTCCTGATAACTGTCAGTGGGCATTGTTCCTCCGCAACCATGACGAACTGACTCTAGAAATGGTGACAGATGAAGACCGCGATTTTATGTATGGGGCCTATGCACAAGACCCAATGATGCGGGTAAATTTAGGCATCCGCCGCAGATTAGCGCCGCTTTTGGGTAATGACCGCCGCCAAATTGAGTTACTCAATAGTTTACTATTATCTTTGCCAGGAACCCCCGTACTTTACTACGGTGATGAAATTGGTATGGGAGATAACGTTTATCTAGGCGATCGCAATGGTGTTCGCACACCTATGCAGTGGAGTTCTGACCGCAACGCTGGTTTTAGTCGCGGCAACCCGCAACGCTTGTATCTACCCGTCATCGTTGACTCAGAATATCACTACGAAGCACTCAACGTCGAGGCTCAACGGACTAATACCAATTCTCTCTGGTATTGGATGAAACGTTTAATTGCTACTCGCAAACGGTTTTCGGCATTGGGTGAAGGGCGTTTTGAATTGCTACAGTCTAATAATCGCAAAGTTTTCGCCTTCAGCCGGATTACCTCTGAAGAAGATGTCTTGGTAGTAGCAAATTTATCTCGTTACGTGCAAACGGTGGCATTAGATTTATCAACCTTCAATGGGTTAATACCAATAGAAATTTTTGGTTCCACTGAGTTTCCACCGATTACAGAATCGCCCTATTTCCTCAGCTTAAGTCCTTACGGGTTTTACTGGTTCACCTTACAACGTAAACCTAGCTCAACTCAACCCCCTAAATCCCAAGCAGATTTAGCAACTTTGCTGGTAAATGGTTCATGGCAGAATGTGATTGGGCAACGAGAGTCACAAAACATTCTCCAATCAACACTGCGGGATTACCTCTATACCTGTAGCTGGTTTGGCGGCAAAACTCAGACTGTACAATCAGTACAAATCATTGAAGCGATTTCTTTACCCTATAACCAGCAGATAGCTCAAATTATTTGGTTGCAGGTAGATTATAGCCAGGGAAACCACGAAACTTATCTGTTATTTCTGGCCTATGCAGAAGGTGAGCAAGCAACACATCTTTTGGCAGAAATGCCGCAAGCTGTAATTGCACGGCTTAGGGTGCAAGGCAAAATAGACACAAATTCACCCAATATTCAAGAAGGTGGAATTTTATTTGATGCTTTAGCAGACAAGAACTTTCTCATCTCACTGCTAGATGATGCGATCGCTAATCATCACTCTTATCAAGGAATAACCGGAGAATTATTTAGCACTACTACTGATTCATTCTCCGAATTGCGCCAAGAGTTAACCAATCATGAGCCGATTGTTCTGAATAAAGAAGAACAAACCAATACTTATATAGTTTATGGCGATCGCTTGTTGTTAAAACTCTTCCGCAAAGTCGAAGAGGGTTTGCAGCCAGATTTAGAAATCCGGCGTTTTCTCTACCAGAAAAAACGCTTGCAACACTCAGTTTTCCTAGCTGGTGCTTTAGAGTACCGCCGTGCAAATAAAACAGGCAATAAAACTGCCCTACCCACGACTATAGGCATATTACAAGAGTATATTCTAGATAGCCGTAGTGGCTGGGACTATACCCTTGATAGTTTGCAAAACTACTTTGATTTAGTGACCACAGAACACGCCACTATTACCGAAGTGCCTCTGCCATCAGGTTACTTGTTGGATTTGCAGAGAAGTGAGATTCCAGAATTGGCAATTGCAACGATTACTTCTTACCTGCAAAGTGTTGAACTGTTGGGTAAATCCACAGCTGAATTCCATATAGCGCTGGCTACAAATATAGATAGCTCAGACTTTGCTCCAGAATCTTTTTCATCACTTTATCAACGTTCGATATATCAAAATGCACGTAACTTAACTGGACAAGTATTTCGGTTGTTAAAAGAACGAGTAAAATCCTTGCCAACCGATACTCAACCATTAGCATTAGAAGTTCTTAATAGCCAACAGAAAATCTTAGAACGCTTTCAGTTAGTTGTCGGGCAAAAAATTACTGCATTGCGGACTCGTCATCATGGAAACTACCATTTATCACAAGTATTTTACACAGGAAAAGACTTTATTATTGCTGATTTTGAAGGCAACGCAGATCGCAGTTTAAGCGAACAACGCATAAAGCGATCGCCTCTACAAGATGTAGCAGGAATGTTGCTATCTTTCAACTATGCAGTTAACGATGCTCTGGGCTATCAAAAACAATCTGGGATGATCTTACCTGAAAATTTACCCCTTCTAGAACAATGGGGACAGTTTTGGTATACCTGGGTTAGTACTAGCTTTCTCAATTCTTATTTAGAAACTGCTAGTCAAGAATCCTTCCTGCCAAAGACAACACAAGAACTAGATGTGCTGCTTTTTGCCTATCTTCTAGAGCAAGCGATTGATGCAGTAGGCAATGAACTAAATAATCGCTCCGATCGGGTAGAAATTCCACTCCAATTTATTCTGCGATTACTGAGTGAAACTGCTTAAACAGTTTTTCCTAGTAAGAACAAACTGCAAGAAATAAATAATATTAGGTAGGAGGAAGGAAAGATTTTCACGCTCTATTTTTGATACCTCAATTTTCGACCTTAATCCTTACATTTCCTCTAAGGCAATGAGGCGATCGCATTTCCTTAACTTGTCTTTTTGAGTGCTAAACAACTGAAATCACGGCTATACAAACAAAACCTGCTTTTGCAGGTTTCAAAACATTGAAATCCGCCTTCGCAGACTTTGTTTGTGAGCCAGTGATATCATGTCCGCATAATTAGTTATGCTAACCACAGTCAATACACCCCACTCCCAGTCCCTCCCCGCAAGCGGGGAGGGGAGACAAAGCATAGCTTTGGCGGGGGTGGGGTTCTTCGTGTTTAATAAGTAATCAAGCGGACTTGATATGACTTCTAGTCTGAGGGAGAAAAGATTTTTTTTACGTAGAGACGGGAATGTTGGGTTTCGTTCCTCAACCCAACCTACAACTACAACTTCGTCCCATTGGGAGAAGAGAAATTGCGCGATCGCGGCTGATAATCTAATTTATAATGGCATACAGCCAAATAATCGAGACTAACTAATGTTGAGTGTTTAAAGCAGAGTCCAGTTTTCCAGTTTTAATCCGTTGATGCGTTCATAATGACGAGTATTGTTTGTTACTAAAGTGTAGTTTTCTGCAAGTGCAACACTAGCAATTAGTAAATCAAATTCAGCAATTGTTTGTCCTATTCTACGGAGTTCTGCTTTTAATTCACCATACTTTCTCAGAGCAGGATCGGTTAAAGGTACGACGGGTAAGTTTTGAATGAAGTTTTCTGCACGAGTTAAATTTTCCACTACTCGTTGAGAATTATAAGCACCAAAATATAACTCAGCAACTGTGATGCTAGAAATATAAATTTGCTCCCATCCTATTTCTCTAACTTTATTTCTGACTGAATTAATATCTTTAATCCAATAAATGCAAGTATCAGTATCAAGTAAATAAGTCATAGACTAATGTCATTGTTAGAAATAGTACGGCTATCATAAATGTCTTTGACTATTTCCTCAGCAGTACGTTCATCTTCCCAAGGGCCTAGCCTTTCCATAAATGTGTCTAGTGGATGGGGTTTTGGCTGCTGTTCAGATGAGACAATTATTTCATTAACTATCAATTGATTTGCTTCTGGAACTCCTAATTTTTTAGTTTCCTCTTTAGCTATAACCATGATTTGCATCAAGGTTATAGCCTGACGCAGAACATCACCTTTACTTGTGCCTATTTTATTTGCTAGTTCGTCTAATATCTGATTTAGTTCAGGTGACAAATCTAAGTTTAAGCGAACCATATTTTGAGCGTCAGTCATGGTTCCATCCTTGTGTAAAATCTTAAGTATATTATAATTGGCTAAGGCTGTATCAAGAAATAAAGTCAGGTGTTTCAGCTTTGATGACTCAAGAATACATTTTATAATTACTTTAAAAAGGATTTAATCTAAAGCAATTGTTGATTTTTATCAACTCAAGCTACTTATTATTATTGGTTTGAAGCAGCGAAGATATAGAATTAGATTGTAGCCATACAAATAGTTTTATACTTCCTCTATCATAGTCAGTTGATTTATACTCACCCCTTAAAATTTGTTCTAGAGCTTGACTATTAAACCTTGACTTGTCTTTCATGAGGTCTTCAAACATAGCTAGTGGAAATAGCACACTCTCAACTTCTACATCATCTTCACTAAACCTAATCATCTCAAATCGAAATTTATAACCAGACCATCTGATAGTCGGTAGTCTATCAACTGAATGTTTGGAATTTTCTATTATTCTATTATACTCAAGACTAGGATTTTTCTGATTGTGCATTATCCACCAGTAAACATTGTGTCTAACAAAATGCTTTCCATTGTCGTTAGTACATACTTCTATTTCTATATCATCCACATAAACAAACTGACGAGTCATTATTCTAACTTCACCTTCAGCCATTGGTTCTAATTCCTCCCAAGTTTCAACTTCAACTTTATTTTCATAATTACTATTTAAAGGGTTATTTTTATAAATATTTTCTACTGGAATAGGATCATCTTCTAATGCTTCTAAACCTGATGTATTTTCATCATTCTCTTCTTTTTTATCTAAAATTAATTCTAGCTGTTCCCTACTAAATGCCATAAGTTCTATTCCAGCTAGAGTCCGATGGGTTGAATGTTCCATGAAGTAAACTAAACCATCAAATGGAGATAAATCTATTCTTAAACCGTTGTATTCAGTCTCCCAGAAACCAAATTTACCTGAAGATTTAGGATAAGTTTTGTATTCTTTCCACCTTAGTGAGCTAGCCTTTTTATTAATGTTCTTTAATGCAGTTCTAATACTTCCAGAAAATCCTTTCATCCCATAAACAGGATATACTAAATATATTGTTGGTAGTTCTCCATCTGATATTGGATCAAAGCCAACTATCATAACATTGAGCTTGGCTAGCTGCTGAAGACTTTGCTGTAAAGCAGTTTCGGCTGGAGTTATTTTTCTAATTGGTACTACTACTTTAGACCAATTAAGGGGTGGTTTATATAACTTGATAAACTCATTTTCGAGATTTGATAGATTTTCTATATCACTACTACAAGTTAACCAACTAATACTAAGAGTATTTTTTCGATTAAATCTTTTTAGCTGATTAAATCTATGATGTCCTTTCCATCTTTCAACTAAATTAATAGTTCTACCGATATAAATAATATGTCCTTTACTGTCAAATACAAAGTATATAGCTGAACAATTAGGAAGACGATCTTTATCCAACAAATAAACTGATGGTAATTCAGATATTTTGATGTTTTCTAGCAAAATTAGACACCCATAGATAAAAGATGTATATTTGAAATTCTACTTTATAGAAACATCAAAACCTATATAATAAAAACCGCAAATCTACGCAACTACACGTCAAATTATCTACGTTTCACTGCATACATCTGCGGTTTTAAAATCCTTAATGAACTAATCCGATCGCACTTTTCCTCAAGCCTCCACATTCCCCACGCTTCCAGATAAAAATATCACCCTTCGTCCTAGCTACAAAAATCAAGTTTTGCGACTTGTAAACTAAGTTTCTGACTCGTAAACTAACTTTTGCGACTTCAAAACCAGCTTTTGTGACTTCAAAACCAGCTTTTGCGACTTCAAAACCAGCTTTTGCGACTTCAAAACCAGCTTTTGCGACTTCAAAACTAGCTTTTGTGACTTCAAAACCAGCTTTTGCGACTCCAAAACCAGCTTTTGTGACTCCAAAACTAGCTTTTGTGACTTCAAAACCAGCTTTTGTCAAAGAATTTCAGCAAATCTACTCCCATTTTTCCTGCTTGCTAAGTTCTCTTCAATAAAAAAAACGCAAATATACGCATTCCGACGCAATTTCAGCGTTTCTATACGTATAAATGGGATAAAAGTAGAAGCAATTCCAGCCTTATTTAATGGGCGTTGCTGAATCTAGGGATGAATATCTTACGCAAAGGAAAATCAATAAAATTATCCCCCATTTATGCAACATAATTTATTTAATGCACTAACGCGATCGCACGTTTTGTTAACGCCTCAGCAGTCAATCCATTAAATGCCATCAACTCGCCAGCGCTGGCTATAGTTGCAATAAATTGTAGGTTGGGTTGAGGAACGAAACCCAACATTGATCTAAACTTCTCCTTTCAATATTTATGAAATAATCGAACTTTTCCATTGCACTTTGTTCCCTGCCATCTTCCACAGCCTTTGAACTTCTTTTTCTAAGCCTTGTGAACCATAATCGTCCCATGCATCTGTAAATTTAGCCATTCCTGGTGAGTGTCCAGGTGCGCCATCAAAAGTAATTTTCTTGTATTTATCAAGAGTAAAGACAACATCAAACCAATTCTTGTAAACTGGCCAAACCAAATCAGAGCATTCCAAGAAAAAAGCCTCTTCATCGTCTACGACTCTCTTCCAACCAATCTGAACTCCATAAGACCTATTTTTAGGTGAATCCAGAGTCATTCCAACAATTAGACAATCTTCTGTACAACCTGACTTTTCTATTTCATCAGCAATATCTTGTGGAAAATTATAAATGGGCTTAACTTCAACAAAAATAGGAGAATCAAACTTCAGTAAAAAGTCGGGAATCCATCCATCAAAGTCACAAGGCTCATACTCCCAACCCCATTCTACAAGATCAAAGAAAGCAGCCCATTTTGCTTCTAATCTAGAACGAAATTGAACATCATTATATTTAGTCGGTATAGGTTTAATCATAGCTTTTTAGATCAAATTACACAGGTTCTAATTTATAGAACATAAAATTTTGCTTTATCAAATAATCCCCACCCAAGTAAAAACCTAGATGGGGTATTACGTTATCTTAATGGACTAATGCGATCGCACGTTTTGTCAACGCCTCAGCTGTCAATCCATTAAACCCCATCAACTCACCAGCACTGGCTGTAGTTTCCCCACGTTTCCATGCAAAAGTATCGCGCTTGGCTGTACTCCGTAACAAAATTGGTTCCAGCATCCCCGCAGCGCCACCTGTAACGGCAATTAACGCATCGCCATCAAATAATTCGGCAAATTTCGCATCATCCAAGAAACCGCCTTCGGGTTCAGAACAAGTATCCCAAGCAGTATCGTGGCTACGGTACAATTGCCGAGGATTGATCACAGTAACTATTTTCACGCCAATACCTTCAGTTTCCAAGAAAGCAGCAGCTTCAAATACTGGCATTAATGTTAAATCGCCAATTACAGCAAACACTACTTGTTTATCACCAGCGACTTCATGCAATAGCACAGCACCATCGCGCAACCCTTGACGAGTTTGTTCTAAAGTGGTGCGAATTGGTAATGGCGTTTTACTTGCAGTAATCACAATTCCCTTATTCTTAGTTTTCAACGCCCAGTCATAACAAGCTTGAATACTATTAGCATCGGGGGGAAATAATGGGAAAACATTTCCATTTCTCATCAACGAAGCAAAGTAAGCTTCAATTTCGGGACGTTGGTGAGTCCAACCATTACGCCCTTGCTCTAATGCACCTGCTGTGAATAAAGTAATAGTCGAGGGAGTTTGACGGCGCAATTCTGCCATTGCTTGGGTAACAGTTTGCCAAATTGGTAATCCATTGATGGCAAAAGATTCGTAAGAACACCACAAAGTTCTTGCACCCATTAACGCCAAACCCGCAGCTAAACCGGCACAAGCATCTTCACTCAATGGTTCATAAACTTGTCCGTTTGGTGCTTGGAAATACAAGTCGTCGGTTGTGGGGTGGATAATCTTTAATGCTTGGTTGATATTAGCAATTCCAGATGCTTCATTACCATCGGCGTTGGTGACAAGGAAATTACGATCTTTATTTCCAACTATTCCTACCAATCGTCCCATTGCAGTTGTGGAAACTTTTGGTTCGCCACCGACTGCATATTCTTCTAAAGGTAATTCGCCTAATTCTGGTAATGGAAATTCAAATTCTGTCACCACAGTTTTGGCTGCTGGGCCACCACCGGCGCGTTCGGCATTTGTTCTGACTAATTGCCAAGCTTCTGCTGACAAAGCACGGGTTTGCAATGCACTAATAATATGCGGCGCATCCAGCGTATCTTTAGGATATAAATTGTGAGATTTTGCCCCGCGCGCGTGGACTCCTGCACCTTTGAGTTGTTTAATAATGAAGACGGTAAGTTTACCACCCAAAGCCGATCGCGCTGCTTTATCTACACCCGAAAGTACTGCTTGCGTAAATTCTAGGCGTTTCTCAAAGGAAAAGGCGGTACTATCAACGTAATCCCCTGGCTGGTTTTTATCGTCGAAATCTTTGGCATCCACTAACACCACTTCATCAAAACCGTTACCTTGCCAATATGCTTGCATCTGTTCGTTGGTTTTTAGGGAAACCATGCTGTGATGTTCTTGGCTGTAACCGTTCCACACTAACACTGGTAAAAAGTTTGTGACAGCAGGATAAGCAGTATGAAAATGTGCGATCGCACTGACAATATAAGGCTCACCCAATCCACCATCCCCAACTGTAAAGGGGAATAATTTATCTTTGTGTAATAGTGCAGCCGCCATTGCAAAGTGTTGCCCTTGTCCCAAAGGCCCCGCAGGTGCGAGAATACCGGGAATGAAACCAGAAAGATGTCCTAATAATCCGTGCTTTTCTCGAAAGCGATCGCGCAATTGTTGGACTGTAAAAATTCCCATATCCTCTAGCGAACGATCCAAGAACATAGCACTATAAAATCCGGGGGCGTGGTGTCCGACTTCCGTAATAATGTTCTTGTATCCCAGCATGACAAGAGATGCGTAAGCTTCTGCTTGGCTGGCAAATCCGCCGGGATGCCCAGAAGCCTTACTACCAGTAACTTGCAAAGTCAGGTAGCGTAAGGCATCGGCAGCAAGTAAAGTTTGATATACTGCTGTTTTATCTGTGGTCGATGCGATCGCGGTTTTTCCCGACTCAATAGCAGGTGTTGCACCATAAGTTTCAAAATCTGGTAAAGCTTCACCAAAATATTGAATTCCTTCAGAAAAATTGGGAAGCGCTGAAGATGCCTTTGCGGAGATTGCAGTCATGCTGAGTACCTTTTGACGATGAGGTGAAACTGTAGATGCTTGTTGAATTTAACCAAAATTTTACATCTTCGAGGTTGTAACAGTTTATTGCTTTTTTGCAACATTAGAATAAGTACTTTAAATGGTCACGCAACCAAGATTTCAATTAGTTGAAGTAGCAAATATTTCTTGATCCCCCCTAACCCCCCTTAAAAAAGGGGGGGAATAAGAGTCTTAAAGTCCCCCTTTTTAAGGGGGATTTAGGGGGATCTCCAAGGGTTAGATGTATACAAAAAAACTTTTCAAACATCCTCTAAGGGAAGGGGAGTAAGATTCCTCGTTCCCAGTCTCCGACTGGGAACGAGATAGAGGAGAGAAGAATTGCGATCGCTGCTTCAATATCGCAGCCCTATTTATAAATAAAATCACAAATTACCTATACCCCAATATAGATTTACTCTCCAGAATTAGCCTTTACAGTTACGAGTAAGAGGAAATTTAGGAGAATTAATAATTCATGCCTGATGAACATCGGTTAGAAGAACAATTTCTATCCCAAGAAGCTGAAAAACAAATATCCAATCAGCTAGATGAAGTAGAAGAAATAGAAATAGATGTAAAAACCGATCTGTTAAAAATCCTTCAGGGACAGTCGGATGGAGTTGCAGTTGCAGGTCAAGGATTAGTCATTAAAGAAGACATTCGCATACAGGAAATAAAACTACAAACAGATAGTATTGCCATCAATCCCTTTAGCGCTCTTTTTGGTCAAATAGAACTCAATGAGCCAGTCAATACCATTGCTAGGGTTATACTTACAGAAATAGATATTAACCGCGCTTTGACCTCAGAGTTTGTTCGTAGCCAGATGCAAAACTTTGGGTTGAATGTAGATGGTGAAATTGTCAGTTTTGAGCCAGAAGAAATTCAGGTATTTTTACCTGGTGATGGCAAAATAGAATTTAGAGGAAAGGTGCTGTTAAAGGAAATGGGAAATACTCGGTCTTTAGCTTACACTGCGATCGCTCGCCCACGCACTAATTCACAACCCGCTATGCTAGAGGGTTTTAACTGCACTGAGGGAGAGGGGATTTCCATAGAATTAATTACAGCATTCGTGCAGAAAGCTAAAGAACTGATGAACATACCATCTTTTAAATGGGAGGATATATCGTTTTCTATCAAAGATATAGAAGTACAAAAAGGTACTTTAATACTTATGTTAGAAGCTCAGGTAAAACAAATACCCTCATCATCTTTAATCTCTCCTTAGTAGGATTGACACTATTTAAAGATAATTTTTGTTACCGAAGGATGATGTCAATGTAATAAAAATTTTCTAAAATTTGGAAAGTTACTGATTATTTCTAAATTCCAACTATGCAAGAGTATGATGTTGTCCTAATCGGTGCTGGACATAATGGGCTAGTTTGTGCAGCTTATTTGCTAAAAGCTGGTTATAGCGTTCTGTTACTAGAAAAGCGTTCTGTACCAGGTGGCGCAGCAACAACTGAAGAATGTTTACCGCAAGAAGCTCCTGGATTTAAATTCAATTTGTGTGCTATTGACCATGAATTTATTCACTTAGGGCCAGTTGTTGAAGAATTAGAACTAGAAAAATACGGCTTGCATTATTTGGAGTGCGATCCAGTTGTTTTCTGTCCTCATCCTGATGGTAAGTATTTTTTAGGACATAAGTCAGTGGAAAAGACTTGTGCAGAAATCGGCCGTTACAACGAACGTGATGCCAAAAAATATGCAGAATTTGTAGACTTTTGGCAGCGAGCGCTAGGTGCAATGATTCCCATGTTTAATGCACCGCCAAAGTCAATTATAGACATCCTTGGTAACTACGACATTACCAAAATAAAAGATTTAATTTCAGTGATTGGTTCCCCTAACAAAACGCTGGATTTCATTCGCACGATGTTAACCAGCGCTGAAGATTTACTTAACGAGTGGTTTGATGAAGAATTTCTAAAAGCACCACTAGCCAGACTAGCAGCAGAACTTGGTGCGCCGCCATCACAAAAAACCCTTGCCATTGGTGCAATTATGATGGCAATGCGTCATAATCCAGGGATGGCCAGACCTCGCGGCGGAACAGGCGCACTTGTGCAAGCTTTGGTGAATTTAGTCACAAGTAAAGGTGGCGTTATTCTCACAGACCAACATGTTGAAAAAGTTTTAATTGATGATGGCAAAGCTGTAGGCGTGCGGGTTGCTGGCGGGAAAGAATATCGCGCTAAACACGGAGTTATTTCTAATATTGATGCCAAGCGGTTGTTCTTACAAATGACTGAGAAAAGCGATGTTAACGCCGCCGACCCAGATTTATGGGAAAGATTAGAACGCCGCATCGTTAACAATAATGAAACCATCCTCAAGATAGATTTGGCTTTAGATGAACCACTGCACTTCCCCCACCACGCTCACAAAGATGAATATCTCGTTGGTTCTATCTTGATTGCTGATTCTGTGGCTCATGTAGAACAGGCTCATAGTAAATGCACTTTGGGAGAAATTCCTGATGCTGACCCATCAATGTATTTAGTGATGCCTAGTTATTTAGATCCCACATTAGCACCACCAGGTAAGCACACCGTATGGATTGAGTTTTTTGCCCCTTATCAAATTGCTGGTGCAGAAGGCACTGGTTTAAAAGGTACTGGTTGGACGGATGAATTGAAAAACAAAGTTGCAGATAAGGTAGTTGATAAGTTGGCAGACTATGCACCCAATGTCAAGAATGCAACTATTGCCCGTCGGGTAGAAAGTCCAGCAGAACTAGGAGAAAGATTAGGCGCGTACAAAGGGAATTATTATCATGTTGACATGACTTTAGATCAGATGATATTTTTCCGTCCCTTGCCAGAAATAGCCAACTACAAAACGCCAATTGATAATCTATTTTTGACTGGTGCAGGGACTCATCCAGGTGGTTCAATTTCGGGAATGCCGGGACGCAATTGTGCGCGGGCATTTTTGCAGGCAAAACATCCCATTAGCCAAACTTTGAAGGATGCGCGGGATTCGATTAAGTCAACTGTCGAGTCAGTGTTTGGCATCAATTAAGCCTCTAAAACCCTCATGTAGAGACGCGATTTATCGCGTCTTTCTTTATTTATCGCGTCTTTATTTATCAGGCAATCACGAAAATATTCCTATTAGTCATGGCTAGATCGATTCCTAGTTGAGCAACTTGGATTTGACCGGATGAGCCTGTACCATCAGCATCAAAAAATAAACCCCCTGTATTATTGTTGTAGATAAAGCGATCGCTGCTATTTTGTGCTACTGAACCGATAAAAAATTGTGTGGCTTGAAGTATACCTTCACTAAGCCCACCTCCAAACCCTATTTTAGAAACATAAATTGTGTCATCTAAGGACGAAAAATCTGTAATGTTATCAATTCCTTCAGAAGGGGTATTAATAATAAAAATATCAGATCCAGTTCCTCCTGTTAGGGTATCATTACCTAAACCTCCAACGAAAGTATCGTTACCACTTCCCCCAATAAGGATATCATTGCTATTTTCACCATTTAGCTGGTTATTACCAGGATTACCAGTTTCATTAATATTGGCTGTACCTGTGGTGAGATTTTCTTCACGGCCCGATAAGGGAGAGCTAATAGTTGATGAAATGGTCAGAGGTAATATCGCACTATTGGCAACAGTGAGTAAAGTTCTAAATACCTTTTGGTTGCTGGTTAGACTTTCATCAAACTCTTGGATGGAATTAGTTGGATCTAGAAATGAAATAACATAGTAATTTCCAATTGGGATATTAGGAAACGCACCGTTCCAAGTCGCTGTTCCCGAATTGAATGGATTAATCGAAGAAATAGTTGTATTACCAATTAAGTAATGAGAACCAATACTATTAGTGATATTGGTATCAGTAGAAGCGTAAAATGAAACCGAGAAAGTGCCTGTCGCGGCTGTACCATTGTTGCGAGGATAGACTGTGATGCTGAAATTTTCCCCATATTGGATATTGTTATTACTAAAACTTCCAAGGGTTGTGTTAAACCACACATCAGAGTCTACTAAATCAGCTTTATCAGTAGGTTGGCGTGTAGCTGTGTCTTCATCGATCCAGTTTTTAATCTCGTTATATCGAGTACTTGTAATTCGGGCGAACTCGTTGTAAAGCGGAGTGTTGTTGGTGGTTGTCTCATTTGAAGCTACTCCATAAATAGTCGGTTTATTTGTATTGGAATTATTAACCCAGAGAGGGCCTCCACTATTTCCAGGTAAGATATCTAGCTCATTACTACGCAAGATCGAGTCAGTTGTACTTGTGATTTTTCCACTCTGAGTCCACATATCATAGTTATCAAATTTCCCATCGCTATTGGAATCAAACTTATCAGAAGGATATCCAGTGACATTCATTAAAGTTCCACTGCTGAGATTATCGTCATATCCATAGTTAAACCAGCCAGTGAAGTTTCCAATATTGCGGTCAAGAGTAACCAATCCTATATCGTATTGAAAAGTTTCGCTTTTAGTTTGATCTCCTTGAGTCCATCCTTCAAAAGAACGCGTATAAACAGATTTTGCTTCACTATAGTATTCATAGTCAGCGCGGTTTGTACCAGCAATGATATTTCCTTTAGAACCAAGCATCACCTCAATTTTATCTGCCCAACCCCCATATCTCGTGTCATACACAGAGTGCCCTGCTGTTAAAAAATGGTAGGGAGAAATCATAGTACCAGAGCCGTTGAGGATAATATCATCGGCAGTATCAATAACCCCATCTGGGCCTTTCCAATGTATTCTCATCTTTCCTATAGCACTAAACGGAAAAGTTGTCGTATCGCTAACTTTTGTCCGACCATCAGGGGAGAAAATAGACATAGTTTTAGATCCTTAATAGAAAATGATAAATACAAAATATCCAAATTTAATGCCAGAAATTATCTCTTGGCATTAGTAATTCACTAGTAATTTCTATGAATAATACTTCCTATTACTCAGTTTTTAAGTAATACCAAACCTATAAACTGCCATATATTTAGTAGAAATTATGTCTGCGATTTATCAATAACGTAGAGTTAATTATCTACTTTATTTTGAATACAAAATAAAACTAATTCATAGAAATAAAGATTGGAAAAACTAGCTATTATGATATTCCTTCTGCCCTCACACCTGCAATACTGGCTGATTTATAGCGCCGACATTGGCGGATTGAAGAAGGTTTTGATCGGGGTGAATTACTACACGAGTACGATATTTACGACGAGTCCCAGCTATGCAATATATATAGCAACACAAATAATTGTTTTTTGAGTAAAGTAGGTTCTAAGCGATTGCTTTATGTGTATTTATTATGATAATATTATACACTCTTGATTTTGATAAAGTTTTATGCATTGTCAACAAGACTCTTTAGGAAAATAAATATAAGTAAATTAATGGGTAAAAAGTAGTGTATTTTGATAATACTCAAAAAACTAACAAATTTTAGCATCATCTAATAATTTTTGTAGGTACAGCATGGTTTTTCGGAACTGCTTCGTTGCATCTGGCTTGATAGCTTTCTTGGCATTTGGCTGTAGTGGTGGGGCAAACTCATCGGCAGAAAATACTACACAGGTTGTCCAAGAAAGCAATGTAACCCAACTTTTTATAGAAGCGAAGGCTACGCAAAAAGCAGACGATTACTTTCATCAAGGTAATAATTTATTAGATAGACAAAATTATGAAGATGCCATAAAAGCTTACGATCAAGCGATCGCCATCAAAGTTGAGAGTCCTGAAGCTTGGATTAACCGTGGCATAGCCTTAACATCGTTGCAACGCTACCAAGACGCTCTTGCATCTTACGATCGAGCGATCGCAATCAAACCCGACAAATATGAAGCTTGGTATAATCGTGGCATCGCCTTAACATCGTTGCAACGCTACAAAGACGCTTTTGTATCCTATGATAGAGCGATCGCGATCAAACCCGACAAATATGAAGCCTTAATTAACCGAGGCATAGCTCTGACAAAGCTACACCGCTACAAGGATGCGATCGCGTCTTATAATAGAGCGATCGCCATCAAGCCGGATTTGCACCAAGCATATTACAATAAAGCTTGCTCTTATGCTTTACAAAGCAATCTAGAATTAGCAATTGAGAACCTAGACAAAGCAATCAAGCTTGTTCCTGATAAATACAAGAAATTAGCAAAAACTGACCCAGACTTTAGCAAAGTGCGTAGTGAAAAGCAGTTTCAGAAATTACTGCAATAGTATTTTATTACCACTACTCAGTGTAGAATATAAGCCTAACAAGATTTTTTCGTGATGCTAGCGGTTTCAGATTAGACATGAAAAAATTGTTAATCACCGGAGCAAGTGGTTTTTTAGGATGGCATCTTTGCCAGCTTGCAAAAGAAGAATGGGAGATTTATGGCACTTATTTATCCCATCCCTTAGAAATTCCTGACATGAAAATGTTAAAAGCGAACTTAACAAATTTTCAGGAATTGAAACGCATATTTAATGATGTTCAACCGACGGCAGTTATTCATACTGCTGCACATTCGCAACCAAATTTTTGTCAAACCAACCCCAAAGAATCCCACGCAATTAACGTCATCGCATCCTGTAATATTGCCGGACTTTGCGCGGATAATTCTATTTCTTGTGCTTTTACCTCAACCGACTTAGTTTTTGATGGCTTAAATGCCCCATATCAAGAAACAGATGCCGTGTGCCCTGTCAATCTTTACGGCGAGCAAAAGGCGATCGCAGAAGCAGATATGCTAGAAAGGTATCCCATGACCGCAGTGTGTCGGATGCCGTTGATGTTTGGTGCAGCAACACCCACAGCTAAAAGCTTTATTCAGCCATTTATTCAGACTTTACAAGCCGAAGAAGAACTAAGTTTATTTATAGATGAATTTCGCACACCAGTAAGTGGAACAACTGCTGCCAAAGGACTTTTACTAGCATTAGAAAAAGTTAACGGCATCATTCACTTAGGTGGCAAAGAGCGGATTTCACGTTATGATTTTGGACAGATATTAGTGGAAGTATTTCAACTTCCTAGCACTGGTCTGAAATCCTGCCGACAACAAGATGTGAAAATGGCAGCGCCTAGACCGGCAGATGTTTCTTTGGATAGTTCCAAAGCTTTTGCATTGGGTTATCAGCCTTTATCTGTAAGGGAAGAATTGGAAATGCTATAGTTGCTGGCACTTAAACAATGGGATTTAGACAAAAATTCAGCCCATCAGCAAGTAGAACAATTTCTAGACTATTTGGTGGACAATCGCTTGCTCTTTATTCCGCAGATTCAATAAGAATTACTTCTTCTCTAGGGATATATCTACCGCCATAGGCAAGACGCACTCTTCCATCTTGGGCAATATCATTGATTTCCTCTCCTTTGGGATTCCACCAATTAGGTGCATCAATCCAGGTGCATCTGTCACCTATTTTAAGTCTTTGTATTCGACTTGCAGTTTCCTGGCTCCAATCTTTTATTGGGTTGAGTATATTATAAGGAATTATTTCTGTGTTAATTCTCTTTATCCAAGGGGTATTAGCTTCTTCTTTTTCTAATTCGGTGTTTTTGCATGAGCTTGTCGTAGATATAAAATCTGCTTCTGAGATAAATAAGTTTTTAAAGTCTATCCACTCATAACGCTCTACACTTTGCCATAGCAAGACAACTTTTGCTTTATGGGTATTAATATCAAACTCTATTGCAGCCCCTATATGTCCCTGATGTGTTTGACACAATAGCTTGAGTTTCTGAAGCAACTCTAAATCTAATTTTACTAAAGGTGTTTCATATCTCTTTGTATTATCGTCATCACCATCAAATCGTTCGACTGTATCGCTCACATGTGAAATAGAAGGGTTGCCAGAAAAACCCATATCAAATATTATCGGGTCTTTGAGTAGTTTCTCATGTTCAAGTATTGCTTGATATATAACTTCGGCTGTTGTGTCTGTAGTTACATTACTGATTTCGTTATGTCTGCCTATAAGCTTATGCTGATTAAATTGAATGTCTCCATATATATCTTTTTCCTCTATATAGATGAATCCGGTTCTAGTATCTTCCAAATATGTGATTTCATGATGAGTTGCAACTTTTTGAATATCCTGAGCCATTCCATAAGCTTCCAGACATGAAGCTAACAGTACTGCCTGAGTTGCACCCAGACCACCAACACCTTTACCCCATTCATCATTAGATCCTCTTCTGCTGATTTCTCCAATTGCATAAATTGTTGCTCCTACATAGTTGCTTTTATCTTTTTCTACCCTTGTTGTAATAGAAGTAAAACTTGTAGGAGAAGTCTGTATTTCGTAATTTAGAAAACCTGCTCCCTTTTTATTAACAAGTGCAATATCAGTTCTTCTGCCTGGGTATTGGTATTCTTGAATTGACTCAAAACTTTCTTGTTTAAAGTAAGTTTGAGTAGTTGCATTAAGTATATTTTCTGCTCGACTTTTTGCATATTTATGTACTGCACTTTCGCTTCTAGTACTGAAAAATTTATTGCTGATACAATCTATTTCTGTTTCTTGTGCTTCTTCTATATTGACGTTATGAGAAAAATGTCCACAGACCCAGAACGATGTTTCCTTGCGTGTTTTATGGTGCGCTTTTTTATAGAAAAGTGGGCGATCGCAGAATATACATGTGAAAATTTCATCCTTATCGTAGAGGCTCAATTGAGCATCAACAAAAATACGGTTCTTATTTAATGCGTATCGAACCATATATACTAAATTCCATAGCTAAGTAAAAAAACCTCAATATTTATAAAATATTATACTAATTTTTTGTAAACTTACGCTGGATAATTACTTAAATTATCTCTTCCTTTGTAGTTCGTTTAATAAAAATTACCTGCATCTTCATGAAAAATTAGTATTAATAAAGAAATCTTTTATCTTGTGTCTTGGGACGAAACAAAATCCATACCATTATTCCGAGACTCCAAATAGTAGCCGCCTTTCTGTTTACAGAAAGGCGGTTAGCGCTGAGGTACTACGAATAAGCATCCATTGGCAGACAAGAACAAACAAAATTCCTGTCGCCAAAGGCTGCATCAATGCGACCGACAGCCGGCCAGAATTTATATTCACGAGTCCAAGGCGCAGGATAGGCAGCTTGTTCGCGAGAATAAGGATGATTCCATTCTCCGGTGATGAGACTTTCGGCAGTGTGGGGTGCGTTCTTCAAAACATTATCTTGGATATCCACCTTGCCAACTTCTATTTGGGCAATTTCTTGGCGAATAGAAATCAACGCATCACAGAAACGATCTAACTCTTGCTTAGATTCACTTTCTGTAGGTTCCACCATGATTGTACCCCCTACAGGCCACGAGACAGTCGGTGCATGGAAACCGTAATCTATGAGACGCTTGGCGACATCATCAATTTCGATCGCAGCAGATTTTTTGAGCGATCGCAAATCTAAAATACATTCATGGGCAACTAGACCATTTTTCCCCTGATACAAAACCGGATAGTATGATTCCAGTTTCTTGGCAATGTAGTTAGCGTTGAGAATCGCCACCTTCGTTGCTTGTGTTAAACCATCTGCACCCATCATGGCGATGTACATCCAAGAAATCACCAAGATACTCGCACTACCCCAAGGCGCAGCCGCCACAGCACCAATATGTGAGTGCTGAGTTGAGTCGTTGATAGTAACAACAGGATGTCCGGGTAGAAAAGGCACAAGATGAGATGCAACGCCAATGGGTCCCATACCAGGGCCACCGCCACCATGAGGAATACAGAAGGTTTTGTGCAGATTCAAGTGACAGACATCCGCGCCAATATCCCCAGGACGGCAAATTCCCACTTGGGCATTCATATTTGCCCCATCCATGTAAACTTGTCCGCCATGACTATGGACAACAGCGCAGATTTCCTGAATTGGCTCCTCAAAAACACCGTGAGTTGAAGGATATGTCACCATCAAGGCGGCTAATTCATTACTGTGTTTTTCTGCCTTAGCCTTCAGGTCATCAACATCAATATTACCTTGTGAGTCACAGGCAACAGCCACCACCTTCATCCCGCACATTACCGCACTCGCTGGGTTTGTCCCGTGTGCCGAAGTGGGAATCAAACAAACATTCCGGTGTGCTTCGCCCCGATTTTCGTGATACTGACGAATTACCAAAAGTCCGGCATATTCGCCCTGAGAACCAGCATTTGGTTGTAGAGAAATTCCCTCAAAACCAGTAATTTCAGCTAACCATGCCTCAAGTTGCTGGAATAGGATTTGATAACCTTGCGTTTGCGATGCAGGAGCAAATGGATGAATCTTGCCAAATTCCTCCCAACTTACCGGAATCATCTCAGCAGTTGCATTCAACTTCATTGTGCAAGAACCCAAAGGAATCATCGATGTCGTTAGCGACAAGTCCTTGCTTTCCAGCTTGTGCAGATAGCGCAATAATTCAGTTTCTGAGTGATAGCGGTTAAATACAGGATGGGTAAGATAGTTACTGGTGCGGGCAAAAGTTGAGTTTTGTAGAGATGATTTGCGCCGTGCTGCAATTAAGTCTCCAATTTCTTTAAAACCGAACAATAGACTATCAGGTGCTGCAAAAATCTCGAAAAGCTCTATTAAATCATCTGCTGTAGTTGTTTCATCTACAGAGATACCAACGGCAGTGTCATCAAAAATCCGCAGGTTAATATTCCGTGCTTGACAAGCTTCGAGAATTACCTCCAGGCTGCGTGTTCCCAATTCTACCCGCAGTGTATCAAAGAAATATTCAGAACTAATTTTGTAACCCAGATGCTTTAGTCCTGCTGCCAACATTAAAGTTAGCTGGTGGATATTCTCCGCAATTTGCTTCAGTCCATCTGGCCCATGATAGACAGCGTACATACTCGCCATTACCGCCAGCAGCACCTGTGCAGTACAGATATTACTAGTAGCTTTTTCGCGGCGGATGTGCTGTTCGCGGGTTTGCAAGGCGAGACGTAATGCAGGTTTACCTTGGGCATCTTTTGATACTCCCACAATTCGCCCTGGAACCAGCCGTTTATACTCTTCCTTCGTAGCAAAGTATGCTGCATGAGGCCCCCCAAACCCCAAAGGAATACCAAACCGCTGAGTGCTTCCGACAGCAATATCAGCGCCAAATTCCCCAGGAGGAGTCAGTAAAGTTAAACTTAGAGGATCTGCTGCTACCGTCACCAATGCACCCTTAGCATGGGCTTTTTCGATAAAAGCGCGGTAGTCGTAAATAGTGCCATCACTTGCAGGGTATTGCAGAACAGCCCCAAAAATTGGTCGATCGAAATCAAATGTTTGATGATCGCCGACAATAATTTTAATCCCCAATGGTTTAGCGCGTGTTTGCAACACGTCGATGGTTTGGGGATGGCAATCACGAGAGACAAAATAAGCATCTGCCTGATTTTTGGAGACACCGTAGCTTAGGCTCATCGCTTCTGCTGCTGCTGTGGCTTCATCAAGTAAGGAAGCATTGGCAATTTCTAAACCTGTGAGGTCGATAATCAGGGTTTGAAAATTCAGCAGCGCTTCTAGTCGCCCTTGGGCAATTTCTGGCTGATAAGGAGTGTAAGCAGTATACCAACCAGGGTTTTCTAAGATATTACGCCCAATCACAGGTGGGGTAATACTGTCGTAATAGCCCATACCAATGTATGAGCGAAAAACCTGATTTTTGGCAGCAACTTTTTTTAAAGATGCCAGTGCTGCATACTCACTTTCTGCTGCTGGTAACTTTAGCGGTTGCTTCAACCTAATTGTCTGTGGAACTGTTTGGTCGATTAGGGCATCCAGGCTGGGAAACCCCAAAACCTTAAGCATTTGTTGAATATCATCGGAGTTAGGGCCAATGTGTCTTGGCACAAAACTACTTAACTTTTGATTTTTTTCGTCCAGCACTTGCTGCTCATGAGACTTGAGAATAGGGGCGTTCAATACCACAAATTACTCTCCAGATGGTACTATTTCATATTTTGCAATAAATACTCTTAAACTGGGGGCTGGGGACTGGGGATTCGGAAGATATTGGATAGGTGAATAAGAGTAATTGTTAATTACCTCCTCCACTCACCTACTCCCTTACTCTTCCACTCAGCACTCAGCACTCCTACCTGGATTTCTCACAAGAGAGAAATCCAAAGGGTGTGGGAGGTGTGGGAGGATGGAGAAGAAGTCTTACCCCCCATACTCCCCATACTCCCCACACTCCCCACACTCCTCTTCCCCTGAAGCCTACACTATGCGTGAGAAATCCGGGTCCTACTCCCCTTCTACTTGGGCGCGATACTCATCAGCTGTCAAGGCATCTTCAACTTCGCCAGGGTCATTGACGCGCACTTTCAAAAACCACCCTTCCCCGTAAGGGTCTTCTGACACTTCTTCGGGAGAACTAATTAAGGCTTCATTCCGTTCTATAACGGTGCCTGTTACTGGTGAATTCAGTTCCTCAACGGCTTTCACTGATTCAATTGTGCCAAAGTTTTCTCCCCTGGTAAGAGCGTCGCCAATTTCTGGTAGTTCCAAAAAGACGATATCACCCAATTCATGTACGGCAAACTCAGTAATGCCAATGGTGGCAATTTCACCATCTATTCGCACGTATTCATGAGAATCCAGGTATCTGAAATCTTGAGGATATTCAAAAGACATATCACTTCCTCTCCCTTATTAAAAAAATTATTGCCCCAATAGTCATGCAAGCCATATCCGGTAATGAACCTGACTGTAGATTGAATAACTCACAACACATTATTCCTCAAAAACCTCAGCGCTTATCAGTTGGCAACACGATTTTTTGACCGATAAAAGGGACGTTTAACTACAACTGCTGGATAAGCTTTGCCGCGAATTTCGACTTCTAGCTGCTGACCGACAGTTGCTAGCTGGGTGGGAACGTAGCCTAATGCAACGGGATAACCAAGTGTAGGTGACAGGGTGCCACTAGTAACTTCTCCCACAACTTTACCTGTGGATAACACTTGATAGCCATGACGGGCAATGTTGCGTCCTTGGGTTTGCAAACCAACCAATCGGCGATGCACTCCCTTGGATTTTTGCTCTGCTAAAACTTCCCGACCAATAAAATCGCCTTTAGTATCTAAGTGAACTAGCCACCCTAAACCTGCTTCTAAGGGTGTGGTGGTGTCATCGATATCTTGTCCGTAAAGTGCCATCGCTGCTTCTAGGCGCAGAGTGTCTCTCGCACCAAGTCCACAGGGGATAACACCACTTTTATGGAGACTTCGCCACAATTCTACTCCCACATCTGGGTCTACCATCACCTCAAAGCCATCTTCTCCGGTGTAACCTGTGCGAGCTAGGAATGCAGGTTTACCTAGTAGAGTTGCTTCTAAATGTCCAAAGGCTTTGATTGGTTGTAAGTCTTCTTGAACTAATGGCTGGAGATACTTAATCGCTTTTGGCCCTTGCACGGCAATTAAGACTTTATCTGGTGAAAGGTCTTGGAATTGTAATTTATCCAGGTCAAGATGTTGCAATAGCCATGCTTTATCTTTAGCAGAAGTTGCCGCATTGACTATGATGAATGCCTTTTGTGTACCACTGGTGTCTTCACCTTGATAATAAACAATGATGTCGTCAATAATTCCCGCTTGAGGATTTAACAATACGGTGTATTGTGCTTGACCAGCTTGCAAACGACTCAAGTCGGAAGGTACTAGCGGCTGGAGTTGGGAAATCAGGTTTTTACCTTGGAGGGTAAATTTGCCCATATGGGAAATATCGAACATTCCGGCTGTATTTCTTACAGCCTCGTGTTCGCGGCTAATTCCACTAAATTGCACGGGCATTTCCCAGCCGCCAAAGCTGGTAAGGCGTGCCTTGAGTTCTACACCCAGTTGATATAAAGGGGTTCGCGCCAGAGATTGGGCGTTGTCTTCTTGATTAGCCACAGGTAATTATTGCGATCGCACCTCAACATCTATCATCCTACGAGATGCTTTCTAGTTTTACAGTCTTTATGTATTGAATTGGTTATGGTTATGGGGCATAGGGCATAGGGGCAGAGAGGCAGAGAGGCAGAGGGGCAGAGGAGAAAAACTTACTACTACTAATTCTCCTCTGCTCCCCTGCTCCCCTGCTCCCCTGCTCCCTTATCCCCTTCTGTAAGGTTTAATAGTTAATGGTGGCAATGTTGAGATTTATTAAGAAGAGATTATGAAATATTGGCAACTGTTAGCTAGCTTTGTCTTAGCTATGGTTCTTTTTTTGTTTCCCCTATCGGCGCAAGCTGCAAGTTCTTCTAGTATTACCCGTTCTGTGGGTAATGATGAACTCAAGGGCAAGGATTACTCTGGTCAAAGTTTAATTGGTAGTGAGTTTACCAATCTCAAATTAGAGAATGCTAATTTTAGCAATGCTGACTTACGTGGTGGCGTATTTAACGGTAGCGTATTGGAGGGAGTAAATCTGCATGGTGCTGATTTTAGTGAAGGTATAGCCTATCTAAGCAGGTTTAAGGATGCTGACTTAAGTGATGCGGTGTTGACTGATGCAATGATGCTGCGTTCTACTTTTGATGGTGTGGATATAACAGGTACTGATTTTACGAATGCAATTTTAGATGGAATACAAGTGAAAAAGCTTTGTGTTAAAGCAAGTGGTGTGAATTCTAAAACTGGTGTGGATACTCGCAAGTCTTTAGGATGTAAGTAAATCCTAACCCCTCTTCGCTAACGAAGAGGGATATATTTTTTAACGAATTACGAATTACGCGCAGCGATCGCTAGTGATATGCTTCTCTTAAAAAGCTGGCATAATTTGCCCGAACCGTCATAGTTGTCGGATGACTTATACCTAAAGTCCGTTCGCAAATTTTTAAAGCTTTCTCAAATAAAGGTTTGGCTTTCCTGTAGCGTCTTGTATGACGGTAGAGTGCTGCTAGATTGTTTAGACTAATAGCGACATCGGGATGGTTATTTCCCAGCAGACGTTTACTCAGTTCTAAAGCTTGCTCATACAAAGGTTCGGCTTGCTTGTAACTTCCTGTAGATTCGTAAAGTTGTGCTAAATTATTCAGGCTGGTGGCAACATCGGTATGGTTATCTCCCAGCAGGCGTTTTCTCAGTTTTAATGCTTGCTTGAACAAGGGTTCGGCTTCACTGTAGCGTTTTGTATAACAGTACAATGCTCCTAAATTGTTCAGACTCGTGGCAACATGGGGATGTTCTTCTCCTACTAGGCGTTTCCACAGTTCTAAAGCTTGCTGATACAAAGGTTCGGCTTCGCTATAGCGTCCTGTATATTCGTAGATTAATGCCAAATAGCTCAGGCTAGTGGCGACATCGTTATGTTCTTCTCCTAGCAGGCGTTTTCTCAGTGCTAAAGCTTTCTCAAGCAATGGTTCGGCTTCCCTGTAGCGTCCTGTAGTTTCGTAGAGTGCTGCTAAATTGTTCAGACTAGTGGCGACATGGATATGTTCTGAACCAAGACGATTTTGAGTTAGTTCTATACACCGTTGCAACCAAGGTTCTGCTTGCTGATAAAGTCCTTGACCTTGATAAAACCAGGCTAATTTGGTAAACAGAGTGATTAGATTGTCATCGCCTAGATATTCGGATAGGTGAGTTGCAACTTCTGTAATATGCGGGATATGTGGAGTGAGGTTGAGAACATCTTCAGAGTTAAGCTGTTGTGGAATTAGCTTTGCTACCTCTAACATCATGGTTGCAAATTTAGTTTTTGCTTCATCCGCCTCACTTGATTTATCCAACTTCATTCGGAAAAGTTGCCGAATCTGTGGATTTAGAAAATAAATGCCTTTATTTTTCTGTTGTAGCAAATGCAATTCCAGTAAATCGGCTATGGCTTTCTCGTTGAGTTCTTGTTTTTTGTCATCTTCTATTGTCTCAACAGATAGGGGAATGTCAGCTAAAGCACACAAACTTAGCAAACAGCCAAAGCTTTGGGCATTTTCATCCAACTGTTCCCAACTCAATTCAAAAGCTTCAAATATACCGTATTCATCAGGCATCAATGAGTTAGCATTGACTACTGGTTCATGTTCCACTCGTTTCTTCTCTAGCCGCTTCAGCAGTGTTTCCAGAGACAAATCTGGCATTTTATCCAAATATCGTCCCACTAACTCTAACGCTAAAGGTAAATATCCCAAAAATTTACAAATTCTTCTCGCAACCCAAGCTTCTTGTTGCAGTCTTTCTCGAACCACTAGCGATTTGAATAATTTCATCGCTGCCAATGGTTTGAGGGCATCTAATTCGCTATTATATTTTAGGCTGAGATAAGCTTGTAACTTTTCTAGTTTGTCTCGATTGTTGAAAGTCGCTAACTCAGGAGAATTCTGGGCAAACTTGTCATATACCTCACCCACCCACTTTGTGAAAGCGGCAATATCAACGTTTAATTCGCTGGCAAGTTTAGCTTTAGTTTTACTTAAGTTTTCTGTCTGAAAATATTTTGTAAAAGCTGCCGTTTGCTCTAGAGATAAGCCATTCGTAGCAGCTTCTTTGGCTAGAAAATTAGCCCATTGCATAAACAGCTTGTGAAGTTTATTTTTATTGTAGCTTTGTCCCCATTGGAAAATCTTATCTGCTTGGGGTAAAAGTACCGTTTGTATAAAAATATTTAAATCTAGTGGCTACGTGCCTTGTTATTTAGTATGAGAATCAAACCGTAGAGTCGCAGAGGGCAAAAAGGAAGAGAGAAAAGGAAGCAAAAGCTATTTGAAGTTACAATTGATAGCGATCGCTATTCTCCTGCTTGAAGTTTTCAGTAAATTGACCAAAGTATCGGATAACCACAAACCAGCGTCACGTAAAGCTTGAATTCCAGGAGATATGCTTGGGATTAATCCACGTCTTTTTGCTAATATCAGCAAGCTTCCTGTTCCAATGGTATTAATACCTAAAGCTTGACCGTAACGCCGTGCTGCTCTATCGTCAACAATAGCGGCACAGTCGGAATTTTTTAGTGCCAAATTCAATACTTGTGATTCTCCCTTTCCCAAATATCCCAAGCTGCTACAACAGGAGCCAATAGCATTAACTTCTACTGTTTGTATCCAAGAAATACTGGGTAATTGTGTTGATGCGACATCATCATTTTTTGGTGACTTCTTCAAGAACACCGAATGGAACTAAAACTTGTGTGAATAATTAGGGAATTAATTTTGTTTGTTAACTTTTTAAAAGAACAATCAAAGGTGAAGAGTTAATCTCGAAACAGCTAGCGATCGCTCTATTTTTCACTGTACTTTAGATATAAGGGAACATGAGAATCGAACCGCGTTCGCGAAGCGTCCCGAAGGGAAGGACGCAAAGGGCACGTTCGCGCAGCGTCTCGCAGAGAAGGAAGAGATAAAAAGGAGCGATCGCCCTTTGAAGTTAGAATTGATGGGCGATCGCTGCTAAAATTTAAGCTACAACTATTATGTGGTATCAATTTGGTGTGATTTTGTAAGATTTGAGATTTGCAATTGGGAAATTGCCTAGTTGTAAAATCTCCGCTAATTCGGTTAAGACAAGAGACGCGAAGAATCGCCGTCGCTACAATAATCAATTAAGCCCAAAAAATGAAAATGTGTAGGTTGAGTTGAGTAACGAAATCCAACAAACAATTTGTTGGGTTTCACTTCCCTACTGGACGCTACGCGAACGTTCAACTCAACCTACAAATATTCTTAACTGAACCGTATTGCGAGTTAAGGGATAGTTGATAATTAGTTTTCCAAAAGAATTAATTTCAGAAATTAGACCGTATCTAGCGGTATCTAGCAGTTCCGGTGAGTACTATAGTTTGATATGACTGTAATTGTCCAAATAGGGGAGTACGAATAAATCCTGATGTTTTTTGAGTAGTTAAAATGGCTTCGGTTTCGACAGGAGTTTCTCGTGTTCCGATCGCTAGGTTGATAATTGGTAAGAGTAAGCTCAGTTTAACTATATTTCCTCCCAAATCAGGGTTTAGTGGTCTGCTAATAATTATCGTCAGTAGCGTACCGATATCAGTAGCTAATGTCTGAATTTGATCGCCACTAAAATGCTCAGAAATTTTTGGAGTTTTGTAATCAAGCTGTAGAACTCCATTGATAATTGAATACTTGATGTTAGTATCTTTACCTTTAAGTTCAAATTCATTTGGTCGTTGCACAACAATTGCTTGTGCTGGCTTGGTGGATTTGGTAATCACAAAAGATAATAATGATGTCGTAGTTAAGCCAGTCACAAAAGTGAGAGCAGTTTTGATAACTTGACGACGGGGAAAATTTGAGGATATGTCTTTAAGTTTCATAATCGGTAATTTAAACCATTGATAAAGATATATTTCTCTTTCGAGAAAGAGATTAAGATTGTGCCGCCCGATAACAGAGCGCGACGATCGGAAATACCGCTGCTACTAGCGCCATAAGCGCCTAAATATGATTCTAGATTATTCAGTTAGAAAGTTAGCTTGCACCATAGGTACTACCCAACTCGATTCTTTGCAGCACATCGTTGAGCGACACATTGAACACGATTTTTAATGTACTGGTAATGTTAAAATTGTATATAGGAATGTAGATCGCGATCGAGTGCGATGACTGCGGCGGGCTACGCCTATGCATAAAGGCTGATACTGACTCCCTATTGCATAGAGTCGTATGCATAAAAGCCTTAGAAACGCAGGTTTTTAATATGAAGTTTGAGAAATTTGTACTAATTAGTAGTTAGGCAACATCAAAGAGCAAGAATGATGCGATCGCACTTGAGCCTTTGAGCCTCGACGTTGAGGCTTGTATCCTCAAAGTTGAGCCTTTCATCCTCAATGTTGCACCTTTTATCCTCGAAGTTGCGCCTTTGAGCCTCGAAGTTGAGCCTTGTATCCTCAAAGTTGCACCTTTTATCCTCGAAGTTGCACCTTTGAACCTCGAAGTTGCACCTTTTATCCTCAACGTTGAGCCTTTTATCCTCGAAGTTGAGCCTTTGAACCTCGACGTTGAGTCTTTTATCCTCGAAGTTGTACCTTTTATCCTCAACGTTGCGCCTTTTATCCTCGAAGTCGCACCTTTTAACCTCGAAGTTGGGATTTGCTACTCAAAACAGCCAGATAAATATTCTATCCCCCCTGCCCCTAATACTAAGGTGACTGATTTAACACCCACTTCAACCACTGGCTAAAAGAACTTATAGTATTCAACTTTTGAACTCCAGGCGCACGGGCGGCGGCGAGTCCATCAACGGCGACTAATGCGGCGTATTGCAAGCCCAAGAAACTATCAACTGCGGCGTAAGGGCCACCTAAAGTAATGGCTCCCGCAGCATACATTTGACCTCTATCGCTACGCATTTCTACTAACTCAAAATTGTTCGCTACAGTCAATCGCCCCAGATGATTCACTGGAAGATTGTAATGTTTCACCAAATCTGCCAAGAGGGGATTGGCATCTACCTTGGCATCCAGTCCAGTAGCATCAACAATAAAATCAGCTAGCAATTTTATTTCCCCAAAGCTTTGCTCTCGGATACGGGTAATAGTCCGGTTTTGCGCATCTCGTTCCACATCCAGCACCTCTCCGAAGGTAATTTGATACCAGCCTTCGCTTAACCCTTGGGCAGTAATTTGCTGCCAGTCTTGGCGGTCGGCGGTGGTAGTTCCACCCCAGTCTGCTAGTAAACGCTTGCGTTCATCGGGGGTGGCTTTTTCTAACATTGCCCGGAGTTCGCCGCCCCAACAGGCTTTTGGCCAGTTAAAGGGTTGAAATTCGTAATGATTTTTGACTAGGCGCTGGGTATTTTGAAATTTGTTGCCTTGGGGTTTAGGCGATCGCATTAAATGCAAAACTGCAATATTCTGATTTCGTTTTCTGGCTTCATAAATTCGCTGCACAATCCGCGAAGCCACAATTCCCCGCCCCCGAATCAATACCGTACCACCATGTTGCTCTAGTTGCTCATAAACGCGATCGTGAGCTTCATAAGCATTGACAACAGATTTAAAGTCTTGATATTTTTCTCTATAAGCTTGCAAATCTGGGAGAAACTGAATTGCTGGATATCCAGTAGCTAAATGTAAATAACGACTAACTAAAAAAGCATAATTTCCTGGGCCGCGAGAATAGGCTACGCAATATCTGCCATCATCAGTTTTGCGAATTACCCTAACTCGCCCATAGCGATAAATTTGATTCCAGCCAATGCGCTTCGCCTCCCTATCTATGGAATCAAAGACGTTACCCGCACGGGGAGTATAAGTTTCTGCAAATGTTGGTTCAGCAAAAACTTGCCATAAATACTTGAATGCTGGCTTTATCTCTCCTTTGGCTAAGTCTCGCCAAGCTTCACGCAAGGCATAACTAGGCCAACCCCAAATATTATCGGGACAAGAATCAGAATTAGAACGCAATCTTTCATATAAAGGAATTTGCGAATTCAGACAGAGGCGCTTGTAACGGGCATAAGGTTCCGCCTCTAATCCCAAAGCCACAATTTTGTCAGCACGTACACCACTAATTCGCAGCAAATCAGCCCATAAAAAGCTACCCAATCCCGCCCCGATCGCTAGATAATCAGATTCATCTACTGGTAATCCCGTAGCATGAAGTGCTTGCACAGAGACCTTTTGTGCCTGAAATGCCAATGGCGGGAAATTACTTGCCACGGGCGCTAGCGGCTGAACTACAGGCAAGCTGGGGTCTGGGCGATTGGTATTTGCGTTGAAGTGAATCGTTGAAGGGGGGCTAGTATCTGGTGCAGAAGCGCTAGCACCAAATGTCACTGCAATCAAATACGGGCCAATTTGCAACGTATCGCCATTAACCAGGACACTGCGCGTTTGTGGTTGACCGTTGACATAGACACCGTTAACGCTACCTTGGTCAATCACTACTAAATGGTCTTGTTCCCAGTCAATTAGGGCATGGTAACGAGAAACTTCGTTACTGTTAAGCAGCATCCGAGAAACCCGCATTCCCCTGAGTTCAGGAGGTAAGCGGGCAAATTCTCGACCAAAAGCGATCGGCACATTCAACAGTGGTTCTCGCCGTTCGCCCGTCGCTGGTTCTTCCCAACTTAATTGGATTTGTAGGTCATTTGTCATTGGTCATTTGTCATTTGTCATTTGTCATTGGTCATTTGTCATTGGTCATTAAGTCAAGAGTTAGGAATTCTTCCCCTGCTCCCCTGCTCCCCTGCTCCTCTGCTCCTCTGCTCCCTAATTCCTTGCTACCAACACACTCACAGCCGCAGCTAAAGATGTCCCACACCAATGACAGCCAATTTGTAGATTCTCTCCTGGGGAAACTTTATGACATTTGGGGCATTCTAAGCCATAAACTCCTGGCGGTGGTGCGGGGGGTGTTTGTGGGTGATGGTGATGTCCGAGATTTACTGCTGGATTGGGTGGTAGCAAAATTGTTGCTGGAATGCTACCTGTGGAAATGCTTGTAACATTGAGTTTTATTTGTCCTAAAGTGATGCTAGTACCCTCAGTTAAAGGCATTTCACCTTGGACTAATTGCTGTCCATTGACAACGGGGGGATTTTGCAATCGCAAATTCCTGATATAAAAGCGCTGTTGGTGGTGATGAAAAAATATTTCAACGTGCAGTCCAGACACAGTAGGATGACTCAGAACAATGTCGCACCGGAGGGGATCGCGACCGATGCGGACAGTGCCATGATTTTGACTTGGCTGTTGTTCGTAAATATTTTGAGTTTTATCTTGACCTGCATCGTGCCACTGTAAAGTTAGTGCGTTCATGGTTCTAACTTCGTAAATCGTATTTAGCTACTTCAACTTCTTTCTGTGCGATTCCTAACATGATTGAGTAGGTGGAAGCAAGTATTTAGAAAAAACTTCAACAAGCTTTATCTATCCGACGCTAATTTATCAGCAATGCGTGTTGTTTCTGGCAGCCGATATTTGGGCGTGCAGCGTAATACATAGTCAATGGCTGTCGGTAAACTAATTCGATGACCACTGGAGATATACAGAGGTTTTACTCCTGTGCGCGATCGCAAAACTGCCCCAATGGTTTCACCGTTATATATTAGTGGTTGCGTGCTGCCTTTGGTTTCTGCCAATTCTTCATGCTTACCTATCAACCTCGACTTAGCTACACCAATTGTCGGTATATCTATAAGTAACCCTAAATGGCTAGCTATACCTAATCTGCGGGGATGGGCAATTCCTTGACCATCACACAGAATGATATCTGGTGTTGTTTTAATCTTTTCCAGGGCATCGAGGACGGCTGGTATTTCCCGAAATGAGAGGAACCCAGGAACATAAGGAAAGGTTGTAGGACGATGTGCTAGGCTTGTCTCGATTATTTGCAAATCAGGAAAACTTAGGACTGCGACAGCAGCACGGCTAATTGTCCCATCAGCTTCAAAACCCATATCCACCCCAGCAACATACTGGATAGGTTCTTGCAGTCGATCCTCAGTAATTACTTGATTTTGCAGCGTTTCTTGGATAACTATGGCTTCTTCTAGCGTTGAAGGCCAAGCATGATCTCGGTAAAATTTCATATTGAAAATTGGAATTTAACTGATTAATATTAATCTTGTTAATTTAGCAAGCACAAAAACAAAACTTTTTGATGTTGATACAGGGAAAATAGATTTTTGTAAAAATCTGTGAATGACTATCTTTATACTAAATATTTTAGCCCAGGTTAGCTGATATCTTGCATCATAATGTTACTTAAGGCTGTCAAGAGGGAATCCTGAGAATATAAGTTTATTTTTCTAGATTTTCTCTTTTACTGGTTATGACACAGCCAAATATTCTAAAACTTGCAAAACAGGGAGATGCAGAAGCGATCGCATCTCTGATGAACCGTCACTTACACCCCAAAGGAATCACTGCAAAAGTTGGCTTCCAAGATGCTTGCTTGGAGGTAATACTAGAATCTGCCCAAGTGCTAAATCAGCCAATTTTAGTTGCATTTATCCGCAAAGGGTTAACCGCTTTAGGGGCTGTATCTGTTCAAAAAGTGAAAGTTTACGGGCAACAAACGGGTAAAGAGTTTCCAGCTTGGAGTAAAGAGTTTGATTTGAGCATAGCAGAAGTAGAAGCAGTAGATAATGAACAGTCTTCTAGTAATACTCAAAATCTAACCATTTCTATTAACCTAAGCGGCGATACTGCACGGGGATTAACAAACAAAGATTTTGAATTTATTGCTAATCAAATAAGTTCTGATATTTTATCATCTTGTACTAACGTTTTTATTCAAAAAGTAAGTATTAGTAATGGTAGCTCTGTAATTACAAAGGAACGTTAATGTTTAATACTCACCCAGAGACGCAGAAAAATAGTATAAAATTGATGTTTTTGTTGCAATTATGATAAATTCAGGTATATTTTCACTATAGGGATTTAAAGACTTTTAAAATATTTTTTTTACCTGTAAATGGGGAACCCTGAGATAGAAGATATTTTCTTAGGTTTTCGGATTTATTGGTTATGATACAGCCAAATCTTTTAGAACTTGCTAAACAGGGAGATGCACAAGCGATCGCATCAGTAATTAATTATCTCCTGCAACCAAAGGATATTACTGCCAAAGTAGTCTTGAAAGATGGTTGCTTACAGGTAATGCTGGAATCTTTTCAAGTACCGGAGCAAGAATCATCGGTCACTTTTATTCGTAAACTAATAATAAAGTTAGAAGCTACACCTATTAAGTCCGTAAAAATCTACGGAAAAGGCAAAGGACAAACCTCAGTAGCTTGGATAGATGATTTAAAGTTGACTCCTGAGAATGAGGAGATTAAAAAAAATTCTAGTATTTTAGAACTAGCTAAACAGGGAAAATACGAAAAACTCTCTCAAATATGGCCAGTTTGGTTTCCTTATCCTAGTTCTTGGTTTAGGGCGATTATTCTAGTTCCCATAGCATTTCCTGGCGCACGTTTAATAGTTTTTGGATTAGCCGGAGTATTTATATCACTTCTCGGCAACAGCCCTATATTATTAATATTTTCTGTTTTATTCGGCTTATTAATACCAACCATTTTCTTAGCCTTTGTTTACCATATTTTTTGGTTTATTTGGCAAAAGCCTAAATTATCTAATAAATTACCTAAATGGATACCTACCTTGAATAGTTTATGGGCTGGTTTCTATGGCACAGTGGTTATGGGATTATCTTTTATGCTAATCCTAACTATTTTCTCAGAATTAGCTTTTTTTAATTGCAACTTGTACAATAAAATACCAGAATATTTTAATGGTTGTACAGGGCATTTAACAGGACGCGCAACAAACGGAATTTTTTACAGCATTGAAAATAATGATTTTTTAAGTCAACGTTGGTTCATGATTTGGATGTTCACTGCCGCATATCTATACCAATTAGAACACTTAATAGTAAACCGCTTAATTCCACACCTGACACTTCTAGTCCAAAATTTACAAACTAAACGTAAAAGCTACAGTATTGATCGCACAATTTTAAAAATTGACAGATTGCGTGATGATATGGGGCTAACCCAAATCAAAAAAGGGAAAAAGCAGCATTTACTTATACTCTCGTTATCTCAAGATAATTCTCAAAAGCCTAAAAATATCAAGAAAAAACTGTTGATAATTATGCTCATTCCTTTGGTTTATATTGGAATATATTTATCAGCAAAAATTCCCAAAACAAAAGAAAAAGTACCAACTTATATAGCTTTTCCAGTTACTTCGCCAAGTCCATTTCTAACAGTATTCACGTCTCAAACTGATACATTCCGAGAGGCTGTTAATAAAGCAACAAGTGCTGCCAAACTAACCCAGCTAGCAAAATCTCCAGATGAGTGGAAGACAGTTGTGAGTCAGTGGCAAGCTGCGATCGCACTTATGAAAACTGTGCAATCTTCTAGCCCAAATTATCTAGTAGCCCAGCAAAAAATTAAAGAATATCAGAAAAATATTAACTACGCTGAAAAAAATGCCGTCCCTGGCAAGTAACGCGATCGCTCTTATTTTTACCGATCCTGATGAAATGTGATGGATTTATCCTTTAGAGGGATATCCGGTTAATTCTCCCTAGCTAAAATTTTATAATAAAAGTTATTTCGCTCCCGAAGCCAATCATGACAGAAGGAAAAACGCGGCGTAATTTCCTAATTACCAGCATTGCTATAACTGGAGGTATTGTGGCAACTAATGCTTTTGAGCAAAATACTACCAACACCGCCACACCGCCAGCAACTATCCCAGAACGGTTACTGGGACGCACGCAAGTAAATCTGCCTATCTTCGGGTTTGGAGCAGGACAAATGCCACTATCCGGTGGCGAAGGAAAAGAGGGTGATGCGATAGCGATTGTTCAAAGAGCGCTGGAACTCGGCATTCGCTACTTTGATACAGCAGCTAGTTATGGGCCGAGTGAAGATTATTTAGGCAAAGTGCTACCACCCCATCGCTCAAAGCTTTTTCTAGCAAGCAAGACCGATCAAAGAGATCGGGATGGTGCATGGCGAGAATTGGAGCGATCGCTTAAACGTCTCAATACAGATTATCTCGATTTATGGCAGTTGCATCGCGTATCTTTTTCTGAAGAACTCGACACCATCTTTAGTCCATCTGGTGCAATTAAAGCTTTAGAAGAAGCCATAGAACAAAAATTGGTACGCTTTGCTGGGATCACCGGACATCACGACCCTCAAGTAATTGCTGAAGGGTTACGTCGCTATCCTTTCCACACTACACTCATACCTGTAAATGCCGCCGACAAACACCACCCACGTCCATTTATTCCAGTGGTTCTACCAGTTGCTCAAGAAAAAAATGTTGGTGTGATTGCGATGAAAGTCCTGGCTTATGGTCGGCTGTTTAAATCAGGTGCGTTGACAGGTATGGAAGAAGCTTTAGGTTACACACTATCTCAGCCTGGGGTTCATTGTTGCGCGATCGCAGCACAGACAGTTCCACAATTAGAGAATAATGTCAAGATAGCGCGGGCTTTTGTACCCCTGAAGGAGCCAGAATTGACAGCGATCGCTCAACGGGCTGCTAATGTCTGGGAAGATAGTACATTCTTCCGTGCTTGGACTTAGCCTAACCTTGCACATATTACAAAGTGTATTCTTATCAGTCCCGCTGATAATATTGTGCCGCTTGCGACATATTAAATTGTAATAGCTTCTCTTCTGGCAACTTGTATCTCAAACTCGGCTTAAAAGGCGAAATATTCAAACTGCGAATAATTTCTGACGCCACAGCCTTTGCTAATAACGGTGGTACAGAGTTACCAACTTGTCGAAATCCGTGCCATTTGGTTACATGAAATCTAAACCAATCGGGGTAAGAATGCAATCTCGCCGCTTCCCTGACGGTGATACAGCGCGGCGTAGATGGATGAATCGGTCTAGGAGATGTGAAGGAACCCCTGTACTTATCTGTTCCGGCTCTTAAAGTATTACAGACACCAGCAGGATGTAACTTATGAAAACGACTAATTTTTTCTCTTTCGCCTTGTTGAGTCTCCTGAAAACGTTTAACAGTTTCCGCAGAATGTTTTGTTCTTAAACTTGAAGAAAGTATTCGCAAATCATATTCTCGTTTGTAAGAATAATCATCATTTAGGCATTTGATACCGCGAAGTACAAGAGCATAGTTACTAGGCTTTTCATAGTCTGCAACAACCCAATCTCTTGTTAGTAACTCTGGATATTTTTCTATTTTAGGTAAATCTCCAATTGCATCCCATACTGTAGGACTCGATGGAATGTCAGATATTTTTTTAGAATTTAAATTATTTGGTAATGCTTGTTTAGTAATCGGCTGAGGATATTTCGGTAATTCTACATCCTCCCTTGCACCTATGAGAAATAATCTTTCACGGGACTGTGGTACTCCGTAATTTGCAGCATTGAGAATTTTATAATTTTCTTCTACTTTATAGCCGTGAATTCTAAACTCGCTAATTAATGTTTGGAGGATTTGTTTATGTTCGCCAACCGTTATCCCCCGGACATTTTCCATCACAAAGAATTTCGGTTTTAGTTCAAAAACCAGTCGATGAAAGTGAAACACCAAAGAGTTTCGAGGATCGTCAACAGCCCGTTTACCAATTAGGGAAAATCCTTGACATGGGGAACCACAAATTACCACATCAATATCGCGATCGCCAATCTTAGATCGATTCCTAATTTCTTCCCCGGTTGTATCCACAACACTTTTACATAACACTGAGCAATAAGGGAAGTTAAACTCATGTGTTGCACAATGGATCGGGTCGATTTCCACAGACGCCAGCACATCAAAACCAGCTTGCTCAAAGCCAAGAGTCATACCGCCCGCACCAGCGAATAAGTCAACTGCGATCGCTCTTTGTTTTTTCATCTCATAAGCCATGACACCCCAATCTAATTCGTAATTAATAATTCGTAATTCGTAATTCGTAATTACCCTATGGATAAATGCGGGTTTCGGCAAAAATAGGTGGTTCGCACTTAATTTTACTCATAAATAAACTGATTGATTCTCTATTTTTAATTACGAATTACGAACTACGAATTACGAATTATTTAGTCGCATTTGCAAAATTTCTTGAGCAGCGCGATCGCAAACCCCAACTTCTCCCAAACTTTGCCGCATTTCTTCATAATCTAGCAAAGTTTGCTCTCTGCGACTGGGATTGAGTAGCAGTTCCATCGCTGCTTGGGTAATATTTTCTGCTGTGGCTTGCTCTTGTAAAAATTCTGGCACAATCGGCTTCATCACAACTAAATTAGGTGGCGATGCGAAGGTTATTGAACCTTTGAGAATTTTACGAGCTATCCAAGCAGTCAAACGACTGAGGCGATAAACTACAACCTGTGGCACATTTAACAAAGCAAGTTCTAGGTTGACAGTACCAGATTTGCTAATAGCAAAATCAACTGCGGCAAAAACTTCCATTTGTTGACCTGATATAACTGTCGCCCGCAAACCGTAACGCTCAATAGCCTCCTCGATTGGTTGTCTATAGACTTCCAGCGATAAGGGAATCCAGAAACGAACTTCAGGTAATTTAGCTTGAATAGTTTGGGCAGCTTGAAAAATAATTGGTAAAAGATATTTTAGTTCTTGGCGGCGAGAGGCGGGGAGGAGTGCGATCGCAATTTCTTCTGGTGCAATCCCTAATGTTGCACGAGCTGCTTCCCGACTAGGAGCATCTTGCATTCGGTCAACCAAAGGATGTCCCACCCAACTAACTTTTGCGCCTTTCTCGCGAAAGTAACGGGCTTCTTGTGGAAAGATTGCCAACAGCTTATCTGTAAAACCAACAATCCGGTTAGTTCTCCGCAAACTTATTGACCAAGCCCACTCTTGGGGAGCAATGTAATATACCACAGGCACATCTGGTAGATGCTGTTTCATATAAGTCCCAATTTCCAGATTGGGAGTCATATAATCGATCAGCACTACCAAGTCAGGTGGATTTTGCTTTAAGGAAGCGATCGCCTGACGTTGCACCTGAAGAGTCGGTAAAACATAAGGCAGCCCTTCTAGAATACCCATTGAGCCAATACTACTGGTATTTCCCAACAGAGTTGCCCCAGCCTCTACCATTTTTTCGCCACCCAGTGCCACAATCTCTAATTCCAACCCAATCGCCACAGCTTGACGCTTCAGCGCTGAAATTAGTAGCGACCCTTGTAAATCGCCAGATACTTCGCCAGTGCTGATAAATATCCGCATTTGATAATTAAAGTTAGGAGTTAGGAATTAAAAGTGAGGAGTTAAAAGTGAAGAGTTAGGAATGAGGAGTAAAGAGTTAAAAAATTTAATTTATCAACTCATAACTCATAACTCCTAACTCCTAACTCCTAATTCACGATTCATCACTTGCGCCTTTTTTCCCTTTACTGGGAATCAAGCCACGTCTTCCAGGCATCTGAGAAAGTAGCAGGAAGCGTCGCAGATGCTGCAATTCTTCGCTATCTCCTAACAATTCCAACTGTTCCAAAGCATCCTTAAAAGACAAATTAGAACGGTAGAGAATGCGGAAGGCTTTTTTCAGCATAAGCAAATCTGCTGAGTCCATACCAGACCGTTTGAGTCCGACAAGATTGAGGGTTCGCACCCGCGCTGGATTTCCCTCCACTAGCATATATGGGGCCACATCGCGGTCAATACGTGCCATACCTCCCACCATTGCTTGTCTACCAATATGCACAAATTGATGGACACCTAAAACTCCACTGAGTCTAGCGCGTGATTCTATATGGACATGACCAGCCAACGCCACAGAGTTAGCAATCACTACTTGGTCTTCAATGACGCAGTTATGAGCCACATGGACATAAGCCATCAACAGATTACCGTCACCAATTATGGTCGCTTCACCAGCACCGGTCGCGCGGTTAATCGTAACGTACTCACGAATCAAGTTGTTATCACCAATTTTGACCCAGGTTGGTTCTCCTACAAACTTCAGATCCTGGGGTTCCATGCCGATGGCTGCACCTGTAAAAATCTGATTTTGCGCCCCAATTTCACAAGGCCCCTCTAGCACTGCATGAGCACCGATTATTGTTTCAGGGCCCACTTTGACATGCGCTCCAATCACAGCATAGGCACCGACTTGCACTGTATGGTGGAGTTCCGATTTCGGATGAATTACAGCAGTTGGATGAATTAGCGTTTTCAAGGGTGAATCTCCAGAACTGTCTTAATAATCCAGCGCCAGGCGGGGTTTTTGAGGCAGCGCGTTACTCTGGTTAAAAGAGTTGTACCGACTACCGCCCCATTGAGGCGACTGGCGTTGTTGAGTGTGAAATATTTCAGTGAACGAAAGTGTCGGGCAAAGCAAGTTAAGTGTGTTTGTGAGTGCGTCTCGTAGAGAGGGCGGCGAAAATCAAGAAATTATTCAGATGCTATTGTGGATTTTTTAACTGTTATCCTGTTTCAGGATTCAGTAGGGGCATTTCACGGCTATACCCACACCACGAAAGCAAACTTTTAGCTAACTAAAGAGAACATTAATTCCCCTTCACAAGCAAGTTGACCATCAACTTCGGCACGACCTTGCATCTTACCGAAACGACGTTGTTTTACCCATAACAGTTCCACCGTCATTACTAGTTGATCCCCCGGCACAACCTGGCGACGAAAGCGAACTTTATCGATACCAGCGAAGACGAACAGCCCGCCTTCTGCCGAAGACATCTGAGTTAGGACAATGCCTCCAACTTGTGCCATTGCTTCAACAATTAGCACTCCTGGCATCAGTGGACGTTCAGGGAAATGTCCTGGAAAATGGGGTTCGTTGATAGTGACATTTTTAACCCCAACAGCTTTTTTACCTGGAACGTAGTCAATTATTTTGTCTACAAGTAAAAATGGGTAGCGATGGGGTAGCAATTTCTGAATTTCTTCAGATGTGAAAGTTGTTTTAATCTCAGAACTGATTGTAATCTCATTTATACCCTGTGGTTCGGTAGATGTAGGTGTAGTCGTATCGATGGTATTCACTTCAGTGAGGATTGACATTGGGCGTGTAGTTGATTTTTTATCTAAAAGTTGAGTAGGCAGGCGTATATCCAAAGCCTTAATAATCCTGGATGCAAACTTTAGATCGAATCTAAAATTCTTTGAGCCAGTTGAATGTGTAAATTATGACTGGCTTTATACGCTAAAAAATGAGCACGAGGAAAAGTTCCTAGTAAACTCAAATCTCCTACTAAATCCAAGATTTTATGACGGACTGGCTCATTTGCAAATCTCAATGGTGGATTTAGCCAGCCTTCTGGCCCACAAACGAGTGCATTATCCAAACTGCCACCTTTAATTAACCCTGTTTTTTGTAAGTGTTCAATTTGATGCAGTAACCCAAAAGTACGCGCAGGAGCAATTTCCGTAGCAAAGCTAGCAGAAGCGTTTTCTAGTTCAGCCGTTAGCGACCAACTATGCCATTGATTGCCAATAGCAGGCAGGTCAAAATCAATACCGTAACTAAAGCGGGTTTCTGGTGCTGGGAGGGCACATACAAAGGCATCCCCTTGATAGACCCATATTGGTTCTGTAATAGCTAAGGGAACTTGGTTGTTAACGGCTTGTGAGACTAAGCCAACTTGGGCAATATTGGCTGTCCACACACTTGCTGAACCATCTAAAAGTGGAACTTCTGAACCATCAATTTCAATCCGGGCATTATCCACACCCATACTCGAAAGTGCTGCCAACAAATGTTCTACCGTGCGAACATATACCTCCCCCTTACCCAACTGAGTCGAGAGAACAGTGTGATTAACTCCTGCAACTTGGGCTGGAATTATTGGCAAATCCGGTAAATCCACCCGCACAAAGTAGCGTCCACTTCCCGCCTCGGCTGGTAGTATCCGCACCTGGGTATTCACACCGCTATGCAGTCCCACCCCTATTTGGGTGATTTGGGCAGCTAGAGTGTGCTGTCGCATAGCCGAAAAGTTAATATATTTCCTTTAGTATTGTTCATCGTCTGTTTTGGTAAAATCCCTGATATTCCCTGAAAAATGTCATTAATCCCTTTATCGGAACAGTATTGAGGTAAATGTAACAATTAGCAAGCTAATCCAGAAAAGTTAATTGTCATTTGTCCTTTGTCCTTTGTCCTTTGTCAGTTGTCCTTCGTGATTCACTAATGACCAATGACCAATGACTAATGACAAATTAAAATCTTTCGCCAATACCGAAATTAATCCGACTGTCACCATCATCGTTGATACCGTAGTCAATCCGAATCGGCCCCAGTGGAGATTGGACGCGAACGCCAAGACCATAGCCGAAGCCACTGCCATTTTTGTTCAACACTTCAGCAGCCCTAGTACTAGTTCCCAGGTCACTACCGAGATCAAAAAATAGTGCCCCACTAACTACTGAAAAAACTGGAAACCGATACTCAACTGATGCTTGCACATAAGAGCGTCCACTACCTAATGCTCCTTCTTCATAACCCCGGACGGAGTTACTACCCCCAAGGGTAAAAGCTTCGTAGGGAGGTAAGTCTCCAAGGATGGTTCCTGCTTGCAGGTTAAATGCTAAGGTTTGCGCCCCTTTGCTGAGGCGAATCAGCTTAATGGGTAAATATTGGCTGTAGCTACCCCGGAATCTGGTCAGGAAGATGTTGCCTAGCCCCACAGGGACTGACTGATCGACTCCAAAGCGGAGATAAGAACCACTAGTGGGTTGCAGGGGGTTATTACGGAGATCGCGCTGTGCCCCTACTTGCAACAGTAGTAAATCGTCTTGACCGCCGCTAGAGAGGGTCAGTGGAATTTCATCACTGAGGCGGTTTCCAGTATCATCATCAAATACCGCTCCTGTTTTTCTCAGATTACCATCAGCATCACGGGCGGAAACTCGTTGATACTGTAAGCCCGCTGAGGCAGTCCAGACAGAAGTTTTATAAGGATTGGCAGACAAAGGACGGGTAAAGGTGACACCACCACCTACACGGAGAATCCGGGGGCGATCCTGAGAATCTACATCGTTGGGATTACCCGGATCAAACGTCCTAATATCTTCATCTTTACCATCAAAAATCAACGAAATAGAACTGCGACGGAAAATATTGGTTGTGTAGGAAGTCCGGTAAGGATCTCCTGCGATCCAGGGATCGGTAAACCGCACGTCAAACAGCAGTTCCCGTTCTCCTACCTGTATTTCTGTCCCCAGTTTTTGGTTCCTACCGTTCAGGTTTTGCTGTTGATAGCTAACTGTTCCAAAAAGTCCGCTAGCAGAGCTAATCCCAGCCCCAGCCGCAATAGAACCGCTGCTGCGTTCAGCTACATTCACTACTACATCCACCTTACTGGGGTCGGTACCAGGGTCAAGGGACACATTCACATCTTCAAACAGTCCTAATCCATACACGCGCTGTAGGTCTTTTTGCACTGTGTTGCGATTGAATACTTGTCCTGGCTTCAACTCGACTTCTCGGGTAATGATGTACTCCTGTGTCCGTCCGCGAATTGGTTGTCCTTTCTCGTCTGTTTCCTGACCATCTTTATTGCGGAACCGGACTCTAATGTTTTCTACTACCCCTTCTGCTACTTGTAAGGTAACAACTCCGCTTTCAGAGACTTGTGGCGCTCCAATCACGTTGGCTAAGACGTAACCTTGGTCTTGATACCGCTTGTTTAACTGCTTGATGCCTTCTTGCAAGTCACGCAAATTGAGAATTTTGCCATACTGCTCTTTAAATACTTCATCTACAGTATTAGCTGGTAGTACAGAAGCGACACCAGTTCCAGGATTGGCTTGCACTTCTACTTTACTGAGAACGGGGTTAGGCTGCACAACAAAGCTCACCCGCACTCCCAAGGGGGTGTCTTCTGGCGCTGCTTGGACATTGGAGAAGAAGCCAGTACCAAAGATGGCGTTAATATCTTCTTGCAGTTGGCTGCGGGTGGTTGTTTGTCCTGGTTGGGTACGAATTACTCTGTAAACTTGGCTTTCCAGTTCTGGTGATAGTTGGCCTGCCTGGGATCTAACTACTACTTCCGATACCAGTACGCGGGGATCGTTGGCTTCTGGGGCTGTGTTGGGTTGAGTATTACCCGGAGTTGTCGGTGGGTTAACATTCTGGGGACTTGGAGTAGTGCCTGGGAATGGAGTATTGCCCGGAGTTGTCGGTGGGTTAACATTCTGGGGACTTGGAGTGGTGCCTGGGAATGGCGCAGGTGTTCTTTCTTGACTAGCTGGGGGGGGAATTTCTGGAGCGGTTGATGGTTCTGGAGTTGTGGGTAATAAAGGTTCCGTTGTCGGTGGATTGACATTTTCTGGAACTGGAGTGGTCTCAGGAGTTGGAGAAGGCGTTGGTTCTTGAATTTCTGGCGGTGGAATGTCTGGAGCCGGAGACGGCTGTTGAGTAGGGCTGGGATTGATTTCAGGGGTTTGTGCAGTTGTTGGCGTTGTGGAGGTTGGCACAATTACCTCTGGATTCGCGATCGCTGCTGGGTTGGCAGGGTAAATTGCGACGACGCGGGATTGGGGACGCTCCGCCTCTATAACTCCTGTGGATTTAGGTCGAGATTCTAGACTTTTACTAGAGTTAACCTGACCAGTGTCCTTTTCTGGCTGCTGATTTGTTTCTAGTGTCAAAACTTCTGTTGTCTGTTTTGAACTGTTGGCGGTTTCTGCATTTGCACTCAATGAGCCACCCAAAGGGGCTGCAATTGCTACTGCTGCCAGCAATACGGGAGATAAACGCATTTTACTTATTATTCCTCTTCACGACCACACACACACCATTACAAGGCAATAATGCCCTTATCCCAAAGGTAAAACTCAAAACATAATTTTTTTCTTTTGCTTTTTTACTTTACAAGGCAAAAGGCAAAAGGCAAAAGGCAAAAGTTAAATATAATTCCTTCTTACCTTTTGGTTTTTACCTGTTAACTTATAGTTTCTACTGCTTTTAGCACTCTTTGTAAAACCTCCTGGTAGGCATCCTCTACATTTCCTAAGTCTCGGCGAAAGCGATCTTTGTCCATTACCCGGCGGTTTGAGTCCTTTTCTGCGGTATCCCACAAACGGCAGGTGTCGGGGCTAATTTCATCTGCCAAGAGCAACTGCTGTTGTGAGTCCAAACCAAACTCTAGTTTGAAGTCTACTAGGGTAATGCCACACCGCTGCCAAAAGTTATTGAGAAATTCATTGATTTGCAATGCTAGATGTGTAATTGCGTCTACTTGTTCCGCAGTCGCTAGTTCTAGCAGGTACAGGCGATCGCGTGTCAACAAAGGATCTCCTAATTGATCGTTTTTATAATAGAACTCAACCAAAGGCTGTTTCAGAATTGTACCCACTGGTAAACCTGTTTGCTGACACAAACTGCCAGCAGCAATATTTCTGATCACCACTTCTAAGGGTAAAATCTTTACTGCCCTCACCCGCATTTGATTCGGGGCAGGACTATCGATAAAGTGAGTCTTTATACCATAGGCCTCCAACTGTTTAAAAAGCTGGCTAGAAATGCTACAATTAATTTTTCCTTTCCCTTCGATGTTGCCACGCTTTTGGGCGTTAAACGCCGTCGCATCATCTTTAAAATCAGCCAACAAGACTTCTGGATCGTCCGTTGTATAAAGAATTTTTGCTTTGCCTTCGTATAACTTGGAATTAACAGACATGATGGCAGGTAGTGTTTTAGGCGATGGACAAAAATTGTCCTTTGAGGCTTCACCATTTTATCTTTAGTTATTAACTATTAGCCATTGGTGATTATTTAAGAGGAAGCAGGGGCAGGTTAAAATAATTAATTACCAATGCCCAGACCAATTTTCTCTTCTAGGTCGCTGCTTAATAGTCAGTTGCCAAATATTTATAACTAAATCTCTAACTTTTAACAGAGGACAATTGGCTTTCCGATCTAGTATATTCACGTAAGTATTTTTACATGAGAATTTTAATTTGTTTTGATAAAATAATTTACTTAGGCATACTGATATGTCATAATCATTTGTACTTAAAAGGTTTCAACTGAAGCTAATTACAATTTCAACTTCATAAATTAAGATGAGATAAATTGATAACCAGGAGGAAAATCAAATGTTCTCTCTAGTTACTTTGGCGGAAAGTTTTTTGTAATATTTATAACACACAAGATTGCAAGCTTTATCCTCTAGCCTTAAAATCTGAATCAACGAATTCCTGCATCAACAATTGGAAAAGGAATTGGACGATCTAAATTTACCCCAATCTGACAAAAGCAAAGATTAGGTTAGCTAGTAATTCAGCTTCAGAAACCAAAACATAAGGTGAATTGAATAAATGGAGAAAAAAATAGTGAACAAGGATGATTTTCTCTTCCCTCGCGGTCGCTACTACGGTCAAGTTAAGCCAGAAAACTTGGTTTTTAATGCAAATCTCCAGGAATTTGCTCAACGGGTAAGTTACATTTGCAACTTAGAAACAGGCGGAAAAGTGCCTCCAGGTGCAGCTTACGAACAAATAAAGGAACTGTGGAAACAGTTGAAACGCTCAAAAAAAGAGCTAGGAATTGGCGAAGCTCCGTTTCAAGATGACCAGGGAGAGGCTAAAGATTGAATGGGGAATGGGGTATGGGACATTGGGAACTAACAAATGACAAATGACCAATGACCAATACTTCTCTTCGAGAGGCTGCGCCAACGACTACGCTCAGTACAAGTGACCAATGACCAATGACCAATGACTACTTAGTAAGCATTGTCCAAATACCATCCCAGGACTCTGGAGGCGGCGTTTGTTGATAATTACGCGCACGCTCTAGGTGGATATCAACAGCTTGGTCTTGGGGCTGGATAGATTTGGCGGACTCGAAACAAGCGATCGCTTGTGAGAAGTTACGCGATAAATAAGCAGCGCGTCCAGTAGCATAATGAAATAAAAACTCTTGAGTGTTGGCATCTAATTCAGTAGTGCGATCGCCAATTAACTCGTAGATATTAACTGCCTGGTGTTTCCCTTTGACTCGGATTTTATCTAACTGGCGCACCCAAATGCGATCGCTGCACAATTGGTAAGTAAATTCACTCAAAACAATATCACAACCGTAATCTTTAGTTACCGCTTCCAAGCGCGAACTTAAATTTACACCATCTCCAATGACGGTGTAATCCATCCGTTTGCGAGAACCAATATTACCCGAAACCACATCCCCAGAACTAATCCCAATGCCAATACGAATTTGCGGCTGCGCCTGGATAATTCGCCGTTGATTAAATTCCTCTAAGCGGCGTCTCATATCTAACGCTGACTGTACAGCCCTCCAAGCATGATTTTCTGTCAAGGGTAGCGGCGCACCAAATACCGCCATTAAGGCATCACCAATAAATTTATCGAGAGTGCCTTCGTGGTTAAAAACCGCCTCTACCATCGTTTCAAAATATTGATTGAGCAGCAATACCACCTCAGCTGCACCGAGATTTTCCGTAAGTGTTGTATAGCCCCGGATATCAGAAAACAAGATAGTTACTTCCTTCCGTTCGCCTACCATTAAAGCATCTTCCCCTAGTGCCATAACTTGTTCAGCTACATGGGGCGTCAAGTAACGGGACATGGTAGTTTTCATCCGTTTTTCCTGAGTAATGTCTTCTAAGACCACCAAACCACCGCGGACACCGCCTTCTGGGTTAGTCAGAGGATTAACAGTAAGATTGATATTGCGTTCTAATGTTTGTACCTCATTAGAAGTGAGAAACTCAGATTGGGGAGTCAGAGGTTGATTCCAGGGAATAAAAATATCGGGGTTAGTGCGATCGCGCACTGCTAAAATTGAGTGTTGATTCCTAAGTCCTGTTAAGGGTAGCGGAGCGTTTAGCCCGTCCTGGTTTTCACTCAGCACTTGGTAAAGTCCCAGCATCAAACTTTGCTCTGGCACATAATGTTTAGCTCCAGTTTTTAGACTATCTTCTAGTCGCATTTGGAGATTTTCAATTGGCACAACTTCCCAAACTAGGCGACCAATCAAATTTTGTTCCCACAAAAGCTTGTTGTTTTTACTATTAGCGTCTTTTATCGGACAACCCAGCAACTCTAGGGCTGCATCATTAATCGTGACAATCTGTCCTGCCATATCTGTAGAAATCACAGCATCTGACAGACTTTGTAAAATATCTTTTTGATACTGTTTTTCTAACAGCACATTTTCAAACAGCCGAGCATTTTCTAAAGCAATTCCTGCCTGATTATTAAAAGCTCGCATAAACTCTTCATCAGAAGCAGTAAAACTGTTTTGTTGCTTATTAATTAATTGTGTAACACCAATCAATTCATTTGCAGAATTAAATACTGGTAAACACAGGATATTGCGAGTTATATAACCAGTTTTTTTATCTATAGTCGGGTCAAAGCGGGGGTCTTTATAAACATCGGAAATATTTAAGGCCTCACCAGTGGAAGCTACATATCCAGCAATGCCACGGTTAGCAGGAATGCGAATTTCTATCAAGTTTGTGCCATCTGCTGCCACTGCAACTTTCGTCCAGAGTTCGTTTAGCTCTTTACGATATAAAAACAGTGTGCTGCGGTCTGCTTGCATTAAAATTCGAGCTTGTTCCATGACTATCTGCAAAGTCGCTTCTAAATCTAAACTTTGCCCCAGTGTCTGAGTTGCCCGCAACAAAGCCGTTGCGCCTCTTTGATTACGAGCCGCTACATAAAAGGATTGGCAGCTTTCCAGGATAATCCCAATTGAAGCCGCAAAGTCTCGAAAACGTTCTTCATCATCATGATTAAACGGAACATTCCCGGTTTTATTAGCTAGTTGCACTACCGCTACAGTCTGGTTTTTGCTACTGATAACGGGCATACATAAAATATTACGGATTTTATAGCCCATTTGTTTTTCAAGTTCTGGGCTAAATAGGGGATGAGTATAAGTTTCAGATATATTCAGGTATTGACCTGTACTAGCAACATGTCCAGGGATACCCACTGTAATGGGAGTGCGAATTTCTAAGAATTTTTGGGTATTATCTTGAGGAACTTTTGACCACAGTTGACCTTTGTCATAATCAACTAAAAAAATGGCTGTATGTTCTGCTTGGAGAATTTGACCAATTTTGAGTGTGATAGCTTCTAATACTTTCTCCAACATAGTTTCTAGAGCTTCATTATTGATCAGTTCAATAGCTCTCAGAAATTGCTGGAACTCAGCAGTTATAAAGTCGAGTAAGCAAACAAATTCATTAACAGATAAGTCTTTGACGCGACGCAATAGGGCGTGAGCACGATTAACTTGAGTCAGTTCAGTTAATGTAGCCAAGACGCTGCCAGAGTTGGGGAGTGTCACGTCGCTTCGCTCCGAATTAAAAATTCAAAATTCAAAATTAATAATCCCCATAAATAAATGGGCTTGTATCATGAGTCTGTTTCGGTCATAGGAATTTTGGATTTTGGGCATAGGGCATGGTTATTAATTCTTCTTCCCCTGCCTCCCCTGCTATCTCATCTCCCCACTCCCTTATTTTGCCAACTGTTCAGAAAATATCACCTTTTGATAGTAATCTTGTAGCTGCCTGGTAGCAGCTGCCCAACCCCAACTTTCTGCTTCCTGGCGGGCATTTTGGCGGATGATGTCTCGTTGTTGTTTTTGTTCTAAGAGTCGAACAGTAGCAGCTAATGCTCCTTTAATATCTGCTGTTGGCTCAAAAAGATATCCATTTACGCCGTCTGTGACAATATCAGGAATTCCCCCGGAACGGGCTGCTACCACGGGACAGCCAGCAGCCATCGCTTCTAGTAGTACTAAACCCAGTGTTTCTGTACGGGAAGGAAAGATAAAGGCATCAGCACTCGCAAAGGCAGAACCTAACTCTTGCCCCATAAGATAGCCAACAAAATAAGTGTTTGTGCCAGCAAAGTGTTTTTGCAATGCTTGACGGTGCGGCCCATCTCCAACCAATGCCAACCGCGCTTCGGGAATTGCTTCTAAGATTGGTTTGATACGCTCAATTTCTTTTTCAGCCGAAAGTCGCCCCACATAAAGTAGCAATGGACTTTCTGGATGATTTTGCGATAGACGCGATCGCATCTCTACACTAGCCAAATCTGGGTGAAATAATTCCGTATCCACCCCACGCTGCCATAAATCTACACGTTCAATACCATGTGCAGTCAATTCCTCCACCATTGCTGTGGAGGTACACAGATTCAAAGCTGCTTGATTATGAGCGCCTTTCAGCAGTTCCCAAAGAAAACCTTCCAGCATACCTAAGCCGTAATGCTGGAGATATTGGGGTAAATGGGTATGATAAGAGGCCACCAAGGGGATTTTGAGGATTTTGCTATAAAATATACCAGACAAACCCAAAACGGCTGGATTCACGACATGAATAATATCTGGCTTAAACTCTTCTAAGACGTAACCAATGGCTGGGCGGGGTAATGCCATTTTCAATTCTGGATACAATGGCAGAGGAAAGCCAGTAACGCCGTAAACTTTAGCGCCTTTGTGTTCTGTGATACCTCCATCAGGGGCAATCACCAACACTTGATTACCACTGCGCTGTAAATGGTCAACAGTGTGACGCAGGCGCGTTACAATGCCGTCAACCTTGGGTAAAAAGGTTTCGGTAAATAGAGCAATTCTCATAAAAAACTATTCAGTCCAGGCAGATAATCTCAGCTTTGCTTGCGTTTTGGTATCAAACACAGAATAGACCCTCTCCTGTGGTGTAATCAACTCTGCACAGTCAGATTTAATGTTTTGCTTCTGTTTTTGTACAAAGTCCGAGATATCCTCAATGTTGACAATCCAATCTTTGGCGTAAGCAGCTAGTACTTCACCACGTAACCCTAACTGAATAGCGCGTCTTTTTAATTTTGTCCCAGATGGGTGATGGTCTGGGTCCCATTGTAGGCGAACTTGTGATTGCTTCAATGCTCTTTGCCAAGCACTTTTATCGGGATAAAGTTCTGGAACATAGCTGGAATGAACAGCCGCCGCTAAAATTTCTTCAATTGCCGAACGCTTAATCCGAATAGCTAACACTACCTCTTGCCCACTTTTTGTACCCCATCCAGAACGATACATCATCCAGAGGAAGTTAGTTTTGATCCAACTCATGCGGTCAAAACTAAACTCACCACCAAAATAACCGTAGGTGGCGGCGAAGTTACCAATAGCTGGACGATACGCCTGATAAACAACAATTGAATGGTCGTCATATTGTGCTAATATATGACGACCATTTTTTGGCCAATTACTGACTTGAGTTAAATAAGGTTCTGTTATTAGCCGCACGCAGAGTTTATCCTAATTTCTGTGCCAAGAGACTTTAGGCAGAATTTGTTTGCGATCTACTCGTGTCTGATATTTGATGGCAAAGTTTAACAGAGAATCGAGGAGAGAATCAGAGAGCAGGTGAGGCTGCAAACCTAAATCAAGCAATTTTGTATTTTTAGCGTTGAAGTAATGTTCTTCTTTTTCAACTCTGGGATTATCTAAATGATTGATTTCTACGTTCAATCCGATAGCGTTACCAGCTTTTTTCACCATCAATGCCAAATCGGCGACGCTAAATTGTTCGGTAAATTGGTTAAATACGCGGAATTCACCAGCTTCGGCAGGGTTAGCGATCGCTAATTCCACACATCGTACTGTATCCCGAATATCCAAAAATCCGCGAGTTTGTCCACCTTTACCGTAGACAGTTAACGGATGTCCAATAGCTGCTTGAATACAAAAGCGGTTTAGTGCAGTACCAAACACACCATCGTAATCCAGTCGATTAATCAATAGTTCGTCTATCCCCGTTTCTTCGGTTAAGACACCATAAACTACACCCTGATTTAAATCAGTTGCCCGCAATCCCCAAATCCGGCAAGCAAAGTGGATGTTATGACTATCATGAACTTTGCTTAAATGGTACATCGAACCGGGTTGCTTGGGATAAGGTAGGGTATCCTTGCGTCCATTGTGTTCAATGGTGATATACCCTTCTTCGATGTCGATATTGGGTGTACCGTATTCGCCCATCGTCCCCAGCTTCACCAAATGACAGTCGGGGAAATCTTCCCGCATGGCGTACAGCAAGTTCAACGTCCCAACTACATTATTGACCTGGGTAACAACTGCATGTTCTCGGTCAATCATGGAAAATGGGGCCGAACGCTGTTCGCCAAAATGCACCAGAGCATTTGGCTGAAATTGCTGTAATGTTTTATGGAGAAACTCGTAATTTGTAATATCGCCGATGAACAAGTCGATCGATTTACCCGTCAAATCTTGCCAGCGCTGGAGACGTTGTTGAATTAGTGCGATCGGAGTGAGAGTTTCGACACCAAGTTCATTATCCCAATGCCGCCGCACCAAACTATCTAAAATTCCAACTTCATAACCTCGATTGGAAAGGTAAAGAGCAGTTGCCCAACCGCAATATCCATCACCACCAATAACCAGGACTTTCATCTTCACCAGTTTTTACTCGCTGATAGCTAAATCTATCAGGTTTCTGTACCCTCTCAATCATCATTCTGGGAGAGATATGGATTTAGAGAGCAGCGAACAGGGGAAAATGGGGAAAATGAAGGGAATTCTCCTCACTCAGGACTTCGGAATGCGATACTGCTGGGCAATGTAATAAAACAAACGATAGTAATTTTGAAATTCTTGGCTCTTACTCCGTCCCTGTAAATGGTATTTCACTTGACTCTGAGTTAGCGTCAGTGTCATCGAACTTACTCCTTGTTCGACTTCTACAAGGAGTACCCCAGCTACCCCTTGAGCGGTCTGAAAGTTGGATTTTATCTTTTTCACTGACTCTGGATCGTTTGGCAGCTGCTGACTTGCCCACCCCCGAATTTCCACGGAGTTATTTTGTGGTGAAATAAACGCAATTCCATCACCATTTTCTGAGGCTGCTAAAGAAGTCCAATTACTCGGATATGGAAATTCAAAGCCATAACGAGAGTTGCTATAAGTTTTCCAGGCGATCGCCCCGGCGTTAAAATCATTTGCTGTACAACCCGACAGCATGATTAACAGGGCAATGACTCCGCTAATGCTGGCGGCAAACCGATAAATTCTTCGCCCCAAACTAGAGATTTTATTAGCAGTAGCCATGTACATCACACATTTTGCCAAAGTTACTGATTTTATAGAAATACCAGAAACTCTGATATTGCACTATTCTCAATCAGCTAACTACTCGTCTGCCACATCAATTTTAAGAGATTCGTAGTGAGCGATAAATCGCTCAATTTCAAGGGCTAGAGCCACTAGTGATGAACCATAAACCATCAAATATTATGGTGCAAGTAAACCCAATTGTAAATAAAAGTAACGAAAGTGACGTTAAAACGTTTTACTATCTTGACAACCAATAGAAGAACCGATAACTTGATATACATACCCGGGTAAGACCGTTAAAGAGTTATATGCAAACGCAAACTAAGCAAAAGGTCACTTTGTATTTATCGTCAGAGTTGCACAGAAAACTGAAGATTCGTTCAGCAATCGATTCCGAGCCAATGTCAGAACTTGCCGAGCGTGCCCTTGGTTTTTACCTGTCTAATCAAGAATTAGTTGACGAGTTAGAAGATTCTAGTTATGGGCGGACTCATAGAGTTTATTCATGCCCGACTTGTGATAGCTCACTAGTATTACGTGATGGGGAACTGGTTACTTTAGGCAATCAACCAGGAGTAGTTGGTCAAGAGCATCTTTCTATTGATGAGATGGATGAAGATGAAACCAATCCCAAGGGCGAGGAAGAGTTAGTTCCTTGCTAGATAGATATTCATGATTTGGTTGTCTTTACCAGAAGCAATGTCTCTACTGTCTCTATAAGGTCTCAAGTAGGTCGAAGTATGAAAGAAGAGCTCAATATCCTAATTCAAGCTCAATACCCTTTAATCTACCTTGTGACCTCCGAGGAAGAGCGGGCCGAGCTAGCAGTTTCCACAATCGCCCAGTTGTTAAAGCCCCAGCGCCGAGTATTTATTTGGACAGTAACACACGGGATTGTCGAGTATGGTCAACCCCGGAATGTCACCCAACATAATACCGTGTCTCCAGAGGCGGCGATTGAGTGGATAATTCGGCAGAAAGAACCAAGTATATTTATTCTTAAAGATTTACACCCCTTTATAGATGCGCCTGCGACTAACAGATCGTTACGTGATGCGATCGCTAGTTTCAAAGGTATGCAAAAGAACATCATTTTGATGTCTCCAATGCAACAAGTACCTATAGAACTGGAAAAAGAAGTTGTCGTTCTCGACTTTACATTGCCAGATATGGCTGAGTTGAACAAAGTATTAACTCACCATATAGACCAAAATCGTGGTCGCCGACTGACAACAGAAGCCAGAGAAAAACTTCTCAGAGCCGCTTTAGGTCTAACTAAAGATGAAGCTGAAAAAGTCTACCGTAAGGCACAGGTAACTACAGGGCGTTTGACGGAAGATGAAGTAGATATCGTTTTATCTGAGAAAAAGCAACTAATTCGGCGCAATGGCATCTTAGAATACATCGAAGAAGATGAAACCATTGATGCAGTAGGTGGCTTAGAAGAGTTAAAAAGATGGCTCAAACAACGCTCTAACGCTTTTACAGAAAGAGCGAGAGAGTATGGTTTGCCTCAACCAAAGGGGATGTTAATTTTAGGAGTTCCCGGTTGCGGTAAGTCATTAATAGCCAAAACTACTTCCCGACTGTGGGGTTTACCACTGTTGCGGTTAGATATGGGGCGAGTTTACGACGGCTCAATGGTGGGACGAAGTGAGGCAAATCTGCGAAACGCCCTGAAAACAGCAGAATCTATTTCCCCAGCGATATTGTTTATCGATGAATTAGATAAATCCTTTGCTGGTAGTGGAGGTTCCTCTGATTCTGATGGGGGGACTTCAAGTAGAATTTTCGGCTCTTTCCTCACTTGGATGCAGGATAAGAAATCACCAGTGTTCGTGATGGCAACTGCCAACCGAGTAGAACGCTTACCTGGGGAATTCTTGAGGAAAGGACGCTTTGATGAAATCTTCTTTGTCGATCTGCCAACACCGGAAGAACGGCAACACATTTTCAATATTCACCTGACGAAACGCCGTGAAGACATCTCTCGATTCGATCTTGAGCAATTAGCCAAGATGTCTGATGGCTTTTCTGGGGCAGAAGTTGAACAAGCGATCGTTGCGGCAATGTATGAAGCTTTTGCCCAAGATCGGGAGTTCACCCAACTAGATATTATTGCTGCACTGAAGGCAACATTGCCGCTGTCTCGAACGATGCAAGAACAAGTAACGGCTCTGAGAGATTGGGCCAGACAGCGCGCCCGCCCCGCAGCATCCTCCGTAGCTGAATATCAGCGAATGGAGTTTTAAAAGCTTTCCTCTGCCATCCCAGGGGGAAAGGCTAGCTGAAAATGCTAGCAGTTATAAAAAAAGCCGCATCCTGTTAAGCGCGGCTTCGCCCAAAACAAACCGTTGTCGTTTTTCTCAATCTTCTCATTGGAGGAAACCCAAATGTCTCACTTTAGCACCCTGCGTACCAAAATCACCGATGCCGAAATCCTCAAGGCTTCCTTGCGCGACCTCGGTATCAGCGTAAAGACTGAAGCTGATGTCCGTGGTTATAACGGTCAGCGTGTCCGTTCGGACATCGTTGCCGTGTTGGAAGGCGAATATGACCTCGGCTGGTCTCGCAATGGCGATGGTTCTTTTGACCTAATCGCTGACTTGTGGGGCGTTGCTAAGAAGCACAACCAAACCGAGTTGATCAACTCAATCAACCAAAAGTATGCCGTTAACAAAACTTTGGCTGAAGTGAAACAGCGCGGTCTGCAAAACGCCAATGTGAAGTTGGTATTGCAATAACAATTTCTCTGCGCGTTCCCAAAGCTGCACGGGTTAACCATATAAATAGCGGTTAGCCCGCTTTTTTATCGGGACTGAGATTTATTTCTCAGTCCTGATTTTTATTTTTTCAAAGTTAGAACTGAACTAAGCATTCAGATTAAAGTATTTCAATATAGCTTCTGATATCTGTTGATTATCTTCCGGCGATACTGCAAGCCTGTCCGTAATTTCATTCAACCAAACAAAGTTTCTTGATAAGAACTCCATCATATCTCTCCTATCAATTTCTAATTTATTTACTGAACACTTTTGAATTCTACATCTGCAACTCAGGAATAGTTTAAGTCCGTGTGATGTAGGGAATGTCTCTAGAAAAAAGAACCAATACTTTACGATTGATTCAATCTGTTTAATATAGCTACGAACTTCCTCTATTTCATATAACTCTCTTACATCATTTACAATATCTATATACCCATCAATACCAAAGTCCTGGTGCTGACCGAACTGCAAATGGAATCGGAACAGGATGCTCGGTTAAGCGAACTGCTCGATCGCCAACAATCAGATACTCTTAGTGAAGGCGATCGCTCAGAGTTACAAAGCTTGATACAGATTTATCAAGAAGGACTTTTAAGAAAAGCCACTGCGTTGAGCGAAGCTGTCAAACGTGGGTTGATTGAACCTTTAAGCTAGTGAGCCAGATTCTTGAACAAGTCCGGGCGCAGATACGGATACAAGCGAATTGGTAAAATTTATTTCTATAGAAGCAGTGCGACGAGGAACTAGGTAAATTAAAAAAGGCTGTTTCGCAGCATTAGCTAATGCTAAAACTTCGCGTAAGTTCTCGCTTTGAGCAATTATTCCATTTGCATTGTAAGCGATATATTGATTTTTATATAAATCTAATAACATCTGGCGGTTACGATTTAACCACTTGAACATTTCATCTATTTCTCTTTTAGAGGGAGTTGTGTTCATATATTTAATTTTGTCTGTGGATGTGGAATATCTCTGGCACTATTTTAATTGTCTGGTGCAAGAGGTGAGGTACCAAACCTGACTTAAATCTAAATCTAAAATAAACTCACCACTAGAACTAAAACCCTTCACTTGTATCATTTTGCTTATTTCTGGTAAAGTGCGATCGCATCCCAGGAGATCCACTTTTGCACCTATAGCTTAGACTTAAAAAAAAGCTTAGTATCGATGAATCAAAGTCTAAGTGCTACTCCCAGCCTGGAAGAACACACTCATCAAAATCCTGTTGTTACCAAACAGCAGCTATTTGGAAAGCAACTAATTGTTCTTGTCTTGGAAATGCTTCTGGCATTACCTCTGGGTTTACTCCTCACAAAGTTCCAAATTGGCAGGATTGCCTGGATATTTGGCGGGATTGCAGCTGGTACAGTGATTCTCCAAGGGTGTCGAATTTTTTATCAATATTCCCCCCAACCTAACCGCACTGCTAGAAAAGTGGGAATGGCACTTGTCGGCTTAACTGTCGGCGCTTCCAATGCCCACGCTAATCTAGCTAGTATTGCTTCCGGTATTCCCATATTTATTTTTCTTACTTTATTTTTGCTGCTGAGTGGAAGCTGTATCGGTTACATTTACTCCCGCGTCAGCAAAACCAACCTATTTACAGCAATGCTGGCTACAGTTCCTGGTGGTGTAGGAATTATGGCAGCGATCGCAGCCGATTACAATAAAAATGTTAGCTTGGTTGCCCTAGTTCAGGCGATTCGCGTTACCTGTGTAGTTGTTCTAATTCCCTTCATCGCTAGGACATCAGCTGGTAATTACTATCCGCAAACACTTCCAATTAACCCTGCTTGGCTCAATCTCGATCCATCTCAACTAGAATTACTCTTGTTAGTACTGCTAGTTACTGGATTAGTAGTTTATCCAGCTATATTATTTAAAATTCCTGCCGGCGATTTCTTTGGTGCATTGCTGATTGGTATCGGGTTTAATCCTTTGCTACATTGGCTGCCTTTTGTGGGTGATATTAGCTTTAGTCCGCCGCCAATAATAAACTTATTGGGTCAAATGCTCCTGGGAATTACTATTGGTGAATATTGGGGAGATAAACCTAACTTTAAAAAGCGGACTTTCGCCTATGCCTTGATGTCTGTGGGGATGACTCTCGTAGCCGGAGCGATCGCTGCTATACTTGCGATGCAATTAACATCTTGGGACTGGTTAACTTGTCTGCTAGTCACAGCACCAGGAGGATCGGCAGAAATGATCCTAGTTTCCCTAACATTGAATCATAATGTTGAAATTGTTACAACTGGTCATTTAGTGCGGCTAATTGCGATTAACAGTTCCCTGCCTCTTTGGGTGTTTTTGTTTCGCCGTCTAGATGAGCAGGTTTCTGAACCAGTTTAATTGATGAAGGCTTTGGGAATGGGGCATGGGGCATTAGTTTTTGACAAATGACAAATAACTAATAACAAAGATGCAACTTGAATGCTGATAGCTTATTCTTTTGTTATCCAAATACTAAGGATGCTTTAGATGGTTGCCCAAATTCAAGAACTTGAAGCGCAGCACTGGGTTAAAACTCGTTCTTCCCTTGACCCTACCGAATCCACTTTCCTGATTTGGAAAGGTAAAATTTACGCTTTTATTCCCGGTGAGAAAAGACAACTCCTGTTTAAAATGCTAGGATTAAGCGTTAGCCGATGTATTCCCACAGCAGAAGGTAGTTGGGATTTTACTTCTAGGGAACTAACTTACTACCTCAACCCAAAAACAGATGAGGTTTTATCCAAATGGGAGAATCCTTGGACAGGCGAGACAGTTCCGGTGATTCACGTTGCCAATAATCCTGTGCAGGGAAAGTTTGAGGGAAATTTTCCCGCCCAAGTAGATGGTGAAAGCACAACCTTCGTTTTTGATATATTTCCTTATTACCCCAATCCCTTAGCAGACGATCGCAAATTTGCCGAATATAGCCCAAATCCAATTTATCAGGCAGCGGAATTGTTTAAATTAACAGTGCCAACCGCAGATTTATTCAACCCAGCACTTAAATCAGTTTCTGAACTCAAACTGAGTTGGGATCGAATTGGTCAATGGCTTCCCTGGATGAAAATGGGCGATCGCCCCGGTCAACTAATCTACAGTGCTGTTGGCAGCAAAGTCAATGGTTTAACAGAACTGCCCCCAGTGCTGCAAGACGAAATTAGTAACCGTATTCCTCTATATAAACAAGCCCCAAAAGCATTAAGCGATGGGGAAGATATGACTTCCTGGTTGTACTTCCAAAAGCACTTTCAGTCTTATTTAGCTGGTGAAATCTTCCCGCTTCCCCAAGCAGAAGAATTTTGATCGAAGAGGCGGGGGGCAGTTCTTGCAGCTAGCAGGGGAGAAAGATACTGGAATTACCCTGCAAAAAGGGTTTCAGCAGCCCTAAATTTATGTATGGGGTTCTGCCCCCTGCCCCTTTGTGGAAACAACAAAGAACGCATCCTGCTCAACGAGACGCACTCGCGTTCGCTAATGCAAAACTTAATTACGTTAGCGACGCAGAAGCCGCAGAGGCGCAGAGAACACAGACAGAAGAACCGAAATGTTTAACTCAACTATATTGATCTTTAAGCACATTGCCAGAAAAAAGCCACTGTTTCTTTATGCTCTGGGCACTGAACAATATAGCCTACTCCTCCATCACCCCACATATAGGGTATATTCTCATTTGACTCAAACTGAAATAGAGATTCATTCATTGGATGCTTGCAAATTGGGCAATCTGGATATTCAGGGTATTGTACCCAATCAGCCCAACCTGCTAATTTATCGCTACCTTGATGAAGTTCTTCCATTAAAATTTCATCTAAAAAATCTTTTTCATCTTCATCTAGCGTGGTTTCAAAGTCATCGATTTCTAACCAATTAGGATAGTCATCTACCTCTTTCCATCCAACAATTAATTTAGGTTCAAACAAATTTCCTATTTCTGGAATTTCAAAAAATGCAGAAGGAATTTTGGGCTTGAAAATTCTAACAAGTTGACATCTAGAAAATGGAGACCATCCTTCACAATCACTTACACAATCTTGTTCGCAAGCTAAAATTTTTACCTTTCCAATATCTCCTTGCCAATCTACATGTACACCAATTCTTCCTTTGATTGGCATATCATGAGGTAAGTTCATCATTAAAGTTTCGCACTCTTCAACTGTTCTTCCATACAATCCAGTATCATGCTCTACTATAATTTCATTTGTGCAGTAGAAGAATTGAAGTATTCCATTGCCAAATTTAGTGTTTAAGTTTTGCGGAAGCTCGTCTAGATTAAGTTGTAAAAATAACTGTATCGGCTTGCCGCAGTTTGGACAACGTGGCCATTCTTCATCAACATTTAGCCAAGGTTTCCCACCAAACTTTGATACAGTTAAATCTCCATCACCTTCTTGAACGATTGGTTTCCAAGCTAAACGTTTAACATTGCTAAGTTTTTTTTTAGGTATTCTAATTTATTCAAATTTCACCTCTTGACCTGAACACTCAAATAGATGTAAACCTAACCGTTGGGAAAGTTCTTCACACACCTTTACCCCCCGCACACTGTTACCACGCACATCCAGCAGGGGCGAAAAAACGCCAATGCCCATCTTATTGGGTACAACGGCGATAATCCCACCACAAATACCGCTTTTCGCCGGAATCCCAATTTTATAAGCCCACTCACCTGCAAAGTTGTACATCCCACAGGTATACATAACACTCAAAATATCTTTGATGTAACGCTTATCTACCGCCCGTTCTTTGGTGATGGGATTAATACCTCTGTTCGCCAGAGTAGCCGCCATCACCGCTAAGTCTTGGCAATTCACCATCACAGCACACTGCTGGAAATAAAGATCCAACGCCTCTTCAATGTTTCGGTCAATCATGCCAAAGTTGAGCATCAAATGCGCCATTGCGCGATTGCGATGCCCTGTACTGCGTTCTGAGGTAAAAACTGAAATGTCAACGAATACGTCGCGGCCAATATATCGGCGAAACATATCTAGCATCCGATTGAGGCGTTCAGTTGGGCCGGAACCTTTGATTAAGCTAGTGGTCGCGATCGCTCCTGCGTTTACCATTGGATTATAAGGTCGCTTCGATTGCTCATCCAAAACAATCGCGTTGAATGCATCCCCTGTCGGTTCCACGCCCACTCTCGTCAAAACATAATCCAGTCCATGATCTTCTAAGGCAAGTCCATAAGCAAACACCTTAGAAATTGACTGAATAGTAAAAAGTTGCTCGTAGTCCCCAACTTTGTAAACCCGACCATCTACTGTCACAATGCAAATGCTGAACAAATCCGGGTTTACCTTTGCCAGTTCGGGAATGTATTTCGCTACTGCACCCTCCCGCAGTGACTGGTATTGGGAATGCAATTCGTTGAGAACAGCTTTTAATGGCGATGCTTCTATTTCTAAATCTCCTTGATGTACTTGGTTTGTCATTAGGCTGATGGCATTTCCCAAAATACCTACTATATATAGAAGAGGTGCAGGTGTACATCCCTACTGTTACAAAGATTTTGTCAAAAATAGCTTGCTCTAAAAAATCATACTTGAGCAATTACTGAAGATAAACAAGATAAGATGTAATTTTTGTGACATGCAACAGATGTTGTTTAAGCGATCGCAAAGTTTTCTTAATTTTTAAGTCATTAATCCTGAAAAATATTAACTTGGGTATCGTCCTTTTTTTTATACTCAGCAATACGGTTAGCAAAAGTTATATTTATCACCAATATCAGTCTAGTTGTGGAGAATAAAAGTAATGATTGATGTAAGTAGAAAAAACTTAGAAAAAAGATATTAGACTCAAACTAATTTGCATAATTTTTTAAGATGTAACTCATATCACGACTTATTCATAGTTAAATCTAAATATTTCCTTAAATAAATGATTTTAAGTATTTATGCCGATGCCATTTAATTAAAGTTATATTACCGTCTTATAGGAAATAGCCAAAAACAATGTGATCTAGAATACACGAGTAGTTGCGAGCCTTTAGAAGTGATGTGAATAGGGTATCGCTACTTTCGTGTGAAATAAGCGTAAAGTTTTTTTAAGAAATTTTTGACTTACGGAAAAAAGCGTTACATAGCCAAAGCCCGCTTTTGAGAAAGGTTTCGACCTTCAAATTGGAATGGGAATTTGAGAAAGTGGCCGATAGTTACGCTAAAACCCTGATCCCCAAGCCAAAAGGTTCGTGTTAGTCTGTTGCAGTTATAAAGAACAAAGTGAAAACGGAACGAGTTCGAGTTTTTCAAAAGGGAAATCACTTTCATTAGCGATCAATCCCACAAGTTATAAAACTTTAAGTTCTACAGTCGCTTTCAAAAACGGACGCATGAATCAAAGACATTTGTGGACTATTGTTGCCCTGTTTCTGACTGTTTTGGGAATACCATCAGTCGGTTGCACTCAAACCACCAAAGGAAATGCGCTAGCATCCCAAAAATCACCTGCCCCTGATGTGGTTAAGGTGGGAGAGTACCAATCAACAGCAGGGAAACAAACCTTGGATGCTGTGATTACAGAAATTCATCCTCACAACATTAGAGGACGTAAGGCGGCAACCCTTTTTATCAAAAATATACCTGTTCTCACCTTTTTGAGTTCTGTATCAAATACGAATCTTGAGACTAAAAAAGTTGGTGCAATTGGCAATACTGGGGGCGTACAAGGGTACGCCCTTATTGCTAGCAATTCATCAAATGCATTAAATACTGGGAACCTAACAGATGCCAGTAACCAGATTAGCTCCGCTGACAATGACCCGGTTCAGATAGCTGGTGTAATAGCAGCTAAGATCAACCAGTTGAATCGGGAAAACGTAGACGGGAGTAAGATTACCGTCAGTTGGAAAGCAGGGGAAAAATCTACTGCCGATCGAGCGCAAAACAAAAGCGTTCCTGTCCAACAAAATGGCGATCGCTATGTAATTAAAATTAATGGCGAAGAGTTGGTCGAAATCAGCGAAGGTACGCGATTAGCAGGTAGTACCAACGATCTAGCGCAAGATGCATTGCAAGCAACCAATCGCTTGCGAAGACTACTAGGCAATGCATCTCCCCTAAAAGAGATTGCAAATTTACCAGTACGTCAACAAATATCAATATCAAAGCTACCTCAACAGGTTGCCGTCGGAGTAGTGCGAGCCACCCTGAGAGGCATGGCTTCTTATTACGGCTATGACGGTTCTGGTAATCGCACTGCTAGCGGTCAGAGATTTAATCCAGAAGCAATGACTGCCGCTCATCGTAGTTTACCCTTTGGTACGCAAGTGCGTGTAACTAACACTCGCAACGGTCGTTCCGTAGTGCTGCGGATTAATGACCGAGGTCCATTCATTCGAGGTCGAGTCATTGACGTGTCTGCCGGCGCGGCTCGAATTTTGGGAATGATGGGCAGTGGAGTTGCACCAGTGCATATTGAAGTTTTGGGTAAATAATCGAGTAGGTTACAGGTTACAGGTTACAGGGGAAAAATTATTCCCTATCGCCTATTACCTATAACCTTTCCCCTAACCTCAATCCCAGTTCCGTATCACTTAATTCCCCTAGTTCAATCAACTCTTCCCTCTATTTCAGATATAAACTAACGGGGGAGGGATCGATAAGAACTAGGGGTATTTTTGTGCGCCTGCTGACAACAGTCGCAGCTTTACGCTGCTATTTAACTAAACGCTGCTCAGAAAACAAGCTAATTGCGGTTACTGAGGATCTGAGACTAGATGAGATGACTGGCTGGTATCAGACGGCAGTCGGTCTGGTGCCAACGATGGGAAATTTGCATCAAGGTCATTTAAGCTTAATCCAACGGGCGCGGCACGAAAATTCTACGGTGATTGTGAGTATTTTCATCAATCCCCTGCAATTTGCTCCTAATGAGGATTATCAACGCTATCCCCGCACTTTAGAGCAAGACCAACAACTTTGCGAACAAGCTGGGGTAGATGCAATTTTTGCACCGAGTCCTGAAGAGATGGCAGTTCCGCAGAAGAGTATACAAGAATCAAAGGTTACACAAGTTATCCCCCCATCTGCTATGATGACAGGCTTGTGTGGTCGTTCTCGGCTGGGTCACTTTCAAGGTGTCGCTACGATTGTTACCAAGCTTTTCAACTTGGTACAGCCTGACCGTGCCTACTTTGGTCAAAAGGATGGTCAGCAACTAGCAATTATTAAACGCTTAGTGGCTGACTTAAATTTGCCAGTAGAAATTGTTGCTTGTCCAATAGTACGGGAAGCGTCGGGTCTGGCCTTCAGCTCTCGCAATCAATATTTGACTGCAACGGCAAAAGAGCAAGCAGCGGTGTTATATCGGGGTTTACGACAAGCTGAAGCTGCATTCATTGCAGGCGATCGCAATAGCAACAAGTTGATAGCAGTGGTACAGCAAGAAGTGGCAATGGTCAGCACGGTCTCAGTGGAATATATTGAATTGGTTGAACCGACTACGTTAATGTCTTTAGAAAAAGTTGAGGAGGAAGGAATGTTGGCGATCGCAGCTCGTCTTGGTGCTACACGTTTGATTGACAATATCATATTGCGCGATCGTCAACCCATTATCGCTATTGATGGCCCAGCTGGTGCTGGAAAATCCACAGTGGCGCGGCAAGTGGCAGCAAATCTGAGTTTAGTGTATTTAGATACAGGAGCAATGTACCGTGCTGTCACTTGGTTAGTACTGCAAAAGGGAATTGCTATTGACGATGAGTGTGCGATCGCCGAATTAACTAATCAGTGTAAAATTGAACTTACTCCCACCGAGGATTTACAATCGTCCGTGCGGGTTTGGATTGACGGTACTGATGTTACCCAGGTAATTCGCACCATTGAGGTAACTTCTCTTGTATCTGCGATCGCGGCACAAAGCGCTGTCCGTCAAGCACTGGTTAAACAACAGCAAAGCTGGGGTAAGAGAGGTGGTTTAGTTGCTGAAGGTCGGGATATTGGTACTCACGTATTTCCCGATGCCGAAGTTAAAATCTTCTTAACTGCTTCTGTCGGCGAACGCGCCCGTCGCCGCCAGCAAGACTTTAACATCCAAGGTCTACCTGAAGTGAGTTTAGAGCAGTTGGAACACGACATCGCCGAACGTGACTGGAAAGATAGTACACGCAAGGTTTCTCCTTTGCAGAAAGCAGCAGATGCGATCGAACTTCAAACTGATGGTTTGGACGTGTCTGAAGTCACGGCACAAATCGTTAACTATTACCAACAGCGTTTATCTCAGTGTTAGTTACTCGTACTTGCTGTTAGTTTTTTTGTTTCAAAGGGTGGTGGGTGAGCGATTATTCACTTACCATCCTCAAAATTATTTTAAAAATAAAAAATATATAATTTGACTGCTGGCTATTTTCTTTAAGAATTAATATTTTTGATGTAAATAAATATTACGTTTATTTAAATATTAAATCATCTCGCTTTCGACTGATTTTTAAAATCGTAATTAATCCTACTAAAGATAGAAGTATTAAAGTTTTAATTGCTAAATGCTATTTAGTTATTGGCCTTTCGTTATATATTAGTCATTTTTATTTATAGTCAGGAATTGCTAGCGATCTGACTTATCAACAAAGTACTTTGTTTCCGTCTTCACTTTGGTAGTAGAATGACGATGTTAAGTTTTATGTTTCACTAATCAAAAGGCATAAAACCTCTAAAAATAAAAGCTATTAATTTTCCAAACTTCTGCAATAGCTTACAAACTAGAAACCGGTAAAGAGAGGATTTGACACAATGGCATTTGTACAGCCCCCACTACCCTTTGAAAAAGATGCTCTAGAGCCTTTTGGCATGAAAGCTGAAACTTTTGAGTATCACTACGGCAAGCATCACAAAGCTTATGTAGACAACCTCAACAAGCTCACTGAAGGTACAGAACTTGCTGATAAGTCCCTGGAAGAAGTGATTAAAACTTCCTTCCAAGACTCCTCTAAGGTGGGAATTTTCAACAACGCTGCCCAAGTTTGGAACCACACCTTCTTCTGGAATTCTTTGAAACCACAAGGTGGTGGCACACCCACAGGTGAACTCGCAGCCAAAATTGATAAAGATTTTGGTAGCTTTGACAAATTCAAGGAAGAGTTCTCTAACGCGGCTGCAACTCAATTCGGCAGTGGATGGTCTTGGCTGATCGATGATGGTGGTACGCTGAAGGTGATCAAAACACCAAATGCAGAAAATCCCCTAGCTCATGGTAAAAAGGCACTCCTAACCTTGGATGTTTGGGAACACGCCTACTACATTGACTATAAAAACGCCCGTCCAGCGTTCATCAAGAATTTCCTAGAAAACTTGGTAAATTGGGACTTTGCTGCTGAAAACTTGGCTAAAGCTTAATTACTTGGCAGTTTTGAACTGGCTGCGATGTACTTTAGCCAGCTACTTTGCAGCTACGTAGCTTATGCCAGATATGTAAAGTAAAAATAATTCACTTAACACCTTTGTCAGCAGTCACGACAGTAGTCAGTCAAGTTTTAATTGATGGGTAAGCGATTTCGTAGTAAGGACTTTAGTCCTTATTTCCTAAGCACTTTAGTGCTTACTACAAACCCTGAAAACTAGCTTGACATTGTACTAGTATCGTGACTGTTTTTGGTTAGGTCTTGAGGGGATGGTGGAGAAATCAAAATATAAAATATATGGATAGCAAAGAACTAGCGCAATACATCGAAGCAACGAATAGCATCTCTAAACCTTGGGTATTGGTACAACTGCGTCTCAAAAAATTGCAAGAGCGTCGAGCCACTCTGACAAACGATGTTTATACCAAAGAATTAGAAGATATTTACCAAGACTTGATGAAATTAGGTGAATGGTGGCGCGGTATTGAAGATGAGGTATTTTGAGGTATTTTAAAGTGAGGAGTTATGAGTTATGAGTTATGAGTTTTCCTAACTTTTAACTCCTAACTCCTAACTCCTAACTTAAAACGCAACCTGATGGCTCAAGCTCTCGATCAAGTCGATTACGATACTCTCGATGCTGCAAAACGACGCTTCATCGATGCTGCAAAACGCACACTTGGCTTTGCAAGCGCTTATGGCATCGTCCCCGCGTCAGGTCTGGGAGCAAGCGCCAACGCTTTCAGCTTTAACCTCGCTCCCTTTCTGGAGGTGGGGGCTAGAGAACTTTCGATGACACTTGTGCCGGAAGGACTAGGCACCGCAGATGATACCCGCCCTGACGATCTTTCCGAAGAAGAACTTCGACGATTCTGGTGGAATATTGGTATCAAGATTATTTCGTGTCTGACGAACGATGCCGCAACTTCAGGTATGCAGACTATACTTCTCGGTCTTTATCTGCCTTCGAGTACTCCCGAAACAATTTTTACCCCCGCTTTCCTTGATGGGTTTCTGGATGGAGTAGTTGAGGGCTGCAAACGAGTGGGATGTGTGTATCTCTCAGGGGAAACTCCTCAACTAAAAACCAAGATGATTCCAGGGCGGCTCGATATCGCCGGCTCGGTTTTTGGGGTTATGCCCCCTGGTGTCGCTCCTATTGATAGCTCGCGTCTGGATGTCGGAAATACTATTGTTCTCGTCGAAAGTTCGGGGCCGCATGAGAACGGTTTTACCCCACTACGAAAGCTTGCTGAGTCGCTCCCTGATGGTTATAGAACAAAACTTCCGAGTGGGCAGGAGTTCTGGGAAGCGATGAATGCTGCTTCGTATCTCTACACGCCCCTTGTACAGGCAGTGCTTGGCGAAGGAATTCGTCCCACGGCGATGGAGAATATCACTGGTCATGGCTGGCAAAAACTGATGCGGTCGGTGAAGCCGCTTCGGTACGTTATCGAAACAATGCTCCCAGTACCAGAGATATTTACATTTGTTGAGAGTCATCTTGAGGGCGGGGCCGAGACGATGCTTTCGGTGTTCAATTACGGTGCAGGATTCGCATTCTATACAGAGTCTGAACAGGATGCAGAGAGAATTGTCCTACTTGCAAGAGAACATCAACTTTCGGCTGCGATCGCTGGAAGAGTTGAAGCGTCTCTTTCCCGCGAGGTAGTGATAGAACCCCTTGGAGTCACCTTGAAGGGAGATTCTTTTGGAATTGCGCGAGGGGTATAATCCAACCCAAGCGTAGGCATAGCCCGTCGTAGACATCGCTGGTTTTATCGAAGTTATTGTAGACTCAATTATGCGATGCCTGCGGTGGTAACAGAGCGGCTGGTGAGCATCTCGGCTTCGCTCGATGGAGCCGGAGTCGAACCGTGTCGTACCACACTCGCTCCGCGAACGTGGAAGCAAGCTACGCGCAGCGTCTGTCTGCGACACGCTGCGCGAACGTAGAGAAGTGCGGGCTACGCCTACGCTAAAGTCATAAAAAGCTGTAATTACTGAGATAAATAATATTTTTTACACACAAAAGCAATTTACATTTCAGGCTTATTAGAGATTATTACTCTACTAAACCTTTATTTTCTAAGTCATGTAACACAGATGCTATAGGCACATTTATAAAATTTTGGATGTAATATTTACTACCACTTAATCTAAAAGTAGTGCTAATCACCCATGACCACTGAGATTAAGATTTGCTAACGTAGTCTTAACATATTGAAAAATTTGCTGAGAAAGTAGCAGCCGATACTAATTTTTAGTGTTGGTTCTTTCTCATCCAGAGATGTGGCGTTTTGGTGTGTTAAGAATATATATTTTCTTCAGAGGGGGTTATGGTTGTAAATTTGGCCCGTACTACAACTTCGGCAGAACTTTTAAAGCAAGTATTCCGTAACATTGATGCACATAGTTGTCCAAAGTTATTCAACTTTCACATGCACACTGTCTTCTCGGATGGCAAGTTGCAGCCGAGTGCATTGATGGAGCAGGCGATCGCTATTGGGTTAAAAGGGTTAGCTATCACCGATCATCATGGTATTGTCGGCTATCAAGCGGCCCTTGCTTGGTTAGAAGATTGGAAGTGGAATAATCCTCATGCAACCACTCCTCACCTGTGGAGTGGCGTGGAAATCAATGCCAACCTTTTGAATATAGAAGTTCACATTTTGGCTTACGCTTTTGCAACAGAACACCCTAGTATGAAACCCTATCTGCAAAGAAGGCCGACTACAGGGCAAGAATATCAGGCAAGTAACGTGATTGCCGCTATTCATGAAGCTGGGGGATTGGCAGTTCTGGCTCATCCAGCTCGTTACAAGCGATCGCATTTCGACTTGATTCCAGCGGCGGCAGAAAAGGGCATCGATGGCGTGGAAACTTTCTACGCCTACAATAACCCTAACCCTTGGAAACCCAGCGTATTGGAATCAGAACAAGTGCAAAAGTTGGCTGATGAATACTTTCTTTTCAATACCTGTGGTACTGATAGCCACGGTTTGAGTCTGCTACAACGCTTGTAAAGATGAATCAATTTTTTTAAATCTCCTGGTTCAATCTGCCAGGAGGTTATCTTTTTTTGGATGCTCAATAGTCAATTTGTTTTATTAGAGTTAATTTCAAGAGATTGAGAGGCTATCTTGATTGTCTCTTTGGCAGCTTTTTCCTTACGTTCGCTATAGCGGTCTGTGAGATAATCAACTTTGTCACGCAATAGCAAAGTAAATTTGTAAAGTTCTTCCATCACATCGACAACGCGATCGCGGTAGGGCGAATCCTTCATAGTGCCGTCTTCATGAAACTCCTCGTATGCTTTAGCCACTGAAGATTGATTCGGGATAGTAAACATCCGCATCCAGCGCCCAATAATTCTTAATGTGTTGACAGCGTTGAAAGACTGAGATCCGCCACTCACTTGCATCACAGCCAGAGTTCTCCCTTGAGTCGGGCGAACGGCTCCGATACTGAGCGGAATCCAATCAATTTGGTTTTTCATAATGCCAGAAATTTGACCGTGCAGTTCTGGACTAGACCAAACCTGTCCTTCTGACCACAGGCTTAATTGGCGTAACTCCTGCACCTTTGGGTGGCTGTCAGGTACGCTGCCGTAAATCGGCAGTTCGCGGGGATCGAAAAACTTTACCTCTGCGCCAAATTCTTCAATGATGCGTGCTGCTTCCTCTGCCAAGAGGCGGCTATAGGAACGCTCGCGCAGGGAACCATACAAAAACAAAATTCTGGGGGAACGATCAAATGTCGTCATGGTAATTGCTTATTCTCCTCCAACTCTCGCAATTCAACATCAGATTTGTATGTTGGATTTTCTATATACTCAATTAGTTGAGTCACCCGTTTTTTAATCTCATCGCGGACTCTAGGAAAAATTTCTGGTTGCTCTGCTGGATCGTCTAACTGCCAGTCTTCAAATACTTCTCGCATAACCCACTCTGGCGGCAAATTCACGCCACAGCCACACAAAGAAATCACTACATCAAAGTCTTTCGCTTGAAAATCACTGAGGGGTTTGGAGTGTTGAGCGGTAATGTCGATACCAATTTCTTTCATAGTGGCGATCGCTTCCGATCTGACCTGACTTGCTTCTAAACCAGAGCTAATCACTGCAATCTTTCCTTTACCAAGAGTTTTAGCAAAACCTTCCGCCATTTGGGAACGGGCAGAATTCTTTTTGCAGACAAACATCACACGTTTCATGGTTCAAATCCTCTGAATAATTTGACTAAATTTAAAAGGTTTTCGATTCAGATGGCGAAAAATAACGTTTTTCAAACCAGAAAGCCACATTAACCAGACCAATCAATACAGGCACTTCCACCAGAGGCCCGACAACGGCGGCAAAAGCAACACCCGAATTAATGCCAAATACTGCGATCGCCACTGCGATCGCTAGTTCAAAATTATTTCCTGCCGATGTAAACGCGACACTTGCGGCTCTTGAATAGTCCGTCTTAACGCGCCAAGCCATGTAAAAGCTGACCAGAAACATGATGAAGAAGTAGACGATCAACGGAATTGCAATCTTCACCACATCTAAGGGGATCTGAACAATCAAATTCCCTTTCAAGCTGAACATAACGACGATTGTAAATAATAAAGCAATCAGTGTGATGGGGCTGATTTTAGGTACAAATTCCTCGTGATACCAATGCTTACTTTTCACTTTTACTAAGAAGTAACGAGTGAAAAATCCAGCTAAAAAAGGAATACCGAGATAGATAAACACACTTTTAGCAATCTCAGCAATGCTGACATTAACAACACTGCCTTGTAAACCAAATAGTGGCGGCAGTACAGTAATGAAAAACCAGGCATAAGGACTATAAAAGATGACTTGAAAGATACTGTTAAAGGCAACCAATCCAGCCGTATATTCTGTATTACCTCGTGCCAAGTCACTCCACACAACTACCATTGCAATACAACGGGCTAATCCAATCAAAATCAATCCCGTCATGTATTCTGGATAACCATGTAAGAAGATAGCTGCCAGAGCAAACATCAAAATTGGCCCAATAATCCAATTTTGAATTAGTGAAACACCAAGAATTTTTCCGTTGCGAAATACATCCCCTAATTCTTCATAGCGCACCTTGGCTAAGGGCGGATACATCATCAGAATTAACCCGATGGCGATCGGTATATTGGTTGCTCCCACCTGGAACTGATTGATAAAGGCTTCTACTCCAGGAAAGAAATAGCCTAAACTAATACCGATCGCCATTGCTAAAAAAATCCATAAGGTTAGGAAGCGGTCAATAAAGGAGAGGCGTTTTGAAGTATTTTTGTTCATGACAATTAACCCCATACATGAATGCAGGAGCTTCGAGCAGGAATTTCAGATTATTCAATCCAACATCCAAAATTGAAAATCTAAAATTCGTGAGTTATATCAAGAGTATATATCTATCATTTCAAAAAAAGTTGATTTGTCAATGCCTATAAAACTAAAATTAAACAAAATATTACAAAAAAAATTGATGAGTATTTAAGGATCGCAGGGGGGACGAATAGGTAATATGGGGCTAAAGCGGCGGAATTCTGCTAAATACTGCTCTAAGACAGCAAACTGCGGTAGATTGAGGCTGTAGTAAATCCAGCGCCCTTCTTGACGAGCGCGAACTAAACCCGCTTCTTTCAAGGTTTTGAGGTGAAAAGACAGTTTAGACTGAGTGGTTCCCAGATGGTCGCACAGGTCACAGACGCATAGTTCTTGAGAGCGCAGCAGTTCTAATACCTTAATCCGTAGGGGGTCAGACAGGGCATGAAAGCCAGCAGCGATCGTATCAGGAGTGAAGGTGCTATTAGAAGCCATCAACTTTTCTTGAAGTATTTTTTTATGGTAAAGTCTCAATCATCAGTTAAACAATACCTTAACTAAAAAGAAAAAGTCAGTCTATAGTCGATTCTTAGTTGGAATCACAATCATTGAGAAATAGGGTACTTCGGCTGGATCGACTTCATCTAGAGGGATGATACGTTGCTGTGATGTTGATGCCCGCTCAATATATCTTGCTCGTGACGCTAGCCCTAATTTATGCAGGATATCTCGTACTTTGGTAAAGTGACGACCTAGTTTCATAATTGCGGCTGCATCGGTCATCAGCAGATGTGTTGTCAGTTCTTCTGCTGGCAATGGGGCGGGTAAGACTGTGAGAATATCAGTGTAGTAGGTGAAAGGTACACCCAAGGCTACCGGACAAGCCATCAGCGAGGAAACTCCGGGGACAACTTCTGTTTCGTATTGGTCGCATAACCGCGTGAACAGGTACATAAAGGAACCATAGAAAAATGGATCGCCCTCGCATAACACTACGACATCTCGACCGGCTGCTAAATGGTCGGCGATTGGTTGAATTTCGTTGTCATAAATAGACTTGGCCTTTTCCGGTTCCAAAGCGCGGGGGAGGTGAAATAGTACCTCGATTTGATTGCCAGGAAGATACTGCGCCACGATCGCTCTAGCGATACTTTCTTTATCTGTGGCTGATTGATAGGCTACCACTGGAGCCGCACGTAATAGCCGCAGTGCTTTCAGAGTCAATAGTTCGGGATCGCCTGGACCGACACCAATTCCATAAAGACGACCTTTGGGTTGCATATTCATTCTTCCTCCGTTGCCAGGGCGTTAACTGCTGCTGCCGCGATCGCACTTCCACCGCGCCGACCGTGTAAGGTTAAAAATGGTACATTTCTGCTATCTGCTGCCAGTGCGGCTTTTGATTCCGCTGCACCGACAAACCCCACTGGAAAGCCTAAGATAATCGCAGGTTTAGGCGCTCCTGCATCGAGCATTTCTAACAGTCGGAACAGGGCTGTGGGCGCATTCCCAATTGCAATTACTGAGCCTTCCAGGTGCGATCGCCATAATTCGAGAGCTGCCGCCGATCTTGTAGTACCCATACGCTGGGCAAGTTCTGGCACTTCTGGTTCGTTAAGGGTACAGATAACTTGATTGTTTGCAGACAACCGCCGTCTGGTAACGCCATCGGCAACCATCCGGCAATCGCACAGAATTGGCGCTCCATTTGCCAGTGCTGCCCTTGCGGATTGTACTGCTATTGGTGAATATCCCAAGTCTGTTACAATATCCGTCATCCCACAGGCATGAATTAGACGCACAGCAACTTTTGCTACATCTGGTGGCAGCACATCTAGCTTCGCTTCTGACCGGATAATTGCAAAGGAATTACGGTAAATTTCGTTGGCATCTCGGATATAGTCGGGCATTAAATTTGGGATTTTAAATTTTGGATTGACATATAAAAATCAAAAGGCTTAGATTGCCAACTTCTCTAAAAACTTAGGAATCTTGTTATTCACAAATGATTGAGGAAAAATATTAAATAATTGCTGTAATTGTGCCAGTGCAAATCGATTAGCAAATTTCCCAAAGGACTCATCAGAATTTAAGCGTTGAATTTTATATACATATAGCATCCGCTCTATTAATGCAGGTAGTTCGGCAAAAGTTACATATTGATATAGTTCGCGTCCGAATTTCTGATTGCTGTCACCAACATAAACGTGATAGCCTTCCACGGTTGTATTTTCAGCCTCAATGCTGACACCGAGGAGAGTAATATCACTATTGCTATGTTGGGCACAAGATTTTTCACAGCCGCTAAAGTGGATATTAACTGGGTAATCGAGAGTAACGCGAGTTTCAAGATATTCTGCCAATGCCAACGCATGACTTTTTGTGTCAGTGGCAGAAGCGGCGCAACCCTTTTTTCCAGAACAGGCAACTAATCCACCTTTGATATTGGTTGCAGAGGAATCTAATTCTAATAAAGCAATTTCAGTTTGGACATTAGCAACCCATTGCTGAGGAATATCTGTAAGGAGCAAATTTTGCCAAGGGGTTAGCCTGAGAGTTCCACTACCATATTTTGCTGCTAAATCTGCTAAACCCCGCATCTGTCTACTTTCCAATCGCCCAAGCGGCAATACGACACCAATGTAAAATAAGCCTTGCTGACGTTGGGGATGGATGCCAATATGCTGATATTTCGTATCTGACCTCTCCCCCAACCCCTCTCCTACAAGGAGAGGAGAGAATTTCTCCCCCTTCCCTCGTAGGGAAGGGGGTTGGGGGGTTAGGTCTTTTCTGATTTCACTGCATAAAAGAGAAAAAGGTAAACGCTGCTCAACTTCCTGAAGATAATTTTCACAACCCAAAGTATTCAATAACTCTCTTAGACGTAGCCGTCGCTTACTCGTAGGATGACTATAAGTTAGATAGACATCCGCCAAAGCTGCTAAGACGGGCAAACAGTCCTCTGGTGATAACAAAATTCCCGTATCGCTGGGCGGTTGACCCTTCTTGCCGACACTGAGATAGAGGCGAAAGTAAACACTACCATCAACTAAGACAGCTGCAAAGGCGATATCATTCAAGCGATCGCACACCTGAATTATCCCACCACCATCAAAGCAAACGCTAAATTTGGCCGACAGTCCCGAAAGCGCCGGATGTTCTGCAATATAATCATCCCAACCTTGGACAAAGGGGCGAGTGTCGATTAATTCTTGGGGATCGATACCAGCAGTTGGACTGGTCATAATATTGCGGATTTGGTCTACAACAGTATTGTCAGAACCCAATCCCATATTTTGTAGGTACTTCAGAACCTCAGCATTTATCCCCGTGCGGATTTCACGAACTTGCAGGTTAGCTCGGTTAGTCACATCTATATAACCGCCACCATGCTGTTCTGCTGTATCTGCGATCGCACGGCACTGCTGACTACTAATAATTCCACCTGGTATTCTAACGCGAGATAATATACCATCTGCGGCGGGAGTAGCATAAAACAAGCCAGGACAAGTGGCAAATCCAGAAACCAAACTTAGAACTCCTTCCCCGTGCAACGCAGGGAGTAGACGGTGAGTGTGTCTTGAGGACATCCTGAGAGTTGGCATTCTGACTTGGGTCATCCCATCACAGCTGCGGCACAGTCCCGGAATTTCACCGGAGTTTCCCAACTCCCAGCTTGAGTAATTTAGATTTTGTTGAGGTTATAGATTTTAACCAGACAATAATCCAGATAATTATCTTACATTACTATTGCGATAAATTTTAACTGAGCTTATCCACTAGCGATCGAAAGATATAGGGCAAGAATGGATCTAGTCTAAGTTGAGGTTTTTTCGTACTCATGCTTTTTTCTATTTGGTAAGAATTGGATACGCGTAAAATCGTAGTGTTTTTAAACGCAGACGCACGTAGAGGAAGGAACTTCTAGTGAAAAAAATATCCCATCCCTGCGGGACGCAAAGCGTCCCTACCTACACAGGTTGGGGTTTGAGTAAATCTGTTTTGGTAACAAATTCACTGAATGTACTTGCAACCTGCTGCGGTAATGCGATGCCTGGAGTTTGTAATGGCAATTTGGGAAACAGTAATTCCGCAACTCGATAAGCTTCTTCGAGATGGGGATAACCTGAGAAAACGAAGGTATCAATTCCTAAATCGGCATATTCCAGCATTCGCGCTGCAACTGTGTCTGGATCTCCAACTAAGGCAGTCCCAGCACCTCCACGCACTAAGCCAACACCTGCCCATAAGTTGGGGCTAATTTCTAGGTTTTTGCGATTACCATTATGCAGTTGAGCCATACGGCGTTGTCCTTCTGATTCCGATTGAGCAAACCGCTGATGTGCAGCTGCTATGGTTTCATCATCAACATACTGAATCAGTTCATTGGCCGCATCCCAAGCTTTTTGCGTAGTTTCGCGGACTATGACGTGCATCCGAATCCCAAAGCGAACTGTTCTACCTTGTTCTGCTGCTAATCGGCGTACCTTTGCAATCTTTTCGGCAACTCGATCTGGTGGTTCACCCCAAGTTAAATACACATCAATGTGTTTGGCAGCAACTTGGAGCGCCGCATCTGAAGAACCGCCAAAATATAAGGTGGGATAAGGCTTTTGTACGGGAGGAAATTGGAGTTTTGCCCCTTGAACTTGCAAATGACGACCACTATAGGTTACTTCTTCACCTTGCATGAGCGATCGCCAAATTGTCAAAAACTCATCTGTGAGTTCATAACGCTGGTCACGATCTAAGAAAATCCCATCTTTTGCAAGTTCTTTGGTATCGCCACCAGTAACAACATTCAGAATAATTCGACCGTTAGAAATCTGGTCAAAAGTCGCAGCCATTCTAACTGCCAAAGAAGGCGACATAATTGCCGGACGAAAGGCTACAAGAAACCGCAAGCGTTCCGTAACTGAAATTAATGAAGTAGCGACAATCCAAGTATCTTGTTTTTGTCCGGTACCAATCAACATCCCGCCATAGCCCAATTTATCAACAGCTTGGGCGATTTGCTGCATATAGGGATAAGTGGCTGGCCGCCTGCCGATTGTAGTACCTAAATAACGCTCATCTCCCTGTGTCGGCAAATACCAAAAAACTTCCATTTTCTTCTCTCCTGGCGCTATTTCTGGCTAATGGTTTCCGGTGTTATAGCTGCATATTGTTCGCTAGTCAGCATCGCTTCCTTAATATTTATGGGTTTAGGAATCACTTTTTCTTTGGCAAACAAATCGGCAATTTTCTGTTGTTTTTCCATGATTTCGGGTGTAATTGGTCTTAACCCGTAAGTTCGCCTTCCAACCATTGTTGTTAAAATATCTTCATCAATTTTGAGGTGAGGAATAGTCAGTTTTACAACTTCTGCTCGGTTTTTATCAGCCCATTGCCCTGTGTTATCTATCTCCTCAAGAACTAATCGTACTAATTTCGGATTTTCTGTGGCAAATTTTCGCGCAGCCAGATAATATCCGCCCTGAGTAGAAATGCCACTAGCATCTCGCAAAACACGAGCATTGGCCTTTTTTTGGACCACGGCTAAATAAGGGTCCCAAGTTACCCAAGCATCTATTTTGCCTTGAATAAAAGCATCACGAGCTTCTGAAGGGGGGAGGCTAATAGCTTGAATATCACTATATTTCAAACCAGCCTCTTCCAAAGCCTTTATTAATAAGTAATGGGAAGCAGAACCCTTTTGAAAAACTACTTTTTTACCTTTGAGATCGGCTAAAGTCCGAATCGGTGAATTATTTTGGACGATAATCCCGCTTCCTTTACCAGTACTAGGTTTATTACTAGCAACATAAACTAAAGATGTGCCAGCCGCTTGGGCAAATATCGGGGGAGTCTCGCCTACAGAGCCAATATCAACCCTACCCACATTCATTGCTTCCATCAGTTGTGGCCCGGCGGCAAATTGCGCCCATTCTACAGAAACACCTAAAGGCTTTAAACGTTTTTCGATCAATCCTTTAAGTCTGAAAATATCCCCAGAACTTTGATATCCCATTCGGACAACTTTGGTTTTCAACCCAGTGGTTTGATTTGCTGAATTTGGGATTTGAACTGAGCAACTGATTAAGGTTGTTGAGATTGTTAATAATCCAGGTAAAAGGAATAGTGAAAAACGTTGGAAAATCTTAACTTGTGGCTGTTTGAAGGCGGGAATCATGGACGTGATACTTTGTTTTTTATTTGCTTTTGACTAGTCGTAGAGGCGCACATTTGTGCGCCTCTAATGTTCTATTGCTCGTAACCTAAAGATTTAGACTTTTTGAAGCTGAAGGTTCTTTTGGAATAGTTCTTGAACATTTTTCCAAGCATCGGCGGCAGCTTCGACATTGTAGCTGGCGCGATGATTGCAGAAAAAGCCATGTCCTGCACCGGGATAACGGAAGATAGCATGAGTAATCTGATTTTTCTTCAATTCAGCCTCAATCTGTTCTGTATGTTCTAAGGGGATTCCCTGGTCATCAAGACCAAAGAAGGCGTAAATGGGGCCTTTAATCTCTGGAGTGCGGGTGATGGTTGGTTCTCCACCGCCGGGAGTTGAGTTGGGAATCCCGCCACCATAGAAGGAAGCTGTAACTTTAATATCTGGTAGAGTGGCAGCTAGATAAACGACGTGACCACCAAAGCAGAAACCAATAGAGCCGATCGCATCTCCTTGTACATTTGGTAAGGTTCTTAAATAAGCGATCGCAGCTTTAATATCACTCAATATTTCTTCTGCTGTTGTCTGCTCCTTATATCCTCTCCCTTGCTGAACATCTTCAGGGGTATATCCACCCTCAAAACCGGGAGCAGTGCGTTGAAATAAAGTCGGTGCGATCGCCACATAACCCTCTTTGGCAAATTTCTCAGCAACTTCCCGAATGTGAATATTAACCCCAAAAATTTCCTGAATCACAATCACGGCTGGGAAGGTTCCCTTTTGGGCTGGTTCAGCTAAGTAAGCATCAATTTGCAAATCTCCGTTAGGGACTTTCACTTGAGCAGTGCGAATTTCTGTGTTTGTCATCTTAGGATTAGCCTGTAATTGCTTTCAGGACGCGATGTTTTATGGTAATTTTTGTACAATACTACTTAAAATATATCGATTTTCCGTAGTTTTAAGAGTAGTATTTCACAAACAATGTGCAAAGGCAAGTCCTTTGATTTAGAGATGTAGATGAATATAAGACCATATCAAGAATCTGATGCTGAATTAGTCAGTGCTTTGTGGGATGAGGTGTTTCCTAATAATCCATCGCACAGCAGCCCAAAATTGGTAATCAGTCAGAAGCTTGCTGTACAGCCTGAGTTGTTTTTCGTTACCGAGATTAACTCTGTAATTCTAGGCACTATCATGGCAGGATATGACGGGCATCGCGGTTGGCTATACACAGTTGCAGTCAGTCCTCAGTATCAACGGCAGGGCATTGGTAGCAAGCTAGTGCAGCACGCAGAGAAGGTATTGATAGCGATGGGATGCCTCAAAATCAATCTCCAAGTTCGTGTCTCCAACGCAGAAGCAGTTGAGTTTTATAGAAAACTTGGCTATCTCATTGAAGAACGCATCAGTATGGGAAAGCTTGTCGCATAGATGTTTAGTGAGTTTGAACAGAAAAACTTTAGAAATACGCCAGTATTACGGCAAAAGGTGATTGTAGCGTTACCAAATTTAACCCAAATTAGGAGAAAAATTTATGAAGCTTAATGCAATTCATCATATTCAAGTAACCTATCCTTTTGAAGTAGAGGAAGCAATGCTATCTTTCTACAGCGAAGTTTTGGGACTGACTGAAATTGCCAGATATGATCTCATCAAAAATGATTCAGGAGCGTGGTACAAGTTGGGAGACATTGAACTGCACGTTAGTAGAGAGAAAAACGCCAATAACCAAGCATCTAGACGACATTTTTGTTTCCAAGTCGATAACTTGAACGCCTTTGAAGAACACCTAAAAGCGCATGGGATAGAAATTATTCCCGATCGACGACCACTTCCAGGATGCGTGCGGTTTTTCCTCCGAGATCCCGGTGGGAATCGTATAGAGATTGCAGAGTTTGTTAAGAGTACTTTTGCACAGCGACAAACAATCGATTTAGTAGCCTGAAACCCTTACTGTAGAAACAATCGACACCATTCAACGAAATTATGACGGTTTTCAAGGTTCTGGTGAGTGGTGTCGATGAGTTAAATAGATTTGGAAAAAGAGCATAGCATTTTACCTATGCTTGTCAAGATTTTGTCAATCTGACTCCTGTTAGCGCAGCGGGGCGTAGCCCATTCTGAATTCTGAATTCTTTTTCAAATCAACAATTTTCTCCTGATGTTTCACACGCACCAATACTCACCCAGGTGCTAGAACCGTCTTGCCAATGTTCTTTCTTCCATATAGGGGCATTGTGTTTGAGCGTATCAATAGCATATTGACAAGCTTCAAACGCCTCACCCCGATGAGGAGAACCCACAGCTACTAAAACGCTGATTTCCCCAACTTGCAAACGTCCAACACGATGATAAATCGCAACTCGATTCACATCAGACATAGATAAGCGAATATCAGCAGCAATTTGATAAAATATCCGCAACGCCATCGGTTCATAAGCTTGATACTCTAGAGCAATCACAGGTTTGCCATCGGTTTGATTGCGAACCATACCACTCATCACAACCACAGCACCATTGGCTGGATCGTCAGATTGTGCGTAGATTTCTTCCAGAGATAATGGCGCAAAGGTAATGGCAAAAGTATCTTCGGCTCTTGGTTTAACAGCAGAGGTAAGTGTGGTTGTCATAACTGCGTTGATATTATATAGGTTTTTTCTATTGTCTCTGAAGAAAGCATTACTAGTCTATGTTGAGTGGCTTTAGTTAATGCTTGTGGGCAAAAGAGGATTTTTGAAGTTGATAAATTTTGTTGCTTATCAGGATAGCAATTAAAAGTTAAAATTCTCTTGCCATAGTAAAAGTAATTTTATTTGTTAGCAAAAAATGATTGTAACCAAAATATTTTAAAATCTGTTTATAATCACCAAAATTCACTGTTATCCCCCTTAAGACATATTATTATAATTAAAGCAATCAAGTTATCTGCTTGTTCACTTATTGCAATAATCCAATAGTGATTTGATTGAGCTATCAAGTGCAGGCAAGGCTGAATTGCCCAGAAAAGTCTATGTGATATTTGGTGGCAATGCTTACCTACAGAAAGCGCTACAAATCCACGTTTATTAGTAACACGAGGGCAAGTGGTCATTCAGCAATAGTTAGGAACAATCTAATGAAATCTTTCGTGTGTAACAAAGAATCAGCGAGGCTTGAGGCTCTGCATCAGTACCAGATTCTGGACACTCCACCAGAAGAAGCATTCGACGATCTAGCATTTTTAGCCACACAGATTTGTAACACACCGATCGCCTTGATTAATCTAATTGACGCTAACCGTCAGTGGTTCAAAGCCAAGGTGGGGTTGGATGTACCGGAAATGCCACGAAATAAGGGCTTCGGCTCTATTTGCATGGAAAGTGGTGAAGTTTTGATTATTCCCGACACCTTGGCTGATAAACGATTTGCGATCAATCCCCTAGTTACTTCTGCTGAATTTGGTGCGAGATTTTATGCTGGTGTTCCTTTGTTAGCACCGGGAGGAGAAGCGATCGGGACTCTGTGTATAGTCGATCGCGTACCACACCAAATCAATCCCCAACAAGTGGAAGCATTGCAAACTCTTAGCCGCATGATAGTTAGACAACTAGAGAATCGGCGCAACTTAGTTGAACTGGCAAGCATCAAACAGGAGTACAAGCAGGTACAAGAAGCATTACACCAAAGCGAATCTATTTTGGACAGTTGCAAACAAGTAGAACAACAAATTCACGAACAAGCAGTAATGTTGGATCTTGTCAGTGATGCAATTTTCGTGCAAGATTTGTCCAACAAAATTTTATTATGGAACAAAAAGGCTGAAGAACTTTATGGCTGGAAATCAGAAGAAGCTATAGGCAAACACTTCGATGAACTTTTATCCATTGAAGCTTTGGCACAATATTTAGAAATTTATCAAACTGTCTTAAAGAATGGCTTTTGGCAAGGTGAGTTACATAAAACCAGCAAATCTGGAAAGAAACTGATCGTTGAAAGTCGCTGGATGCTGCTCGAAGATGAGCATTCTCAAGTCAAATCAATTCTTACTATTGATAGTGATATTACCCAGAAAAAACAATTAGAAAAGCAAGCTTTACGTGCCCAACGCATGGAAAGTATAGGCACTCTTGCTAGTGGCATTGCTCACGATTTAAATAATGTGTTGTCACCAATTTTGATGTCAGTGCATCTGCTCAAAGCAAAAAACCGCGAACCACAAATTAATCAGATGCTATCAATAATAGAAAGCAATGCTAAACGTGGTGCTGATTTAGTTAAGCAAGTGCTGTCATTTGCCAGGGGAATCGAAGGCGATATCCAAGGACAAACCGCTACGCCTCAACACACCGTGCTTCAAGTCAAACACTTGATTTTAGAAATACAGCAAATTATTTTACAAACATTTCCCAAATCAATTACAGTGTACACAGAAATTCAGGAAGAATTGTTACCTATTTGTGCTGATAGCACCCAACTGCATCAGGTATTAATTAATTTGTGTCTCAATGCGCGGGATGCCATGCTTACAGGCGGAACTTTAACAATATCTGTCGAGAATATTTGGATTGATGAAATTTATGCAAGTATGCATATAGGATCTAAAGTTGGTGCTTACATTGCCTTGACAGTTGCTGATACAGGATTGGGAATTAGCAAAGAAATATTAGATAGAATATTTGAACCATTTTTTACGACAAAAGAGTTAGGGAAAGGTACAGGGCTTGGGCTATCAACAGTAATATCAATTATTAAAGAACATGATGGTTTTATTACTATATCAAGTTGTGTAGGCGAAGGGACAAAATTTCAGGTTTACTTGCCAGCAGTTAATCAAGTTCCAATCCAGTTTTTACAAGATATAGAAATCCCAACGGGATCGGGAGAATGCATTTTGGTTGTAGATGATGAAACTGCGATTCAGGAAATTACTAAAACATCCCTAGAAAACTATAATTACACAGCAATTACTGCTGGTGATGGCATGGAAGCATTAGCAATTTACACCGAGCATCAAGAGAAAATTAGTGCGGCAATTATTGATATAATGATGTCCAAGATGGATGGAGCAACTACCATTCGCACATTGCAAGATATAAATCCGCTGTTGCCGATTATTGCTGTGAGTGGACTAGTAACAAGTGAGCAAGTACCGCTCGATAAAACGGCTGAGTAGTATACAGCCTTTTTATCTAAACCTTATACAACGCAAGAATTATTGAAAACCCTACATGCAGTTATTAGTCATTAATCTGCATTATCTAGACGATCGCAGTCATATCTACCTTTAATCTCTTGATTGAAAAAGCTGCCAATTGAGTCCGAGGAATGTAAATCTTCCCAAGTATCCTCGTCTACGCCTAAGTACTGATAAACCGCTCCACTTTGAAACTCAACTTGCAAAATCTGTTCGTTGCGATCGTAGCCTACAGCCATAGCCATTGATGAGACAACTGGTAGCATGACAATTGGTTCTTCTTCAAAGGGTAATGCAGTCGTTTCGGCAATCGCTTCGTTGAGTTCTTGCAATCCTTCATAAGCTTGTATCGGTGCCGGAATTTCCAAAAACTCTAGTTCGTTGCCTCGGTCGAGCAACAACTGCAAATATCCATCAGAATGAGCGATCGCTACTAAACTGCTCAAGTCTACCTTAGATAGCTTCATTTATTTTGTACTCTCCTATTGGCGTAGTCGGGAGTGGTAAAGTTTTATGCAATACTTAAGCGTTTTTATAGTACTAATATACTATAAAAACGCTTTGCCGTCAAGCTTGCTAGAACACTAATTAAAAAGAGGTAAAGAAGATGTCAGAACAGACCTTTATTCAAACCGACTTTGAGCGATCGCTGGACATTGAGCAGTTTCCTGGTGCTAAGTTTTTCCCCCTAGCCGAGCCTGTATCGCAGGGTTCAATACATCTGCTAACAATGAAGGCGGGTACAACGATTCCCATTCATACTCATCCTTGCGATGAGTATGTCTATGTGATGAAAGGAGTTGTAGAAACTGGGGGAAAGAGTTGTTCTGGTGGAATTTTTTGGTTCACCCCAGCCCACACCCAACAAGGCCCCCACATAGCAATCACTGATGTAGAAATACTCACGATTCGGCTTGGGCCAATGGGCGTGTTTGAGTCATCAGCCGCAGATGCGCCTTAGCCGCAGAAATCTTTGCTTTGTTAGGGGAATTCAAGAGGCGAATTGAAAAACTGCATAAATGTTCAACTCGCCTCAGTTACGTACTTGAAAATTTCAACCAATCTTTTCTGTGTCTGGACTTAACTGAGTCTCTATTGCTGTTTGTATCACTCAATTAGCTCACCCTTTTGGGTGAGTCATAGATCAACCGATCAGATGACCTGACTGAAGGAAGTTGAGATTAATAATAAAGAGGACTCTATTAGTAAGGAATACCGATTGCATTTTACCTAAATATAACTTATGAAACTTACTAACTTAATAAATTCTGCACTGATTTTTGCTTCTATCACTCTTGTACCTGGAATCGCTGGCGCTCAAACAGCTACTACTAACAACAGTGAAACAATAGCTGTTAACTCTAATAATTTATCCACGAACTCGACTTCTGCGAATTACCTCCAGCCTTTGAATCTAGTTACTTTTGCTTATCAAGGAGGTCTGCAACAACATGGTATTCCTAGCGGAGAAGCGCTAGTACTTAAAACTCTGAATAGAAATATTCTTGCGAAAGATTTGGTTAAAGCTGCTGTGAATGCAGATAAATTACCATCACAAGTTTTAAACGATCAAAATTATTTAAGCGCTGTTAATTTAGAACTCAACGTATTGCCAGATTATGCAGCTGCTGATTAATTTGGTTTTTCTTATATCTTTTGAGAAAGCTAAGTTTTTCAGTATGGTATATTTGTATGCTTCTTACTAAGGATAAATAAAAGCCTTTTATACATAGCGATCGCTGTGTATTAAAAGTATATAAGAAAGTTTGATATTGAAAAATAATTTCTAAATTTTGACATAAGTTGCATTTATCCTGTGCTAAAGCCATAGAAAATTGTATAATCGACAGCTTATCGAGCAAAAATTTCTATAGAGAATGACAGAAGTAATAAGATCCGGGGGCCTAAATAATATTGAGTCCATTGAGTTTGAAGAGCAGTGCTTAGAAAAAGCCAGAGAAACAGGCGATCGCAATGCAGAAGTCGTTTCTTTAGCAAGTTTGGGCAATGCTTACCAGTCACTAGGTGAGTACCACCTAGCAATTGAGTTTTATCAGCAATGGTTAGATATAGCTAAAGAAATAGGCGATCGCTTAGAAGAAGCCAAATCTTTATCTGGGTTGGGTAACGCTTACCAATCACTGGGCAAATACCAGCGAGCGATTGAATTTTATCACCTGTGGTTGAGTATTACCAGGAAAATAGGCGATCGCACTGGGGAAGGTATTTGCTTAGGAAGCTTGGGTAATACTTATGAATACCTGGGTAAGTACGAGCAAGCGATTGAATTCTATCACCAGTGGTTGAGTATAACCAAGAAAACAGGCGATTGGACTGGGGAATGCATAAGCCTGGGAAGTTTGGGCAATACTTATGAATCATTGGGATCTTACCAACTAGCAATTGAGTTTTACCAACAATGGCTAGGGCTGGCAAAATTCATCAGCGATCGCAATGGTCAAAGCATGGCCTTGAGTGGATTGGGCAGTGCTTATAAGGCTTTAGGAAAGTACCAAAGAGCGTTGGAGTTTTATCAGCATTCATTAGAGATCGGAAGGGATCTTAATGACCCAAATGGGGAAGCAAATGGCTGGTTTAATTTGGGTTTGGTATTAGAAAAAATCAATCGAGAATCAGAAGCGATGGATGCCTTTTGCAATGCTCGTGAAATTTATCACGCAATGGGACTCGATGCCAGCCTGCAAGATTGTAACCATGCTATTGAGTTTCTTTCTCAAAAAATTGCAAGCGCAGCATCTACTTTCTGGTTGAGGAGATGGTTAAGTCATTTGTCGCAGTCGATCAAAACTGGTTCTAAATAAAGAGTGCTAAGTTCCAAGTTAAAAGACCCTTTTAATTTTAATTCACTCAGGACTCACCAGGATACTTATTGAATACTGCAACTGAGTTATGGCGATCGAAGGAAAGCACAGAAAACGGGTCTTTTCGATTCCCCATTTCCATTCCAGGAGTGCCTACAGGCATTTGAGGAACAGATAAACCAACAACATTTGGCTTTTCTTGAAGCAGACGTTTGATATCGCCTGCTGGAACGTGTCCTTCGATGACATATCCATTAACAATTGCTGTATGGCAAGATGACAAGTTATCCGGCACGTTGTACTTTTGTTTGACTGTTTCGATGTCAGGTGTAGAAAAATCTGTGATTTTAAAACCCTGTGTCTTTAAGTGCTCAATCCACCCGCCACAACAGTTACAATCGGGACTGTGATATACAGTGGCATTTAGCACTGTTGATTTTGATGGTGTCTGTTGCTCTTGGATGTACCTAGTGGTACTTATCAGTTGAGCATTATCTGCAACAGAAGTGGAAAAAACAGCTTGAGCATGACTCATAGGAGCAGTGCTTCCCAAGATACTCAACACTCCTAATGTTAGAACCACTATTTGCACAGTGGCAGGCATCAAGATGGGAAGTAACCATTTTTGCCAGCAATAAATCAATTGTTTGTGCAACATCTGATACTTCCTTACAACATTGCTTCCAAAACACTCTGCGCTTACCTTGCGCCTCTGCGAGTTTAAAAAGACTACGATTTTACATAAAAGAGATATGAGTAAAATTAAATATGTGTTACCCATAACCCTGGTATAAACATAGCAGTGCTACGTCTCTACATTCATTTTTGCTCATATCTCTAAAACTGTACTATATCCTATAAAGCAAAAGCGATTCCTTATTAGTCATCATATTTTCATGAAAACAAATGGAGCAATCGCTTTTCTTGAGGCGATCTCTCATGATTGATCTTTTTGTGGCTGGTCACTTCAAATACTGTTCGGTTAAGAGACGCGATGAATCGCCGTCTCTACAATAATCAGTCTTTCGTCTTGATGGTGATTTATCGCGTCTTTGCGATTTATAACTTTCATCAAAAAACCTTAACCGAACCGTATTGAGTTCACTTCTATTCTGGCTTTTTGTGCCAATGCCCATCATCGCCTTTTTCGTAATCGCGCTTTACCGCACTCCAAGCGACTCGAAAGGCACGTTCTTCTCCACCATATTGTTCTTGAGCGCTGTTAAATGCAGCCCGAAAAATTTCTTGGGCGTGTTTGGGTAAATTTTCTTTGACTGAATCTGGTAAGTCTGCAATTTGTTTGTAAGGCATAACTTTTATTTCCCCAGTCTCATGTTTGTCCTTTGCTTTGGGGTGGAAAGCTATGTTTGATACTGACGAAGGCAGTATCAAACTTTGGAAGTTTTGAAGAGTTTAAAATCTTCATTAACAACGTATTGGTAACAGCGATCAATAAATTTTAATTCACTTAAATAATCAATCCCACCGACAACTGTAGCAATTTTGCCAAAAAAATAAACGTCTTAAATAATTCGTAATTGAATTGTTAATTCCGAATTACGAATTACGAATTATTTATTACTTAAAGACGTGATGGTGTCAGCAGACTAATTGTTTGTGGTTTGAAACTCGATGCACTATCCCAATAATTAACCTGGTTAATATTCACTTTCAACAAAGCAATATCAGGTTCGTCTAGTCCTTTAGGAAACCAGGTTTGAAGTTCCGGCTTCCATAGCTCTCGCATCTTATTGCGGTCTTTAACAAGTTGTGCCGTACCTGAGATAGAAACGTATCGCTGCTGTTCGGATGACGAGAAACTAATATTAACCTGCTCATAGTGTTCAATTTCAGTCACTTTCTGGGAACCAGCATAAGTAAAAAACCAGAGTATACTATCAGAGTTAATCTCACCACTCTTTGACATTGGGTAACTATGCAAGCTGCCATCATCATCGACTGTGGTAAACATACCATAATCAATATCTTTGATTAGCTCATGCAGTTTTTTAATCTGTAGATCGCGGTCTGTAGAAGTAGTCATTGTTTGTACTTTTTTCTCTATTTCTCTAATTTTTTATTGGCTGTAATTTGTGATGACAACCAGATTTAATGCTGATAAAGTTATTTTTCAGTATTAACCTTTTTAGTTTAAATTGCGTGAGCCTAAAGGTGTAATTATAATAAAAATAGCTTTTTTAGTTATATCTATAGAGATATTGGTTGAAAGTGACTTTACATTTCCCGGATTTCTCACCACACCTCGAATGGAGGAGTAATGAGTAGTAAGTAAGGAGTAATGAGTAAAATTCTTAACTTATTACTTATTACTTATTACTTATTACTCATTACTTATTACTTATACGCAAAGCAGCTTGTGAGAAATGCGGGATTTGCGATCGCCACTCATGACTTGTTATTTGCGTATTAAAGTATTAAAATTTACGCAGCAAAGTATTTTTACCCTAAAATGTTAAAATTATACCTTATGAATGAGCCTCTTCAACCCATAGCAGGAGTATCACTTTCCATTTAGCGTCTACTATAAGCAACTAGGAAATAAAATTGCAGGATATCTGCCTTTTAAATTATGGACTGGAAATACAGGTGGAAAAATGGTTATCGACCAAGCCGAGACGAAGCAGCAAAAAATCCTCATTTGTTAGATGAGAATCAGTTCGAGAACGAACAAGACCGAAAGCTTGCTGAAGAAACTACAAGGAAGCATTTGGGCGTACCTGCAGCAACTTTAGACGAAGATAAATCAATACTACCTCATGCGGCTTCGCCTAATGAAAAGGTTTAATACTAACGATATAGGCATTTTTTGCCTATATCTGCTCTATACTATTATCAAGTTTAAAAAAATGCAGATTTCTCAACTTTTCAGTCGATTAAATAATAAAAAATTTAGTAAGTTACTCAGTCAGACAGTAGCTTTAGGCTTAGGCGCTATCGTTCTATTTTCAACTACTAATGCTAATGCTGCCGAGCAAGTTGTTTTAAAGTATGGTACTTTTCAGGGGCAAATATCGGTTGAAGAATTAAGTCAGTTTACAGAAACTGGCAAGACTACCCCAACATTAAGAGCTTATCTAGAGGCGGCGCAACAAGATCCCGCAGTAGCTCGTAAGGCACTGAAAGCACCAATAAAAGCTGATGCTGCCTTTTTAAATAGCTTACTGTCTAGTTGGGCTGGGCCAATTTTAGTTAACCAAATTGGTGAGGTAGTTCATCCTCCAGCAGGAGAACTAAATCAGGAGGCATTGCGAAGCGCTTTAAGTACATCTATTCAACAAAACGGTGAAGTTACACTACTTGGAGCCATTCAAAATTATCCAAATACTTCTGTTGAACTTGAAGGAGATCGTCTCATCTCTGTTTATGAACGCCTTAGCAGTCTTGCAGAACTTTTATAAGAATTACTTACAGACAATAATGATTTGTTTAGTGTCTCAAGAGTGATAAATTTTAGTCACTATTAGGATTAAGTTAATACTGAAGAGTCTATCTTAGGGTTCATACCCTGTTACTGAGAAATTCCCTAACCTAAATGTAGAGTTTAGTCTAAGAATAGGAGAGGATTTTTATGACAACCGATATTTCTAGAGATACTAACAAGAATGTGAATGGATCACTGATAACAGGTGTTCTCTTGAGTATTTTAGGGGTTATTGCGATCGCAGCGCCTAGTCTCTCGACCATATTCGCCGAAACTTGGATTGCAGTGATTTTGATTTTCGCTGGGTTTACAAAACTAGTTTATGCCACTCAAACCCGCCACCAAGGAGGTTTTATTTGGAAACTTCTATTGAGCGGACTCTATATTGCAACCGGCATAATGTTGTTTGTTTATCCTTTTACAGGTGTGCTTACACTAACTCTGTTGCTTGGCAGCTTTTTACTAGCTGAAGGCACATTCGAGTTAATTCTGGCATTCAAGTTACGTCCGCAAGAGAACTGGACGTGGGTACTAGGTGATGGGATTATTACGCTGGTCTTAGGTGCAATGATTTGGTTCCAGTGGCCCTTCAATGCACCTTGGCTTCTGGGTACACTAGTTGGTGTCAGCATTATTTTCACCGGCATCTCACGCGTAATGCTAGCGTTAAATGCGCGTTCTACCTCGAATCCTACTAATGAAGCTGCAAATCCTACTTAGTAGATAGGGAATGAAGAAGAAGCAGGGGAGCATACTTCTCGACGAGAGGCTGCACTTCTCTACGAGATGCTGCGCGAACGACTACGCTCTGTTACCACGCCAACCACTGCGCTCAGTAACCGGAGGAGTAGGGGAGAATAACTCCTAACTCAGCACTCAGCACTGTTTTGCCCAATGGCCAATCTTGAGTAGTGACAATTTACTAAGACATTGCAGCAGCGACGCCTACGCCTGGCTATGCCTACGCCAACAAAATTGCTAAATTAACAAAGGAAATCAAAATCAAGGCCAGCTAGCTGCAATTAACAATGGTATCAATTGCTACTCCATTCTCGGATATTCAAAACCATTGGGCACGCTCATTTATTACAGCCTTAGCCCAACGCGGTATTGTCAGTGGGCTGCCTAATGGCACTTATCGCCCCGATAATTCACTTACCCGTGCTGAATTTGCCGCTATTATTGCTAACGCATTTGGGACAGTTTCCAAGAAGCGGCAGTATGTTCCCTTTGTTGATGTACCCACAAATTATTGGGCAGCAGCAGCCATTAAAACAGCTTACGAAAAAGCATTTATTAGCGGGTTTCCTGATAAAACTTTCCGTTCCGCTAACCGAATTACTAGAGTAGAAGTCTTGGTTTCCTTGGTAGCAGGCTTAGAAATTGCTACCAAGGTAAAACCTGACCTCCTCTCAAAACTTTCACAAATTTATCAGGATTCTGTACAGATTCCTGAGTATGGTAGAAATCACGTAGCTATTGCCACCAGCGCTGGATTGGTGGTTAGTTTTCCAAATATTAAATTACTCAATCCTAATCTCGCAGCCACCCGTGCAGATGTGGCAGTGATTATTTATCAAGCCTTGGTGTATTTAGGTCAGGCAGAAAAAATTGCCTCTAGTTACTTAGTACAGCCGCCAATATTAACGCCGACACCGACACCAACTCCAACGCCAATTCCAACTCCAACTCCAACGCCAATTCCAATTCCAATTCCAACTCCAACTCCAACTCCAATTCCAATTCCAACTCCAACTCCAACGCCAATTCCAATTCCAACTCCAACGCCCACACCTATCGGTAGCGTTAGGGTAAATCATAGCCGGGAATTCCGGGGAGCATGGGTAGTATCTGTGTGGAATGGTGATTGGCCTTCCAAACCGGGACTTTCTGTTGCTCAACAAAAAGCAGAACTTACCGAGATTATTACTAAATTACAAGCGCTAAACTTTAATGCTCTGATTTTCCAGGTGCGACCAGAGGGAGACGCTTTGTATGAATCTCAATTAGAGCCTTGGAGTGCTTGGATTACAGGAACTCAAGGGAAAGCACCGGAACCATTTTACGATCCTTTAGCGTTTGCGATCGCAGAATGTCACAAGCGCAATATTGAACTCCATGCTTGGTTTAACCCTTACCGCGCTAGCACTTCCACCGACCCAGCTAAAACAGTCCGTCCCCACATCGCAGCTACCAATCCAGAAAGCGTTTATTTGTGGAAAACACAACGCTGGATGGACCCAGGACTAAAAATAGTTCAGGATAGGGCGTATAACGTAATTCTCGATGTAGTGAAGCGCTACGATGTTGATGGCATTCACTTAGATGATTATTTCTATCCATATCCCATTGAGGGACAACCTTTCCCCGATGATAAAACCTACGCTGCATATAAAGCAGCTGGTGGTACACTCAGCCTTGGCGACTGGCGACGAGACAATGTTAACAAAATGGTACAGCGCCTTTGGCAAGGGATTAAAACAACCAAACCCGACGTTAAATTTGGTATCAGTCCTTTTGGAATTTATCGCCCCGGACAACCCGCGGGTATTACTGGCTTGGATGCTTACAACGTGCTGTATGCTGACTCAAAAAAATGGTTAGAAGAAGGCTGGATTGATTATATCGCTCCTCAACTTTACTGGCGCACAGACCAACCACAACAAAGTTATCCGGCGTTGCTAAAATGGTGGACACAAGTAAACACAAAACAAAGACACGTTTACGCTGGTAATAATCTGACAGAACCAAGCAACAAGAGTCGGGAAAGTGATGAGATTGAAAAGCAGGTGAAAATTAGTCGTAGCCAAGCTGGACAGTTGTCACTGGGGAATATTTTCTTTAATCTCAGTGTTTTGACAGAAAATAGTCAGGGCATTGCTGATAAATTCCAAAGTCTGCTGTATAACAAACCCGCGCTACCGCCAACTTTACCTTGGCAGGATACAACACCACCACCTCCACCCATTGGATTACAAGTCAATAACCGCAAACTGAGTTGGCAGCCTGGAGATAATCAGCCAGTTCGTTCCTGGACACTTTATCGGCTGAGTGGCGATACTTGGACAATTCAGCGAATTTTGTCTGCCGGCACAACCTTCGCTACCGTCCAACAAGCGGGAAGCTATGCTGTGTGTGCAGTGGATAGATTAGCTAACGAGAGTGCGGGAACAGTTATTACAGTTAGTTGAACAACAGTGCTGCCCAGATTACCCACAACTTTTATGGATACAACTGACGAATAGGAGTCTGACTCTTCAAGATAAAACAAGTCTAACAATAGTGTAACTGCGGCATCAAAACCATAATTACCCGCGCAAACACTTACGCTGGAAATTTTTTGAATAATTAACTATTATAAGCAAAAAATAGTTTTAACCTTTTCATAACTTAAGATTAACCCAAATTTATCCGGTATCAGCTCTAGAATTTCTGAAGTAAACATTGTACAAAAAATCTAGGACGTACAGGATGTAAATTACATGAGTCGAAAAGCCAGTAAAGTGTTTATACAGTCTGGGGTAATTCCTTACAGAGTAAACAATGGTAAAGTTGAAATCTTGCTAATTACAACTCGTGACTTTCAACACTGGGTGATTCCCAAAGGAGATATTCCTAATGGCATGAGTCCACCTGATTCCGCAGCCAAAGAGGCGTGGGAAGAAGCAGGGATAATAGGGCAAGTGGATGCAAATGAAGTGGGAACTTACAAGTACCGCAAACAAGGCAAAATTTACTGCGTCAAGATGTATTTACTATCAGTCGATATGCTGAGTGAAGATTATCCCGAAGCAAGTAAAAGAAAACGGCAGTGGGTAGAAGTGAATAAAGCTATCAGGCGGGTTAAGTTTAATTCACTCAAACGAATCCTTAAAGGTTTCTTTCAGGTAAAATCCCAATTTTGTGCATTACGATGTTAAGTAGTGGGCAGAAAAAATTAAACTATATTATACAATACAAAACTAATAAAAGGTTTGTAGTCAAAGCTCCAAACCTTACTATAAACCTTTGTTTATTCACGCCCAATTACTTAAATCCATAATAAAGCTACCCAAGTTTTTATACCGACAATTCCATCAGCTTGCAATTTCTTAGATGTTTGAAAACTAACAATTGCTTTCTTAACTGATTCAGAAAAACGCCCATCAATGGCATCAGTATATAATCCAATATCTTTTAATTGCTGTTGTAATTGTTTTACTCTTAGCCCAGAATCTCCTAGCTGCAATCCATTAAATCTATTCAAATCGGCTCGACCACTAACACCAGTTACACCAGATATATCACCTTCATATTGATGGATTAAGTATTGTCCTTGCCAAGCACCAGGAATAGTTGGGTTCCTAGTTCCGTAGTGGGCAATCCATAACGGATAACTAGCAAAATCCGATGGATTACCAAGTTCCGTCCAAAAACTGGGAAAGGTATAAATAATTGGTTTGATTGGTTTTTTTGTTTGTTGCAAAAGGGCTTTTTCCACCTCTGCTAACCACAACTTCGCTCCATTAATTACAGCTTGGCTACTTCCTTTATCAGTTACTTCTACATCCAAAACTGGTGGTAAGTCTCCCGGTTCTAATTTGCCCAATGTTTTTAAGAATTCCTTCGCTTGCTGAACCGGGTCAGATGTATGGGGGTGAAAGAAATGATAAGTACCCCGAATCAGACCAACAGCTTTCATGGTTTGCCAGTGATGAGCAAAAGCAGAATCTTTAATGCTTACTCCTTCTGTGGCTTTGACAAAGGCAAAAGTTTTACCAGAGTTTTTTACTGCCGTCCAATCTACTCTGCCGTCTTGATCGGCAACATCAATTCCTTCCATAGGATTTTTTAACCTTTTTGATTAGTACAATAGCGAACTTATCAGAGGCTTTGATTAAATTTATGCTTTTTCTGGGTATTTGAGTTAATTACAGAAATTTACTAGGGTTGAGTGTCAGCAGATCGTACTGGAGTCACTCTAACTTTGCCTGTACAAGGCTTGATTTGTTCTGTAAGGGTAAAGTGCTCGTAAGCATTAGGAGGTGTGATTTGAATTTTACTAGACATTGGGCAGTTTTGATCTGGAGAACTAATGTGGTTGTAAGCTATCTGAAATGAGGCTTGTTTTCCAGGAGCTAGAGTTACTTGTTGTCGAGGTTGCTTACTCGAAAAGTAAGTATCCTTGGAGCGAATAACTTTAATCCCCTGCAAAGGTCGATCTTTTGCATCCAGTAGTGCCAATCCCGGATAACCGTAGAGGGTGCAAGGGGATGAGGCGTTATTGGTGAAGGCGTAGGTAATTGCAACATTCCCAACGCCAGCATCTTCGGAGACTCGACGCACTGACAATTGACTAGTTTCACAGCGCGTCGGATTGGTGGCAGTAGTGGCTTCAGGGGTAGAATGCTCTATCGGTTTTGCAGTCGGTGTAAGTGTTGAGTTCAACACAGCTTCTTTTGTCGGCTGTTCAGTGATTGTTGGTAAGGTTTGTGTCTGTTTGGTAACAGAGGGAGAACTGACACAGCCAGTTGTCACCGCAGTCAGGAGCAATAACAGACTGCTTTCCATAAATAGAATTCGCATATCTTCTTTTTTTATAGTGAACTACTTACACTGATGCTTCATATACATTGTAAGTTTCCAAATTTACAAGAGTTAGCGTTGCTGTATATGTTAGTTAATGCGGGAGGTAAATAATGGTCTGGGAAATTACTGCTGAGGAGTTGCTGGAGCGGTATGCTGATGGGGAACGTAACTTTGCTGGAATCAAATTGGCTCATTATGGACTCTATGGATTTCGTCGCTCCAAATATGGTAGGAAACTTGACCTCGACGGTGTGGTTTTGCGAGATATCAACTTGCGAGGGGCTTACCTCCATGAAGTCTATTTGGAGCGAGCCGATTTGACTGGAGCCGATTTGGGGGGGATTTTCTTGAGAGAATGTTCCTTGGTTGGGGCTATTATTCGTGACGCTAATTTGTCCGCCGCTAACTTGTATTGGAGCTGTTTCGACAATGCCGATTTGCGCGGGAGCGACTTGGATTACATGAATGCCTGTGGTTCCACCTTTCGTGGAACTCAAATCGGGTATTTCGAGCGTGCTATTCTCGCTCAGGCTGAATTCCAAGGTGCCCACACCGAAAGTGGTCTTATCTGTAGTGGCTGGAATTTGATCTGGCGTACCACTATGCCCGATGGAATTGAAGTAGAAGGTCCCCAGTGGGGGAATGGTCGTGATGCCAGATGATAAAAATTCCTCATCTTTTGCCGCGATAATAATTAGAAATGTCAACTTTAATTGTTAGCGATCGCATCAAAATTCCCATCAAACAAAGTAGCTACTACAAAATCACCTCGCATCCTGGTAAAGATTACCTAACCGAATTAAATATTATCTGTTGCCTCAATCAAAGCACTACGAATTCCTGGTTCACTCATCGAATGTCCGGCATCAGAAACCACTATAAATTCGGCTTCTGGCCAAGCGCGATGTAATTCCCAAGCTGATATCATTGGGCAGACTACATCATAGCGTCCCTGAACAATTACAGCCGGAATATGCCGGATGCGATCTACATTTAAGAGTAATTGATCTTCTGTTTCCAAAAATCCCTTATTCATAAAGTAATGGCATTCAATCCGAGCGAAAGCTGAAGCAAATTCACTCTCGCCAAACTTTTGCATCAGTTCTGGGTCTAAGAAAAGTCTACTGGTACTACCTTCCCAAATTGACCAAGCACGCGCTGCTGTTAATTGAATTTCTAAATCTGGATTGGTCAAGCGTTTGTAATATGCTGCAATCAGATCGTCACGTTCATCTACGGGAATTGGTTTGAGATATTCTTCCCAAGCATCAGGAAAAATATAGCTAGCACCCTCTTGGTAGAACCAGCGCAACTCTTTTTGCCTCAGCATGAAGATCCCACGCAGAATTAATCCTGTGCATCGAGAGGGATGGGTTTGACTGTAGGCTAATGATAAAGTACTACCCCAACTACCACCAAAAACCGCCCACTTTTCTATACCTAAATGTTGGCGCAGTTTTTCGATATCACTTACTAAATCCCAAGTGGTGTTTTCTCGTAATTCTGCATGGGGAGTACTTTGACCACAACCGCGCTGGTCAAACATCACTAACCGCCATTTTTCTGGGTGGAAATATTGCCGATAAAAAGCTGGACATCCACCACCAGGGCCCCCATGCAGCAAAACGATGGGTTGACCTTGCGGGTTTCCTGACTCTTCAAAATGGATAGTATGAAGGTCGGAAACCTGTAAACTACCTTCTAAGTAAGGCTCGATCGCTGGGTAAAGTTCTCGCATTTTGCATATTTTATCAGTAATAGTCTGTCAAATTCATTTTTACGGTTAGAAAGACGCGATAAATCGCCGTCTCTACAGGAAATTATCCGTCAATTAGTTATGCTAACCACAGTCATTACACCCCACCCCCAACCCCTCCCCGCAAGCGGGGAGGGAAGACAAAGCGTAGCTTTGGCGGGGTGGGGTTCTTTGGGTTTAATAAGCAATCAAGTGGACATGATATCATCTAAAAATTGCTTCACTGACATTCTCGACTGAGTACCAAGCGTCCATCAGCAAGTCGATAAAGCCCTTGTGGTTCAACTATGCGATCGCCTTTTTTCCAAGTCTGCGATGTTGGTTCAACATTACGCACTTCACCAGTCGAATAGCTTGAAATTAATCCATCCCCCGGACTATTACGTAAAGCACCAGAACCAGTAATGAAGAAAGTACCCTCTTGCTTGGAACTGCGCGAAACGCAACTATTAGCAATCAGTGCATTAGTGTCGATGACATTTGGAAATGCTCCACTGAAGCTGTTTTGAATGGAAGTAGTATCGGGTGCGTTAATATTTGTTATACCTGATACACCTAATTCCGAACTTGCAGTAATATCGCTTCTTTCGGTTGGCTTTGGACGCGACTCAATACCGAAAATCCCTTGTGAGTTGATTTGGACTCTTCCACCGGAACCAGTGTATGCATTGGCGCTGATATCGCTGTTTTCTTTGGGGATGGCGACGATGAATTTAGAATTGATATTGATGTTACCGCCATTGCCACCAGCTTGGCTTCTACCTGCGGTGGTTGAAATTAAACCGCGATCGCGCAACAGTAATAAATCAGCGATATCGAGGTTGATGTCACCACCATTACCTGCATTTGTCAAAGAAGCGATCGCACTGCCTTTACCAAGAACTTCTAGAAAATTAGCCTTAATTCTAATATTTCCAGCGTCACCCGTACCGAGGCTGCCAGAGACGATTTCAGCATCATCACGTACAGTCAGGCGATTGGTAGTAATATCTATATCACCACCTTTACCATTAGCCCCTTCGTCAACTGATGATAGCAAACCAGTTGCAGACTCACTGTCTGGACCAGTCAGGATAATGTTATCAGCTTTTACCGTTAAATTCCCCGCGTTTCCATTCCCTTGAGTTCCTGATGATATTTGGGATTCTTCTTGTACATTTAATAGTTGAGTTTTGATGCTGATATTGCCTGCGTTACCTTTAGCTTCACTGTCAACTTGAGTTCTGATACCACTACTTCCACGTAAATCAATTTGACTGGCATTAATCCCAATATTTCCGGCATTGCCTTGACCAAATGTAGAGGCAGAAATTTGTCCGTTATTGCTGAGGTTTAAGCGTCCTGTTGTAACATCAATGCTGCCACCAGAACCAATAGCTCCAGTTTGCAATTCTGCAAATAAACCCGATCCTGCAAATGAGCCATCTAGTAGTTCTCCACCAACCCCAGTAATATCAATAGAATCTGCGGCACGAACCACCAAATTACCCCCTTGTCCCTTACCCCCTGTTAACACTGAGGTTGATATATTTCCACCATTACTCAACCGCAACCGTTCCGTGTCAATAGTTATCGTGCCACCCCGCACATCTGCATTACTTCTCAACACATCCGAGGATAAGTTACTTCTATAAAAAGTCCCCCCGAACCGAGACAGAATTTCTTGTGTTAGAGGGTCAGACAAAATTTCTTCTGCATCAGCTTGACCTAGTCTAGCCAAAAACTGTTCTTTAGGTACCAAAACAAACCCATCGAATTCTACATCTTTGGCGCGGATGGTAATATTCCCAGCATTACCACTGCTTTCAGTGGATGTGGTGTCTATATGTCCTCCTTGACTGACAGTGACTCGCGGTGTTTCAATCGTTACATTACCTCCATTTCCTGAGCCAGAAAATGTACTGCTTGATACATAGCTAGAGAAACCGCTAATCTCTACGTATTCACTAGCTTTAATAAAAATGTTAGCTGCATTTGCACTGCTAAAAGTATCTGTACTGACATAACCTCCATCTTTGAGATTGAGTCGCTGGGTTTCAATAGTAATATCCCCTGCTGTTGCTTGAGTTTTACTTCCGCGTGGTGTAACAATAGCTGTAGATATCTGGCTTTGAGTTACCTCAACCGCATTCCGAGCCTGAATAGAAATAGAACCGACATTTCCACCACCAGATGTAAGTGCTGTCACTCCCCCTGTTGGGAAATTATTTTGGACTCGGAAAGTACCCGTTTCAATCCGCAGATTACCTGTTGAACCTGAACCAAAGCTTCCGAGTCCTAAAGAAGCTTGGTTAGTGATATTGACGGCATCTGTAGCTCGTATTGTCAAGTTTCCTGCATTACCTGCACTTCCAGATATAACAGAGGTAAAGCCACCATTGATGTTAACCGACTCAGTAGCATTTAAAGTCAGGTTCCCTCCATTGCCTTTACCAAGACTAGATGTAGAGATAATACCGCTATTTTGTCCATCTCCATCTCCGGTAATTGTGATTTTCCCGGCATTGATAGTAACATCACCACCCGCACCCGTAGCAGAAGCGCTACTAGCAGATAAAATCTGACTGCTGTTAGCGACAGTTACTGCATCGCTGGCTTGAATTTGAATATCACCACCCTTGGCTGCACCAGAAGTACCGCTCTGAATTCCAGAGTTGTTATCCAAACTAAGTTGAGTTGCATCAACTACAATCGAGCCACCATTGCTACCGCCAAGAATGGAACCGTTTAGTCCAATCTCTCCCCCAAATAGTTCAATTGCACTATTTCCAATTGCAAGAATGAAGCTACCATTCGTTAAGTTGATGGGTGCGCGTCCGAAATTTTCTGGAAACTGAAAACCCAATGAGGAGCCATTGACATTTAGCCCAACAGTTGTATCTCCAGTGACTGCTCCCAATTTCACTTGTCCATTTTGAGTAAACAAAACACTACCATCCAAGGTGATTTCACCGCCAATCAATGCTAAACTACTGCCAGATCCAACACGCAAACCATCAACAGCATTTCCCCGTGAATTCCGAATCACTGCTTGGCTAGTAATACTTCCGGGTTGTGAACCAAACTGCAAGCCAATTGGTACATTGATAGCTAATAACGGTGGTTCTTGGGGATTTGTGGCGCTAAACTCTATCCCATTGGGAAAGACTAAACTATTTGCTGTTGTTCCCAAAAAAGAACCTTGTATATCTAAACTGGCATTGTTCCCAAATACAATGCCATTTGGATTTAGCAAAAACAAATTTGCATCACCTAATACACCCAATCTTCCGAAAATATTTGATGAGTTACCACCAGTAACCCGAGAAAAAATATTTGTTATCCCGTCTGGATTGGCGAAATAAACGCCTCGACCAGCACCGACGTTAAAATCTTGAAAGCTGTGAAATAGGTTGGTGCCACGAGCCGCACCACCATCGATAATGTCATTTTTTTGATTGAAAGGAACAACTTGCGATCGCTCTATTCCCAGGCTGTTATCGGGAGTTAACTGAGCAAGAGTAGGATGAATAGAAACTGCAACTGCTCCCACGCACCCCAGCCATCCCGTGACAGCAAACCACCAAATCTTCACCATAACTTCTGCGCTTTTGTTTGGTAATAATTGCCTATCTTGTGATGAATGGATTTTAAAGGTCATTTTCGGTATCCATTAAGAAAATTTTGGACAATTGTCTCCTTTTCAGGTAATGTTATCTGAGGCTTGTGCAAGCACCAGAAGACCTTTAAGCCTGCTATTAAGAGTTCCCTTTTAATGACATTCTCGACTGAGTACCAAGCGTCCATCAGCAAGTCGATAAAGTCCTTGTGGTTCAACTATTGCATCGCCTTTTTTCCAAGTCTGCGATATTGGTTCAACATTACGCACTTCACCAGTCGAATAGATTGAAATTAATCCATCTCCCGGACTACTACGTAAAGCACCAGAACCCGTGATGAATAATGTACCCTGTTGTTTTGAACTGCGAACAATGCAACTATTAGCGATCAGTGCATTAGTATTGATGACATTTGGGGATAATCCGGTAAAGCTGTTTTGAATGTAACTGGTATCGGGTGCGTTAATATTTGTTATACCTGAAACACCTAATTGAGAACTTGCAGTAATATCGCTTTTTTCGGTTGGTTTTGTCCGCGCTTCGATACCGAAGATTCCTTGCGAATTGATTTGGACTCTTCCACCGGAACCAGTATATGCATCGGCGCTGATGTCGCTGTTTTCTTCAGGGCTGGCGACGATGAATTTTGAGTCTATATTGATGTTACCGCCATCGCCACCTGATTTGGCTAACCCCGCAGTTGTAGTAATATTGCTGTTACGACGCAATAGTAATAAATCTGTAGCGGTTAAGTTAATATTTCCACCATCACCAGAGTTAGTTACAGCAGCAATGATTCCTTTATTATCTAGTTGTACAGTACCTGAATTAATGTTAATATTCCCGGCAACTCCATCTCCAAGATTACTAGCAGATAAAGCTGCACCATTGAGAGATAAATCACGGGCTGTAACGTTAATATTGCCGCCTTCACCTTTACCTGTGAATCCTGCATCTATTGTGACTATGCTAAAGATGCCAGTGTCAAAGTTAAAACCATTGGGAGTTGTCCCCTGAAGAGAGAATTTACCGCCAGCATTAACGGTGACGTTACCTGCATTTCCCTGTCCAATTGTTGCAGCATTGATGTTAGAACCATTTGTGAAATAAATGTCACCAGTGGCATTTATTAGCACATTTCCAGCATCGCCTTTACCAGCAGTAGTGGAATATAGAGCAGCACCATCGGATAAAGAAAAATTACGCCCCTGAATTTCAATATCTCCACCCTTACCTACTGCATTTAGGTTAAGAATGGAGTACAAATTGCTTTTTCCCGAAATCAAGACATCACCACCTGCTCGAATTGCAATTTTACCAGCACTTCCATCTGTGGCAATAAATGTTGCTATATTACTATCTTTGATTGTTGTGTTACCTAATGTAGTTATTAAGACATTACCTGCGTTGCCTTTACCATTAGACAATGTAAACAAATCAGCGCCATCAGATAGCTCTAAACTACGGGCTACAATCTCAATATCACCACTGTTACCTACACCAGTTTCCAACACGCCGCTAGATATTCCGCTACTAAGTCTTTCACTGCGTCTAGAAACTGTCACAGCACCACCTGCTTGAATTTTGATATTCCCGCCATTACCTTCACCTGATGTACTAGCACTCAGGTAAGAACCACCTGTCAAAGAAACATTCTCTTTTGTATTTATTGAGATATTGCCAGCATTACCTTTACCACCAAGATTGCTGTTAAAAATGGCAGATTCTCCGCTTACAGAAAATGACTTTGCAAAGATATTAATATTCCCGGCATTACCTACACTTGTTTTGGAGATGCTGTTACTTATACTACTGTTATTGGCAAGAGAAACTGTGTCTGTTGCTTGGATTGAGATATTACCACCGTTTCCCTTACCAGAAGTGCTAGCGAAGAAATAAGAGCCATTATCTAAAGAAAACTTTCCTGTTTGGATATCAATATCCCCACCATTACCTACTAATTCTGAAGTTGCACTACTAAAATATGCTTGATTATTTAAAGATAAGGTATCGTCAACTTTAATAGAGATACTACCAGCATTTCCCTGACCAGTTGTAAAGGCATTAATCGCAGCATTGTCTAATGATAAATCTCTAGCTTGAATGTTTATAGTGCCACCATTACCTCTACTTTTATCGATAACAGCAGTACTAATTTGAGTAAAACCAATATTATTAGTATCGCTGAGTAAAATTTTTTCTGCTGCTTGAATAAAAATATTACCTCCATTACCCAGCCCTAAGGTATCAGCACTTATTTTACCTTTGTTGTTTAAGAATAATTCTCTGGTACTGATGCGGATATCTCCACCTTTACCTACACCATCCGAACTAACGTCACTACTAATACGGCTGGGTAGTTTACCTTCTCCTAATTGTTCAATAAAAGCCCTACCAAAACCGTCTATATTAATAGTTTCACGGGCATTAATGGTGATATTGCCTGCGTTACCTATTCCATTTGTACCTGTATCAATACTTGCACCATTTGTCAACGATAGCAAGCCAGTTGTGACTTCTATATTTCCCCCATTACCAACACCTCCAGCTATCACATAACTTTTGATACCAGCAATAGAATAGCCAACTATCCCATCTAACTGAATTGTGTCGCGGGCATTAATAAAGATATTACCTGCATCACCTTTACCAGAAACGGCGGTAGATATTTGTGAACCACCCAATAATGAGAGAGTTCCAGTATTAACCCAGATATTTCCAGCTTTACTTACACCATCTGCCGATACTTCGCTGTCAATAAAACTATCACCATCCAAAGCAATATTATTAGCATCAATCGTAATATTTCCTCCATCGCCTTTACCAAAGGTACCACTGCTAATAAATGCTCCATTAGTTGATTGGAGAGAACTTGTTTTTATCTGAATATCTCCAGCTTTACCTGTACCTTCTGAGTTGACGATACTAGTAATACGGCTATAAATTCGACCTGGTTTACCGTCCCTTAAAGTAGTATCTACAAAACCATCTAAACTTATGCCATTACTCGTATTAATATTGATACTACCGGCATTTCCCTGTCCGAAAGATTTGGTGTTGAGTTGGGAACCTTGCGCTAGAGAAAGAGAACCTGTTTGAATGTTAATACTACCACCATTACCTACACTCCCTTCTTCCGCAGAACTATAAATATCGCTACTATCTGTAAGCGCAATGTTATCTTTAGCTAAGATGGAAACTTTACCAGAATTTCCTTGCCCAGAAGTACTGGCATCTAGAAATGAATCATTACTTAAATTCAGGTAACCTGTCTTTATATTAATGTCACCTGATGTACCAACAGCGTCTTTTCGCAATGTGTTGGAAATAAAGCTGGCATCAGTGAGATTTATGGTTCCTGTGGCGTTAATTTCAACATTGCCACCTTGACTATTTGGTGTTCCTAGACCTGTCTCTATACCTGCTCTGAGTTTACTTTCTCCAGCCAAATTCACATCACGGGCATGAATTTTAATATTCCCGCCATTCGCACCTCTAACATTAACTTCTGCGGCGTTATTGAAGGAAACATTTGCTCGTTCTACACCATCAGGCACTACCAAACTGATATTATCACTTGTGATATTTAATCCGACATTTCCTGGTGCAGCCAAACCTGCTAACTCAATATTTCCTTCATAAGTGCGAATACTCCCACCATCAATATTGATATTTCCACCAACAAGCAGCAAACTTTTACCATCAGCAACTCGCAAACCCGTGACATCTTCAGCAATAAGATTTTTACCAGCATATGCTTGCGATTGATTAGTAATTCCTGCACTCGCTTGGATTTGATTAAACAACAACGCCGAAGGATTAATCGTCAATAATGGTGCTGCTTCGGGATTCGTCGCGCTAAAAACCCCCTGATTTCCAAACTGAATTCCGTTCGCTGTTGTGCCCACAAATGAACCCTGCACATCTAAGCTGGCACTTTTACCAAATAAAATGCCATTGGGATTGAGCAAAAATAAATTCGCATTACCTAAGACTCCCAATGTCCCGAAAATATTCGATGAGTTACCACCAGTAACGCGAGAAAAGATATTTGTTATCCCCTCTGGATTAGCGAAATAAACGCCTTGACCCTCACCGATGTTAAAATCTTGAAAACTGTGAAATAGGTTAGCACCACGAGCTGCACCGCCCTCGATACGGCCATTGTTTGGATTAATGGGAATGACTTGCGATCGCTCCTTTCCCAGGCTATTATCGGGAGTTAACTGAGCAACAGCAGGATGAATATAAACTGCAATACCTGCCACGCATCCCAGCCATCCTGTGACAGCAAACCACCAAATTTTCACCATCTCTATTCTCCGTACTATTTCTATAGCGGTTCTTAGTTGTTAATACAGATCTCACCCTAACCCTCTCCTAAGAGGAGCTACGGCGTACACACAAGTCTGAAATAGCTGATTAACCAGGGTTTTACCCCACCCTAACCCTCCCCTTAGAAAGGCTACGGTGTACACACAAGTAGACCTAGAGCGAGTTTCCAGCCAAGAAAGGTGGATTCAAACTGATAAAGTCCACGAACTAAAGTAATAATTCCTGGAGGTTTTTGAGACCTATAACCAGACCAACCACCAAGTCGAGCAATAATCCAAGTAGCCCAAGATAGGGAATGAGGAGGATAGGGATTTTGTTGAAGTCGAGTTTTTCCATCTATTGTTGGTGCGATCGCAGACAAACATTGCTGTTGTTCATCCGAGAAGGCAATAGTTGCAGGCAAATCAGGATTATCCCGTCCCTGAATCAGTTGTAAAATTTGGACAGCAACTGACAAAGCCAACACAGTTAGTCGCTGGATGGCAGCAATCGACTCTAATTGCGTAGCTTCGAGATTTAATCCGGCAGTTTTGAGAGTGGCAAACAGTTGTTCAATTTGCCATCGCCATGTGTACCATCTAATGACACAGAGCGCTTGTTCTAAACAAACGACTTGATGAGTAGTCAATAATCGCCAATGAATCGGTTCTTGACCTTTGGGTGAGTTGACTTCAACGGCTTCAACTGCATAAAGCGTCACACTGGCAGGATAATCTTGGGAATTCAATTTATCTGGACGCTGAATTTTCACTACCGCACGGCGAACGATTAATAATGCCTCCCTTGCCGTTCTACCAAGACGTGGATCTGCGGGGACATCCACGGTATAAGTTCCCTCGCTAGACTGTTGGTTTAAATACGTATAAAGTGATTGAGTCTGTCCTGCAAGGCGACGGTCTTGACGCGCTCTTACCAATACATGATTGTTTTGATTTGGGACAGTAGCAAATTCCTCATATAAATCGCTTTCTCGGTCGGCGATATGAGTTACCACTTTGGCATCACCAGCACTTAAACATTGCTGAGTATCCGTTGCCGAACGCAGCCACTTATATGATTCCTTTTCAAATATCGGCAATTTTTGGTACTTTCGTTCGTGCTTATCCGCATGGTTGATGTCTCTAGTCCACAGTTGTACTGTGCTTATCCCCAAGGGAAATCCATTTTCTGCATCCAATATTAGGGTTGGGTGAATATAAAATCCTACATCTGTGTTGTTTCCCACTACACCTAGACCCTCTGCTTTCAACCTGCCTACATGAGACTGCAAATTAATTTCGCTAGTATCACTTATTGCTAATACATGTTTTCTTTCTACCTGCAATATGCAGTGGTCGCTGAGGCTTCGGATTAATTCCCCTACTGTGACGTTCTCATTCTCCAAAAAGCGGTAGTAGGCTACTTGTTCTGCTCTGTTTCTACTTATTTGACGGACGCTGACTGATTGATGTTTTCCGATTGCTTCGTACAATGCTGCCCCCTTTTTATCAACCTTGGGTCGCCAAATGCTTTTCCTGACCAGAGTTGAGCATGAATTCTTATTGGATTTTCCACTCTCATTTGCCCCCTCAAATCCCTTCCCCTAGTAGTTTACTTCTACTTGTGTGTACACCGTAGCCTTTATAAGGGGGGATTAAGGGGGGTAAATTCAGGATTTGGAGTGAGGTCAGAGTGTGTTGCATCAAAATGAAAACTGCTATATTTTTTCGCCGGCAATTTTCTGGAGATATTCAATTCGTTGCTGAATCTTTTTTTGATCTACGCGATCGCCGATAAGCATTTCGGACTGTGCTAGCTCTTTAACTAAAGTTGCTCCAGTTTGCCCCAGTTTACCATTAGCAGTTGCTTTTAACGCTTCTTCCAGGGCTTCATACCACAGTTCATTTTCAGCATAATAATTTATGCTTTGTGGAATGCTCGTAAATCGATTTTTAGCAAGTGATTGAGGATTGATAACGGTAAATTCTGCACGTCTAATAATCGTGTCGTTTTCGCAGTCAATTGCAATTTGCCATAAATATGTTTTACCAACTGTGAGTTCGGGGTAATCAACGGGAAGTTTTAGTTTGTTAATCCCTACTGTTGTGGGTATTTCTTTAACTTGCCCAATTTTTTTAACGGTGTTAGCTGAATAAAATTCATACAGTTGGAATCGCGCATTTTGGGAACTTGACATATACCAAGCTAACATTGGACGCGTGGAAGCGGTTTTACCAATAAATGTCTGAGGTGCAAGCTGCGTCAATGGTATCCCGTTAGCTGAACATCCACGCGAACCAGCCGGACGGGTATTTCCGCTGGCTGGTTTGCGATCGCGTGGTTTAAACTGAGCAAATGCTGGGACTGCGGTCATAAGAAAAACTACTCCTACAACCAAGCTTGTAAGTCTGCGCTTATTTTGCCAAAATCCGAAATGTTGATGACTCATGGTAAATGCTGTTGATTGTATGGCGATCTCAAACTTTTGCAGAATTCAGAATTCTGGCGACTAACGCCTTTATTCTTTCTTAAAATTCCTTCGTAGGTGTCCAACTAAGTTCACATATAGTTCCACGTGGAGAAAGGGATTCACGGCGAAACTCTCCTCCTAATTGTTTAGCAAGCATTTTAAAATGTTTTGTCCCTTTATTTTCTAGTTTTGATTTAATACCTGAACCGTTATCTTTCACAGATAAATTGTATTTATTTGCACTATAAACACCCGATGCTTGAACTCGCTTGACTCCTTGGGCGTGTTTACCAACATTACATAGAGCTTCTTCTAAAAACAGACATATTCCCCGTTTGTGTTCTATAGTTAAATATTTATCATCAATCGGTTCAAAATTGCGAATTTTTACTTTTAATGTTTGAAAATGTTCAAAATCTTTACGTTCTAATGTACTTGAATAAACTTCATATAATAAATCGTGCAAAGGTCGTTTCAATTCAAGTATTAATCCGCTACCTAAACGCAAACTCTCTTCTGTGGTTAATGCTTCGAGTTTGAGAAATTCACCAAGTTCCCGAATTTCGCGATCGAGTTTTTCAAATTGCCCAACTAGTTGTTCGTAGGGGATATCTTTAGCACGCAGATGCTTTAATCCATAAGCAAGAGTTTGCAAAGGGCCATTATGAATTACGGTAAAAGTGTGTTGAATTGTGTTTTGACGTTCGTTAATTTGCGATCGCAAGAATTTATCATGCTGGTAAAACGCAAAAGCACTCAAGCCAAGCCCATTTACAGCTAAGATCAGCAAACCAGGTGCTACCGGAATCCATATACCCCACACCCACAACATCATATACCCACAGCTAAATAGAGCAAATCCGGCGACGCCAACACTAAGTATATTTTCCCAAACAGATTGGGTAAGCCGTCCGATAATTATCGGCAGAAAACCCCAAACAAAGATCCATGCATACTCTTCTATATCTCCCCAACTATGCAACATTGGGCGGCTGTCGATTACATTACTAAGAATTTGACCGATTGCATGAGCGTGATAGTCAATACCATAAATTTGACCGTTTAATTCTAAGTTTGCCAATGCAGATGTATAAAAAATATCGCCAGTACTCGTGTTGCGGTTGCCAACTAATACAATGCGATCGCGCAATAATTCTGCATCTACTTTTCCATTTAAAATGTCGCGTAGCGAGACAACATGAAAAGGCTTGGAAGTATTGCGAAAATTCATTAAAATTGACAATCCGCCATCATCAACATTAACGTATCCGCCAAAATTATGAGTGATTCGGGGTAATTCAATCCCCCGAAATCTCATTGTATTCGGGTCATTTTTTCCTGTTTCCAATTCAATTCCTTTCGCTTGGAAGTATTTAACAACTAACCGCAGCGCTAAAGAATATTTATCTTCGTTGATATTGTTAGGATCATTAGGGTTTGTTGTAAATAACAAATAGCGCCGATTTTTGCTATCCCGATCGTTAGGTAAATCGACAAATCCAACTCGTTCGGGTGGCAAATTCTGGGGCGGAGAAGTTTGTTCGGGTGGTAATATTTTTTGAATCCCGATAATATTAGAATTCTGCTGCAACACCTGCGCAAGTTCTTTACCACCAGGTTCAACAGGAACATTTTTGAAGATATCCAGCCCAATAGCTAACGGTTTATAAGTTTCCAGCTTGGTGAGTAACTCTGCAATCTTCTCATCTGGAATCGGATATTGCTTAACCCATTCAATATCTTTTTCATCAATACCTACAATTACTACCCGTTCATCAAGTTTTTCGACTGGACGCAGATATAACATCTTATCGAAAAGCATCCATTCCCAAGATTGCATTCCTCCAGTTATACGTATCAATATCACCATAAACAGTACCATGATTCCAGGAGGTGCAGCCTGTAACCACAACCCAAATTCTTGGCGAATGCGATTCCAGATTCTCCTGCTCATATCATGTCTAGATAATTAGTTATAATTTCTACAGTCATTGCACCCCCACACGTCATACCAATTAAAAATTAAAAATTAAAAATTAAGAAAACCAGACAGAACAAAGGTTTGGGAGTATGTATCTGTCGCATTCTTTTTTCAAATTGGTGTCAGATGCTTCATTTTGTGAGATAAAGGATAGCTTTGATTCTTTGGGGTTTTTTGAGTTTAATAAGTAAGCAAACGGACATAATCTCATCTCGCTTTTTACCGAATTAAATTTCCCCGGATTAATCGATTAAACCTTCATCACGGGAACGAATTTCAGTTTGAATTCGCATATTCTTACCACTTTGCTTGCAGTCTTCAGGATAGACTCCCAACACATCCTGAATCTTCGTCCAGTAAGTACGTACTGCTCTTTCTGATTTATACATTCGATCGGCGATCGCTTTATCTGTCAAACTCTCTTCAAAAGCCAACCGCAACACTTCCAACCATTCTGGTTTGAGTTCGATTCCCGTTTTGATGTCTTTGGTGTGAGTTGCACCATGAAGGGACAAATTAACCCGCATTAGCATTTCATCTTCGGGTAATCCTTTATCTGCGATCGCAAATCCAGCTTGATGATTATCAATCTCGTGTTTGATCCGAATTAACGCCTTCACATAACTAGTTTGTACCATGAAATTCTGATGGGGATATTCTTGGAGCAAAGTTTGCAACAGCTTAATTCCGGTATCAATTTCTGCTGTCTCCCCTTGGCGATCGGGAATTGATAAATCCATCACAATCAGGTCAAAGTGATGATATTGAAGTTGAAAAAGTGTCTCTTTTGCCGTCTGAGCCTTAATAATAGCAGCTTCGGGATACTGTCTACTTAAGACATCGAGCGTACCAGTTAAAATTAATTGGTGGTCATCTACAACAATAATACCCAGCTTTTTTTCCACTGGTAAATATCCAAAAACTTGATGTTCTTTTAAATTTACTACTACCATATTTTCATCCAAATTCAAAGTTTCTTTAAGCTTTATGAAAATTTTCTTTGTCTCCAGCATTTAACTTGAGAGTCATATCTTGTATCTTTTAGCCCTAACTCATTGAAGTATGCGCTTATTTTAATTGGAGATGAATTTTCAAGCTATGCAGAAAAGTGCAAATCTAGAGGTGCGATCTGATTTTGAATTCGGAATCATTAATAATTAGCCCTCACCCTAAATCCCTCTCCCAAACTTGGGAGAGGGACTTTGAAATATCTCGTTCCCATGCAGAGCATGGGAATGCCTGATTTAGGGGCTGCTGCCTCCATTCAGACATTGAGTCAGAGACTCAGTGAATGCATTTCCAGTCGGAGACTGGGAACGAGGAAATTTTGGGAGAAGGAGTTGGGGGATGAGGGCTAATTTTAGGATTTACGCCAGAGGTTTAATTTTTTCACCTCGGAACTGGTACTTGATTAATTACCGACGCAATTACTGCATCCATTTGTAAACCATCCAGCATCGCTTCTGGTTTCAAGATGAGACGATGACGTAGCAACGGTGATGCAACTGCTTTTACATCATCTGGTGTGACAAAATGCCTTCCCGCTAGCCATGCTAGAGCTTGAGATGTCTGCAACCAAGCACCGGTAGCGCGGGGTGATGCACCCAAAGTCAAATCAGGATATTGACGCGATATTGTCACCAATGCCAACAAATAATCAACGATCGCTTCTGATACTTTAACTTCTTTGACTGCTTGTCGTGCTTGCAAAATGTCGGCTACTGTTGCGATTGGTTTCAAACGGCTAATATCCAAACGCCGTGCTGCAAAACCCGCCTGACGATTGAGTAACATTTGCTTTTCAGCAGCTTTATCGGGGTAATCTACCACCAGCTTAAATAAAAATCTGTCTAACTGTGCCTCTGGTAAAGGATAAGTACCTTCAAATTCCAGAGGATTTTGTGTCGCAATTACCCAAAATAAATCTGGTAAAGGCAAACTTTCACCATCCAGTGTTACCTGCATCTCTTCCATTGCTTCTAGCAGCGCTGCTTGTGTCTTGGGCGGAGTACGGTTGATTTCGTCTGCTAGCAATACTTCAGTAAATATTGGCCCTTTTTTCAAAGTGAAATTGCGGCTATTCAAGTCAAAAATATTTGTACCAGTAATATCTGAAGGTAAAACATCAGGTGTTAATTGAATCCGGCGAAAATCCCCTTGAATTAACTGCGCTAACACTTTTACGAGTAAGGTTTTACCAGTTCCCGGTACTCCTTCTAAAATTACGTGCCCACCCGCTAGCAGCGCTACTAAGAGTTGCTGTATTAAGCTAGATTGTCCGACAATTACTTGATTAAGACCTTGACCAAGACGAATTAAGATAGGATGTGTTTCACTCATATTTTTTATTGATAAATAACTAACGCAGAAATACTATACATAATTCCAAAAATTAATTTTTAATTTTTAATTTCCCTAATGGTTCGCCATTTCCCCAACCAGCTTAACAGGTCTCGTTCACTGATGGGTTGTTTGCGAGATTGTAGCTTTAAAACTGCATCTAGTTCTGCTGCACTTGCACCTGTTTTTTCCATCCAAAAATCGATCAAGGCTTGACGTTCTAAAAGTACTTGCCCTAATCCCAAAGCTTTTTGGAGTTGTAGTTGTTCTTGTTTACCCACCATTTCAACAACAAAGTCGGTAGTATCAGCTTTCTGCAACACCCCGGCTAAAGCTTGGATGTATGCTTCGCTATTATCTACAACTGGTGTATCTAAAGCTACTGGCTTGCCAAAGCGACGATTCTGCGCCCAAACTAGCACTAATAGCAGGATACCTACCTGTATCAAGATTGGAAGTAAAGGAGTTTTGGCAAAAAAGCTAGATAAATCTCCTTCGCTTTCTTTCTTCCTAACATCGGCATCTTTATAGCCGTGGATGTATTCATCGACAAAGATTGTGTTACTTTTTTCAGTAACCAAACTAGCTAAATACTTGAAATTACTTAAATAATCTTGGTAGGCGTTGGCAGCTAAATAAGGAGTGGTAGAAAAAATCACCTTTCCTTTTTTGTAATTTTCTTTCCAGACAACAGCACCAAAGCGATCGCCTAAATTAACTTGCTGGGAGTTAGCTTTTTTATATCGTCTACGTGTATCAATTTTAATATCACCTTCAGGAGATTTTTGCATAGTGCTAAACTCCGCTTCTGTAACCCGCGCCTTTGCACCCAAAATTACCAAAGTATTCCCTTTCTCTACCCATTCCCGCTCTTGACTATCTAGTGTGGTTTCTCTAGGATAGCCGCCTACCTGTAGGAAGGTAACTGGGCTATTCTCTGGCTGAATATCACTAAAAGGCTTTTGCCAGCGTTTAATAGAAATTCCCTGTTGTTGCATAAAAGCATACCAAGCACCATAGCCATCAGAGTTCCGGTTATACGTAGAGCCAGCGTTAATTTTAGTATTATTGGGAGCCGCGAACAAACTCAGTAAAACGATCGCAGCGAGTGCGATCGCTCCCATCCAAGCAAGGCGATTTGGACGTTTCATTTTCGACTTTCATAGCCTTTGAATATCAATGTTAATACTTACTTATTTTTCAGGCAAAGTCAAAAATATAATTGACTTTCTCAATACCTTGTCCTTTAGGACACGATACGCGAACACCAATTTACGAGGATCGGCTAAGTTGAATCGAGACAACTACCAAGATTTCTCTTTCATTCCTTCCAACGGGTTATTTATGTTCATATCCGTGTGGATATTGGTTGATGTGGAGTGCTTATATTAACTAAACCAAATGGGCTTTATATAAATAAAGTATCAAATTAGACATATTTGCCGAGGCTGTTTAATTTAAAAAAAAGCGAAGCTTGGGAGTTAAGCGATCGCATCGCATATTTACATAGCCAGAAAAATAGCGATCCTCCTTGGGGCGTCTACTAACGCCTGATTTCCCTTGTGATTGCAACTAAAGCTTTAAGGAAAAACAGTTATGCCAGCAGAAGAACCATCAATTAGCCTCATCAAAGATATCAATATTAACGGAGCTTCCTCCGGCTCATCATATCTGACGAATGTCAATGGCACGCTGTACTTCATTGCCTATGACACTACTGCGGGCTATGAACTCTGGAAGAGTGATGGCACCCAGGCTGGTACTGTACGCGTCAAGGATATTAATCCTGGCACAAGTGGCTCTATTCCGCAATATCTGACGAATGTCAACGGCACACTGTACTTCAGTGCCACCGACGGCAATGGGGGTTATGAACTGTGGAAGAGTGATGGCACTGAAGCTGGTACTGTCGGCGTTAAGGATATTTATAGTGGTACAAGTAGTTCTTCCCCCAAATACCTGACGAATATCAACGGCACACTTTACTTTGTTGCCAGCGACACCAGTGGTGGTGAGGAATTGTGGAAGAGTGATGGCACCCAGGCTGGTACCGTGCGCGTCAAAGATATTTATCCTGGTACGGCTGGCTCTAGTCCGACCTTTCTAACGAATGTCAACGGGACATTGTACTTCGTTGCTCGTGACAGCAATGGAGACAGGGAACTGTGGAAAAGTGATGGTACTGAAGCTGGTACCGTCCGCGTCAAGGATATTTATACTGGCACAGGTAGCTCTAACCCAGCATATCTAATAAATGTCAACGGCACACTGTACTTCAAAGCAACCGACAGCACTGGGGGCACTGAACTTTGGAAGAGTGATGGCACCCAGGCTGGTACCGTCCGTGTCAAGGATATTTATACTGGCACAGGTAGCTCTTTGCCGTTCAATCTGACGAATGTCAACAGCACACTGTACTTCGTTGCTCGTGACAGCAGTGGAGACACAGAACTGTGGAAGAGTAATGGCACCGAGGTTGGTACTATCCGTGTCAAGGATATCTACCCTGGCACGGGTGGTTCTACCCCAGAAAATCTGACGAATGTCAACGGTACGCTGTACTTCACTGCTTACGATAGCAGTTGGGGCTATCAACTGTGGAAGAGTGATGGCACCGAGGCTGGTACTATCCGTGTCAAGGATATCGTCTCTGGCGCGAATAGTTCTTCAATAGCAAATCTGACGAATTTCAAGGACACACTGTACTTTGTTGCCACCGACAGCAGTGGAGACAGGGAACTGTGGAAGAGTGATGGCACCGAGGCTGGTACTGTCCGTGTCAAGGATATTAATACTGGTACTGATAGCTCTAGCCCAGAAAATCTGACGAATATCAACGGTACACTGTACTTCAGTGCCTATGGTAGCAGTGGGGGTGAGGAATTGTGGAAGAGTGATGGCACTGATGCTGGTACTGTCCGCGTCAAGGATATTAATCCTGCTACACTCTCCTCTAGCCCAACATCTCTAACAAATATCAACGGCACGCTATATTTCGTTGCCAATGACGGCATTAGTGGCTCTGAACTGTGGAAGAGTGATGGCACCCAAGCTGGTACCGTCCGCGTCAAGGATATCTACCCTGGTAAGAATAACTCTTCACCAGAAAATCTAACAAATGTCAACGGCATACTGTACTTAGTTGCCACCAACAGCAGTGGAGACAGGGAACTGTGGAAGAGCGATGGCACCGAGGCTGGTACTGTCCGCGTCAAGAATATCTACTCTGGCACGAATAGCTTTTACTTTGCATATTTGACAAATGTCAACGGCACACTATACTTCGTTGGCACCGATAGCAGTAGCGGCTCTGAACTGTGGAAGAGTGATGGTACTGAGGCTGGTACTGTCCGCGTCAAGGATATTTACTCTGGCACGGGTAGTTCTTCACCGCAAAATCTAACGAATGTCAATGGCACGCTGTACTTTGTTGCCACTGACAGCAGTGGGGATCGGGAACTATGGAAGAGTGATGGCACTGATGCTGGTACTGTCCGCGTCAAGGATATTTACTCTGGCACGGGTAATTCTAACCCATACTTATTGACGAATGTCAACGGTATGCTGTACTTCATGGCAACCGACAGTAGTGGTGGCTCTGAACTGTGGAAAAGTGATGGCACCGAAGCTGGTACTGTCCGCGTTAAGGATATTAATACTGGTACAGCTTCTTCGGGGTCAGAAAATCTGACGAATGTCAACGGCACGCTGTACTTTGATGCCTATGATAGCAGTGGGGGTCGGGAACTATGGAAGAGTGATGGCACCGAGGCAGGTACTGTCCGCGTCAAGGACATTAACCCTAGCACGGGTAGCTCTAATCCATACTTTCTGACGAATGTCAACGGCACGCTGTACTTCGTTGCCTATGACAGCAGTGGGAGTCGGGAGCTATGGAAGAGCGATGGTACAGAGGCTGGTACTGTCCGTGTCAAGGATATTAACCCTGGCACGAGTAGTTCTGATTCATTCTATCTGACGAATGCCAACGGCACGCTTTACTTCAGTGCAACCGACGGCAGTAGTGGCTATGAACTCTGGAAGAGTGATGGTACAGAAGCTGGTACTGTCCGCGTCAAGGATATTTACCCTGGCATGAGTGGCTCTAATCCTTACAACCTAACTTACGTTAATAACAAACTCTACTTTTTTGCTAACAACGGCAATACCGGAGATGAACTTTTTGCCCTTGACCTGAACAGTACTCCCACTAATCTGAGCCTGACTACTACAAGTGTTAACGAGAATGTTCCTGCCAACACAGTAATTGCCAACTTTAGCACTGTTGATACCGATGCAGACGACAGCCACACTTACACCTTAGTTTTGGGTACAGACACCAACGATAACAGCGCCTTCACAATTGTGGGTAACGAGTTACGTATCAATGTCTCCCCCGATTACGAAACCAAGAATAGCTACAATATCCGTGTACGTACCACAGATCAGGGTAGTTTATTATACGAAGAAGCGATCGCGATCGTAGTCAACAATATTAATGATGCCCCAAAAGCGTTAGATACTATTGCTGACCAAACAGCGACAGAAGACGCCATCTTCAACTTCACCGTACCAGCAACCACCTTCAGCGATGTCGATGCAGGCGATGTATTGACCTATACTAGTAGCCTCAGTAACGGCAATCCATTGCCGGCTTGGTTAAACTTTAATCCAACCACACGCACTTTTAGCGGCACGCCATTAAATCAAAATGTGGGCAGCCTCAGCCTCAAAGTTACCGCAACCGATAAGGATGGAGCTAGCGCCAGTAGTGTGTTTGAGCTGGCGATCGCCAATACCAATGATGCTCCGGTTGTGAGTAATGCGATCGCAGACCAAATTGCTACAGAAGACGCTGCCTTTAGCTTTGTGGTGCCAGCAAATACCTTCAGTGATGTGGATGCAGGCGATAATCTCGTTTACACCGCCACTTTGGAAAATGGTAATCCACTTCCTGTTTGGTTAACCTTCAACGGCACTACCTTTAGTGGTACTCCCACAAATAACAACGTTGGTAGCCTCAATATCAAAGTTATAGCCAGTGATGGAACGGCAACTGTCAGCGATATTTTTGCATTAACCGTGGCTAATACCATTAGTCAACTTCCTAATGAAATTACTGGTACTTCAGTTGCAGACAACCTGACTGGTACAGTGAACAAAGATATCATCTCAGGATTGCTGGCCAATGACACGCTCAACGGACTAGGTGATAACGACACCCTCGATGGCGGCGATGGAAATGATTTCTTAGATGGTGGTACAGAAGATGACAGTCTCATTGGTGGTAAAGGCAATGACACTTACACTGTGGACAGCATCGGCGACACTATTATTGAATCTGCCAGTGCAGGCACAGATTTAGTCAAGTCTTCAGTGAGTTGGGTGTTGGGAAATAACCTGGAGAACTTAACCCTGACTGGAAGTGGGGCAATCAATGGTATCGGTAACAGCCTTAATAATATCTTGAATGGAAATACTGCCGCTAACACCTTGAGTGGAGAAAATGGCAACGATAGCCTAATTGGTGGTGCAGGCAATGATACCTTGTTGGGCGGTTCCGGCAATGACACCTTAGATGGAGGTTTAGGAGCTGATAGTCTCAATGGTGGAGTCGGTAATGACATTTACACTGTAGACAATCTGAACGATACGATTACTGAAGACTTAAATGCAGGCACAGATTTAGTTAAGTCTTCGGTGAATTGGATGTTGGCAGATAACCTGGAGAACTTGACTCTGAGTGGAAGCTCGGCAATCAATGGTACTGGTAACAGCCTTAATAACATCTTGATTGGAAATACTGGCGCTAACGTCTTGAATGGAGTTGATGGTAACGATAGCCTGATTGGTAGTGCAGGCAATGACACCTTGTTGGGGGGTTCCGGCGATGACACCTTAGATGGAGGTGCAGGGATTGATAGTCTTGATGGTGGAGTCGGCAATGACATTTACATCGTAGACAACCTGAACGATTCTATTATTGAAGGCTTAGATCCAGGCACAGATTTAGTCAAGTCTTCGGTGAGTTGGGTATTGGGAAATAACCTAGAGAACTTGACCATAACTGGAACCGGGACAATCAATGGTACTGGTAACAGCCTCAATAACATTCTCATGGGAAATAATGCCGCAAACACGTTAACTGGAGGAGATGGTAATGATAGTCTCTTTGGTAACTCAGGCAATGACACCTTGTTTGGTGGTGTAGGTGATGATCTACTAACAGGGGGAATTGGTCGAGATGTGCTGACTGGCGGAACTGGACGAGATAACTTTGATCTGACTGGTAGCCGCACTGGAGGCTATGATCTTATCGGTGATTTTACTCTGGCAGATGATACTATCTTCCTTTCCAAGACAGAATTCGGACTTAGCCAATCTCAGAATACTACGCTCAATTCTAACTTGTTCCGACTTGGGACTAATGCGACAATTGCAGGCGATCGCTTTATCTACGATCAAACTACGGGGAACCTATTCTTTGATAAAGATGGGGTTGGTAGTGCTGCACAAGTTCAGATAGCCCAGTTCTCGAATCAGGTAGCGCTTACTAGTGCAAATATTACTGTCATTGCCTAACGAAAGCAAACTAAGTAAAATCCTCGCGATCGGTGACACATTGCCAAGGGCAGAGTAAATTATCATTCTCGGTAATACAAAAGGTTAAACTCGTTGTAGTTCCCATCTTCAACATGGGAACTACAACGATAATAAAAAGCTACCTAAACCTTATTTGCACGCGGGTTTAACGGGAATATTATGGCTATTTAAGCACACATAACATCACTCAAATTGCACAAGCGATCGCTCCCATCCAAGCAAGGCGATTTGGACGTTTCATTTTCGACTTTCATAGCCTTTGAATATCACTAGTGTTAATACTTACTTATTTTTTAGGCAAAGTCAAAAATATAATTAACTTTAGCAATGCCTTGTCCTTTAGGACACGCTACGCGAACACCAATTTACGAGGATCGACCAAGTTCAGCTGAGATAACCACAAAGATTTGTCTTTTAGCCGTTCCAACGGCTTATGTCGATATTGGTTGATGTGGAGTGCTGATGTGGATTTAACCAAATGGGCGTTATTAAACAAAGTATCAAGTTAGACATATTTGCTGAGGCTGTTTAATTTTAAAAAAAGCGAAGCTAGGGAATTCTGCGATCGCACTTGGGACAGCAGAAGAAGCATCGATTATCCTCATAAAAGACCCTAATATGATTATTAATGGCACTTCAACTGCAAACAAACTGATTGGTACAGATAGCCAGGATATCATCTCAGGATTGCAGGGCAATGACACCCTCCAAGGACTAGGTGATAACGACACTCTTGATGGTGGCGATGGAAATGATTTATTAGAGGGTGGTGCAGGCACTAACAGTCTCATTGGTGGTAAAGGCAATGACACTTATATTGTGGACAGCATCAGCGACATTATTACTGAAGGCTTAAATGCAGGCACAGATTTAGTTAAGTCTTCGGTGACTTGGGTGTTGGCAGATAACCTGGAAAATCTGACACTGACTGGAACCGACGCAATCAATGGTACTGGTAACAGCCTTAATAACATCCTGATTGGAAATACCGACGCCAACATCTTGAGTGGAGAAAATGGCAACGATAGCCTTTTTGGTAGTTTAGGTAATGACACCTTGTTAGGCGGTATCGGTGATGACACCTTAGATGGAGGTTTAGGAGCTGATAGTTTCAATGGTGGAATCGGCAATGACATTTACATCGTAGACAACCTCAACGATTTGATTACTGAATCCGCCAATGCAGGCAAAGATTTAGTCAAGTCTTCGGTGACTTGGGTGTTGGCAGATAACCTGGAAAACTTGACACTGACTGGAACCGACGCAATCAATGGTACTGGTAACAGCCTTAATAACATTCTGATTGGAAATACTGGCGCTAACATCTTGAGTGGAGAAAATGGCAACGATAGCCTTTTTGGTAGCTCAGGTAATGACACTTTGTTAGGCGGCGTTGGTGATGATACCTTAGATGGAGGTTTGGGAGTTGATAGTCTCAATGGTGGAGTCGGCAATGACGTTTACACAATAGACAACTTCAATGACTCTATTATTGAAGGCTTAAATGCAGGCACAGATTTAGTCAACTCTTCTGTGAGTTTAGTGTTGCTAGATAATCTGGAGAACTTGACTCTGATTGGAGGTGCGGCAATCAATGGTACTGGTAACAGCTTTAATAACATTCTGACAGGAAATAATGCTGCTAACATTTTGAGTGGAGAAAATGGCAACGATAACCTTTTTGGTAGTTTAGGTCATGACATTTTAGATGGTGGTGCAGGCGATGACATTTTAGATGGTGGTGCAGGAAATGACACCTTAAGAGGAGGAGATGGCAACGATGACCTCTTTGGTAACTCAGGTAATGACAGCTTAGATGGCGGCACAGGCGATGACGCCTTAGATGGAGGTGCAGGAAATGACACGCTCAATGGTGGAGTCGGTAATGACATTTACACGATAGACAACCTCAACGATTCTATTATTGAAGGCTTAGATGCAGGCACAGATTTAGTCAACTCTTCGATAACTTTGGTGTTGGGAAATAACCTGGAGAACTTGACGCTGATTGGAACCGGGACAAAAAATGGTACTGGTAACAGCGTTGATAACATTTTGACGGGAAATAATGCCGCTAACATCTTGAGTGGAGGAGATGGCAATGATAGCCTGTTTGGGAACTCAGGCAATGACACCTTGCTCGGTGGTGCAGGTGATGATTTACTAGCTGGTGGAGTTGGTCGAGATATGATGACTGGTGGAATTGGGAAAGATAGCTTCGATCTCACTGGTAGCCGTACTGGAGGCTATGATACGATCGCTGATTTTACTCTTGGAGATGATACTATTTTCATTTCCCAGATAGAATTCCGACTCAACCAATCTCAAAATACAACGCTCGATTCAGGTGTATTCCGACTTGGTAGCAGTGCAACAACAGGAAGCGATCGCTTTATCTACGATCAAACTACGGGAAAACTATTCTTTGACGCAGATGGGGTTGATAATAAAGTTGCACAACTTCAAATCGCCCAGTTCTCGAATCAGGTAGCACTTACCAGTGCAAATATTACTGTGATTCCTTAATAAAAGCTATTTATAGCAAAAGAATACACATCGCATCTAAGGTTAAAGCACTTTAATCTTTAAATATGTGTTGGGTTAAACAATAGCAAAACCCAACACATATAAACATTAGAAAATTAATTAGGATATTATGGCTATTTAATCGCACATAATATCACTCAAATTGCACAAGCGAGCGCTCCTATCCAAGCAAGGCGATTTGGACGTTTCATTTTCGACTTTCATAGCCTTTGAATATTACTCAGGTAAAGTCAAAATATACTTTCTTTAACTTCTTGCAGCGATCGCCTGTTTGATGAATGCTTCTAAATTTTGGGTAGCAGTGGGATTGTCAAACAGAACCTTGCTTGAGAGTTTTAGGGCTTCACGAACTGAGTATCGCCAATCAATATCTCCGGCTAATCGCACTGCAATCTGAATATATTGCGAGGTATCATCTGCAATTGTCTGTGTTACAGCGATCGCTTGCAAAAAACCATAAGAATGACGCCCCCGCATAAACTCACCAGGACAAGTGACGATTGGTAAATGACAGGCGATCGCATCCAGTGTTGTGTTACCACCCGCCCAGTCGAAGGTATCTAAATAAATGTCTGCCAAAGAAAGCAAGTCAAAGTAATCATCACGCGGTAGAACAGGAGAGAATACACAATAGTCAAGACTATCTAACCCGACAGCCGCAAATGCCCGTTTCAGACGTTCTTGAGAAATCCCAGAGCGAAGAAACATAAACTGAGCGTTGGGAACTTGACGGGCAATTTCTGCATAAACGTAATCGTACTGCGGTAAATATTTATAAGCAGCTTGACTAGAAATGTAGACGATAGCATCTTCTCGTAATCCAAAAAATAATCGGTTGCGGTTAACTGAGTCAACTTCGATCGTAGGATAGGAAATCCCAACACCAGGTAAACGTACAAGGCTTTCGGTGTAGTGATATTGGCCATTCACAGGCTCCATCAGTTCGCTAGATAAAAAATAGTCAATGGTGGGTAATCCAGAAGTGACAGGTTGCCCCCAAGCCATACATTGAATCGGCGCTAAACGGAGTCCAGCAATGCATAGTGTGGTCGCATCCATTCCTAATTCTGGAAAAATTAAGACATCAAGGCGATCGTCAATAACTTGTTGACAAATCTGTTCTAACTTATTCGGCAAATGATAAAACTTTGTACTATGAGACTGAAATAATTGAGTAGCAGCATCAATTTGATGCCCTATGTGATATGAATAAATTTCAAAGTTTTGATTATCTGCATATTTAAGCCAGTTTAAGAACAAAACTGTTCCACTCCAGCTACATAAAAAATAGGAAAGATAGCCAATTTTAATTCTTCGATTGTTACTAATAGAATAAATCGGACGCGCCTGACTCCATTGCGGATAATTTGCCGCCATAATTTGGTGAACTAGCTGTCCATATTGCTGCTGTAATACCAGATCATTTTTTGCCTGATATGCAAGAAAAAAGTTTGTATGATGGCTGATTCCGATGAAAGCTTTTTTCTGTTCATTTGGGCTATTCATTGTTATTTCTTGAATCAATTTTTCTAGCCCATCTTGAAACCATGCTCGATAGGTATCAATCTCTTGAGGAATATGATAAGTTTCTGGAAGCATAAGATAGCTCAACATTTTAAATACGTAGTTTTCAGGAAACTTCTCTGTAATCTGTTGAGCAAAGTTACGAGCTTCCAGATAGTTCTGGCTTTGCTTTAGACGAATAATCAGCCAGTAATAAAGTTCTTCTGCTTGAGGACAATTGCTAATACCATTTTGCAATGTTGTGATAGCCGCTGGCATCTGACCAGTTTTATACAAAACATCACTTAACTTCAGATAATAGTTAATCTGGTGCGGACAACTAGATAAATACTTGCTGTAATATGAGATAGCATTTTCAGGCGATTCACTGTCTGCGAAATAGTCACCCCATCTGTGCCAAGATTCTAGCCGAGCCGCTTCATAAATAGTTGACTGTTCAATTTCTGACAAATCACATCTAGGGACTTGTGCAATTTCTGGCTGCTGGATAATATAGCGATCTTCGTTATTAATTGGGATACGAAAATTAATTAATGATTTAATAATAGACCATTCTTGGATGGTTAACTGACCCGTAAGCCCTACATTCAGGTCTTCCGAGACAACCTCTTCTAAACTAAGTTTCAGAACTGTCTCAAAAAGTAATGAGTTAGCATTATCCTGTAGTTCATCCGATAAACTTTGGCTGTAAATTAGCAGTGTTATATCTTGTCTAGCTGGATGTGTGAAAAGAGTTCTGAGAACATTCGCCAAGTCTTCTGCGTTAGCGTTCGCGAAGCGTCTCGTAGAGAAGCTCGCCGTTGGCGCAGCCTCTCGTAGAGAAGGCATCGTAGTTTCTAAATTAGACCAGTCAGGAAAAATAATCAAATTAATATTTCTTAATTCATTGATTAACATAGCGTTGCAATTACTAATGATATAATCATCCATTAAACTCGAAAAACCCCAAAAAGCCTTCAGTTTCCCCAGCGACTCAAAAAACTTTTGCACTGAGTTTTTGGTGCGATCCAATATACTTAAATAATGCGAATACTACGGAGTTCGTGTGTACTATCGCTAATCGATAGAACTTAAAGAATTGCTGTAATCATCTATAGGTATGAGTTACAACTGCGATTCTTGGAAATAGTGTAAATCCTGCATCTGGCTGCATTATCGCTTATGTTTTAAAGGAGAAGATTGTTCGTGCTATTTGAGCGGTGTTGTATGGACGAGAATGAAAAACGAATCCTTGACTCATGGCAGATGAATGCTAAATCATGGACACAAGCAATTCGTAATCAACAAATTGAAAGCCGTGCGATCGCCACAGATGCCGCTATAGTTAAAGCGATAACCCAACTCAATCCAAGAACATTACTTAGATATTGGATGCGGTGAGGGATGGTTGTCTCGACAGCTTTTTTCTTTAGGAATTGATGGCTGGGGTGTCGATTTTTGCGCCGATCTCATTGAGACAGCAAAGGATAGTGGTGATTCTCACTTTGTTGTTTGTTCGTACTCGGATCTTGCATCACAAAGATTTAGCACAATTAACTATTTCTCTTGCTTGATTTGCAACTTTTCAATTCTAGGCGAATGCGCTCTTGATGAGATCGCTAAGGCAGGTACTGCTAGCTAGCATCTGCCGGATTAGATGATGTTGTGATTCTCTGGCAACTAGATTGAGTTTTGGATATTAACCAGATATTGCACTATGGTTGTATCTGGGTACAAGATTATTTGCAAACGCATCCATACCAGAGCGTCTTTGTCAGGTGGAAAAAACCTTGAACCAAACTCAGTGATAGAGGCACGACCCTAGTGGATGGAGAAACTGATGCTGGGGGATATATTAAGCGAAATAAGCTACTAACTACAATAAGCCAGACTGCTTAATCCAGGAGTATTTACTAAGTCAGTATTGACTATCCAACCATTACCAGATAATTCTCCAGGGAAACTTCTGGAAAGGTCGATTTCTACCCAAATGTAATTTTCAGATTTATATGACTTAACTATATTACCTGTAACCAAGTTCACAAACACAGTTGTGTTTGGAGAAAGTGTTGTAATAAAAGGTTCTTTTGTACTTGGTTGGCGACGTATAGTTTCCTGTCGTACAATTTGCCGACATACACTGCCAATAGTAGGTTTACTCGATACATTTTGAGCGTTGTTATTCGACTGACAAAATCTCAGTACAGCAGTTTGAATAAACCCTGAAGTCGGAGCTTTAATTCTGACAAATCTATCTCCACTAGCTGGGATGTATGCTAAAGTAACCTTTGTTTTTGCCGACAATATTCTGATAGTATGGGATGATGTTGAAGGTTCTTTGAAAATTGGAGTATTTACTTTAGTTGCACGACAATTTGACTGTGCAGAATTAAAGGGAGTCTGCGCGATTTGAGCAAATACAGGTACACTCAGAGCCAACGTAGCAATATTTACGAGAGTAAAAATATACAATAACTTCTGAAATTTCACGTTTTTTCCTCAATATCAGTTATGAGAGACTGTACATTAGATTCGGAACTTATAAACTCTGATGTTAAAAGAGCCTAACCAAATTATTTTTAACTATTAGAATATCATATAATGACTTATTACTACTAATTACCAACTACGCGCAATCTCTTAATTATGAATAAATCCAACAATAGTGGAATAGTTGAACAGTTTGTTAATACAGTGATGGGGGTAAAATCTGGGAATCAACAACAGTCTCTAAACACATCAATAGCGACTACACAAGAACTAGATATCAAAGCAGTTTTAGTTTATACACTAGGGACTATCCTACAAATATTAGTCATGATTCTCGTGTTATTGGGAATGGAAAAACTAGTAATGTTGATTGATAACAATTCTTCTTTTTCCAGTTGGTTTAGCACCTTATTGACTGGATTATTTTTTGCTGTATTAAGTATCCGTTCTCGAATTTTTTCTCTTTTAGATAATACCCGTTCTCGTCAGACCTATGACCAGGTAATCAGACCAAGATGGTCTCCTCCACCTTTAGCATTTCCCATAGTTTGGATGATAATTGCCGTTTTGCGGGTAATTTCTTCTGTATTGGTTTGGCAGCAAATGAATCACCAGTTTTTAGTACTGCCTTTAATTTTATTTGTGGTACATCTGGCTTTAGGGGATACTTGGAATACGATTTTTACTGTTGAACGGAGATTAGGTGCTGCTGTACCTGTAGTTATTTTAGGCCCTTGGTTATCTGCTGTAGTGGTGACGGCAATTTATTGGCAAACTAATCCTATAGCAGGAATGACTTTATCATTTTCTTGTGTGTGGTTAACTGTAGCTGCTGTCTTGGTATTTAGAATTTGGCAATTAAATGGATCTGAGCCATTGTATCCTTTAAAATTAGCACCTGTGGATCGATAAATATCCAAAATTAACCTTGAGATGAAAGCTAGGATAAATAGTTATGATTCCCAAGTCATTGCACCCCACCCCCAACCCCTCCCCGCAAGCGAGGAGGGGAGACAAAGCATAGCTTTGGCGGAGTGGGGTGATTCGGGTTTAATAAGTAATCAAGCTGACATGATATAACGCATTCAACATACATAAAAAACGGTAGAGTAATTAACAATCTACCGTTTTTTAAACTCTTTAAGGAAGTTAGCTTCTAAAGCAATTTTATCTAAATATTTTTTCTTAATCATACAAATGACAAGCATCGCCAAGTTCTAAATAGTACCGAAAGTAACACCCTGTTGTTTGAGCCACTTTCGGTATGCTATAGAATAGCGATCGCTCGGTAAATGTACTTCTGCTTGCAAATCCAAAGGTAAGCGTCGGGGTTGCTGGGACTCGACAATGGCGATATCTTGACTAGCAACTTTATTTTGAATATCTAGATACACTTCCACTTTTAAGTCGCGGACACTGTTTACCATTAACCAATATTGCACCACGCACTCATCTTCATCGACTGGTGTAATTGTATAGAAGATATTTAAACGCCGATCTCCAGGCCCAAGTTTAAAGTATGCCACTAGCGGACGGAAAATGCGGTAATCGTAAGTGTTGAAAATCATTGGTGCTGACAGAGGATTACCGGAATTAAAATCTAGTTCCCACAAACCACATTTGAAACTAATTCCATCTGGAAGAGACTCTAATTCATAGTGCGTCAACTCAGGACGACTGACGTGGGCAAATAATCCTGAATGCATAATTGGGAAGTGTGCCGGATCGATGAAATTTTCCAGCACTCGCAAAGGGCTAGAGTGATAGTAGTAAGGGCCACAGAAAATCTTCTGATAGACCGGATCGTACCACTCAGAAAACGGAGCTATGTCTTGTTTTGGTGTCCCTAAACAAACCCAGAGCAGATCGTAACGCTCTTGAATTTGGTAAGTTTTAACACAAGCTTGAGCGGGGGGCGATTGTTCGGGATTAGCCGGAACTAGTACACATTTTCCCTCGCTATTAAAGGCTAAACCGTGGTAAGGACAAACAAGAGTCTCTTTATTAACATATCCTAGAGAAAGACGGGCACCACGATGAGGGCAAACGTCTTGCCAAGCTAAAACTTTGTCGCCATTATGCCAAAGCACTAGATTTTCGCCTAATAAACGCTTGTGCAGAACTGTTCCAGGTTGGAGGTCTGGCGATCGCGCTATTACATGCCAATCATTCAGCAAAATCTGGTCTTGCACCATGAGTATCGACACCCGTCAGGTCAAATACCTATATCTTAATCATCCTGTGGAAAAACTATCAAAGCACTTTTAGGATTTTTTAACAGATAAATGTGCGCTCTCTATGTGTGCAAAAACTCAAAGTCGCACTTTGCCGATCGCAGATTTGCAAATAGCAACATTTATTTCCATAAATCACGGTGAAAGAGGAAGTCGAACCGTAAATGTACTACCTAGCCCAGGTTGACTTTGAACGTGAATATTACCTTTGTGTGCTTGGGCGATCGCGATCGCGATGGCTAATCCCAATCCCGAACCACCAGAGGTGCGAGAGCGTAGGCGCAGCCCGCCGTAGGCATCGCGATCTACTCGGTAGAAGCGATCGAAAATTCGCTGTTGATGTTCTGGGGCAATACCAATTCCTGTATCTTGAACTTTAATTATGGCGTAAAGCTCACTTTTTTCTAAAAAAACCGTGACTTTTCCACCGCTAGATGTCGCTTGAATTGCATTGACAATTAAGTTAGAAATTAAGCGATAAAGCTGTTCTTCATTTCCCATCGCATACAATTTTTCTGAGACTTGCACCTGCTTAGAAAGATGGACTTGAGTCTCTACCGCCAAAAATGCTAATTCCTCAATTAAATCGCTAATGATATCATTCAAACAGCAAGGCTGATATTCTCCTGTTAGTTGTTTTCGATCTATCCTCGTTAATAACAGCAAATCTCCAACTAATTGTGATAAGCGCCGATTTTGGCGTTTGAGTACATCTAAAATTCCCCCATTGGCTTTTGGTTCTTGCTGTAACTTGATAGCAGCTTCAATAGTAGAGTACATTGCTGCTAAAGGCGTGCGAAACTCATGGGCAGCATCAGCAGTAAATTGTTGCATTTGTTGGTAAGAAAGATATACAGGTTGCATCGCCCTTCCTGCCAACCACCAACTAGACAAACCAACGAAAATCATCGAAATTGGCAATCCCAATACCAAAGTTAATCTTAAATAAGTAAGATGTTGGTCTAAATCAGTGATGCTACGCGCTACTTGTAGATAACCCGAAACCTGGTTTTGAGTATACAAAGGTAAAGTGATTTCGCGGTATCGAGTGCCAGAGTAATCTGTTAATATCTGCCAATTATCTAATGTTGAGGGCATCGGTAACTTGTCAAATTCCATGCCTCCACTGGCAAAAAGTTTTCCTGAGCGATCCAATAAACGGATATAGTAATTAACTGGATTCGCCGCTTCTGCGATCGATTTTTTAATAGATGTTGTTTTAGGCAAACAATTAGTCTGTGCCACACATAATTCTAAAGAAAATTCTTTAGCAAGGCGTTGTAATTGTCCGGGTTGTTGCCAAGCCGGTTCAATACTTTTATGGAGTGCGTTGGCGACTGATTGCAATCCCTGGTCTATGGTTTCATAGTAGGTATGGGCAACCACACTATAAACTCCCAAACTAGATAGCCCTAAAATACCGCCCATGATAAGGGTATACCAAGCCGCAAACCGCAACCGAGTTTGGTGGAAAATGGGATTGCGTTCCATATTTTTAAACCCTTGCTGAAAGTATTGCTGTCAAGTTAGCAAAAATCAGCAGCATGAATGTTTAGGCGATAGCCCACACCATAAATAGTTTCAATTAAAGATTCGCTGTCTTCTTCTCCTAATTTGCGTCTCAATAAGCGAATTTGTGCTGCTACTACATTGCTAACTGGTTCTGCACCAATTTCCCAAAGTTGATTGATAATTTGGTCGCGGCTGATAATTTGGTTAGGATGCCTGATGAAATATTCCAATAATTGAAATTCTTTGGTAGTTAGTGAAAACACTTGCTTTTCTCCGTGAACATACTCACGAATAACTTGATGAGTGCTATAATTGAGCGTCAGACAACCTACTTGTAAGCGTCGGGGTTGGACTTGAGGTGTCAGCGTTGCTCCGACGTAAGAGGCTCGCCGTTGTAATGCTCGCAATCTTGCCAACAGTTCTGCCATATCAAACGGTTTAACTAAATAATCATCCGCACCGCTATCTAGACCAATAATCTTTTCTTCCATCCGGTCTTTAGCCGTTAGCATTAATATAGGTAGAGTTAATTGGCGATCGCGCAACCATTTACACAACTCTATCCCCGATACTCCAGGCAGCATCCAATCAAAAATCGCCAGTGTATACTCAGTCCAGCCAGTTTCTAGATATTGCCATGCCTGATTACCATCTAGAAACCAGTCAACTATATATGCCTCATGGCTCAGGACTTCTTTGATTGCTGCACCTAAATCTACTTCATCCTCAACTAATATAAGCCTCATAGTCAACCCATTGCTAAGAGGTTGTTTGAAAAATAGTTGGCTGTAATTTTAATTACATTATTACCCCCCTTAATCCCCCCGATGTATTGGGGGGAAACAAGAAAAATCTGGTTCCCTCCCCAATACATACGGGGAGGGTTAGGGTGGGTTAAAGGATGTACTTCATTTAGATGCAAAATGCTGTATGTCATCATTATTATTAATCTAGAATAGGTTGCATCGCCTCTGGAGTTAGAAAAGTCTATTTACCAGAGGGAAGCTTTAGTTCGATATTTAATTTGTCCCCTATTTCCATAACATTGTTTGTAAAGTCTGTCATACCTGCGATCGCACCAACGACTAGAGTAGCAGCAGTTAGTAAAGCTACTAAACGCTTTTTGAGTTTGGGTACATTGCGTTCTTTTTCTGGCTTTTGAATTTCTACTTCTACATCATCAATATCAATGATGATGTCGTCGCGGATATCTGGTGGGAATTGGGCGGCAGTTTGGCGCAGGTTGCCGATCAGTTGCAGAATTTCGCTGATGTTTGCGCCGCTTGTTTGATTGAAGTTAGACGCTTGCTGAGTGGCGTTGTCTTTAACTTGGTTGGCAAAGTTGGCGATGTTTGCGCCTTGAAGGTTGTTTGTGTTTTCTGTCATGGGTTTAAAATCTCCTTGGTGATTGCTATTGTAAATGTTGAAAATTGGAGAGCGATCGCTTTCTGGAGCAACTTTTTGTATTTTCTGACGCGATTCTCTTGATTCATAGCCATCTAGTAGTTGACGGATATTGATGTTTATTTTGAGTTTACCGATTGGATATTCAAGAACGCCCATTGCCTCAAGTCCGAGTAGTTCTTGGTAGTCGAGGGACGGATGTTTGGGGTGATTGGGGACGGGAACCCATTCGGTGATTTCGAGATTGGGAAGACTTTTGTGGATTTTTTGGAAGACATCGCGGAGGATGCCGAGAAATAAGCGGCGAGTTTCTTGGCGATCGCTAATGGTGATAAAGATTTTTTTGTCTTCGGGATCGGCTTTGATGCGAGCGATGTTGTAGACTTCGTTATTTTCTTGATATTGCAGCATTACGCCACTGCGCCAATAGATTTGATTATGAATTTTTTCGTGGGTGATGACGATGAAGCGAGAGATGATGCTTTCGGGGAGAACTTTATAATTGTATTGAAATTCCAGGGTTTCGCCGTGGAGTTTTGTTTCGTCTGGTTGGTCTTTAGGCAGAAGTCCCGCAATCAGAAATTGTGGTGGGTAACATTCTAGTGCAAAGCCAAGCTCGAATTCCTTCATTAGTTCGATCAGATAGCCATGACGCTTAGTGGGGTAGCGCTCTGGATTGAGGATGCGGATGAGATCGGCGGAGGTGAAAATGCCTTTGGTTTTAGTTTTGAGGGTTTCATCGCTCAGGAGCGCGTAAATACCTTCTGTAACCCAGTTGGGTTTGAGGACGTTGGTATCTTTGAGGATGGGATGCTCCCGGAAGTTGAGAACTAAGCCGAGTCGATGGAGGAGATCGATGAGTTGATCTTGGTTTTGTTCTTCGGGAATCTTGTTTTCGTGGCAAATGCCGATGTAGCGGTTGTAGGTGATGAAGTCTTCAGTCATGGATTCGAGTTGTTGTTTAACCTCGAACCATGTCAGGGGTAGAAGGTCGTAGACTTCTTTGAGTTTGGCGATTTGCTGCAAAATTGTGGTGCGAAGTTCATCAATGCCGATATTGTCTTGGCAGGAGGTTTCGATAATCGCTTGGATGTTAGGATATTTTTCGCGTAATGCTTTGCGGTTGATGTCGAGGGGTTGTTCGTCTTTTTTGTTGCCAACGATAATTACGGGGGACTGTCCGCCGAAGCTTTCAATTAGTTTCAGCCAATATTCAATGCGGTTTTCTTCTTCGCTGGTGCGACAATTACAAACGAGGAGATAGAGGCTGCGCTTAGTCAGAAAAAACTGATGGGTGGCATGATAAATTTCCTGTCCGCCAAAGTCCCAAACATTGAGGCGGATATCTTTGCTATTAACCTGCACGTTCCAATTTTCTACATTGAGTCCGTCGGTTTGGGATTGATTTTTGTCATATTTATTGCGGATTAGTTGCTCGATAAGGGATGTTTTACCGACGCTGCTTTGTCCGATGAGCAAGAGTTTGGCTTCGTGTAATGGTCGAGTTTCACTTGTGCTAATTTGCCTCAAGTAATTAAAAATCTCTTTTACATTTTTTGAATTAAGAATTTCTAATGGAATATTGGTAATTGAATTGTAACTGAGGTGAAGCTGCGTTAGATTGGTTAAATTAGCGAGCGCCTCTGGAATCTGGGTTATTTGGTTGTAACTGAGGTGAAGCTGCGTCAGATTGGTTAAATTAGCGAGCGCCTCTGGAATCTGGGTTATTTCGTTGCCACTGAGGTGAAGCTGCGTCAGATTGGTTAAATTAGCCATCGCCTCTGGAATCTGGGTTATTTCGTTGCCACTGAGGTGAAGCTGCGTCAAATTGGTTAAATTAGCCATCGCCTCTGGAATCTGGGTTATTTCGTTGTTATGGAGGTGAAGCTGCGTCAGATTGGTTAAATTAGCGATCGCCTCTGGAATCTGGGTTATTTCGTTGTTATGGAGGTGAAGCTGCGTCAGATTGGTTAAATTAGCGATCGCCTCTGGAATCTGGGTTATTTTGTTGTTATGGAGGTGAAGCTGTGTCAGATTGGTTAATTTAGCGATCGCCTCTGGAATCTGGGTTATTTTGTTGTTATGGAGGTGAAGCTGTGTCAGATTGGTTAATTTAGCGATCGCCTCTGGAATCTGGGT
>NZ_JBALDR010000049.1:0-43273 GCF_036917315.1 Nostoc sp. | reverse complement strand
AAGGCAAATACAGTACAAAACGTATTAAATTTAACTCTAGTCTTTCTGGTTAAGCTTTCGTTACATAGTTAGAAATTTTCCCGCCCACCTACTTAATTTGTTTAGAGACTTTCCTTGCGACTGCGATTATCACGGTGAAGCTCATTTTTTATTAGATGAGTTAACTTTACTTGTAAACGTTACCTTGCAGTTAAGATTTACAGATGCCACAGAACTAAAGTTAAAAATAATTTTGAAAGATGATAATAAAGATGAAAATGGCTTTTACTCAGGTATAAATATAAAATTACGTCAAGCTAACAAACAGGCTATTGTTATTCAAGAAAAAGTTATTTTAATGGGTATAGCACATATGCCCAATTACAATTCACCACTAATAAACTTCAGATGTTACCAAATGTTTATATACTCCGGCTGGGATTCAAATTTGTCTTTAGAAGAAGATTTTAGTGATTTAGTTCGGTTAAAGGCATATCTCAATGATGATGTCTCTTCATCAGATGAAATTTTTGGAGTTGAGTTTCAAGGCTTACCGAAGAAACGCGATAATAATTTAAATTTAGCAGAAACGCAGTCTTTCAGCCCATACTGCTTTTTAAATAGTCACTATGAACTAAAATGTGGTAAAAGCTATGTAATACACAGTCAAGATTCATTTAGAAAACCGAATATAGAAACATTCTACAGATTTAGCTTCATAGATATATTACGTTCTATTAATCCTCAGACTAATCAAAGTTTATTAATACACAAGATTCAAGAGCTTGAACAAGCAATGTTTGAATGTTGTGCTTTTTTAAGCATACTTTGTGACTATGAAATTATACCAATTTACTATGAATTTATAATTTATTCAAAATCCCTAGATAAGGAAATTCAAGGAAAATTAGTTCCTATACAGGAAAAAGCAAGGATTTCTAGATTATCAAAGGCATGGCCAACGTACGGTGTTTCTATACATCATAATGCTGAAGCTTTCCTAGAGTGCTGTCCATTAGATAAGCAACTTAGTAATGGTATTCTTCAGCTTAAGACAATAGTTTTGGATGTCACTTCAGAATTAAAATTATATGCATCTTGTTCTGCGATTGAGTACTTCTACTCTTACTGGTTAAAAAAGTTGGGAGGTATTCAAGAACTTGAAAATGCATTGATTCAAAAATCACCTCTTTTGCCTTCAAATAGAAATTTTCAGGACTTATTAAATGAGGCGAAGAATGCAAATGGTAGAACACCACCTCTTTCCTTAACAATTCGATTTTTTCTTGATTCTCTAGGAGTTAGTTGGAATAAATATATCAAGACATCTAAGGGAACACCTGATTTTTTGAATATAAGAAACAATTTGCTGCATGGAAAATATACAGATGCAGAACTTCCAATAATTTATTCTAGTCAAGTTGCAGAGGGTATAGCACTAGAAGCCATGCTTCATATCTTAAAAAAAATATCTAAATCTGATACAGATTTTTACACCGATATTCCTATCGGAGAACCAACAAATAACCATAGAATATTACCTGATGGTTGGCCGGAAGTAGTCCAAGCTTTAGATATGTTTATAAATGGCGATCAGGATGAAGTCTTCTGGTCTTTGGAGACTAGGAAATTATGGCAGGAGTTTCGTAATAATTATAAATAATTTCGCTAATTAAGAACGAACCGAGTTAGGAGTAGCAGGTTATAAGTATAGCATTGCCCACCATAGTTAAATGATAGGCAAGCTGCTTATAATCTCATTTATCCGATCGCACAGGCAACGGCATATCCAAAATCTCCATCAGCAAATCCAGACGAGAGGGGCGCGTCAAGAGTGGGACGATGTTCGGCAAACTGTAGTAGTCACCCGCGAAAGTGAACGTATCTACAGGTGCTTGCTGCTGCTTCAGTTGAGTCTCCACCCAGTTGTAATGAGTACCTACACGGACAATCACCACATTGGGCATTATCGCCAATTCCCGGCAGTAGTTCTTGTAGACTTCACCGAAATAAGGAGCCGCATTTTCGCCCTCATCCGTCACCAAAATTATCTGGTCAACTACCTGCTTCTTCTTCCGCATTGCTTCCAATGCACAGCCGATGCTAGTACCACCGCCTGCATTGATGTGCTGGAAGGCACGCTCCCAGTCGCTCAATTCCTTGCCTTTTGCTGTAACAGCGTAAGGAATGGTATCGAAGGCGTAGACAAACAGTTCTGCCTTAGTGATACCAGAGATTAGGGCAGCAAGTTGCTTACCGATCGCGATCGCATTTTCCATTGAACCAGACTTGTCCACCAATAAAGCAGTTGGACGAGCGATCGCACCACGCCGTTTCACCTGCTCGTTTGTCACCTTTTCCAGTTGAGCAACGGTGTCTGCGTCAAAATCTCCTGCGTCTGCGGCAATCTGTGCTTTGAATGCTGAGACGCGGCCACTCTTAGACGCTGATTCCAGCTTGGAATCAATCAGCTTCTTAACTTCTGGATGATCCATTGCACCTCTAGTCTGGAGAGACTTGAGGTTGTTGATCGCTTCTTGTGGAGACATGCTATTGATCAACGCCACCAATACAACTGGTGTGAGTTGCTTGATCGCACCAATTGCGATCGTGTATGGAATTTTGAACTCCACAATCAGCCGTGCCTGTTCTGCGGCATTTTCAGCCTTCGCAAGCTGCTTCAGCACATTTGCTAAGGAACCCTCTGGAGGAGTATCGCGGAATAGAATCGCATTTGCCCGCTCATTTGGCTTGATGTGCAGTGAAGCATATAAGTGCTTCATAGCCTTACGACCTCGCAAAGCGGCGCGATCGAACAGAGCCGGATTGCTCTCCCGTGTCTTCAAGTAACGCCGTACCGCAGTCCGAGCGGAACGAGGCAGTTTATTTTGCTGCTGCTTCATGAAGTCCACTACACGAGCCACTTGATAGGGTGGAAACTCTTGCAGCATCATAAATCCAGCATCCCGGTGTTCAGTCAGATTGCTGGTTAACAAATGAGCAACAAACACTTCCTTGTGGTCGCGGACATCACCATAATGCTGATACCATACTGCCAGATGTCCGTAGAAGATGGGATCGAGTTCAACAATTAACTGATGAATTTCTGTGACTTGCTCAAGTTTGCGGTGAGGAGTTGTCAGCAAACTGTTGAGCATTTCTAAACGCAAGTCACGTTCTGCGGTATTCATTATGAACCTCCTCTAGTTGTGATGGATGAGGAGGCAGATGTTGCACGCGGGGCGATCAAGTCACCGCGCAAGTTGTAGAAGCTTTGTGTATAACTTGTGCAGAGTTATGTAAGCTTCTGCGATCGGGGCGCGGCAACAACTGCCAGTTTTGATGTAATGTATCGAAATCGTTGGCACTACTCCCTAAAAGTAGTAGCTGCGTAAGCTGCCATCATATCTGCCGCTATTACGACAGCACTTTTTGAAAGCAGCGACCAGAACCACAAAGACAAAGGTCATTGTTACCAAGCTTTTCTTGTAGTTCCTTGTCGCCATGAACAAGGCGATCGCCACGTTTGACAGCTTTTTCAGATGGGTAGCCACGACGACGTTTGCTCGATGGTTCAAAAGCAGAAATCGTCAAATTCGTCGAAATCTTCAGGCTCGATGTTGAAAGAATTAATCTTTTTCATCGGACTCACCTCCATATTGAAATGAAATAATATCGCTTCGTGCAAGTCGAAAAAGCTGTTGATTCACACACGGGATTTGAACCCGTAGTTGCTTGATCTTCAGTCAAGTGCCTTACCATTCGGCTAGTATGTAAGCTTTTTCAGTTAGGGCACGAAGTGAAAATTTTAGGTTTTAGAAAGTTGATTTAAAATAAATCGAATTTCTTTCTTATTACACTGCTGTTTCCTAACAGCGTAAATCATTCGACCTCTATACATTGCCACAGAACGATGAATTATCCCTTTGACAACATCCGTCACATAATGAGTTGGTGGCGGTGGAAAATCTTCAAAGGTAATGAAATACCAAATCTCGTTTAGCTTCTGGTATTGATGATAATTATCAATGATGACAATATCAGTTTGTTCCTGCTTTTGCTTCTGCTTTCGAGGCACTGTCTCGACTGCACAAAGAATTCCGGTTTCAGGATGGATATAGAAGCGATCGCGATGGCTTACATCTAGCTGATTTCGATACCCTTGATAAGGCTTGCTATAAAAACCACCATCAATTATTTCCACATGCCGTTCAACGTAGTCCCACACATGATCGATAACATGCTGTCCTGCCATTGTGCTGGGATCTAGTCGTTGGCAGAGTTGGCTGTAAACGTCATTCCAAGGCTGTCCGACTTGCGATCGCAAAAACCGACGCAGAGGGCCGAGATGATCTGAAAGATACTTAGATTTATTTATTGGTTTAATCAGGTAGGGATTCAACAATCCATCCTGAATTGCATCCTGGGTGATTTTGTATAATCGCTTCTTAAAGCCAGTCACCTTTTTGAGGCTAATTCTCCTTCCACCGCGAGGACGCTCAATTACAATCTCGCTCAAACGATGTTCGCTCATATCTCACGTTGTTTAAATGCAGTTTTTCTAATTGAGTTGTTATTAAACATGAGTTAGCTAACATCATTGAACTCACCTCCGTATTGAGTAAAGGTTATAGATAAATACAATTCAAATAATTGAAATTCCGCACAAGTTAGCAAAGTAGTTTTCACAATTGCCTATACCAATTTGGCTACGCTCCCATCAAAGGAAGCGACAGGATTTGAACCTGCATTCCGTTGCCGGAGTGTGTGTAGACTTTACAAGTTAGGGCGCGGAATTAAGTCTTAAATCATTCCGTGCAAGTTCAAGAAGTTTTTTACAGCTACGGTCGCTCTTACCAAATATTGGCAGTGGGCACGCACGTTAAATCTGCAAGAGACTTAGAAATCATGCTTCGCTTATTCGATCGCTCGAACTTTACTACCTTAGGGCCGTTATCAATGTGTATGTATGCTTCTTCTGTTAGGGCACGGATGACTCGGAAATTTAACCATAGACAGCTTCAGGGCGAACGATCAAATCGCCACTAGGACGGCGATCGATTACGTAAGCAGAAAGGCGATCGCTATTCACATCTAAATGCCGAGCAACGCGCTCCTTCACCGCCACATCATTCATCCCTGCTGCAATTCCCAATTGGGTTTTTGGGATATCAACAGAACGTCCTTCAAATCGAATATGAACCATTGCGATCGCCTCTTGTTTTAATTACGAATTACGAATTCGTATTAGTGGATCTGATCGGGATTGAACCGATACCCTCCCTGTGAGAGTTACACTCACACCTCGTGCGAGTTGAAAAAGCTGTGGTAACACCGCAGGAATTGAACCTGCACTTATCGTTAAGATACGATCGCTCTACCATTGAGCAAGTATGTAAGCTTTTTCTGTCAGGGCACAAGTGACATCTGGGAACTCTACCGTTAGAGCTACAGACCCAAGGAAAGCATTATTGCATGCTTTTGAGGAGGCTTTTCTTGTATACTACATTTGTAATACATTATTTACATAATGTCAAGTGTCGGGATGGATCGGGCAATTATCCTTATAAATCAAAAAAAGAACCCCACCCCGCCTTTGACTTACGTCAAATTCTCCCCTCCCCGCCGGCGGGGAGGGGTTGGGGGTGGGGTGTTAGGGGACTTTTGCAAGAGGTCTATTCCATTGCTGTAGGCAAATTGCTCAGTGCCCACCTGCCCCCTGGCTCCTGGCTCCTGCCTCCTTCACGACTTTGTTTTTAATTAAAAAGTATTGAATGCAGTTGACAAATTCTTCTAATTCTAAAAGTAAATTAGTAGTACCTTTAAGGTCTCGATCGCTAGCTAGTTGTTCTAGTTTGTCAGTTGCTAAGTACATAGCTGTCGCTCCAATGTTGGCACTAGCACCTTTAAGGTGATGAGTTTCTCGTGCTATTTGCTCAAAGTCATCAGCTGCGATCGCTGCTTTAATTATTTCTAAACGGGGTTTAATATCCTCAATGGATATTTGCAATAAATTTAATTCAAATTCTCGATCGTTTCCCGATATCCGATGCAAGTGTTCCCAATCAATTGCTAAGTCAATGGAAACTGTCTGTTCATACACACCTGCCTCTTGCTGGGAAACGATCACACCTGTCCAATGCTCTAAAGTCTCAGCCAATTTTTCTTTAAATACTGGCTTGCTCAAATAGTCATCCATTCCGGCATTTAGACAGGTTTGTTCGTCTTCTTTCATCACATTAGCTGTCATCGCAATCACCACAGGACGATGACCCAATGCAAAAGCATCCTCTTGCCAACGATGAATTTCTTTTGTAGTTTCCAAACCGTCGAGAATTGGCATTTGGCAATCCATTAAAATCAAATCGTAAGGAATTTTTTCTAATAGCTGCAAAACTTCCTCTCCATTGGCAACGACATCAGCTTTATAGCCCAAACTCTGGAGTTGGTTTAGTGCTACTTTCTGATTCACCAAATTATCTTCGGCTAACAGAATTCTTAACTTGGATTTAGTAGAGAGGTTAGAGGAAGAAGTCAGAATATCTGAAGTTTCTGTACTCGGAATTTCTTCTGTAGCCTCTAGCTCCCTGCCTCTAAATTCTTGTTCTGATTCCGGCTGAGTTTCTAAAATATTTATGATGGTATCAAGGAGTCGTGATGGCTTAATGGGTTTGAATAAATAAGTAGCAAATCCGATTTTGAGCGCCTGTTGCACTTCATCGCGTTGATTAGTAGAGGCGAGCAGAATTAAAGGAATCTCAGTAATTGCAGAATTGGCTGGAATTTGTTCTTTTATTGTCATGCCATAAGTTTGGGCTATTTGCATATCAACCAAGGCAACATGATATGATTTCCCCTGCTCGCTAGCTTGCTGAATAACTTTAACGGCCGCAGCAATACTATCAGCTCGATCTACCTCCATTCCCCAATGAGTAGCTTGATGGGAGATGATTTTATAATTAGTAGTGTTGTTATCCACCACTAATAAGCGGCGATTTTGCAAAATTCCGCCATCGCATTTTGGCTCAACAGGCTCAACTTGTTTGGTAAAAAGCAACTCAAACCAAAACTTAGATCCTTTGTCCATCTGGCTTTCTACCCCGATCGCTCCTCCCATCAAAGTTACAAGTTGTTTACAGATGGCTAATCCCAAACCCGTACCACCATACTTGCGAGTGGTTGAAGCATCCACTTGGGTAAATGGCGTAAAGAGTTTGCGTTGGTCTTCAGGGCTAATGCCAAGACCTGTATCTGTAATGGCAAAATGGATGGTGGCTGTAGTCGGAGAAAGCGATCGCAATTCGGCTTGCACTAATACTTCGCCAACGCTGGTAAATTTGATCGCATTGCTGATTAAGTTCATCAAAATTTGCCGCAGCCTACCAGTATCTCCTTTGAGTTGAGTGGGGACGTTGCGATCGATCAGTGCGGCAATTTCTAATCCCTTGTTATGGGCTGAGGGAGCCAATAATTCCACCACTTCTTCTACACAAGTGGATAGGTTAAAATCGAGAGTTTCAAGAGCCATCTCTCCAGCCTCAAGTTTGGAAAGATCCAAAATCTCGTTGATCAAACTTAAAAGAGCGTCTCCACTACTGCGAATTATTTCAATAAAATCTCGCTGTTCTTCGTCTAAGGGAGTATCTAAGACCAAACTGGTCATCCCCAACACAGCGTTCATCGGAGTGCGAATTTCATGACTGATATTTGCCAAAAAGGCACTTTTCGTCTGAGAAGCTAATTCGGCTTGGCGACGGGCAATTTCAAGTTCTTGTCGCTGGCGAGTTTCGGCTGCTAATAGTTGGGCTTGGGTTAAAGCAATACCTACTTGGTCGGCTATTTGCCGCAAAAGATCGGTTTCAAAGTTAGACCAGTGGTGGGAATCGTCACACTGATGAACTATGAGCAAACCGCGAAGTTCTTCTTTAACAAGAATCGGCACAACCAAATTGACTTTGACCCCAAACTGTTGCATTAATTCCAGATGGCTTTGTTCAACTTCCAGAAGATCCAAGTTATCCAGTCCGAAAATCTTGCCTTGACGGTACTGCTGTAGATAGTACTGTTGGAGATATTCTGCTTCCAAATAGGGGGCGGCGTTGTTTTGCTCTTTGATTGCTGGTAAGCCAGAAACTACTGCTTCAACAACGGTATTTGCAGACTGATCTGGCATCAGCTGATAAATTAAAACTCGGTCAGTCTGGAGAATCTTTTGTACCTCTTCGACAGTGATTTGGAGAATTTCTTCGATGTCCAAAGATTGACGAATCTTCAGGGTGATTTCGGTAAATAGTTGCGATCGCAAATTTTGGCGTTGTATTTCTTCTTCAACCTGTTTACGCTGGATAAATTGCCCTACTTGCTCGCCGATAGAATTCATCGTTTTTACTAAATCTTCGTCAAGGGGCTGGATTTCCCGGTTGAAGCAGGTAATGACACCGAGGATTTTGTTACCGCTGCGGATCGGAAAACCAAAAGCTGCATGTAGTCCTACTTGAGCAGCTATTTTGAAGTTAGGCAAATTAATTTCTTTAGCGATATCAGCGATCCAAACCGATTCAGAACTAGCCCAAACCCTTCCAGGTAATCCAATTCCGGGTGCAAAGGTGGTTTGCCGCTTCAGTATTTCAAACTCTTGCATCTCAATGGATGCTTTATGCCAGATATCGAGAAAATGCAGCACATTTGCTTGCTCATCTACCATCCAAATTTCACCCAAATCCCATGCCAAACTCTCACAGATTCCCTGCAATATTTGGCGAGTAGCTTCGCTAATTGTGGCGGACTCTGCGAGGACGCGGGTTGCAGCATATTGTGCAGTCAGATGCTGTTGTGTTCGTTTGGCATCGGTAATGTCAATGCCAGTACCAACAATGTATTCAACAAAGCCCTGATAGTCTTTTAAGATGGTATTTGACCAGGCAATCAGCCGCCGACTACCATCTTTCATTACCCAATAATTTTCATAATTATTGGAAAGTTGACCAGATCGTAACTGGTCAAAAACTGCTTTAACTGGTTCCACCTCTTCAGGAAGTAGAAACAAGTTCCAGCTATATCTACCCCTCACCTCATCAAAGGAGTAACCAGTTATTTGCTCACAGGCTTGATTGAAACGAACGATTTGCCCTTGAGAATCGAGAACTATTACCAACGCACCGATTGTATCAAGCACTGCTGAGATAAAGTTGTGTTCTTGATTTAAGGTTTCTTCTGTCCTCTTCCGTTCAATAACTTCACGATAGATCGAGTAGTAGACTACAGCAAGAACGATAAAACTTAGGCAAATAGCGATCGCCAATGTGAGAATTGTGTTCCGAGTCCAAGTCTTTGCTGCTTGTGACTGCTGTCGGATTCTTCCCCTGTCCTGGTTTTCTATCTCATCGATTGCCTTGCGGATATCATCCATGAGATTTTGGCGATCGTTTTTCAGCAGTACTTGCAACGCCGCCTCTAATCCCTTTTTCTGGCGCAAGTCGATAGTCTGTTTTAGTTCAGTAAGTTTAGCTGTTATCAGAAATTCAAGCGTTGCAATCTGCTTTTGTTGATTCGCTTGAGCTGCTGTTAAATTTTTCTGTTTGGCAATTTCTCGATCGACGTTATCAAGTGCTGTTTGATACGATTTTAGATAAAGTTTTTCTCCAGTGAAGATGTAACTACGTTGTCCAATTTCGGCATCCTTTACCTGGGACAGTATTTTCTCTAGGCTGTTAATTTTTTTATAAGTATGTTTTACTATACTGCGATTAAAATTGGTAAATACTCTTGTATTTTGATAAGAAACCACCCCAATCAGAACTAAAATTATTGACGATAAACCAAAACTTGCTGCAATCTTTTTGAAAAATTGCTTGCGTACCCTCTGTACTTGGTTGCCTTTCTTGGTAACAAATACCAAACTTGCTAAATTTCGGCGCAATTCCAGTTGCTTAATGACTTGACGACCTAAAGTTCGTAATGCCTCTATTTGTTCTGGAGTAAGTTCTCGTGGTGCGTAGTCAATTACACACAGGGTTCCGAGGGCGTATCCTTCAGGGTTAGTTAAAGGTACACCAGCATAAAACCGAATATTTGGGTCAGATGTCACCAGTGGATTTGTTGCGAACCGTTCATCATTTTTTGCATCAGGTACGACCAAAACATCAGGCTGGAGAATGGCATGGGCACAGAATGCGAAATCTCGGTGCGTTTCTGGGGCATCCAAACCGACTTTTGACTTGAACCATTGGCGATTTGTATCAATTAAGCTAATTAAGGCAATAGGAGTCTGACAAATATACGAGGCTAAACGAGTCAGATCGTCAAAGGTGGCTTCCGATGGCGTATCGAGAATCTTATACTGCAAAATTGCCTCGATTCTCTGGGCTTCGTTGTCAGGTAATGGTGCTTTCATCCTTGAGCCTTATCTACATTCTGGGGAGTGGGGAGCAGGGGAGCAGGAGAGCAGGGGAGCAGGGGAGCAGGGGAGAGTTCTTGTACAAGTTTTTTCCCCTCTGCCCCTCCGCCCCTCCGCCCCTCTGCTCTTGTGCCCCATGCCCAATTTGGTCAATAAACTTACCTTTAATTAATGGCAATAGTTTACTTAAAAGCGTTAGCGTAATTTTACTGAGTTATATGTTGTTAAATAATCGATCGAATGATTAAGTCCCTGCTGTATTTTTTGTGGGCTGGTTTATTTGAAATTGGGGGTGGCTACTTAATCTGGTTGTGGTTGCGCGAAGGTAAGCCGTTCTGGTGGGGCATATTGGGGGGAATTGCTTTAGCTTTCTATGGGGTTATTGCAACTTTCCAACCAACAAATTTTGGCAGAGTGTATGCGGCTTATGGCGGCGTGTTTATCGCAATGGCAATGCTTTGGGGTTGGAAGGTAGACGGGGTAACTCCAGACCGCTACGACTTAATCGGAGTATGTTTAGCTTTAGTAAGTGTTTTAATTATCATGTTTGCTCCCAGAAGTTAAGTAAAATTGCTAGATTATTTTGAACTTTTATAGTGTTCCCTGTTAAACAAATAATCTCACGCAAAATTGCAAAAGTTTTTTCGCAACTAACCTGTTAGAAGTAAGTATCTGTATATCTACGTGTTGATGCGGGAGATATAAAGAGAACTCATGATGCAGCATTTGCCCATGAGGTTTACTTCTCCTCAACCATCATGCTACTTGCTTCTCCCTTCTCTACTGGTGCGATCGCGATCGCACCAGTAGGGTATTTCTGTACCTCATATTGGCGTAGCCTCTGTCTTTGACACCCTGTTCGCGTTCGTAGAAAAGTTGAAATTTGCTGCATATTTGGGCAAATTATCGGAAAATACTGACAATAATTTACAATACTCGTCAAATATCACAATTATTTTGGTTTGTAACAGTAAGTAACTAAAAATTCGTAATTTTGTCCCGCTTGAATAAAATACTATTCTTCTATTCTTTAAAAAAAAAGATGCAATGTAATGATTGCGTGTTTATACGCTAATTTAAATCTTGACAACTACAATCAGGATTATATTTTTGTTAACATTTCAAGAAAATTCAGGTTAAGTAACTTTAAAGACAAAAATGTGTCAATAAAAGTAATCAAATGTAGTTAAGGATACAAATTGTTGGTGCTTAGGAAGAAAAAAAAGTGTTGAAGAAAGTTGTGATGATTGGAGCTATCACCCTACTATTTTTAGGAGGGCCGTTGATGGGCAATGCTTTTGCCCAAACCCCAACTGCTGCCCCGCCTACTGCTGATACTGGAGACACAGCATTTATGCTGATTTCAGCAGCACTTGTGCTGCTAATGACACCAGGATTGGCGTTTTTCTATGGTGGATTTGTGCGATCGCGCAACGTCCTAAACACATTGATGATGAGCTTTGTGTTAATGGCAATCGTCGGAGTTACCTGGATTCTGTGGGGCTATAGTCTTGCCTTTGCGCCAGGTTTACCATTTATCGGTGGATTGCAATGGCTGGGGTTGAATGGTGTCGGTTTAGAGACTCAAGGCTATTTGCCGCATCTGCCATACGAAGACGTTCTCAAAGCAGGAGACCCCAAATATGCTGATGTCGTCTCATACGCTGGAACGATACCCCACCAGGCATTCACGATCTACCAAGCCATGTTTGCCATTATCACCCCAGCCTTAATTTCTGGGGCGATCGTTGAGCGGATGAGTTTCCGTGCCTATTCGCTGTTTGTCCTACTGTGGTCAACCTTTGTTTACGCTCCCTTAGCCCACATGGTATGGGCAAAAGGTGGATTTTTAGGTTTGGCTGGTGGATTGGGTGCCCTAGACTTTGCAGGTGGCACAGTAGTTCATATTAGTTCTGGCGTTTCAGCTTTGGTAGCAGCGATCGTCCTTGGCCCTCGCAAAACCCATCCCGATCGCCTTAGCCCACCGCACAACGTTCCGTTTATTTTGCTGGGTGCTGGCTTGCTGTGGTTTGGTTGGTTCGGTTTTAACGCTGGAAGTGCCCTATCTGTTGCTAGCGGAACTTCTGGTAATGTCGTCACAAATCTGGCAACAACAGCTTTTGTCGCTACCAATACGGCTGCGGCGGCTGCGGCTTTAATGTGGTTAATTTTGGAGAGTGTTTTACGGGGTAAACCAACCGCCGTGGGAGCAGCGACAGGAGCCGTTGCTGGTTTAGTCGGTATCACTCCCGCCGCCGGATTTGTCACACCGCTATCAGCGATTTTAATTGGTTTCATCACCGCCTTTGTTTGCTTCTATGCCATCAGTTTCAAGCACAAGTTAGAAATTGATGATGCTTTAGATACTTATCCCGTGCATGGCGTTGGTGGTACAGTCGGGGCGATTTTAACGGCTATCTTTGCCACTACTCAAGTCAACGGAGGAGGTAAAGATGGAGTGTTACGCGGTAATTTTGGTGAATTGGGAGTTGAACTAGTAGCAATTGCCGTTGCCTATGTAATCGCAGGTGCTGGTACGTGGATTATTCTCAAAGTTATCGATGCTACAGTCGGGCTGCGAGTCAAAGAGGAAGCTGAATTGCAAGGTATGGATATCAACGAACACGGCGAAGAAGGTTACAACTCCGAGTTTGGCGATCGTCCTACTCAGTAATGAGTGGTAAGTGCTGAGTTAGGAGTTGCTTCCCCAATGCCCAATTTAAGATTGTGTAATTTGCGATCGCTAGCGTTAAAATTTGATTCAAATAATTGGTAAATTTCGCTAGTCGTGTCTACATCTGCAAAAACCTTTCCTATCTGGGCATTTTTCTCGCTGTTAACCAACGGCATCCTAATGTTGGCGGTCATTCTGCTAATTTGGCAACAGCAGAGATTGGCCGCTTTTTTTGGGATAATCGCAGCCCCACAGCCAATCAACCTGAATAATTCACCGCAAATTGCTACACCTGATTTAGGTCGCCGTCACCAACTCACTTATCAAGAGTGGGTAGATATCCTCAACCAAGAAGCCAAGGTCGCCGCTGACCAACATCCTCCGCATTTAACTATTCTGGCGGGAGATTCTCTGAGTTTGTGGTTTCCCTCTGAGTTATTACCCGAAGGTAAAAATTGGCTCAATCAAGGAATTTCTGGCGAAACCAGCAATGGACTCTTAAAAAGATTAAAAATATTTGACCGCACCCAGCCAGAGGTGATTTTTGTCATGATTGGCATTAATGACCTAATTCGGGGGATGAGTGATGGGGAAATTTTAGATAATCAGCGGCAAATTATTAATTATTTACGAAAGACTCATCCCACAGCGCAAATTGTTGTCCAATCGATTTTGCCACATGGGGCAGAAGCAGCAACTTGGAAAGGACGAGATAAACTATTGGCTGTTGCCAATAGTCGCATTCGCGAGTTGAATCAGCAACTACAAAGCATATCTACCAAAAAAGGTGTCAAATACCTCGATTTACATCCTCTGTTTACCAACAAGCAAGGAAATCTCCGCCGCGAATTTACAACTGATGGCTTACATTTAAGTCCTGAAGGCTATATGGTTTGGCGTTCTGCATTGCAGATTTATAGCGAGATTGAATTAAAACCCCAGCGTTAACGTCCTGCGGGAGAAAAAGGCTAAAGCCCAAAAAGAAGTAATATCTTTGAAGACAACTCTGTATTAATCGCGTCTAGGCGCGAGAAAATAAGAAATAGTGAGTTTAAGTAGACAAATCTAATGGATACAAAAGCTTTTAAGCGCAGCCTCCAACATTCAGAAAATTACAATCGCAAGGGCTTTGGTCATCAAGCAGAAGTTGCTACCCAGTTGCAATCTGAGTATCAGAGTAACTTGATTCAGGAAATTCGCGATCGCAATTACACCCTACAACGGGGTGATGTGACAATCCGACTAGCACAAGCCTTTGGCTTTTGCTGGGGTGTAGAACGGGCTGTAGCGATGGCCTATGAAACCCGTCAGCACTTCCCCACAGAACATATCTGGATTACTAACGAGATTATTCACAACCCTTCTGTAAATCAGCGGATGCAGGAGATGAAAGTAGAATTTATCCCCATTGAAGGAAAGAATAAAGACTTTTCTGTTGTCGGAATTGGTGATGTAGTCATATTACCCGCTTTTGGGGCTAGCGTTCAAGAAATGCAGATACTTCACGATAAAGGCTGCAAAATTGTTGATACAACTTGTCCTTGGGTATCTAAAGTTTGGAATACAGTAGAAAAGCACAAAAAAGTCGATTATACATCAATAATTCACGGTAAATATAAGCACGAAGAAACAGTTGCGACTAGTTCTTTCGCTGGCAAGTATTTAATTGTGTTGAATTTGCAAGAAGCAGAATATGTTGCTGACTATATTATCAATGGTGGCAACCGTGAAGAATTTCTGACAAAATTTGCTAAAGCTTGTTCAGCAGGATTTGACCCCGATCGCGATTTAGCAAGAGTTGGTATTGCTAACCAAACTACAATGCTTAAAGGCGAAACTGAGCAAATCGGCAAGCTTTTTGAGCGGACTATGTTACAGAAGTATGGCCCCACTGAGTTAAATCAGCATTTCCAAAGCTTCAACACCATTTGTGACGCTACCCAAGAACGTCAAGATGCCATGTTGGAATTAGTGGAACATAATTTAGATTTGATGGTAGTAATTGGTGGGTTTAATTCCTCGAATACTACTCAGTTGCAACAAATTGCCTTTGAGCGAGGAATTCCTTCTTACCATATTGATACTGTTGAACGCCTGAAATCAGCATATTCTATTGAACATCGACAATTAAATGGGCAGTTAATAACTACAGAAAATTGGTTGCCTGATGGAGAAATTGTTGTGGGAATTACTTCTGGTGCTTCTACGCCAGATAAGGTAGTAGAAGATGTAATTGAGAAGATTTTTAGATTAAAAGCAACGGCAGCAGTGGTTTAAAAGTTCTCACAGAGACTTCCAAATAAAAAACATCCAATTACTTCTTATGAGGTGGGCAGCATTCGACTGAACGTAGCCGAAGTCTTGCCCGCCTTACAAGAGTATTTTTGCTGTATTATGTACTTGGCAATACATCATTCACCATAATGAGGAAATGCTATATTTATTCACACATCACGCGCTTTGAAAAAATTATAGATAGCAAGACCAATGGCTATAAGTAGCACTGCATGAATGAGATTTCCGGCAATATGAAGTGCCAGTCCTAATGCCCAAAAAGCAACCAGTATAACAACAATACCCCAAAGTATACTCAACATATTATTTGTTCTGAATTAAATCAGTTTTAATTTGTTCAAATATTTTACTCCCTAGCTTCACTTTTATCTATTTGCTTTAAGAAAGATTACTTTGAGTCATGGCGCACAGTCATTTGCTATGCTTAATCTTTCGTTACTATTTAATTAGATAAAGGTAGCAGTCCTGAACTGTCAGTTAACTGCCGCTATGACTACAGACTTCTTCCAGAAGTAGGAAAAAGGGGAAAGGGGAAAGGTATGGAATTTTCCCTTTAACCTTTAACCTTTCCCCAACATCTTGGCACTAATCAACCGCAACAGTATAATTGCGTTGTTCCCATTTACTGCTTTCATTCCAGAAAAAGGTAAAGCTAATTGGCTGGTACTGGTTATCAGAAACAGAAATATCTACAAAATTCACTCCTAACTTTGTAGAAGTAGAAAGCGTATCTTGTGTGGTTTGCCAATTATCATCTGACCAGTGCAATTGAAAAGATGCTAAAGCGTCAATTCGCAATGTCTGACCTTTTTTTACTTGGCTGATTTGTCGGTTAAACTTCCAAATTTCCAATGATTTACACTGCTTTCTTTCGCCTAGATAGCGATTTGCCACCTCTGGAATAAAATCAAACACCTGTCCGTCATGATTTGACCGTAGCAGCTTGATATACTCTGCGTGTGCCCACATTAAAGGCATCGCTGAACCTGTTGGTTTTCCTAAATACATATAGATATCAGGGATATCTGCCTCATCCCAAACCTGTTCTGGTAGCAAACAAGTTTCTGAAGCAAATCCTTCCATCGCCTTGATATATGTTTTGACATCGCCGCCAGCAGCTAGTTCATAATGTCCTCGTTCTCCTGTCAAAAGAGGCCAAGCGCGTCCCTTACCATAACCAGTATAAGGACTGCCGTCTTCTTGCTGGCCGTAACCATCGTGGTTGTAACGATGCCAACAAGGCCCAGCGGGTGTATCTACTTTTAAAACTGCATCAATTACTTTGACAGAATCAACAATAATCGGGTCATCAGGTTTGCGAATTCCATAACGTACTAATTGTAAAAACCCACCATCGACAATTTCCTTGGCTGGAAATTCTGCTGGTTCACCAGGCGGCTGACTGCTGATGAAAAGAGTTCCTTGGTTAGGATTTTCGTTGGGGTGAGGATTATTAATATCTGAGGGAGTAATTCGGATATAGTGCCGTTTGATTCCAGGAACTAAAGTTCCTTCAGTAGTAACTGTCCAAGATTCAATGTGAGATTCTAAAAAATCAGCGTATTCTTCTATAAATTGTGCTGTTGCTTCATCCCCACGTTTGCGAACAAATTGAGCAGCACAGATTAAGGCGGCAATATTGGATGCTAATGTTGATGGTGAATAACCACTGTTTTCTTCCCAACGTTCTTGTTGGGTAGCCGGGCCGTAACGAATTAAATAACCCGCTGCCCGTAGAACCATCGGATAAATATCGAAGTTTAAGCAAGTCTTCTGCTGGTGCAATAGCCATGCTAGAAGAATCGGAAATGCCACCTCATCTAGTTGAATACCTTTCCAGTAAGGTTTACCATCAACCCAGAAATTTTGGGCAAAACCGCCATCTTCCTGCTGGCTGGTTGCAAGATAAATTAGCGATCGCACTGCTGTTTCTGTTTCACCAGCAGCCACTAAACCTGATACACTACTTACCAAATCCCGCGTCCAGACAAGGTGATATCCTCCTTGGTCTTGGTCGTCTTTGGCTTCACCCCAAGGGATCGCCAGGGATGCAATCAACGCACCGGGATAAGTTTTATCTTCATGTGCTAACAACAAACTAATGCTGTTGTGATACAACTTTCCATCATTGTATGAAACACATTCTAGCGGTCGGATATTGCGGCGCGATCGCTTCCACTGTTCGTTATATTGCTGCTTCTGCTGCTCAAAAGGAATATTGAGCGACTGAAATAGTGTAGAAATTGCATTATGCAAGTTTGTACCAAATGCCAGTCCTAAAGTAAACTCTTTAGTGCGATCTAAATTTAGTTCTCCAGTCAAAGCAAGATTGCCATCTACAGCATTATCAAACTCCCAATCCATCTGGAAATTATCAGCTAAATCTGTCCAACCATCACTTTCACCGACGTAACCACAAGAAAGGCGGGTAAAGGGAACTGTTGCACCCAGCGCTAGCCATGTTCCTTGTTTCTCGGCTATCAAAATACGATGTCCAGCAACCTCTACAGCGTAACCATTATTACCCATACCTTCAACATCCAGATGCGGCGCACACAAAGCATATAACTGAAGTTGGGAAATAAAATCGCTCTCTCCTGTTAATGTGGTGTGCTGTAAGATACAGGGGAAATGCGGGTCGGCAATCACTTCTTTGATTACGGCATAACGTCCTTGGGGATCGGAATTAGTGATGCGATATCCTAAACCATGAGTCCACATCGGTTCCACTTTGGATTCGAGATGGCGTTTCTCTTCGTGGAAAAAGCTTTTACCATCAGAAATTAAATACTGCAAATCCCGAACTTGGGGTTTGTCTACTGTGGGATGGTAGATTTCTGTGACAATACCGTTCCAAAGAGTAAACCAAATGTTACTAGAGGTAGAGTAAGCTGTTCCGACTCCATCTTTATTCGCTTGAGTCCATCGAGGCTCAATACCCGGTGAGCCAAAAGCTTTTGCTTGACTAATAATCTTTACCATACTGCATTGTTGTGCCGATAAGCTTTGAGTGCATTTGGAAAATGCTGTGTTTGATATTTATGTGATTAAAAATTTATTGAGAAGTTTGCGAAAATTTGCGAGCGGTAGTTAAGGATTTTGCTTCAATAAAAATTTGTTTGATTTCAGGATGCTTTTGGCGAATTTTTGCTTCTAAACTTTCTACAGTTAAGGCTATTTCCTCACCTGTAAGATTGTTAGAAAATTGAATTTCTAAGTTGAGTAATACTTCTTTGGGAGCAAGTTGCATTGTTAGCACCCGGATAACTTCTTTCACTCCTGGTTCTGTTTTGCACAAAAAACGGATATTGGCTATAGTTTGAGGGTCAGCACTTTCACCAACTAATAATCCTTTGCTTTCTCTCGCTAATACCACTGCTACAATAGCCAAGATAATGCCAATAATAATCGAGGCAATGCCATCAAAATAAACATTATTAAATAAATGTCCTAAGAAGATTCCGATTAAGGCTACGAATAAACCTAAAATTGCCGCAGAATCCTCAAATAATACAGTAAATACTGTGGGGTCTTTACTGTTTTTGATTGCTTGCCAGAAATTTTGTTTACCCTTAGTTGGCAAAAACTCTTTTAAAGCTACAGTCCAAGAAAACCCCTCCAATAATATTGCAATACCTAATACAATATAATTCCACATTGGGTTTTCTAAAGGGCTGGGATGAATTAAATGGGTGATTCCTTCATAAATTGACATCCCGCCGCCAAGCGCAAAGATGAGGATAGCAACGATAAAAGTCCAGAAATAAAGTTCTAGACCGTAACCAAAGGGATGCCTATCATCTGCTGGCTTTTGGCTTCTCCGAATTCCCAGCAAAAGTACTAGTTGATCGCCAGTATCTACCACCGAATGAATCCCTTCAGATATCATAGCGGAACTGCCAGTAATGGAGGCGGCGATAAATTTAGTAATAGCGATCGCTAAGTTAGCGCCCATCGCTGCAAATATAGTTTTATGAGATGAATCAGATGCCATAAGAGTCAATAATAATTATGCAGAAACTTCTAATTCACCATCCAGATGGGTAATTTCCTTCCCATTGGGTTTGCTCGACATTGTGCCAAAACGTCTCCTACAGCCAAATTTAATCGTTGATTGTTATCAAACCAGGGTTAACAGTAACTTTTGTAGGCATTATCAATTAACCATTGTCTGCAAAACCTGGATACAAGGTCATACCACCATCTACAAATAGAGTTGTACCATAGACATAATCAGAATCATCAGAAGCTAACCAAACCGCTGCTTTAGCGATATCTTCTACATCACCCACACGTTTTGCTGGAATCAGTTTTAATAACTTTGCTTCTGCCTCTGGAGTATCCCAAGCTGATTTATTAATGGGAGTTTTGATTGCACCAGGGGCAATACTATTAACGCGAATTTTATGGGGTGCAAGTTCTTGAGCAATACTTTGCATCATCATATTTATACCGCCCTTACTCGCAGCATAATTAACATGACCCGCCCAAGGAATTACCTGATGTACTGAACTTATACAAATAATCTTACCTGCGGCAGATGAAATATCGGGCTGTAGACCCCGGCGTAGGAATTCCTTTGCAGCTTCCCGCGCACATAAGAATTGTCCTGTCAAATTCACCTCAATAACTCTATTCCATTGATCGAGGGTCATATCTACAAACGGTGAATCTTTTTGAAGACCTGCATTGTTTACCAAAATGTCAATAGTGCCGAATTGCTCGATTGTCTGGCTAAACATCGCCTTTATTTCATCTTCTTTGCTAACATCAGCTTGAATAGGAAATGCTTCACCATTAGCCGCTTTGATCTCATCAACAAGTTTTTGGGCTGATTCAGCTTCCGAACGATAATTGACGGCTACTGCTGCACCTGATAAAGCTAAATAGCGAGCGATCGCTTGACCAATGCCAGAACTAGCACCCGTCACAAGTGCTTTTTGACCTTTGAGCAGGTAAGGTGAATAGCTCATAATGCTTTCGATATTTTTAAAAGTTGTATTCGTTGTGAATATTTCAAGATTTGCAAGACCTTCATGATGTTTTTGCTTTTTGAGCGTAGTATTACGCTGACGATTTAAATTGCCAAATCAGGAAATTATTGATGAAAAAAAATTTTGTTTTATTATTTTAAAAATCTCTAGTATTTTTCTAATCTATCTAGAGAAAGATAAACAGCATATTTTTTACTAAAAAATGTTGAAATTATTTGTCATTTTTGTGACAATAGTATGTTTTTCTTTTTAAGATTTGTAAAAATGTGATTTTCAAGCTTATATCAATCTCAAGAAAGATTTATGGTATATTCAAAGCAAGTTTGGTTATTGATTAAAGTAAAATCTTTAGTTAATTAAGCTAAGATTTAAGATGACCTAAAAAAGAGAACCATATAAGACATTAAATATTTTTTAGGCGCTTCTCAAGCGTCTGATTAGATTGGCTATTAGCAATCCCATCTAATCAAAAAGAAAATTTTTATTTTTTGGAAATACTAATCAAAATATGATATCAATCAGAAATGTAGTTGTTTTAGTGAGTTTTGACCTTTGGAGAAAATAATTACTGAAAAATAGTAATTATGTATTATATTTTTTATTTCAAAAGCTACTTGAAAAATTGCAGTGCATCGGAAATTGTCAATGTTTTTTAATTGGTCGATCTGTGACGTTAGCAAAGTATTCTGGAAAATATGAATGATACGTTAAGCGGATAGCAATTCCCTGCAACGCATATATATTTGACCCATGAAGGAGAAAGCGATGCCTGCTCTGTCTCTGAATAACCAAAATTTACCATACCCTGACCCTCTACATCCGATCGTTGTTCACTTCGTAATTGCGATGGTGCTTTTTTCTTTCGCGTGCGATGTGCTGGGTTATTTTACCCGTAACGTGCGGTTGTTTGAGGTGAGTTTCTGGAATATGTTTGTGGCCTCAGCAGCTATCTTTATAGCGGTGATTCTTGGTCAGTTTGAAGCAGGTCTGGCAAACATCTACCCAGCAGTCCAACCAACACTGAATTTTCATACGGTGATGGGTTGGTCGCTGGCGGCTATTGTCGTTGGCATTACAGCTTGGCGTTTCGTGATTCGCAAACGCACTCCACGGAAAGTACCGCCTGCTTACCTTGGTGCTGCAACGTTTTTAGTCTGCTTAGTGTGCTTGCAAGTCTATCTAGGAAGCAAGCTAGTTTGGGTGTACGGGTTACATATTGAGCCAGTCGTGCAAGGGATGAAGCAGGGAGTTTCGCCATGAACTGGCAATTGATTGACCAGTTGAGATTGAGGCTGAATGCTAACGGATTACCTTATGAGATTCCCATACATCCGCAACTGGTGCATCTAACATTGGGTTTATTCATTCTTGCGATCGTTTTTGATATTGCCGGAGCGCTTTTTGCTTTAGAAAAACCAATCTTCAAATTTTTGGGTTTGCCTGCCCTTCGTTCTGGTTTTTTTGATGTCGGCTGGTATAACCTCATAGGAGCCGCTTTTATCACTTTTTTCACAGTTGCAGCAGGTTTTTTCGAGCTATTGCTAGCAAATCCACCAGTCGATCAAAAAAGCGTTTGGGGGTTAACTGCTGGTTGGACGATGCTTTTGCATGGTTTGGGTGGCATTTCATTGTTGGGGATCGTTGTTGCCATGACAGTATGGAGAGGTTTACAACGCTATCGCTGGCGCAAGGATGCTTCTAGGCAGGTGCAGTGGAGTTATTTATTAGCAGGTATTGCAATATTGGGCATCTTGTTTGTCCACGGAACTTTGGGGGCGCAATTGGGAGAAGAGTTTGGAATTCACGTTACTGCTGCAAAGTTACTCCAAGAAGGTAAAAACCCAAATTTACTACTCAAATAATCAAGTGGGAAGTACTCTTAGATGAAATTATTATGTTTAGTTCTTGGGAATATGTACTAATAGCGTTTTATGTCGCAGGACTGCTAATTGTCAGTCGGTGGATTGGACAACAGGCGTTTTCTTGGATGCCTCCTCAAGCTACAGCAGAAGCACAAAGGGTAGATGATTTATTTAGCTTTTTAGTCTCAATTGGAGCATTTATCTTGTTGGGGCTGGTTGGTGTTATCGTGTATGCGATCGCCTTTCATCGTGCCCGCCCGGAAGACTACAGCGAGGGACACCCTTCTAGAGGTAATGGGAAGTTAGAAATATTGTGGACAGCGACCCCAACTTTATTAGTAGTATGGATTGCCTTCCAAAGCTTCAATATTTATCAGCAATTAAATATTCTCGGTTTAAACCAAATTGTGCATTTGCATACGCCCCTAGAATCTGCACCCGCCTACGCCGCAAAGGTTAGCGATGTCCCCAAACCTGCGTCTGAAACAATTGATGTTTTCGTTAGGCAATGGGATTGGTCTTTCCACTATCCAAATAATCTTACCAGTAAGGAATTACACTTGCCGATCAATCGCAGCACTCGCTTAAATATGCAAGCAGAGAAAGTAATCCACGGTTTCTACGTTCCTGAGTTTCGCTTAAAGCAAGATATTGTCCCAGGGCGGAACATTGACATTGTGCTAACACCCATTCGCCCAGGTAAATATCGGCTGAAAGATTCTCAATTCAGTGGTACTTACTTTGCCTTGATGGAAGCAGATGTATACGTTGAATCCCTTGAGAACTATAACCAGTGGCTCGCGCAAACAGTGTCTAGCGAAACTACAAACACTAAAAATCAGGCAGTTGCCGAAAATATTCAACCACCAAAGACATTATTCAAAAGCGGCTGGTATACCGTCGCACCTGCTCAACCTGCTGTAGCGAATCAAAGGAAGATAAATAATGACACATGATTTGAGTGAAGCTATAGCCAACAATAGAGAACCTGAGAATAACTGGCGGGAATATTTCAGCTTCAGTACTGACCATAAGGTGATCGGTGTTCAGTACATGGTGATGACCTTCATTTTCTTTCTTCTTGGCGGGCTATTGGCGATGATTATCCGGGCTGAATTGCTCACCCCGGAAGCAAATTTAGTTGACCGCCCCCTCTACAATGGTTTATTCACCATGCACGGGACAATCATGATTTTCCTGTGGATTATTCCCTTTAATGCAGGTCTTGCTAACTATCTAGTACCGCTGATGATTGGAGCGCGGGATATGGCTTTTCCCTTGCTCAACGCCATCTCTTTTTGGATTTTGCCACCAGCCGGTCTTTTACTACTGTCTAGTTTCTTACTACCAAGCGGGACTGCACAAGCTGGTTGGTGGTCTTATCCACCTGTTAGTCTGCAAGTTCCAGCGGATCAGTTGATTAACGGTCAGTTTATTTGGATAGTTAGCCTAGTATTAATAGGCATCTCTTCAATTATGGGGGCTGTCAACTTTGTTACCACTATCTTTTGGATGCGATCGCCAGGGATGACATTTTTTAGAATGCCGGTCTTTGTGTGGTCAGTTTTTAGTGCCCAGTTGTTGCAGCTGATTAACTTACCTTCCTTGACAGGTGCATTGATACTCCTGTTGCTTGACCTCTCCTTCGGTACACAATTTTTTAAACCAGAAGGAAGTGGCGATCCGATCATTTACCAACATTTATTTTGGTTCTACTCTCATCCCGCAGTGTATATCATGGCGCTACCAGCTTTCGGTATTATTGCGGAAGTTTTGCCAGCCTTTTCTCGTAATCCCCTATTTGGCTATCGGTCAGTTGCTCTTGCTTCTTTAGGTATTGCTGTAGTCAGCATCTTCGTTTGGGCGCATCACATGTTCACCAGTGCAACCCCTGGCTGGATGCGGATGACCTTCATGGCCACCTCAATGTTAGTTGCCATACCCACAGGTGTTAAAGCATTCGCTTGGACTGCCACAATTTGGAGGAGCAAGTTGCACCTAGAGACACCAATGCTGTTTGCGATGGGAGGTGCAGCGATGTTTATTTTTGGCGGTGTCACTGGTGTGATGCTTGCCGCTACGCCATTTGATATCCATGTCAATAATACTTACTTTGTAGTCGGTCACTTCCACTACATCGTTTTTAATACTATTACAATGGCAATCTTTGCCGGAATTTACTTCTGGTTTCCCAAAATAACTGGCAGGATGTACGCCGAGGGTTGGGGTAAGCTGCATTTCTGGTTGACCTTTATTCCTGCCAATATCACCTTTTTCTCTATGCATCCATTAGGTTTACAAGGAATGCTACGCCGAATTTCCTCCTACGATCCCCAGTATCAGGGATGGAATGTTATCGCTAGCCTGGGATCGTTCTTACTGGGAGTATCCACACTGCCCTTTATTGCTAACATTGTCGGTTCCTGGCTATATGGAGTCAGAGCAGTTGATAATCCCTGGCACGCGACAGGGTTGGAATGGACAACTTCTTCACCACCTCCGCGAGATAACTTTGAAGAGATTCCTGTTGTCACCAGACCTCCTTACGACTATGGCGATCCAAAATATTCATTCGTGGAAAATTCTGATAATGAGGAATAATTCCGTTTCTTTATGAAGCTGGGCTAAATTTTAGCTTTTTTTTTAACGCAAAGGTACGCGGAGGTTAGCGCAAAGGGACGCAGAGGTTTTTTTAAAGATAATTCGCTATGTCCGAAAAATCAGATGGAACCTGAATTTATTAATTACGAATTATGCAACGTCGCAGCACTCATATAGATGAAAGTCCGATCCGTTTTGACCAGTGGCGGCGACGCTTACCGAATTGGTTACAGCGCTTTTTGCCAAGTGGTGGCGGAAGTCATGAAGATCATCATGGCAAAGGAATGTTCGGGTTTACTGTATTCCTGTTGTCGGAAAGTATCATTTTTTTGAGTTTTATCTTTACTTATGTTGCTCTACGACTGAATACTAATAACTGGCTACCACCTGGGGTTTCTGGGCCAGAATTGTCTAAGCTCGTGATTATTAATACGGTAGTTTTACTTTCTAGCAGCTTTGTAATTCAACCAGCAGAAAATGCCCTCAAGCGTAATCAACTGGGTAAATTTCGCGGGCTATGGCTGATAACGATCGCAATGGGCATCTACTTTTTAATTGGTCTATTAATTGAGTGGAAAAATCTCGATTTCAAGCTCACTACGGGATTAGTTGGTTCCACATTTTATTTGCTAACAGGTTTCCACGGTTTACACGTTCTAGCGGGTGTTGTGCTTCAGATAATTATGCTGATTCGCTCATTTATTCCAGGCAATTATAATAAAACTCACTTCGGTACAAGTGCGACTACTTTATTTTGGCACTTTGTTGATGTAGTTTGGGTTTTCCTTTTCTCGCTTCTCTACCTTTGGCGGGCATAAAGATTTTCAGTTAACCAAGTATTTTCAGGAGTAACTTTATGAATTTATTCATCCAAGAATTACCAGCATCAGAACTCGCACCAAAAGCAGTTCAAGAAACTCCCGCACCAGGTAAAGATCCGCTAATTGCACAAGGGTTACAAAAAGAGCAATATATTGGCATTATTGGGTTAGCGATCGCTCTAATTGCTGCTGTGGGATTTTTTAGTCGCAGAGTCGAATACGCTATTGGTTTCGCTTTATTCCTCAGCGTCTTTTTAATTGCGTTATTTTTATTCATATAGCGAATTTGTCATTGGTCATTGGTCATTAGTATTTTCGTAAAAGTTTTAATTTTAGACTTTTACTTTCCACTTCTGCGCCTTTGCGTGAAACCAAAAAATCTGAATTTAAATGCGTAACATCCTAGAAAATTCCTGAGACTTTGGAGGTATTTTATGAACAGCCCAGTTTATCAAACTGTGATTCTTGGTGGTGGCTTCACTGGCTTATTTACAGCCTTACATCTAGCTCACGAACATTATCCTCGCTCTGTAATTTTGATCGATCGAAATGAAAGCTTTTGCTTTAAGCCATTACTCTACGAATATTTCAGTGGCGAGATGGATGCTTTTCAAGTAGTACCGCGTTTTGCAGAACTGCTTAAGGGTAGTGGTGTCATCTTTGTTCAAGATGCAGTGGAATCGATAGACTTGCATCAACAACAAGTCAAATTAGCTTCGGGAAACTCATACAACTACAGTAACTTAGTATTAGCTTTGGGTAGTGTTACTGCTTATCATCATCTTGAAGGTGCTAAAGAATATGCTTTTCCTTTTTGGACAGAAGCAGATGCGATCGCTCTCGATCGGCATTTAGGCGATTGTTTGCAAAAAGCAATCAAAACTGAAGATCCAGAACAACGTCGTCAACTGCTAACAGTAGTTATAGTTGGTGGTGGTGCAAGTGGTGTAGAAATGGCAGCTACCTTAGCTGATTTACTCCCACATTGGTATAGCGCTATGGGAGGAAATTCTAGTGAAATCCGTGTTGTATTGCTCAATCACGGTAAAGAAATCCTCAATGGTGATATTAACAATCCTCTGCGCCCAATTGCTGAGAAGGAATTACAAAAACGCACGATTCCAATTGAAATACTTACGGGAGCAGAAGCCACTACTATTCATGCCAATGCTATTGAATATAAGCGCAATGAGCAAATTGAGACATTGCCAACATATACCGCAATCTGGACAGCTGGCACTTCTATTCACCCACTAATTAAAGATTTACCAATTTCTCAAGAACATCGCGATCGCCATAACCGCCTCTTAGTTACTCCTACAATGCAACTACTCGACTTTCCAGAGGTATTTGCAGGTGGGGATTGTGTAGCAGTTCAAGATAATTCACTACCGCCAACAGCTCAAGTTGCTTATCAGCAAGGAGCCAATATTGCCCAAAATTTGAAAGCATTAGCTTTAGGTGAAGACCTCAAACCAGTAAAAGTAAATATACGCGGAACTCTCTTAAAATTAGGTTTAAATGATGCTGCCGCTAACCTTTTCAATATTTTTGAAGTTGCAGGAGAATCCGGGCATTTAATTCGCCAAGGCACTTATTTAACGCTATTACCAACACCAATTCATGACTTTAAAGCAACAACTGAATGGGTGGATGAAGAGATTTTTCATCACCACCTCGATCCTCATGATGTGGGCAAAAAAGTTGTTCAAGCAGTGGAAGTGGTTGGCGCAGGAGTTATGGGCGTTTTAGCTGCCAGAAAATTACTGAAAATGTTGGGTTCGGAGGATAAAAGAGACTAGTACCGCAAGGCGGAAATCAAAAGTTAACACTGAGCGGAGTCGAAGTGTCAAAAGTCAAAAGAATTGTATTCCAAGCTCTTGCACTATTTGAAATGGTATATTTATTTCCGCCGTGTTGTACTAGGGATTAGTAATCTATCAAGTTTAAATTGATGGGTAAATAAGTTCGTAGTGAGTTAGCGCGGTCTTCTCTACGAGACGCTTCGCGTTTGCATAAGACTAACGAACCCATTGGGTAAGGACTTTAGTGCTTAGAAAATAAGGACTAAAGTCCTTACTACAAACTCTTTATTACTAGCGCAATTTCGTGCGACATAAATTTTAATACATTTAGTCATGGTTTTGTCACAATTTTGCAATAGCTTTGTCAATACGACGTGTGATGCTATAACTCTGGCTTCGGAAATAGTCTCAGACTAAACCCACACACCAGAATCTACAGAGGAGAATCACTTAAGGCACAGTACCTTATGAAGATGACTCTTCAAATAGAAATTGCAAAATCTCATACAGTTGTAAGGAACAAGAAAATGAATTGGAAAGTACTTGCTTTGCTCCCTGCTTTGACTCTAGCTACTGCTGTGCCTGCTTACTCTTTAACTAATAATAAAAATACTGCTACCCACATTGCCCAAAGTACTCAGCAAGGCAACACTATGAAAAAAACTAATGCTGTACCAAAGCTTAGTGCCAAGCACAAGTCTAATCATCTGGCAAAGCGTAGTACTGGTACTGTACTGACGGTAGGTAGCAGAGGAGAGACAGTGAAAACTGTTCAGAATTCTTTAAAGCAACAAGGATTCTATACAGGAAGTGTGAATGGTGTATTTGATAACAAGACTCGTGCCGCTGCGATCAAATTTCAGAAGTCTAAGGGATTAAGAGCAGATGGAATAATTGGACATCGGACTTTAGCCGCTCTTAAATAAAATTGTTTGCTAATATCCTCATTGCTAAAATGCCTTAAAGACAAAAGGCTAGGAAATAAATTCTAGCCTTAAAATACTAACCCAACTTTTTCTATTTTTATATCTGTGTAGGTCGGCGAGCCAGCGCGGTCTTCTCTACTTGTTCGCTTTTAGCGATCTTGTTCAAGATACTTCAAAAATTTCTTTAGTAATTGATAGCAATTGTTCGTAATCTTTTGGTGTGTCAATATCTATATCCCCTAGTGGAAACGGAATAGAAAAAACTTCATTAAGGTTATGATTAATAACTTTTTTTGCGCCTGAAGTTTCTTTTAAAGTGGCAAGTTCTGAAAAAAATGTCTGACTAAATAGAGCAGGTACACCTAATGTGTCTCCATATTCACAAGCAATAATTGGTTTTTTTGTCAAATAATATGTATCAACAAGTTGATTGATAATTTGGGGAGAAACAAATGGCTGGTCGCAAAGTGTAATAACTACTGCTTCTATTTTTTGCGGAAGATTATTTAACAATTCAATACCACTCTTGATTGAAGTACTCATTCCAGAAGCCCAATCCAAGTTTTTAACTACTTTAACGGGAAGTTGTTTAATTTGGGGATGAATCTGTTCTGCATTGGCTCCAAGTACTACTACCACAGGTTGACAAACTGAAGCGATCGCAATTTCTGTAATATATTGTAAAAAACTACGCCCTTGGTAAAGCAATAGTTGTTTCGGTGTACCCATTCTTGTAGATGCACCAGCAGCAAGAATCATAATGGCTATGGTTGATTTCTCGTTAGCAGTCATAAAAACTATGTGGTAAGTAGCAAGTTTGAGTTGCTTTCATAACATTGGTGAATCGGTTGATTGCGATTTCTTAAAAAATTACCATTGCGGTTTGTTAGCACTGCTTGAATTTCTGCAATAATAGCGATCGCTATTTCTTCTGGTGTATCTGCTCCGATATCAATCCCAATCGGGCCATGCAATCTGGTTAATTGTTCGGTAGTATAAACTATTCCTTGCGAACCTAAATCTTCAAGCAATCTTTCAGTACGCGCTTTTGGGCCTAAAACCCCTATGTAGCGTGCGGGAGATGCCAGCAACGTTTTCAAAATTTCCAGGTCATCAAGATAATTATGCGTCATCATTACAGCAACTGTGTTGACATCTATAAATACTTGTTTTTGTACAATTTCTCGCCGAGTCAGAATCACGTCACAAGCTATTGGAAATCGCGCTTCAGTTGCCTCATTAGCTCGACAATCGACTACAGTAACGTCCCAACCTAACGCTTGAGCAAACTGTGCTACGGGTATAGCGTCATAACCTGCACCAAATATTACTAAAGGCGCGGGTGGTTGGATGACTTCAATAAAAACTTCTACACTGCCTAAAGGTAACTGATAGTTTTTTACGCTTGACTTTTGATTAGCAAAGGCTGCTTGACTATCTGCAAGCAGAGATTGAATTAAATTTGGGTCTTTGATGTCAGCGATCGTTTTACCATCAGGATACAGCAGTAAGCGCGACCCAAGTTTCACATCTACCTCGCCTTCAAAGGCAAAGACAGTAGCAATAATACCCAAATGTTTTTTATGAAAGCACTCCTGCATAAAAGCGATCGCATTTGGTGAACTTTCTTTTTCAAGACGTTCGATGAGAACTTGCACTGTCCCATTGCACCCCAAACCAAAGCCCCAAAGAATATCTTCCGAGGCGGTGCTATCGTAAGTAACAACAATTGGCTCGCCATCTGACATTCGTTGTTGAGTATGCTCAAATACATCGTTTTCCAAGCAACCAGCGCTGATTGTGCCGATCGTCCGACCTGTATCTGTCATCAACATTTTGGCACCCGGCCGGCGATAGGTTGAACCTTGAGTTTTGACTACAGTAGCAAGAAAAGTAATTTCACCATTTTTTTGACTTGATTGGAAGCCTTCTAAAATTGCTTGTAATTCGTTCATTTGTTTCTGTTTCTAGCAGTTTATGAAGTTGAGTAGGCAGTCTCAATGCAAACAATGTAATGACTGTGCCATTGTGAATCGCTGCTAGTGTCAAACACTCTTTAGATTTGCTGCCCTTTAACGATTACAGTATATATGTTAGATTTAGGTACGTTCGCGGTGTTCTGCTATCCAAGATAAGCGAAAACACCACTGAAATCATGCCCCACAGGATAGTTGCCAACTTTAGTTATTTATCTATCAGAAAAGTTAGCACGGAATACTGTTTTTCCCTAAATTACAGTTTTGGCAGAGTACTTTAAACTTATTCCAAAAGTCTTAATTTGAGACTCTTTATTTTTATAAGAAGTCTATTGTGTTAATTTAAAATATCTATCTACAGGCTGAATTTAGTTTGAACATTTAGCTGGCATTCAATCCGAAAGATGCACATTTTGTTTAGAAAAAATGGCGTTGCTGACACCCCCGCAGATAACCTTTCAACGATTAAGTGCATAGGCGTTGTTGTGCTGCATGACTACGGAAACAACCCCAATCGAATCCATAATTGCCGTGCTGCTACCTGAGCAGAACTGTTCATCGCCAAATACTCTACTGTAACTTCTCCGACTGGAGTCATTCCCCTAATTTTGCCAGATTCAACATCAACCTGAAAATGTTCACTCCACTGATTTTCTCTTGGATGAAATAACCGAACTTCAGTATTGGAATCAGGCAAAGTGCCACTGATGCGAGTTCCTTTACGGAGATTACAGGAGCGACACGCAAGGGCTAGATTTGCTTTATTATTTGCACCTTGCCGAGAAATTGGAATAATATGCTCCACCTCAAACGGAAAATTGAAAACGACTTCAGGAGCTTGGCAGTACTCACAACGATGGTTGGCACGCCCAGCGATCTCAGTATAGTACGGATTCATGAATTCTCTGGCTGCATCAACGCAGCAGTGCGGGCCGTCGCCGCTCTCAATTCAGCCTCAACCAAGTCATCCAGCTGTGCCTGTTGTTCTGGTAGCAATTCTTGTCCCCGATCCCGTGCCGATCGCCATAATCTCATCAACTCTGATAACCGTTCTTGTTGCTGGGCACTAAAGAATGCGTCAGGACGAAAGCTTTGAATGACCAGTAGCGCACTAAACTCAGTCTCACCCAACTGGGCAGTTAACGCATCTAAAGCTTGCCCCGCAGTTTTGCCAACCGAATGTTTATCTCCTGCGATCGCACGATAGGATTTCTCACCGCTAGCGTCTCTTGTTGGTAAAATTGCTACAGTAGTCATACTTCTAGCCTAGCTCCCTCAAATTATAGCTTTACGCCACACTTTACCTGATATCAAATAAATTGCGATCGCGCATGGACGCTGATTTTTATCGCACTATGTGGCGGGTATTATCTTCTTTTGTGTTCTCCATATTTAAAAATTGGGGCTTTATAGCTTTTGGGGAAAAGTTTTTTCTTTTTCCCTTACCCGCAAATCCATTCCCCTTTTCCCCTTCTTGGTAAATAGGATAAACATTAAGCTTTGGTTAAAAAATTTAATTTTAATTGTAGAGCGTGACACTTTCTACCTTAAAATATGAATCGAATTTCATATGAATTGCTATTTATTTGCGATCGCAGCAGTTGCTAATCTTCGCTGAACACGAGAGCGAACGCTGCAACCTAACTTCGGAAACAAGAAAAACCTATTCCTTTAGAGCAATGAAAAACAGCAGCAAGAAGCAGGTTAACTGCGTAGAAAAGCTGAAGGTGCTGGCAGATGAAACTCGTCTAGCAGTATTAGAACTTCTGATCGACAGTCCCAAACACGTGGGAGAGATGAATGCAATTTTGGGCTTGGAACAAAGCCTGCTCTCCCATCATTTACAAGTTCTGCGTCGCTCCCAGTTAGTTGTGACCTCGCGTGAAGGGAAAGCAGTTCTCTACCGCCTGGCTCCAGAAGTGGAAGTAACTACTGGCAAAGCTTTGAACCTTGGCTGTTGTGTCCTCTGTTTTAACTAAAAACCCAATTTCGGGTTGAAAAGCAATAATGAAAAATTCTCAAATTTTACCTCTGGCAATTGGGTTGGCTACCTGCATTTGGTTACAAGGCTGTTCTTCAGCAAATCGAGGTGCAAATAATACAAATCAGCTTCAGGGAAAACTAGTACTTACAGGCTCCAGTACAATTGCACCGTTGGCGGCTGAAATTGGCAAGCGTTTTGAATCTCAGCATCCAGGTGCGCGAGTTGATGTGCAATCAGGGGGATCTTCGCGTGGGGTTTCTGATGCTCGTCAAGGTGTCGCTAATGTTGGCATGGTTTCCCGTGCCTTGAAGCCAGAAGAAAACGATTTAAAAACATTTTCTATTGCCCGTGATGGAGTGACGGTAATTCTCCACAAAGACAATCCAGTAAAATCGCTCAACGACAAGCAAGTTGTAGATATTTACACAGGCAAAGTGACTAACTGGAAACAAGTGGGAGGTACAGATAGAACGATTACAGTTGTTAACAAAGCCGAAGGACGTTCCACTTTAGAATTATTTACCCATTATTTCAAACTGAAAAATACAGACATCAAAGCGCAAGTAGTAATTGGTGACAATCAGCAGGGAATTAAGACAGTAGCAGGAAACCCGAATGCAATTGGTTATGTGTCAATCGGGTCAGCAGAAAATAGTGCAGCCAATGGAGTAGCTATTAAGCTGCTACCTGTAAATGGGATAGCTGCAACAACAGCCAACGTCCAGAATGGGACTTTTCCGATTTCTCGCCCACTTAATTTAGTAACCAAAACCCAACCTCAAGGATTGACAAAAGCATTTCTTGATTTCGCGCAATCACAACAGGTAAATGACATTGTTCAAAAGCAAAACTTTGTCGTCTCCAAATGACTTTTGGTTAATTTGGATACTGCGTTTTCTAGGGGTAATAGCAGGAGCGATCGCACTTTTAATTATCGTCTTTCTGATTCTGGAGTCTCTACCAGTCCTCAATCATGTCGGAATAACACGTTTTTTTACAGACTCTTCCTGGAACCCGACCGCCGGATTATACAATCTTTTCCCGATGTTATTGGGTACATTTTTGGCAATGGTTGGCTCAGTAGCGATCGCTACACCAATCGGAATTCTATCTGCGGTTTTTTGTCAATTCTACGCCCCACCACTAATGGCTCGGTTATACCGTCGCTTAATTGAACTCTTAGCAGGGATTCCTTCTGTAGTCTACGGTTTTTGGGGATTAGTGGTGCTGGTTCCGATGATTGCTAGGATACATCCACCAGGGCCAAGTTTACTCGCGGGTATTGCCATTCTCACGGTGATGATTTTGCCCACAATAGCGCTTGTAGCTGATGCCAGTTTAGCGAAAGTCCCAACTTCCTATCTTCGGGGAGCAGCAGCTTTAGGATTATCCCGTTGGGCAACTATCTCTAGAGTCGTGCTTCCTGCTGCCAAATCTGGATTATTCACAGGCTTAATTTTAGAAACAGGTCGAGCAATTGGCGAAACAATGGCTATTTTGATGGTGTGCGGCAATGTGGTACAAATGCCAAAAAGTATATTTGACCCCATCCGCACGTTGACGGCTAATATTGCTCTGGAAATGGCTTATGCCACAGGAGATCACCGTTCGGCGTTGTTTGTTAGCGGTTTAGTCTTGATGGGAATGATTGTGCTGTTAGTTGCGGTTGCGGAAGTCATCAGTCAAGGAAAAATATATGGGTGAACCTGTGGTAAGTCCTAAAGATTGGTTGCCAACAATCATTGTTTGGACAACTGCTGCCCTAGTTACTGGTATCTTCCTTTGGATACTCAGCGATATCCTTTGGCATGGGATAGGACACTTGACATGGGAATTTCTGACAACTGAACCAGAAAATGCTGGTAGAGAAGGGGGAATTTCCAGCATTCTTGTTTCCACTTTTCTGATTATGGCAGTGTGTATGGCGGTTTCTATCCCCATTGGTGTTGGTACAGCCGTTTTACTGGCAGAATTCACCCCCGTGGATAGTTGGTTTGGTGGGTTGGTGCGGCGTAGTTTAGATGTACTGGCAGGAGTTCCTTCTATAGTCTTTGGGTTGTTTGGCAACGTTTTCTTTTGTCAAGTTTTGGGGCTGGGATTTTCTATTTTGTCGGGAGGATTGACCTTGGGGTGTATGGTGCTACCAATCTTGATTCGCTCTACAGAAGAAGGATTTCGTGCTGTTCCCAATGAGTATAGATTAGGAGCCGCAGCCCTCGGTTTTTCCCGCACAACAACGCTGTTTCAACTGTTGTTACCTGCTGCTGTCCCTGGTTTGGTTGTGGGATTGGTGCTGGGTATTGGTCGAGCGATCGCCGAAACTGCGGCGTTAATTTTTACTAGTGGTTACGTAGATAGAATGCCAGAATCACTGCTAGATTCTGGGCGTGCCCTCTCGATTCATATTTTTGATTTATCAATGAACGTCTCTGGCGGAGATGCCAATGCTTACGCCTCAGCATTAGTCTTGCTGGTATCGCTGCTGCTGATTAATGGTACAGCAGCATGGATTGCAGATCGTTGGTTGCACAGGAGAATTTTTTCTGGATGAAATCAGCAAATATCACTACTGGAATTGTTGAACCGTTGATTGAAACGGAGAACTTAACTCTGCAATACGGTCAAAAAACTGCATTTGCTAATGTCAATTTGAGTGTAAATCTGGGGGAAATTTTGGCATTGGTGGGGCCTTCAGGTTGTGGAAAAACTAGCTTTTTGAGTTGCCTAAATCGCTTGACAGACATGATTCCCCAGTGTCGAGTCAAAGGACGGATTCGCATCGGTACTTTAGATGTGCTAAATGCCAAAACTAATGCGAACGCGCTGCGGCGGCAAGTTGGGATGATTTTTCAAAAGCCTAATCCTTTTCCTTTATCAATTTGGAAAAATCTGGAATTACCTTTGCGAGAACATGGTATCCATAAAGAACAAATCGATGCGATCGTCGAGACAAGCCTTAAAGATGTTGGACTTTGGGATGAAGTAAAAGACCGACTGCAAACCTCTGCCTTAGCACTTTCTGGCGGACAGCAGCAAAGGTTGTGCATAGCTAGAGCCTTGGCTTTGCAACCAGAAATCCTGTTATTGGATGAACCTTGTAGCGCCCTCGATCCAATTGCCAGTGGAATAGTTGAAGACCTAATTACTAGTTTGCGTCAGCGTTATACCTTGCTGATTGTGACGCATAACCTAGCGCAAGCCAAGCGCATTGCCGATCGAGTTGCTCTGTTCTGGGTGCAGTCAGATGCTGGGCAATTGATTGAGTCAGGTTCAGTGCAGCAAATTTTTGAGTACCCCCAACATCCCTTGACAGCAGCTTATGTCACGGGTGCAAGGGGTTGATTTGAAAAATATAGAAATACGGAATTTTATGTTATCATTCGTGCCCCAGGAAATGAAAGACCCTGCTCCTTACCATCTATTGACAAGCATTGTTGCTCCTCGCCCAATTGCCTGGGTATCTACAATTAGTGCCTCTGGAATTTCCAATCTCGCCCCGTATTCCTTTTTCAATGCAGTAGCAGGTTTTCCACCAACTATTATGTTCTCAGTCGCATATCGTAGACATGAGCCAAAAGAAAAGGACACGCTACGCAATATTCATGAAGTTGATGAATTTGTGTGTCATGTGGTGGATGAAACACTGTCTCAGGCAATGGCTCAAACCGGAACGGAATTTCCCTATGGAGTTAACGAGTTTGAAAAAGCAAACTTAAAAGCTATTCCTGCTACAGATGTCCGACCATTGCGGATTGAAAGCTCACCAGTGGCAATGGAGTGTAAAGTCACACAAATAGTTCCAGTGGAAGGAACCAATAATGTGATGGTATTGGGTCGAGTGTTACGATTTCATGTGCGTGAAGACCTATACCGCCAAGATTTGGGGTTAGTTGATACTGTAAGGATGCAGCCGATTACGCGCTTAGGTGGCCCAGTTGAGTATACAAAGATTGGGCAATTATTTGAGATGACAACTCCAAAGGTATGAGCGGATGTTAATTAACAGGAGTTGCACGTAGGTTTTTTGTAGCTTGTAAAATTCACCCTTAACTTATATCCTAGATTCGCCATTGTTGAAAATAAGCCTATTGGTTTTCAAGCCAATCTGGACATTCAACTTGTTTAAGAATATCCTGTTTTCAGTCTTTTCTAAGCTCGTGCTTCTTGGGATTGGTGAGCATAAATCATGTGAGAAATAACTGGGGGTTCATCGCCTTGATGAAAGGCAAAAACCCTTTCCCGAATCTCTCGATCTGCCATCGTAAACCGTTCATACTGACGTAAATGATCCATCCAAGACTCGACGATAAACGTCTCTAAGTAGCGATGCGGCTGAGATGTATCATGAAAGATACCCCAGCGAATCGCACCATCTCGTAACCGCACCACTCGCAGGGCATGAATTGCTGTAATGAATTCCTCTGCTTGAACTGGGTTAATATAATATTCAAGTGTGACTAAAACTGGCCCTTGTTCTGGTTGCAATTCAATTACTACCAGCGGTTCTGCTCGCCGTAATGCTGGGCCTAAATCCAGTTTTCCTGAGAGCAAGGGGTAACGCCGCGCTGTGAATGTTCCCCCGACTAAGCCGATCGCAGCAACGAATAAGGCAGTCCGCATACCCCAATGTTCCGCCGCTGCACCCCAAACAATACTACCAATTGCCGAACCTCCTTGAAATACCATCTGATAAGTTCCTAGCGCCCGCGCCTGCACCCAAGCGGGAACCGCAAGCTGCACTGTAATATTCAAGCTGGATGTCATACTTGTCCAGGCAATTCCCGCCGCCAGCAAAGCCAGCAATACCAAAGGTACGTTGTGAATGAATGCCAGAATTAATGTCGCAACTGCAAATACCAGAGTTCCGGCAATCACAACTCCATCGGCTGTGAGATGTTGCCGTACTCGTGGCATCAAAATTGCACCGAGAATCGCCCCCAATCCAAAGCAACCGAGTAGTAAACCATACCCACCTGCTCCCTGGCGCAAATCCTGCTGTGCCACCAAAGGTAGTAACGCTAACAAAGCACTCGTGCAACTAGTTAAAACAGCCGCTCGAATTAACACGGCTTGCAGGGCGGGAGAAAAGCGGACATAGCGAATACCAGCCCGAATAGAACCCAATACTCGCTCTGTGGGGAGGGCGCTTTCATAAAGCGGTTTGCGTTGCCAACGGTAAAGGATGAAAATTACCCCGACAAAAGAGAGGGCATCAATCAAAAAGACGACTCCCGCATTTGCCGCCACTAATATAAAACCTGCGATCGCAGGCCCAACTGCTCGCGCAATGTTAAACCCAGCACTATTTAAAGCGATCGCAGCCATGAGTTCCGAACGCGGTACTAATTCTGGTACAATGGCTTGCCAAGCTGGGCCATTCATTGCCGCTCCCAAGTTGAGCAAAAACGTCAGCGCCAGTAGCGACCACGGTGTAATCTTACCCGCAAAAATCAATCCACTCAAGATCAGTGCAGCAACCAGCATCCAGACTTGCCAAAACAGTAGTAACCGACGGCGATCGAAAATATCTGCCGTTGCGCCGGCTGGTAGTCCTAACAGCAGCACTGGCAAAGTTGCGGCTGTTTGCATCAGTGCCACCAACAGGGGAGAGGTGGTGAGAGAAGTCATTAACCAAGCTCCCGCCGTGTCCTCCATCCAACCGCCAATGTTGGAGACAATTGAGGCAATCCAGCGATCGCGAAACAAAGATTTACGGAGCGGACTCCAAGCAGAGGTTGTCATAGTAATTCGTAATTCGTAATTGATAATTCGTAGTTGCAATCAGTGCTTGCTCTGTACCCTCGACTGGGAAAGTTGACCACCTTCAGCAGAGATTTTGGTACTTGCTCTGTACCCTCTTAATTACGAATTACGAATTAGTAATTATTTGGTCATGACTGCGGTATGCACATATTACTTCAGCATTCGAGGAGCGGGGCCACGAGTGGTATCTAATCCTGACACACGAGGTAGAGCGATCGTTTTGCCTGTTTGTGCGGCTTCGTAAATCAACGCTATCAGTTTTTGGTCTTGCAAACCTTCTTCACCAGGAGTATGGGGTTGTTTATTTTGAATCACACAATCCGCCATATGATCGATTTCTAAGGCGAACTGGTTCTTCTCACCTATCCGCACTTCGCTAATGTTTTCTGCCATGCTATAGGTTGGCGATTTGCGTGAAACCATCATTCGCAAACCGCTGTAGGAGAACGCCGGATCGAGTTGTCCCCAAGCATCAGAGCCGAAAACGCGAAACCGCCGCCCTTCGTGAAAGCCGTAGCTAGTAGAGCAAATCCCTAGTATTCCACTAGGAAACCGCAGCTGGAAGGTGACACTTTCTTCAACTTCTTTGAAGCGCGGATCGCCGGGAGTACTGAAGATTTGGGCGCTAATTGCGATCGGTTCCTCTCCCGTTAAGTAGCGAGTTGCATTCAAGCAATAAATTCCCACATCCGGTAAAGAACCACCTCCAGCTAAGGCGCGTTTCAATCGCCAGTGATTTAAGTCACCTCCCTGGTTTTGTCCGTTATCTGCCTGAATCACCTTCACAGTTCCCAATTCTTTGCTACGGATCATCTGAATCATGGCGCGATGGTGCGGCTCATATTGGCAGCGATAAGCAATCATCAGCTTGCGATCGGCTTGTTTGCACGCGTCGATCATTTGTTGAGCATCTTCGACTGTGGTTGCCATTGGCTTCTCACACAGAATATGCTTTCCTGCTTTCGCACCACGCACCGTATATTCCCGGTGCATACTGTTGGGCAGTACGATATAAATTACGTCAACGTCTGGATTGTTGCGGAGATTGTCGTAATTCTGATAGTTGTAAACGTTCTGCGGTTTGATGCCATACTGCTGGGCAACAAGATTTGCTTTAGCAGCATCACCACTAACTAATGCAGTTGGCTTTGCTAGTTTACATTCTGCAAACGCAGGCATGATTTCTTCTAATGACAGTCTGCCAAGTCCGACGATCGCAAATCCTAAGCGTCGCTCTGGAGGTAATGCAGTTGGTGGCCCACCCGTATCAACCTCAGTTTTTTCTGAGATGGGCGGAAACTGAATCTGAGGCGGCAACTCGCCTCCGCGGGGGGTGGCTTGCCCAGTTGGCTGTTGGGCAGTAACCTCTTCGCCCATACTACCAATTGCGGCGGCTGAAACGGCTCCTAATCCAGCTGTAGTCAGAATGTGACGACGAGAAATTTTTCCTTTAAACAATTTAGACATCGTGGTTCCTTAAAATTATCCTTAATAATGAAATTTTGGGCTTACAGCAGTTTTCATGTATTTGAACCACATCTGTCGTCGGGGCACATCATTGCTCATTGGTGTCAACTTAAGCTCAAACGTTTGTCCCACATACGCTTTACCCCACTCTCTGGTCTACAAAACGCTACGCGTAGCTTGCTTGTTTGCAAGAGTACGCGCAGCGGATATAAAGAGAAAGAAGAAATGCTTAACTGAACTCTATTGCCTTACGGGGTAGTGGTTGGAGTTGGGGTGCTAGTTGGAGTTGAGGTGCTAGTTGGAGTTGGGGTGCTAGTCGAACTTCCAGGATTAACAAGGGAACTAACTTCTTGCAGGTGTTCTTGGAGGGTTGGTAGCGTTTGAGCCGCAAATGCTTTCACGTCTGCATCTTGTCCTTGTTCAGCTTCAGTTTGGAATGCGGAGACATCCTTTTGATGAGCTTGAAGCATCTGGTTCAGATATTGACGATCGAAGTTAGCGCCAGAAAGTTTGGATAAACGTTGCTTTATTTGCTGATTTTTGGCGCCAATAGTAGTTGGCAGCGTGACACCTTTTTGAGTCGCCAACTGTTTGAGTTGATTATTTGCCTGCGTATGATCTTCAACCATGTGCTGTCCAAACTGTTTTACCGCACTGCTAGCTCCACGTTGTGATGCCAGTTGTCCTAGTTGGACTTCTGCTAAACCATCTTGAGCGGCTTCAGTGATGAATTGTCTGTCTGCCGAACTGAGGTTATTTTGCCCTGATGGAGTTGATGAGGTAGTTGGCGATCCAGTTGGGGATGGACTCTCAGTTCCTTGTACAGGTACAGCAACTGGAGCTTCAGATGTAGTCTGGTCGTGCGGAGTAGTCGGCGTGCAACCAGTCGCCAGAGATAAGGCGATCGCTACTAAACCACTAGAAAATATTTTGAAGTTAGACATAATTGTTCTCCTTGAATAAAGCTATATTTTGAAACGTTGAATTAAAAACAAGCGCGATCGCACAGTAAGCTACAAACAAAATTGGTTAAACCCAAAAATTACGAATTACGTTAGCGCAGCGGGGCGTAGCCCATTACGAATTACGAATTAGCTTCTACCCCAGCCAAGCTGGATTCATGGCTGTACTATCATTTTGAGTTGTGGTCTTATATCGCTCGTATTGCCCTTTAGCGGCTGCCTCACGGGTACGCGCTAACAGTGCTGTAACTCGTGCCCGATCCATTGGCGCGAACGTGCGGACTGCCTCAAACGCTTGGTCTAAAATTTTCATGCTATCGATGCCCGTAATCACAACTGAGGTTGGCAAATTCATTGCGTAGTGCAGGCACTCGATCGCACTGACTGTGTTACTTCTAAGAATGTAAGACTCACCGATGGTTTTCATTGCCAAGACACCAATGTTGTTTTTCACTAATACAGGTAAAACTTGGTGTTCAAAACTTCTAAAATGGGCATCCATCACATTTAATGGCATCTGCACAGTATCGAAGCGGAAACCATTTTGTGCAGCAGTTTCCAGCATCTGGAGGTGAATCTGGGGATTCTTATGTCCTGTAAAACCGATATAGCGAATTTTACCTGCTTTCTGCGCTTCAACAACTGCCTCCATTGCGCCACCGGGAGCAAAGACGCGATCGGGATCTTCAAAACGCAGTATTTCATGATGCTGCAATAAATCGATGCGATCGACCTGCAAATCTTTGAGCGATTCATCAATCTGCATTTTGGCAGCGGCTTTGGTGCGACCGTCGATTTTTGTCATTAAAAAGACTTTTTGGCGATAACCATTTTTAAGAGCATTTGCCATCCAACGGTGGCTACGTCCATCGTGATAGTCCCAAGAGTTATCCATGAAGTTGATGCCGCGATCGATCGCACTGCGGATCAGCTTGATACTTTCTTGCTCTTCTGCAATTTTTCCAATGTGATATCCCCCTAAGCCAATTACAGATACCTGTTCTTTGGTGCGTCCGAGGTTGCGATACAACATTTCGCCGCGTCGAGTTGAAGCGGGTGAACTTTGGGCTAGCAGTTGAGTATTTTCATCAACAGGTTCTGTTTGGGCGAGTATCGGCTGCAAAAATCCTTCCGAAACTGCAAGTCCTGCTGCCACTAACCCTGAAGCAGAAGCAGTTTTTAACAAGCTGCGTCTACTGATTTCCATAATTGTCTCCTACAAGCAACAACAGGAATGAGCCGTATAGTATCACTGCTATCTGCCACAGAAACTCTAGCTAAGGGGTGTTTTGAAACATATTCCGCAAGATGCATTCATAATGCAAGCCGATGTATTCACAATGCAAGTTTATGTATTAGGCTACACAGTGTATACATAAGTCGAATTACCCCCCTTAATCCCCCCGATATATTGGGGGAAGACCGGATAATCTAGTTCCCTCCCCTTATAAACTACGGTGTACACACATCTTGGTAGAAAACCAAAATCGTCGAAGATCCCCCTAAATCCCCCTTAAAAAGGGGGACTTTGAAGGGCTTTTGCCCCCCTTTTTAAGGCAGGGCTGATTCATTCCCCAAAGAGCTTGAAAAATCAAGGGTTCTAGCGATTAAAAATTAGTTATTTTGTTACTGGGTGCCGATGAAACCAACTATTTTACTGATATTTCAGTGCTTAAATGTTCATCTCTTCGTCACGCTTACTTACAATTTTCTTGCTAACCATCTTGACAAATCCTGTTTGAAATGGAATGAATCAGCCCTGCTTTTTAAGGGGGGTTGGGGGGATCTGAACGCTGTGGGGCAACTCTAGAACACTTGTGTGTACACCGTAGCCCCTTATAAAGGGGAGGGTTAGGGTGGGGTAAAACCTTGGTTAATCAGCTGCTTACAGAAGATTGCGCTCTAATCGAATACACGTAGAGACGTAGCACTGCTACGTCTCTACAAGGTTTTGGGTTTTATATATGTACTTCATTTACCTGAAATGTGCTGTATCTCTTCAATTATGGGAAATACACAGACATTCTACGCCCGTTCATGTACTTGACAGTACTTTGCGGGGCGCTAAAAAGCCAAGGACGATCGCTACCAAGAACAATGCTGGAACATCACCAAACAGGTGTCCCTGTTCAACAGGGTCAGTTACTGCATGTATCGCCATGATTAGCCCGTGGACTGCACTTGATATGACGGTGAACCAGATTAAACTGAGGTGAGCTTCTGGTTGCTTTGAAGCTAACAGCAAAAAGACACCAAGTATTGCATAAACACCAATAATCATCTGTTCGTATTCGTGCTGACCTGGTTGCCATAACCAACCTGATGGCCAGACCTGAGTTAGTGGATAGATAAGTAGAAAAGCTATTCCAACAATAACCAGAGCGATTCGTAAGTACCGATCGCGCTCATCCATTGCTTTAACCTCCCCTATTTTCTAGTGCAGTCTTTACATACACAAAACTGCATCATTTTCTGATTGTATTCCCACTAGTGACACTTCAGCTTTAGAGTGTTAGAAATTTTAATGCTCTTCATGGTCTTTAGTGTTGTCTTACGGTTTTGTAATTGCATCGGTCTGTTATGCCAATACATCGGTCTGTTATGCCAATACATCGGTCTGTTATGCCAATACATCGGTCTGTTATGCCAATACATCGACCTGTTATGTCAATACATCGGTCTGTTATGCCAATACATCGGTCTGTTATGCCAATACATCGGTCTGTTATGCCAATACATCGGTCTGTTATGCCAATACATCGACCTGT
>NZ_JBALDR010000048.1:0-444356 GCF_036917315.1 Nostoc sp. | reverse complement strand
AGTTTGCGGTTTAATCTGATTGCTGCTCTCTACAATTACGAGCTTTCTCTTCCCAAAATCAAATCTTCCTGACCGACTTTTGCAAGAGGTCTATTCTATACTTGGTGTAATTTACTGTGCCCCATGTATAACAGCAAGTACATCAATTTGTTCGGGCTTGATGTAATAGATAATTCGATATAAACCTTCAATAACTTCCCGAATTTGCTCGGTTTCAAACTCTGGTACAATTCGACCAGATAGAGGGAAATTCGCAAGCTGCTGGGAACGTTTGGTTATACGGTCAATAATCCTGGTTGCGTACCGAGGTGAATTCTGGGCAATGTAAGTATAAATTGCAGATAGGTTTTCTACGGCTGTTTCTGTCCAAAAAACTTTCACTCTGGTAGTCCAAATTTTGCCCTAACTTCCTGTACGGAAATTACTTTACCAGCTTGACTCTCAGCAAGTCCAGCTTCCACAACTTGTCTAACATAAATCTCATACATGAGGTCATCCCATGTTGAGTTAGCAGGTAATTTATCAATTAGCTTTCGAGCTTCTTCTTTAATATTGAGCTTTTCCATAGAGATTACAGATAACTTGCTTTTCTATATTGTATGCTCAACGGGAATCACGTTTGGGGTTTGTGGAGGTGCGATGTCTAACGACAAGCCGCGTTGCATCTACGCGTTTTGGGTTTGTGGGGAGGTGCGATCGCTCTAAGTTTTTCTTGCATCTCAACTTTCATCTTTATAAATATTTTTACGATGTCCGACTTCCACAACATTCACCACTAGAAGATCGTCGAAAATATCATAGATAACGCGGTATTCACCTATTCTAATTCTGTAAGCATTTTCTTTCCCTTTTAGCTTTTTAACCCCATTCGGACGTGGTTCTGTAGCTAAATCATCAATTTTAATTTGTATACGTTCTTGAAGTTCTGACGGTATTTTTTTAAGTTGCTTCAATGCACTCCTCAATATTTCAACTTTATAACTCACGCAACTTCCTTTTTGATTCCTGTTTTTAGTTCTTTTTTAGCTTCTTCCCATGACAATGAATTCTCAACACTAGCTTCTTTTTTCACTTTGTCGTAGGCTTTTAAATCTTCTTCCTCTTCTTCTTCTTCGATTGTTTGAAGTAGTGCGTAAATTTCATCTAAAGTACTATCATAAGCTTGATCTAACAGGATGTTAATCTCTTTAATTAATTGTTCGCGTTCCTGTTCACTCTTCATTTTTAGACCTCTTTTATTGCAAATATATGTTTATATTTTGTCTTTCTTACTCTCAACTGAGGCTGTGACTAAGACAGTAATTCAATTATAAATGCGATCGCGTTTTGGGGTTTTGAGATAGGGAGAGGAAATAAATAAGTGTATTGACGCCTATACCAGTCGTAAAAATTACTCAAAATTTCTCTTTGCTTCCCTGCTCATTTCACGATAATCTCACTTTTTCGCGTTGCTCCTCTTAAGGAAGCGATCGCATCTGTATTTTATTTCACTGGTGGTAAAGTTCCCCCGTCACCTGCATCGGTATACTTACAATAGACATTCAAGCCGATTTTGAGGATGTAGAGAATAACAATAGTCGCGAGCGATGCAGCACTTATGATATGAAACTCATATTTAATTTTTGAAATATACGTAGGGTGCGTTATGCCTCTGGCTAACGCACCATCTGAAGACTTTAGTGCATTACGCTATGCGATAACACATCCTACTTCAATTACATTACTTTAGTTTTGTGGACTCTTTCCCGGACAATTCTTGAATTGAATTTGCAAATAAACCTCAAGTAGCGGCAAATGTCAAGCGATCATTCCCTCTTCGACGTTATCTGTGCCAGTACGAACCTCGTCGAGATTTTCCGGTAGAAACCCACCCGCTTGCATTTTCCATAATTTGTAGTAAGCGCCGCCAAGTGCCAGCAGTTTAGCGTGGGAACCATCTTCGATAATTCGACCTTTGTCAAACACCAAAATCCTATCTAGATGCACGATGGTAGATAATCGGTGAGCTACCACGATGACCGTTTTTCCATTCATTGCTAAGTCTAGGGTATCCTGGATCGCTTTTTCGGTGATTGAATCGAGGCTTGAGGTGGCTTCATCTAAAATCAGAATCGGCGCATCTTTGAGAATTACCCGTGCGATAACAATGCGCTGTCTTTGCCCTCCAGACAACTTGACACCACGTTCGCCCACCAGAGAATTGTAACCATCCTTACTTTGGACGATGAAATCGTGAGCATGAGCTTTTCGCGAAGCCTCGATCACTTCCTCATCGGTTGCATCCAAACGTCCGTAACGAATATTTTCTAGCAAAGTGCGATGGAACAGAGACGGATCTTGGGGAATTAAGCTAATCTGAGCGTGTAAAGCATCCTGAGTCATATCTCGAATATCGACCCCATCAATGATAATCTGTCCAGATTGTGGGTCGAATAAACGCAGAATCAGATTGACAAAGGTGGATTTTCCAGAGCCAGATAAGCCCACTAGTCCGATACGCTGTCCTGCTTGGATGGTGACAGAAAGATTGTTGAAAACTTTCTTCTCATCTGTGTAGTTGAAATTCACCCGCCGAAACTCAATCTTACCTTGGGTGATTGAGTGGGCGATCGCCTTCTCGCGATCGACCAATTCGTGGGGTTGAACGATGGTAAAGACACCATTGGCGACATTCCCAACATGTTCAAAAAATTCCAGAAAGCGGCGGCTCAAGTTGCGGGCTTCACTGATGATCAAAAGCGATAAGCTAGTTGCTACAACAAAGTCAGCAGTAGCGATCTTTCCTTCACTCCAAAGAGAGAGCGAGTAATACAGGGTGCTGATTTTCAAAATAGCTGCTGAGATGAACTGAAACCAGCGAATTCGCTCTGAGTACCAGTTGGACTCTCTCACGTGTTTGAGTTCGTGCCTTAATTGCTCATTCAAATAGCGTCGTTCAAAACCAAAGCGAGCAAATAGTCGGCTACTAGTGAGATTTGTGACTGTATCTACAATGATGCCAGTTGTCTCACTTCTGGCGGCTGCGGCTTTCCGGGAATAAAATCGGCAGCGAGTTGCCAGCCAAAACGAAATACTGATGAAGAGAACTGCCCATATTCCCACGAGTGCAGCCAGTGGAGGATAGGCGCGATACAGTATCGTCGTGGCAACGGTATACACAACAATTACTGGCATAAATTCAGTAATCATCATTTGCATCGTCTGGGTAACACCCAGAGAAGTTTCGCTAATTCGATGTGCCAATGCCCCGGAAAAACTGCTGCTTAAGTAGCGATGTGAATGGTGTTGTAAATAGGCATATAGCGATCGCACAATGTGCTGTCGGTGGACTGGATGGAGAATCGTTTGCAAGAGTCCAGCCGATCGCCCAAATACCACTTCACCCACACTCAAGCCGATGAACAACATCAAGGGTTGCTTCATGGCATCAAAAATCGGCTTGTTGTCGCCCGTCGATCGCGCCACGCCCCGGATAATCTCGCCAATAGCATAAGGCAACATGATGCCACAGGTTGCGTGTATTACCTCCAGGATCGCTATTAACACATACCACCAGCGAAACTGGTTCACGAAATACAAAATGAACCTGAATGGAGTTGATGGCAAATCTGGTGCATCAGGAGCACGTTGAAAGGATTTAGATTGTCTAGCTTTTTTCGTCATGAAGGTTGATCTCGTAACATCAAGCTGTTCTGCAAAATAAAAATGGACGGCTAGATAAACCGTCCGGTGTTGTTAAATAAAATCATTTCTAACGAAGAGAATCTCCTCTTCGATATTCGGCGGTTAGATCGTCTAACTTTTGTTTTAAATTGTCGTCAAGTTTTAGTTCTAGCGCCTTGAGGTTGTCAGCAAGTTGTTCTGGACGGCTAGCGCCAATGATCGGGGCAGTGATAATGGGATTAGACAAAACCCAAGCCACTGCTAAGGTGGTGAGGGAAAATCCAGCGAGATCGGCTACTGTGCGTAATTCTTCGACAGTATTAAACTCGCGATCGCGCCAGTAGCGTTCTTGATAACGTTCTGCGGCAGCACCTAGCGTAAAACGCGTACCTGACGTGGGGCCTTGAGTAAAATTGTGTTTGCCAGTAAGTAGACCACCCGCCAAAGGATTGTAGGAAATTACACCCAGTCCTTCTTCTTTTGCCAGGGGCAATAGTTCTCGCTCAATTTCGCGGAATAACAGGTTGTAACGGGGCTGAATTGAGATGAACTTGGTTAGATTGCGCGTCTCAGCACGACCCAAAGCACGGGCGAGTCGGTAGGCTAAGAAGTTGGAAACCCCGATGTAACGCACCTTGCCAGCACGAACCACTGCATCCAGCGCTTCCAGAGTTTCATCGAGAGGGGTTGAAGCATCGTCGGAGTGTAATTGATACAGATCGATATAATCAGTTCCCAACCGTCGCAGGGAAGCATCGATCGCATCCAAAATATGTTTCCGCGAAGCCCCCTGATCCCAAGGTGCAGGGCCAACTCGACCAACGCACTTGGTAGCTAAAATAAAATGTTCGCGTTTACCTTTCAGCCAGCGCCCAACGATTTCTTCGGTGCGTCCCGCAGTGGCAAGCCCACCGCCGAGGGGATAAACATCGGCTGTATCCAAAAAGTTGATCCCGCCATCGGCGGCGGTGTCGAGGATTTGCCTGGAAGTTTCTTCGTCGGTCTGCAAACCAAAGGTCATAGTGCCGAGACAGAGGCGCGAAACGGTCAATCCAGTTTTACCGAGATTAGTAGTTGGTAAAGTCATAGAGATGTTGTTGATTGAGAAAGTGTGGAAATTTTTAAATAGAATGCGAGCGTAAAACTAAAAGCTTATGCAAGACATCGACTAAGCCATGATTAGCCCGATGTCGGCATTTTTTAAGGTGTGAACCAATTTAACCAACCTTCCCAGTTTTGGACGATCGCAGCAAATTCTGCATAACCATCTGCTTTTGGGTGAGCGCCGTCATTGGCTTTTGCTTCTGCTAGCCAGATTGGTGACTTTACCAAACTGGAAAACACATCAAGATACGGAACATCTAGTTCATTACAAATCAACGCGAATTCCTGTGACAAATTTGCGAGAATTTGATTTCTTTTTTCTTGATCGACATCACCACAGGGTGGCGGACTAACCATCAAAATCGGATAGAGTTGCTTTGCTTGACTTAATATACTGCGAGCATTTGCGATCGACTCTGAAAGTTCGATTCCTTGCTGTTTTCCCGCCCATCCTGAATCGTTTGCCCCAAAGGAAAACACTACTCGACCATCAGATTCTTTTGGGAGACGATAGGAGACTTCCGAGTACCAACGTTGTTTGAGATACCGACTTGTCTCTGCCCGCACGCCCAAGTTGTAATGGGTGATAGCGTATCCTCTTGACTCAGCATTGCGGCACGCTCTACCTGTCCAACCCAGAAACTCTGGATCGCCTGTGCCATTGACAAAGGATTCACCAATAAAACAAATTCTGATTTCTTTGCGAGAATCTGACATAATTCAACTAAATTTTGCCGAAAAAGTTCGGTTTTGACTTGAGAAGAAACATTATGTTCATGATTCTAGAAGATATTAATATATTGTTATGTTAGGCAGGCAGAACGCTGCCTACCCCACTGAATATTGCAAGTTATTTTTTGAACATTACTTAGTGCTAATTCCTAAGTCCTGAAGAAGTACTCAGCACTCTTCATGCCACTACTAGGCTCTTGTCCACTTGTTTAAATTCGGTGTTACTTACCTTGGATTCGATCGCAGTACCCTTGAAGAAATCGGGGTTAGCTTGGGTGTAAAACTTGTAGGGATTAGCGAATACATAGGATTTGAAGTCGGCTTCGGAAATAACGCCTTCTTGTACGAGATCCCAGCTTTCAGCCAAGGGGGAAGTCAAGTCTGGCACATCCCAGTGACCAACATCTGAGGAATAGATGGCGTTGATTTTGACTCCCAAGGGGTTGGCTTTGTCATTGAATGCCGTAGCGATCGTGCGATCGTCGGACTCGGAACCAAAGAAGAAACTATTCACCCAGCGATCGCGGATGTCTTCAATTGTTTCAATACCTGCGGCTGCAAAATCGTCCAATTCGCTACCAATCGGCGCACGGCTATGACGGCTAAATGAAGCTCCCAGTACAGTCTTGGTCAATTCATCCTTATCGAGGGAATGTCCTTGAGTAACTTCTGCACCGTAGCGCTCAAATATCTCAAACAACTCATCGGCATTCGTCAATGCTGGATTGTAGTTTTCCAGTGCCTTGATATTGCGCTTCAAGAACCGATCTACCAAATGGATGTAGACACGCGCACCCCAATCTGCGCCACCTTCCAGCATCGCTACGCGTAACTGCGGAAAACGCTTGGTAACACCACCGAAGAACAACGCCTTCGCAAATGCTTCCGAACCATCGGCGAAGTGACCGATATGGTTGTTCATGTAGTTACTGATGGAGGAGCGACCAGTCCAACCCTGACTGCCGTAATGGGTGGTGACGGGTACGCCAAGTTCCACGACCTTTGCCCAGAAAGGATCGTAGTCGTATTCACTATCTAGTCCGTAGAAGTCGATATAAGAAGCATACTTGGCGATTTCGGGGAATTTATCAGCTGGATATTTATCAGCGATCGCTTTGATTGGCCGTTTCACACCGCCAGTAATATTAATTACCTTTAAGCCCAGTGTTTTCACAGCAAATTCTAGCTCCTCAATGCCTTCTTGGGGAGTAGTCAAGGGAATCCCAGCAACCGGTGTCAAGCGATCGCTATATTTCCGGTAGATATCAGCATGATAGTGATTGACCGCACGTTGCAGTGCCTGACGGTTCTCTGCACTGGCTCCAGCAGGTGCCAAAACATTGTTGGGAAATAGCACCGAATAGTCCGATCCTTGCTCCGCCTGACGCTCATAAAGTAGTCCGGGGAGGGTATAAGTAGCAAGATCCAAAGTATTTTTAGTAACTCTAGCCCACCAAGGCGATCGGATTGTGCGATTGTATTGACGTTCTTCAGGGGTTTGTTGATACCAGTCTTTACCGTTGCTCTTGGAGTTAAGACGGGAAGCTTCCGTCTTACGTAACTCATCTACGAGTTTCACGCCGCCGTACTTAGCGATGTAATCCTCAAAAGCTGGCGTGAAATCATTGGTATGAACATCGGTGTCGATTACCGGATAATCAAGGGTTGCTCTGATTGCAGCAGAGCGTGAGGTCTTCAATCGGCTATATTCAGTCATGTTTTTTCCTTGCCTACGGCACAAAAATTACAGGTTTTTTCAGCATCCAATGCTGCTATTGACAAATACATTTCTTGTAGAGACGGCGATTTATCGCGTCTCTCCTCTCCACAATCGCGTCTCTCGACAATTTTCAAATTCTCTAAGGTGGCGATCTACAGAAAGTGCAATTTAAAAGGTATGGCATAAGCATCCGTGAAAAATTCATTTACACTACAGCACTGTAAGCACAGTGCAGATATGAAAAGTCATTTACGCCAACACCAATCTTTCATCTAATTGTTTAGCGGCAAAACGATTGGTTGGACGACGCAATCCCAGATTTTCACGCAAAGTACTGCCTTCGTATTCAGTACGGAAGAGTCCCCGTTTCTGTAGAACGGGAACGACTAGGTTAACGAATTCATCCAATCCTGTGGGAAGGATTGGCGGCATAATATTAAAGCCATCGGCTGCACCGTTGTTGAACCATTCTTCTAGCTGGTCGGCAATAGTTTCGGGAGTACCAAGTATGGTGCGATGACCTCGTGCAGTAGCAAGAGAGAGATACAACTGACGCAGTGTGAGACTGCCACGAGTAGCTAAATCTTTGACTAGTTTGAGACGACTTTTGTTAGTGTTGGTGTCGCTGGGTAGTTCGGGAGCTACATCATCTAAAGAATATTTCGACAAATCCACACCCTTGTAATAGTTCTTTAAAATCCCCCAGGCCACATCGGGATGGATTAACGATTGCAAGAATTCGTATTTTTCTTGAGCTTCTGATTCGGTACGGCCAATGATTGGGAAAGCACCAGGCATAATTTTGAGATCCTCTGGCGATCGCCCATATTGTGCTAGCCTACCTTTGATATCAGCATAAAATTCCTGGGCATCGGCTAGGGTTTGATTGGCGGTGAAAATTGCCTCGGCAGTGCGTGCGGCTAAGTCCCGTCCAGATTCGGAGGCTCCAGCCTGAACAATCACCGGATAACCTTGGGGCGGACGACCGACGTTTAAAGGGCCTTTTACAGAAAAATATTTGCCCTTGTGGTTCAACGTATGCAGTTTATCTGGGTCGAAATAGACCCCAGATTCTTTGTCCCGGATGAAAGCATCATCTTCCCAACTATCCCATAGACCTTTCACCACTTCCACAAACTCTTCAGCGCGTTCATAACGCTGGCTGTGTTCTGGGTGATGCTCCAGCCCGAAGTTACGTGCAGCATTCTCATTGCCTGTAGTGACTACATTCCACCCGGCTCGGCCTTTACTCAAATAGTCCAACGAGGCAAACTTACGTGCCAGGGTATAGGGTTCTTCATAAGTGGTCGAGGCGGTGGAAATGAAGCCGATGTTTTGGGTTACAGTGGACAAGGCCGAGAAGAGGGTGACAGGCTCAAAATGGGCAATTTTACCATTGCGATGCTGAGTTTCTGGAGCGCCGCCCCAGACTCCGGGACTGTCTGCTAAGAAAACTGCATCGAATAAGCCGCGTTCAGCAGTTTGGGTAATTTCCTTATAATGCTCGAAATTCAGTCCCGCATCTGCTTGTGAATCGGGGTGTCGCCAAGCAGAGACATGGTGTCCGGTAGCTTGAATGAATGCACCTAAACGAATTTTGCGTGTTGTACTCATGCTTTTTTCTTTTCTTAAAATTGCCTTAGCAGTAGCTCTAAGGTTGGTATCGCTGATTTGTATATAGCTACGTCAGTTCTTATTTGACTGCTGCTACGATAGGTTGGCTAATTCCTAATTGCTCAAATGCCTGACACATATTGGTCAAATCCAGATGCCTACGTGGCAAATGACTGATAAAAAGACGACAGCATTAGGGTTTCAACCGCTGATATAAGTCCAAAAAATACTCGGATAGCATATCGACAAAATCTTTTCCCCATAAGACTTTGAGGTATTCCTGTCAGCCACTCAGGCATTCACCTGTTGCTAAACACTGAATGTAATCATGAAATGCTCTCTAGCAATCAAGATTACCGTTCAGTTACCTAATAATTGCTCAAAAATCAAATAACCGAATTGTAAGCAAGTTTAATAGCACAGCAGAATTAAGGATGCTGCTTGGCGCTCGAATTACCATAAATTTATCTAGTAATTTTACCCAGCAGATATGAGCCTACACGATCGATACAAAAAAAGATGTGTTGGCAATCACAATATCATGAGTAACTAATTATTAGTTTCTCGAATATTAAGTATTGCAAGCTATTTGTTTGCGAAGTATATAGTTATGTATGATGCCCAAAGCTGATTAGACAATACTCTAGGTTCGCTTCACCTCTCCCCACGGCTAGAAACTGCGGGTTTTTACTCTGGCAATTGAGAATAGACACCAATGTGGCAAAACTGTTTGCACGCATGAAGGCAACAAGTTTCTCAATCTCATCTTCTCGAAAAACATTTGGGATGTACATAATACACATCTCCGAAAAAGAATGTAGAGACGTAGCACTGCTACGTCTCTACAAAGATTCTGGTTAACGCATATTTAATTTCTGGAGATGTCTAATGATTATCTCCTGGTGTGATTGGGAAGGCTGAAAGAGGCATTTAATGGAAGTCTGAAACTCTTACTCTAAATGCTATGAGTATACTTCCATAACTTCTGCTTCCGGTTTTACCCTAGCTTCTGCTGCTAGAAATTCAGCCACTTGCGCCTCAATTTCATCCCGGACAATTTGGCGATATTCCAAGAAATGCTCAATTTGGGCACAAACAGCTAAATAACTACTCACCCCACCCGGATTATGCTGATACATACTCCACAAGTTGCGCCAGAATTGCCAGCGTGTCTGACGACGTACACCTTGACGCCAGCAAATAATTAGAAACGCTCGGAGTACTTTCCAGTTCAATGGTTTCTTCGCAGCTTTCCCCTTTTTCGGGTAGGTTGCTTCGCCCAAAAGCCGGAAGTGTTTGTATGTACGCTCCAAAAACCGCTCTGGCTCATACAAATCACAGAATGCCTGCACATATTCACGAGCAATGTCTTCTAAAGGTCGAGTTGGGACAAAGTTCATCAACGTGGTTTGATTGATGTTGGCAGATTTATTACGGAGTCGTCCTTCCTTTTCTAATCTATGCCAAAGGGCTGTATCTGGCAGGGCTTGCAGCATACTAAATAAGGCCGTGGGAATTGCTGTTTGCTCGACAAACTTGACAATTCGGGCGCCGGCTCCTACTTTCTCGCCATCAAACCCAATGATAAAGCCTGCCATGACTCGCAACCCGGAGCGGGTAATCTTATTTACCGCCTCGCTAAGTGAGTCTCGCGTATTCTGGTATTTCTGAGTGAAAGTAAGACTTTCTTCATCGGGGGTTTCAATTCCCAGAAAAACGGCTCCAAAATTACACGCTACCATCAAATCCATCAGTTCTTGATCTTGGGCTAAATCAACTGAAGCCTCTGTGGCAAAGGAAAAAGGATAGTTATGTTCTACCATCCAGGGCAGAAGAGACTTCAGAAATAATTTCACATTCCGCTTATTACCGATGAAGTTGTCATCCACCATAAAAATACTGCGTCGCCAACCCAGTTTATAGAGATAATCAAGTTCTGCTAATATTTGTTCTGGGTTTTTGGTGCGGGGTTTGCGACCATATAGCACAATAATGTCGCAAAATTCACATTGAAAGGGGCATCCACGGGAAAATTGCACTGACATCTCTGCATAAGCTTCAAACTCTAGCAAATCAAAGCGAGGAGTTGGAGTGTTGGTAACATCTGGTTTTTCACCACCAGAGCGAAAGATACCTGTGCGATCGCCGCGTGCGATCGCTGCTACAAATAAGGGTAGGGTAATTTCCCCTTCGTCTAATATCAAATAGTCAGCTCCTGCGGATGTCATTTCATTCGGTAGCGCTGTCGGGAAAGGCCCACCCACAGCGACTAGTTTACCTCTCTGTTTTGCTTCTAATATCTGAGAGAGCAAATCCTCTTTTTGCACAATCATCGCCGACATAATAACCAAATCTGCCCAAGCCCATTCTGCTTCTGTACAGACGCGAACATTTCGATCTACTAGCTTGAAATTCCATTCTTGCGGTAAAATCGCCGCTACAGTTACCAAGCCTAAAGGCGGTAGCATTGCTTTACGATCTAATAAAGCGAGTGTTTTTTCAAAAGACCAAAAACTTTTTGGAAAACGGGGGTATAGAAGTAAAACGTTCATATTTGATGCTTATAAACCTTGATTTTCGTTGCTAGTTGAGTTCATGTCAAACTAAACCAGTTGCGATGACACATTAGAGGAGCTTCTATATCCACTAGCTGTAACCTCTACTATGACTTATTTAGACAAAGTAATAAGCTAAACCACATCTAGTTTGCGCATCTAAAATTTATATAACTCTTGTGGGGTGGGCAACATGAGCGCCGTAATTATGCAATTTAAATGTGGAACAGCTTATTTTGTGAGAGCGATTATTACTGTTTTCAGACCAGAGAGTAGCTGAAAATTGCTCATAAGTGTTATCAATAACCCTTAACCCAAGGTATTGGTTTATAAGCCAATACGCTTGGGTTAAGATTTTTTGATGAAAATTTAGATCGTAAAGACGCGATTCATTGCGTCTCTTGCATTAACCTGTTCTTTTTGTGACTTGGCAAATTGGCAACTCTAAGAAAATTAACTGTGTTATTTTCAATACTATACAAGGTGTATTTGCACTTTCAAGCTATTTAGACGGGCTGCAACCCGTCTTTTTTATCCCTGGATCGTTTTAAAATCTAGTTTCCGGGTAGAACTGAAAATGTTCTTTCATTGCGACTCTGCCGCTAATTCAGGAGGCAGCAAGCAGCAGCCCATTAATCGGCATTCCCACTCAGAGACTCTTGACAAAACAATCTCTAAAAGCTAGTTCTAGACTGGCTTTAACCTTAAGTTGACACGCATGATTATACCTGTGCCCCTACGTTAGTTCCAGTCCACCTTGATAGCCAGTGACAATGCGGCCACCATCCTTGAGGATGTGGATTTCTATTTGGTCGCTAGCCCAAGTAATCTGATCTTGGAAAGCTGGGTTTAACACACGAACCCGTTGATTGCTAGAAGAGACTGGAGAATTGGGAGAATTAATTGCCAGAGATTGTACAAAAGGCCCGTCAATCAAAATATCGAGTTGTTCTAACAATGCTTGGGAACCTGGCGGCGCAGATTGGGATTGTAACTGCTTAAGAGTAAACCCAGAAAAAGACATTACATTTAAACCAGCAGCTTTTACCTTCTGGGCTAAAGATGCCAGTGCAGCCGCTTGCCAAAACGGTTCTCCACCAGAGAATGTTACACCCGTGTTGCGGGGATTGCTGAGAATATTTTCGGCAAGAGCATCAACAGCAATTAATTGGTTAGCCTCAAAAGACCAAGAGTTAGTATTAAAGCAGCCAGGACACTCACGCAGACAACCTTGTACCCAGACGACTGCACGACAACCAGGGCCATTAACTTCTGATTGATCGACGTAACCCATAATATTGAGATAGCCTGGGGGAATTTCTATGAGTGCTAGCGATGGGTCAGTTGGCTTAATTTCCATCTTTTTAACTCCTTTTAGTCGTTAACTGTTAAATATAGCGAATCTCCAGTTAGATAACCGTGACAATGGTTATATAACTGGAGATTTAATTAATGATTAATCTCTCAAAAATTTTGGCGCTTTGGAAAAGTCCGCTTTAACTTACTAGACTGAATTTTTTAGGATTTTTGTCAAATTTATTACACAATTGCTACAAAAATAAATGATGAAAATTTTCTCATCAAAGTTTCATAAAAGACTCATGTAACCTTGGGAAGCTACTTAAGTTAATATGGCATCCATTCACTGAATAATATTATGTCCGCATAATTAGTTATGCTAACCACAGTCATTGTACCCCACACGCCAGTCGCTCATGGGGGAAACCCCCAGACGCTCGCGGACTCGCTAACGCTGCGCTATCGCCCTTGGCGTCTCCCCTTGGGAGAAGACCGCGCTGGCTCCCCTTAATCCCCTCCCCGCTCTTCGGGAGGGGAGACAAAGCATAGCTTTGGCGGGGGTGGGGTTCTTCGGGTTTAATAAGCAATCAAGCGGACATGATATAACTTAGGGTCTTTTGTACAATGGTATCGAGACTATTACGGTAAATAAAAAACATTCCGGGCTATATCCTACTCATAGCAATAGTCTCGATACCAGAATTAGTAATTACTTCAGAAAATAGTCAATCTATATTTACCGCGTTCCTGTGGATTTTTGGAAGTAATAACTATATAGTATGTATCATCTTCAGGCAACCTCGCCCGGTCAATTAAAGCACTGTAGACACCACTTTTGTCTTTGTCTTTATCGATTGCGATCGCCTGTCCTTTAGAATTTAGCAAAGCTACATAAGGAGAAAACTCTTCATCAACACTATCTACACGAATACTTATCAGCTGATTTTTTTTACCTTGGAAATTAGAAACATTGTAAGCGCCTCCATTTTGTTTCAGGGTTGAGCTTTTGGCAGTTAGTTGGTCTGATTCATCTAAAGTATAGCTAGCTCTATCATTCCTCAGAGCCAAACTATAGCGACCTGTATCACCAGGATCTTGACTAGTAACAGCAATCTTGTAAATGCCATTCTTAGGCAGTCGCGCAAAAATGAATGCATCATCGCCACCACTGCTTTTATCCAAAGCGCCTTTTTTAACGATGATATTATTATCAGGATCGTGCAGAAACAACAAGGGTTTTAAACTCAAGTTATTGGATCTACGTGTATCATTACTGCCAATCAGTCTAATTTGAACTAATTGATTTTCTCTACCCTCAAACTCATAGAAATGAAAATATCTACCTTCAGATTGAAAGTCACTCTTACTTAAAATACCTAATGCAACATCTACAAAGTTAATCTCTTTGTAAGTTGGTGTTGCAGGTGAAGAAATCGCTGAATTATCGAAATTTTGGTTCCCAGTTGTAGCTACATTAGAACTTGGCTTGCGAACTCTCCCGGAGCCACCATTAGAACGATTGGCGTTTGAATTTGCAGTTCTAGTTCCAGAGGATCTAGATGCACCACCACTATTGGAACGATTAGAATTTGAGTTAGAATTCCTACGTCTAGACGCTCTAGGAGTAGAGCTATTATCTGAAACCCTGGAAGTTCGTCGCTGAGAATTTTCTCTATTAGATGATGCACGAGGAGTTTGCTGTATTGGTGACTCAATAGAAATCTTCCGTCTTGGAGATATTGATGCCTGAGAAGCAGGAATTTGCTCAATTCCTTTTTTGACTGCTTCTGGTTGTCTCTCATCTGGTGATTTAGCAATTATGAATTCTTGAGAACTGTGAGATTTCACCAAAGCACTTATAGGCAGCACATTACTTGTGATTAACAAACTACTACTCACGCAACCAATTAAAATATTACTTAATTTGCGACGATAGTTTTTGTTGTCTAATAGCATAATTACGCTCCTAATTTTACCGATCATTTTGTCTCTTCCTGAAAGACAAAATTAATACTAGTTGCTGTTTTAACCACAGCAGTGATTTAAATTGAAAGGGGAATTTAGCATATATACCTTAGCGGCTTGCTAAAGGCATCGCCTGTAATCAAATGAATTCGTATATCCTACATACCCAAATGTTTGTCACAATCAAATCAGAAAAATTATATTTTCAATTTAGACTACTAAAGAAAATCTCAATTTCGTAGGTATATACTGAGCTACAAACTTAAATTGCTGCTTTTCGGAATTTTGCCCAGATATTTTTGTAAACCTGACTAAATGGCTCATACAGATGTAATATACAAGCAAACCTAATACCCATAAATTCGTCAAAAGGCATCGTTCAAACACAATTTTTTGCAATTTATTTAAATTGTTCAATACCTGATGAGGTAAGGAAATTGGGGATTTTTATGGTGTCTCAGTGATATTTACTAACAAGAGAGATTATACTGCATGACTTAAGATGAATATATACCCCAAATGAAATGGATTCCCAGTATGCTCTGTTGTGTGAATCCCGATTGCCAAAAACCCTTAAATCCTGATAAAAACAACTATTGCCACAGTTGTAGAGCGGAATTGATACCCCTGCTAGGAGGTCGCTATCGTCCCACTCAGGTTTTATCAGACGAAGGCGGATTTGGTAGAACCTATCTGGCCAAAGATGTACACAAACTGAATGAATGCTGTGTTGTTAAGCAATTCGCGCCAAAACTTCAGGGAACTGGGCCGCTAACTAAGGCCGTTGAATTATTTAAACAAGAAGCGAGCCGGCTGCAAGAACTGGCAGAACATCCGCAAATTCCAACTTTATTGGCTTATTTTGAGCAAAATAGCTATCTCTTTTTGGTGCAGCAGTTTATCGATGGGCAAAACTTGCTCAAAGAATCGGAAACGCGAGGAAACTATAACGAAACGGAGATTCGCCAACTTTTGCTAGATTTACTGCCAGTACTGAAGTTTATCCATCTGCGGGGAGTGATTCACCGGGATATCAAGCCACAGAATATTATTCGCCGTCAAAGTGACGGGCGATTAATCCTCATTGATTTTGGAGCTTCCAAGCTGTTGACAGCAACAGTGCAGACTAAAATGGGCACTGTGATTGGCTCACACGGTTACACTGCACTTGAACAGATGCAAGATGGAAAAGCTTACCCAGCCAGTGATTTATTCAGTTTGGGGGCTACTTGTTTTCATCTCCTGACTGGAGTTCGCCCATCTCAACTATGGATATACCAGGGTTATGGTTGGGTTGCATCTTGGCGGCAACATTTAACCAGTTCAGGTACGAACGGGATTTCTATATCTGTAGAGTTGGGTGAAGTTTTGGATAAGCTGTTGCAACTAGACATCCAAAAGCGTTATCAATCGGCTGATGAAGTCATCACTGACTTGACACCTCAAATACCACCATTTTCATCAGTGCCCCCAACTATACTTACACCAACATTTGCAGCTTCCCCAGCAAACAAGCGGGCAGTTTCATCAAAATCAAATAACAATCTGAAAAGTCAACTGCTGTTAGTTTCTAGCATTTTGGTCTTGGGATTAGGGGGAGTTTGGTATTTTCAGTCTCGTCCCCAGACAATCAGCGAGGTTCCTGAACCTATTTCTCAGCCTGTTTCTCAGCCTATTCAGCCCCAAAAAAACGTCTCAGAAAATTCTTATCTACCCAAACCCTTCAAGGGGCATTCTAGTGACGTGAATTCTGTAGCTTTCAGTCCTGATGGTACAACCCTTGGTAGTGCCAGTGATGATAAGACAATCAAGCTATGGAATCTGACGGGTGGACAGGAAATCCGCACTTTAGAAGGACATTTCAATTGGATTTGGACTATAGCTTTCAGTCCTGATAGCAAAATCCTCGCTAGTGGCAGTGCGGACAAGACAATCAAACTGTGGAATCTGGAGACAGGAAAGTTAATCCGTACTTTGGAGGGAAATAGCGACGGAGTTACTTCCGTAGCTTTCAGTCCTGATGGCAAAACTCTTGCGAGTGGCAATGCTAGTAAGGATATGAAAATCAAACTATGGAATCTGGAGACAGGAAAGTTAATCCGCACCTTAGAGGGACATACCAGTGGTGTTGCATCTGTAGTTTTTAGTCCTGATGGTAAAACCCTTGCCAGTGGTAGCTGGGATAAAACAATTAAATTGTGGAATCTGGGGACAGGAAAGTTAATTCGCACCTTAGAGGGAAATGCAGAGTCGATTCTTTCAGTCGCTTTTGCTCCCGATGGCGTCATCCTTGCCAGTGGTAGTAAAGACAAGACAATTAAATTGTGGAATCTGAAAACAGGAAAGTTAATCCACACCTTAAAAGGACATAATGATAAGGTTAATTCTGTCGCCTTTTTGCCAAGCGTAGGTTCAAATGGTATCACCCTTGTAAGTGGCAGTAGTGACAAAACAATCAAACTTTGGAACCCAATCACAGGAAAGGAAATCCGCACTTTGGAGACAGGTTCTGGATATATTTATGCCGTTGCCATTAGCCCAGATGGACAAACCATTGCCGGTGGTGGAAGTGGTGAAAACATTCTCAAAATTTGGCAGATGATTAATTAAAAATATTTGATAGTCTACATTCGGAATAGATTGCGACTTTTTGGGTTCTACCTCAAAAAGAATATTTAGCTATGCAAAAATATCAAATTAATCATAGCTTCAAAAGATGATATTGGCGAAGACTGTATTATGGTAATATTCTCTACGTGTTCAGGATTATAGCTTGAAAAAAATATCAAAATCTATCCATAAACCTGCAAAATTGGTTTATATAGGTTTTATTTTGTCAAAAAAATATCTTTAAATAAAAGGTTATGATTAATATATTTTTCCTACTCATACTATTTTCTTCACTGTTAGGGCGAATTAAATTTCCAGGAATAAATATTGGTATTCATTATTTATTACTTCCGGCATTTAGTTTTGGAATCATTAGTTTATCGTTAAAATCTATACCAGAAGTTGTTAAGAAGCATAAAATAATTTTGATATCGATAAGTCTTATGTATTTGTGGATGTGGCTTTCCTCATTAATGAGCGAGTTTCCAAATATTGCTATTATTTATAGTCTAAAATACTCAACTTATTACATATTATTTTTTGCTTTTTTAGTATTAACCTTTAAGAATATAACAACACCATCTTTAACATTTTATTATCGTTGCATATTGCACTTACTACAGATAATTGCAAGTTTGGGTTTTTTAGAGGTTTTCCTTCCCAACAACTGGATTTTTAAATTATTAAAGTTCCCTAGCTTTTATCCTGAGATTGGTTCAATTATGCAAAACCCTAATCAGTTTGGGGTTATAGTTGCCATTGGGTTATGTTTAAGTCTGATTCTAGAAAAGCAGAATAAAATTTCTAGAATTGAATTAAATATAAGCGAATTGATTTTTATAATTCCCTTAGCTTTGTCTGCAAGTGGAAATGGTTGGGTAATTTTTATAATTGGGATGTTTCTTTTGCTGATATATGAAATTATTAGTTTTAGAAAAATGATTTATCTAATAAGCCTGTTATTTTTATTCATTGTAACTGCACCAGTTTCTACACGGAGAATTGGTTTGACAGATAGTAAAATATTTCCATTAACTAATCTATTTACAGAAAATTCCAATTTATTAAATCCACATGGAAAAAAGATTATTACTCTTGTAGGAACAGGGACTACAAGGTTTGAAATGTGGCAGGCAGCTATTAATGAAACTATTAAAAGACCATTTACTGGTATCGGCATAGGGGTTTTTCCAGACCAGATAGGAGTGAAAGTTTGGGGAAAGAAAAGTTATCACGCACATAATATATTTTTAAATGTGTCAGCAGAACAAGGAATTCCTGGATTATTACTATTTACTAATTTTTTAGCGAAAATAGCATTGAAAGTTAAATATGCTAATCCTTTAATTACTGTTCCGATTATTATGTTTTTAGTTTCTCAAATTCCAGATGTTTTTACTGAAGACTATACTTTTACAACTATTGAGTTTTATTTTATAGCAGCGGCTGTCAATTCTCGAAAAGATGTTGTCACGCAATTAAAACCTGAAATTATTTAAAATGCCAAAAAACTATGAGTTCTAAACCTCGTCTTTACTTAATATTTCCGAATATATTTGATTTCAAGGGAGGTATTCAAGTTTACTCAACATTTTTGCTGAAAGCTTTACAAGATATATATCCTGAAGCTGATTATGATGTGTTTCTAAAATATGATAAATATAGTTTAAAACAGCCAGACAAATTGCAGTTTTTAAGTTCAACAAGATTTCATTATTTTGGAGATTTACCAAAATTATTGCAACAAATTTTATTCGCCACAAAAATAATTATTTTAGCTATTCTTCAACATCCCGTTATAGTCATTTCTACTCATGTTAACTATGCGATTGTTTGTTATATTCTCAAATTTTTCACTGGAATTCCTTACTGGGTAGTCGCTCATGGCTTAGAAGTTTGGGATATCGAAAATAAGGCAACAAAATTCGCTTTAGAAAAAGCAGATAAAATCATTAGTGTTAGTAATTACACTCGCCAGCGCTTGCTTCAATATCCAAATATTGATTCAGAAAAAATAGTTATTTTACCTAATACATTTGATGCTAGTAAGTTTCCAATAAATTCTAAACCTACCTACTTACTCAAACGATATAATTTAACAGATGAACAGCCTGTAATTTTAACAGTAACGCGGCTAGGAAGCATGGCAAAATACAAGGGTTATGACCAAATCCTTCATGCTTTAGTTAAAGTGCGATCGCATCTCCCTAATGTTCACTTCATTCTTGCAGGTAAAGGAGATGATATACCTCGAATTAAAGCTTTAGTTACCAACTTAAATCTACAAGATTGTGTGACAATTGCCGGATTTGTTCCAGATAAAGAATTGTGCGATCATTACAATCTCTGCGATGTTTTTGCTCTGCCTAGTAAAGGAGAAGGATTTGGAATTGTTTTTCTAGAAGCTTTAGCTTGTGGTAAACCTGTATTGGCGGGTAATCAAGATGGTTCTATAGATCCCTTGGCTGACGGGAAGTTGGGATGTTTGGTCAATCCTGATAACGTTGAAGAAATTGCCGATAATCTAATTCAAATCCTGCAAGGTGATTGCTCTAATCCACTAATTTACCAACCAGAATACTTACAACAAAAAACTATTGAAGCTTTTGATTTTAGTCAGTTTCGCGCAAGTTTAGCAAAGTTAGTTAGTGATAATTAGTTACAATTTAAGAAAATTTGGTAAAAAAAAATGGATGATTCAGTATTTATTATATTTCTTGCCTTTGGATTTCTTTGGGTTTTGATGGGAGTTGTAGGTTGGATTGCATTTCTCAAATCTGAGGGTGAGGAAATTAAGTTTGGCAAGTGGGGACTTATAGTTGCTATTCCAATCTTAATACCAATAATTTTTACTCTGATTATTGGTGTATTTTATCATTAAAAAAATTGCTAAAATCTATGTTTTTTCCTTTTGCATCGCACCCCTAACCAAAATGACTGTACTTTCGACACCAGAAGCGATCGCTTCGGGAATATTACCTTGAATCGCTTGCTGTAACAATCCCTCGCGGGATGCTCCCAAAACTACAACGTCGTAACCTTCGGTTTGCACTAGGTTAATCACACCTTCGGCGACTGAATTAGCTTGCACGGGGAGAGCAACTACAGTACTGGACAATTTGCGCCGCCGCATCAAATGGCGGATGGCTTGTTCTGAAATTGACATATCTGGCTTGAGTTCAGATGGCTTAAACACCTGTGTCAGGCGAATTTTCGGATCGTTTCCCAATGTAATTAAAGCCGGTAGCAATTTAATTGCCAGTGGGGAATTGGGGCCACCAGCCACTGGAACTAGCCAACGGTTAAACTGAGGACTGGAAATTGGGGATTGAGTAGTGCCTAATTTTACTAACACGACTTCGCAGGTGGCTTGCCGAATTATGGTGTCAACAACGCTGCCAAAAATCCGACCAGGGGTAGATGTGTTACCTTTCCATCCCATTAAAATTAGGTCGATGTGTTGTTCGTTGATTGTCTCCAAAATTGCCTGCGCCACATCGTGGGTAACTCGAATCTGCGTGTGTAAGGGAATTTTCCACTTTTTTGCTAAGACTTCTGCCTGTCGTAGCAAGCGGCGGCTTTTTGCCGTTCTTACCTGTGTTTCTGATGGGGAACTGTGGCGAGGTATCAGCATCACTTGCACGCAATCTATTTCATAATGGCGATCGCGGGCAATAGCTGCTGCCATTTGTAATAAAACACCTGCTGTTTCGGGATTTGCTACGGGTACTAATAATCTACCTCTACCAATGCTGGGCGATCGCGTCTGGTAAACTATGTATGAAGGTTCTGGTCGCAGTTTTGGTGTCGCATTTTCACAATTGAGATGATCTGCTTCCGCCCGAATAATATCTGCACGGGTAATAATCCCAATCAGTTTTCGTCTATCTACCACTGGTAAGCGACTGATTTGATAGCGATCGAGCAAATATAGTACATTACTGAGGGTGTGAATTGGTGATACTGTCATCGGGACAGATGTCATAATTTCTTTTAAGAAAATATCGGCTAGATTGCGATCGCGAAATGTGTGGTTTGTACTCTCGCGGATTTTTAACAAATCTGATTGCGTTACAATTCCCACTAACTTGCTATCTTCTACCACAGGGAAACCGCGATGATGGGAACGAGCAAAAGCTTGCATTGCTTCTTCCAAGCTCATCTCTGCATCTAGAGTTTCTACTCGTTCTTGCATCACATCTTTTGCAGTTAACTTGGTTAATGCTCCTTCCATCGCAACTTCTTTGGTAAGAGTAATACCTTTTAACTCCAAAAGTTTCTCATAAAGCGAACCAGGCATTACCTTATCCGCAACCAGGTAAGCTGTGACAGAAACAATCATCAAAGGTAGCACCAGGTTGAAATCTGTAGTCATCTCAAAGACAATCACAATTGCTGTGATTGGCACTTTGGAAACGGCGCTAAAAAATCCACCCATACCCGCTAGGGCGTAAGTCGTAGGAGAACCAACTCCGGTGATATATAACTCAGATACACCGATGATGTGTCCTAAACAAGAACCTAAAATCAGACTGGGAGCGAATAATCCCCCCGGCGCTCCCGAACCAAATGCAATCAGTGTGAGGATGAACTGGGCCGCAAAGGCGATCGCTGCGACGCTAGGATGGGAATCTCCAGTAATTAATGACTCCCTTAATCCCGTATTATCACGGAAGGATGGGGGCAGCATAGCTACGACAACACCAGAGATAAATCCAGCTAAAGCTACCTGCAAGGGTAAGCTGATGTGTAATTTTCTGTAAAATTTAATACTAAATATAATGCCGCGATTAAACAATGCGCCAAACAAGCCTGCCAAAATACCCAACAGTATGAAAAAGGGAATTTCTGGAATGGAGAATTGACTGGAAGATTTTACTAATTGCAAGTTGAGGTCAAAAGAGCCACCACCTAAAAGTCGGGATATCACGCCACCAATAAAGGAGGCGATAATGGCAGTTCCGAGAGTCAATCCTGATAAATCTTGGAGTAATTCTTCAACGATAAACAATACACCTGCGATCGGGGCATTGAAAGCAGCAGCCAAACCCGCACCCGCACCAGCTGCAATCATCTGCCGTCGATGATCTGGGGAAGTGGGAACCCAACGACTCATCCCTGCTGCCAAACCTGCCCCCACTTGGACAGTAGGGCCTTGCCGTCCCAGAGTCATGCCGGAACCGATGGCGATGATCGCACTGAGTAACTTCACACCTGCTACCCGCCAAGATAATGTCACAGGCACATTGGCCAGAGATGCTTTGACTTGGGGAATACCGCTACCAGAAGCCTCTGGTGCTAATCTATCCACCAACCATCCAGCCAGAAATCCCAGGACAAGACCAATTGCAGGTAGTACCAGCCATGCCGGCAAAAGCTGGGTAGTATGCACTCGCCATGTCCCCAGCCATCCCGATCCGACTTTCAGGAATACCGCAGATAGGGCAGCAACCAGACCGATAATACAGGCTTCGGCGATCGCTAAACCTCTTCTAGGCTGCCACCAGGTGCGAAAACGCTGATTCATACCAGTTTTGGATTTTAGATTTTGGACTTTCCTGCGGAACGCTACGCGTAGCTTGCTTCCCCGGAAGGGTACGACTTCTCTACGAGATGCACTCGCTCGCGAACGCTCACTCGAACGATTTTTTATTACAAATCTTGACTAAAAAGCTGTTCGGTGGAATCTTCAGAAGATGTTTTAAAAGTCGTTGGCAAAATATAATTCGCTACTACACAAGCACTGTCCCCACTTACGAATTACGAATTACGAATTACGAATTACTTAATTGCTTCTTCCCGTAGTAGATAGCCCTTCTACGATCAGAGACGGAGTATAACAAGAACCATTCCAATCAACATCGTTGCCTAGTGTAACTAATTGCTTCAGGGCTGTGTAAACATTACCTGCAACCATCGTATCCTTAACACGCCCAATTACTTGACCATTTTGGACGCGGTAGCCTAAATCGACGTTGATCGAAAAATCTCCAGAAATACTGCCGCCACCACCCAACATTTGATCGACAATCAAGCCATTATCTAGTTGTTGAATCAAATCTGGTAGCGATGCCGAACCTGGCTGGATGAGAAAATTAAATAAACCAGGGGTAGGATAGCTACCTAAACCAGGGCGAAAACCATTTCCAGTGGTGTTAGTACCCAGTTGGGAGCCGCTAGTGCGATCGCTATAGAAATGCTGTAAAGTCCCGTTTTGGATAAATACTAGAGATTGAGTCGGAGTGCCTTCATCATCAAAAGGGCAACTGTAAGGGCCAGCTTCTGGATCTTGGTAGATGGTCAGACTAGGTGCAACTACTTCCTTACCCAAACGTTCTGCCCAAGGTGAAGCTGCTTCTAAAACTCGCTTGCCATTCAAAGCGGCTTGTACAGTACCCCAAAGCATATCGGCGGCTTTAGAAGTAAACAAAATTGGGACACGACCAGTAGGAGGTGAGATATTTTCACTCGACCAAATTAACCGTTGTAAAATTTGGTTAGCTAATCTCTGTGGATCGAGTTCTCCCCGCTTGGTTTGACCATCAGCAACACTTAAAAAATCATCACCACGCACCCATTCTGCTGATATATAGCAGCTGAGGGTAGTGTCTGTATAGTGACAATCTAAACCTTTGGTGTTGACTAGTCTGGTGGTTTCAATATCACATTCCCAGTCACCATTGCATACAACATCGGGGTAGGCATCACGGATGAGTGCGATCGCTTCTTTGCCCCAGTCCACCAAAACCTCTATCGGGAAACTTTCTCCTAAATTGGGGTAGTCAGGCTGAAAGTTAGAGCCTAATTCTACAGTTTCCGGTTGATTTAGTTGACTCAGAGCCAGAGCTTTTTCCACCATTACTTCGGCTAAGACAGAACCGTAAGCTACCGTCAGTCCCGGACGCCCGTTTCGCCAAAGCCGTAGTGCTGTGCCTTCAGATTGGTTAGTTTCTAGCTGTTTGAGTCGGTTTGCTTCAAAAAACACGGGACGAGAAAGCGATCGCGACTGATACACTTCAGCAGTTTCTGCTCCAGATTTTATAGCTAGTTCCAGCAACTGTTCGGCTAGTGTATCTTGTGACAAATTTTCAGAACCCATGACCCTTAGTGAATTGTGGATTTTGAACCGCATATCAACGCTGTCTCAAAAGAAGTGCGATGTCTACGACGGGCTACGCCTACGCACTTTCCAGTGATGAACGCAGATAACTATCCAAAAATCATCAATGTTTCTTTACAGTTACGATTGGAAACCGCAGATCGACACTGATGGACGCAGTTAATTATCCCAAATCATTGTCATGTCTCAACGGATCTAGTCATTTGTCATTTGTCATTTGTCATTTGTCATTGGGCACAAGATACAGAGGGACAGAGGGGAAAAACTTACTGCAACTTCTCCTCTGCTCCCCTACCCCCCCTGCTCCCCTGCTCCCCTGTCCCCTGCCCATTTTCACAAATTAACCTCTTGCAACAGCCAAAAACCAGCAAAAGATTCTGCTTTGGGATTGGACTGTACGCCGATAAAATGTACTCCATTAGCTTTTTGCTTGGCTGCTTCAAAACCTTTGGCTTCTGCTAAGATTTGAGGTTTTTTGATATTTGCCACAATCCAGCTTTCAGTTACACCCGTTTCTAAAAGTAATCTTGCCTCTTCGCTGGTGTCAAATTTTAAAAAAGCCAACTCCAAACCAGACATCCACCCAGCCAAGGGTAACGCTCTCGATGAGAAAATCAAAATACCAGGAATACGAGCTTCAGGTGAAACTTTCGCCAACTCTAAAGGGAAAGCTTCACCAAAACCAATTTCCCACTCTGGCATATCAGCAAAATCCGCAGCATCTAAAGTAACAAATACCCACTGCTGTCCTTCCAAGGCATCTGGTAAACGTTGCGGCAAAGGTTTCTCTAAGCGGACTGAGGGATTAGTCCCCCCTTGATACCCTTCCTCTTGAGGATAGACTTCTTGCATCCGCTTTTCTAACCATTGGTTGAGAACCAAAGTGCGACGGCTAGGCTGGGCGGGAATGCCCAAATCTTGGCAAGCTTTAGTAATCATATTGTTCATTTGGCGGCGGAAAAAGCGGATTTTAATTGGTGCTTTTCCAGCTTGGTCAATAGCTTCCTGCAATGCTGTCCGCAACCAGCCCGAATTTACCTGGGTACTGGGACAATATTGAGCATAACGAAACAAAGAGTCTACTTTTGTGCCGATATCCAACGGGCTTTCGCAGACTAAGACTTCCCAAACTTTTTTTTGATTAGCGTCCAAAATCGGACGAGAGTAAAAATCGATTTCCCAAATACTGCCCATGTTTTGCGGTAAAAATCTGGCTGTTATGTTTTCCTGATATCTCGATCATACGAGTGTTGGGGCAGTAGGGGAATAAGGGAGTGGGGAGTGGGGAGTTGGGGCAAGGGGGATGAACGAGTCTTTGAGGTGGATAATATAAATACTAGGCATGTCAGACTTAGAGGTTTTATGTCCCTGACGCTTTAAAAGTTGGAAAAATGCAACAACAGTACCCCAGCGATCGCATGAAACTATTCAATGGCAATTAAGATCATCTTAAAAGACCCTACAGAGGTAGATGAATGCAATTAGAAGATTATTTTGAGTTTTTAGACCCAGATGACATCCGTCTCAAAGGCCATCGCATTGGTATTGATAATGTGATTCAATATTACCTACAAGGATGTTCGCCGGAGCAAATTCTAGAAGAATTACCTTCCCTGAATTTGGAAAAAATTTATGCGACGCTTACCTACTATCTGCATAATCGTGTTGAAATAGATGCTTATATGTTGCGGCTAGCAAAGTGGCGAGAACAGCGCTATCAAGAATCATTAGCTAATCCTTCACCTTTGATGCAACGTTTAAGAGTATTAAAGGCGCAACGCGAGCAGGAGTTGCTAAACTCTTGGTGAAAGTACGTTTTCTCATTAATGAAAATTTGTCGCCCAAACTGAAGATAGCTGTTTTGCGCTTCAATCCAGCAATAGAATATTCTGCGCGTAGGCGATGCCGAAGCACCACCATTAGGTACGCTTGACCCAGATATCCTGCGCTACCTGGAATTATCCCAACGAATATTGGTTACAGACAACCGCAAAAGTATGCCCCAACATTTGGAAGAACACTGGGGAGATGGAGGACATATTTGGGGACTAGTTTGGTTGCGTTCCAGTGGGAACCTGAGTATTTGGGCAGAAACAATTTATTTGATTTGGGAAACGACTGAGGCAGAAGAGTGGATTGATAGATTGGATTGGATTCCACTTTAAAAAAAATTTGGCGTTGCTCCCATTGAAAGTATCTCCCTCATTTACCACGGTTAATCCAAACACCTCTTAATCCAGCTGCTTTAGCTGCATGATAATCTTCTACAATGCTATCGCCGATATGCCACGCCGCCTCTGGGGAACATTTATGTTTGTCTAAGGCAATGGCAAAAATTTGCGGGTCGGGTTTAGCTGCACGTACCTGCGTAGAAATGGTGACGGAGGTAAAAAACTCTCTCAATCCCAAACTTTGCAATACTGAGTAAATCCGAGAATCGAAATTGGACAGCACCCCTAAGCTAACTCCCAACCGCCGCCAGTTGATTAAAGCTGGTAAAACATCGGGATAGACAAACCACGGTTCGCCAGTGCCAAAGTGAATGTAAAGTTCGCTAAAAAAAGCCGAAAAGTCAGAAAATTCCTTGAGAACGCCTGCCCTTTCAAAAGTGTTCAGAGCAATTATCCGCCACCAATCAAACTCGCGCTGGGGAATATCTTGCAGTTCTGCATCTGGAAATATCGGCGGCGGTGCTGTTTTAAAGCTTTGGATGAAGGCTGTATTTAATGTTTCGGCTGAAACTGTAACGCCAAATTCCTGGGCTATCTGACTATAAACTTCGCCCACACCACCTTTGACATCGAAGAGTGTACCCACAGCATCTAAAAAAATAACTTTCGGTTGTTCCATTAAAGTTTGAAAATTTTGAATGTTGAATTTTAGATTTTGGCTTACTAAGAGCTTCTGTGGGTAGAGTCTAGCATCTGCTAAGTAGATTGGCGGAAATAAAACAAATCATCGTAAATGTATTGGTTTTTTACCAATTCCCAATTCCCTGCCTTGAAAGTTACCGAGAAAGCGTTTCTATAATCGGACGGAATAGCCAATTAAAACCAACTTTCAGCTGATGCTCTAAAGTTGGCAATCTATATAAATAAGCAGCACGACGGGCGACGTATGCCAAGGGGCCATCTAGTTTAATTCCCAAACCAGTGAGAGTAGCATTGTCTATTCCTAGCGCCATCATTTCTCCTAACTGTTGGTAGTGGAAGGGAAGGAGGGGGCGATTAGTCAGAGTTGCCCAGATATTCCAAGCAGTATAATCAGCTTGTTGAAAAGCCGCTTGTGCCGTAGCGGGGACTTGCTGTCCTTCAGCATCATGACAGTCTGCTAAATCTCCCAAGGCAAAGATTTCTGGACGATCGAGGACTTGCAGATTGGATGTAGTGATAATTTGACCGCGCTGATTTTGCTTGAGAGGAAGAGATTTCACTACGGGCGCAACCCTAGTTCCTACAGTCCAAATTACCAAATCCACGGGAATCGTGTCTAACTGGTTTTTGTACTCTAGGGAAATGCTATTTTGTTCGATTGATTCGACTTTGGTTTCTAAGTCAAGAAATACACCACGGGCATCTAAGGCTTTCTTTGCTGCTTCCCGATTAAACTCTGGGGAAGTTCGCAAAATTTGGTCGGCGATTTCAACGATCCGAAAGCGTCCTCTTTCGCCTAGTCTGTCGGCTAACTTACAAGCTAACTCTACACCACTGTAGCCAGCCCCAACGATCGCTACCCGAATTTTATCAGCATCCGATTCTTCTAAAAATCGCAGGCGTTCTTCTAAACGATAAGCATCAGAGATTGTGCGGAATGTGTAGGCATAGGCTGCTGCACCAGGGACTAAATCTAGCGGTGTCTCACCTCCTAGCGCCAGCACTAATCGGTCGTAAGGGATTTCCGGGCCTTCTTGGATATTTACCCGTTGCTGGTCGATGTCAATTCCAGACACAACACCTTGATAAAAACGCACCCCTGTGCCTTGTAAAAGTTCTTCAAAGGGTGGGGCAATTTCCCAGGTTTGCAGTTCGCCAGTGAGTAATTCGTAAAGTAAAGGAGAGAATAGGAAGCGATCGCTTTGATCTACCAGAACAATTTCGGGTTTTTGCGTAGATTCCCAAGGTAATTGGCTTAACCGCAGGGCTGTGTAGAGACCACCAAAGCCTCCACCAAGGATACAAATTCTAGAAGTTTGTTCAGTCATCTATTCTATGTTATGGAAGAATCAATATTAATTAGGCAACTAACTTCAGGGTAACTGAAAGTTTAGGTTTCAAAACCCTCCATTTGTATGAATGGTTTTAACATCGCTAACTCAACACTGCTTCGGTGAAAAATTTGGACAGCTTGCATTCTAACAATTGGATAAACTTGTTAGAAAAGATTAAGGTTTTATTTCCATGAGTTGGTTTTTTTCGACGCTGGGAGTTTTCTTGGCACTAATGACGATTTTGCTAGCGTTGTATCTAATCACTGCGAGGACTTATCAATCATCTAACTCTGTAGCCAATTCCTATGACGAATGGACTGAAGACGGGATTTTGGAATTCTACTGGGGCGAACATATCCACTTAGGTCATTATGGTTCGCCACCACAACGAAAGGATTTTCTCACTGCTAAATCTGACTTTGTGCATGAAATGGTACGTTGGGGTGGTTTAGATAAATTACCCCGTGGCACTACTGTCTTAGATGTTGGCTGTGGAATTGGAGGTAGCAGTCGCATCTTGGCACGAGATTACGGTTTTGCAGTCACAGGTATTACCATTAGTCCTCAACAAGTCCAACGCGCCCAACAGTTAACCCAAGAGGAACTTGATGTGCAGTTTCTTGTGGATGATGCGATGGCACTTTCTTTCCCAGATGCCAGTTTTGATGTAGTGTGGTCGATTGAAGCTGGACCACACATGCCAGACAAAGCCATTTTTGCCAGAGAGTTGATACGGGTGCTAAAACCTGGTGGAGTGATGGTTTTAGCCGACTGGAATCAGAGAGACGATCGCCAAAAACCGCTCAATTTTTGGGAGAAACGGGTAATGCGGCAACTATTAGATCAGTGGTCGCATCCGGCTTTTTCCAGTATTGAAGGCTTTTCCGAGCTTTTGGCAGCAACGGGGTTAGTCGAGGGGGAAGTGATAACGACAGACTGGACGAAACAAACACTTCCCTCTTGGCTAGATTCCATCTGGCAAGGAGTGACTCGACCAGAGGGATTGGTGCGTTTTGGTCTATCTGGTTTCATTAAATCTCTGCGAGAAGTACCTACCCTCCTACTAATGCGGCTAGCATTCAGTGCTGGTCTGTGCCGATTCGGAATGTTCCGCGCAATCAGAGCTAACTCGTTGCAGAAATCAACTAAACAGTATAGTTTGGTTAGCAATTCCTGATAGCCTCGTTAGTTTTAGAGGTTATTTCTAAATCAATATGGTTTAGATAAACACTCTTTACTTTCCTCGTATTCTGGGAAAAGGTTAAGCGGTAAGGGGTAAAGAATATATTTAAAACCTTTTCCCTTTCCCCTTTCGCCTTTAACCGAACCGTATTGGGGCATAAGCACTCATCCGGGTGCGTGCTTCTGCAAATATTTGCTGCCAACCTGAAAACAGCTTCGTTATTTTAATCCCAAACCTGCGATCGCGCCGACGGTTGGTGATGCTGCTCATTTTACTCCTCCCAATTTGAGACAGTTTATCGTAATTGGGGATTGTGGGCTGGAGACTGGAGAATGGTTTGAGATTAAAAGGTGGATGAACGGAGTTCCGAGGTGGATTCATCCAGTTCAAAGGTGGATGAACGGAGTTCTGAGGTGGATTCATCCAGTTCAAAGGTGGATGAACGGAGTTCTGATATGGATTCATCCAGTTCAAAGGTGGATGAACGGAGTTCTGATATGGATTCATCCAGTTCAAAGGTGGATGAACGGAGTTCTGAGGTGGATTCATCCAGTTCAAAGGTGGATGAACGGAGTTCTGAGGTGGATTCATCCAGTTCAAAGGTGGATGAACGGAGTTCTGATATGGATTCATCCAGTTCAAAGGTGGATGAACGGAGTTCTGAGGTGGATGAACGAGATTCTAACTCTTCTTCATCCCCAATCCCCAATCCTTAATTTCCACTCACTGAGACAACCGCCAAATCTTAATCGTGTTATCTTCACTACCGCTAACAAGGGTTTTGCCATCGGGAGTGAAGGTAACAGATGTGACGGTGTTGGTGTGCCCTGCTAATGTGAGAATTTCTTCTCCTGTTGCTGTATTCCAAAGTTTAATGGTGCGATCGCGGCTACCACTAGCAATAATTTTACCATCGGCACTGAATGCTACGGATGTGACAGTATTGCCATGCCCCGCTAAGGTGCGAAGTTCTCTTCCGGTAGCTAAATTCCAAAGTTTAATGGTGCGATCGCGGCTAGCACTGGCTAAAGTTTTACCATTTGGGCTAATAGCCACAGTTGTCACTGTTTGAGAATTTCCTTCTAGTGTGCGGATTGGGTATCCTTTTGCTAGATTCCAGATTTTGATTGTCTTGTCAAAACTGCCACTGGCCAAAACCACACCATTAGGACTGATAGCCACTGACCGCACCCAGAATGTATGCCCTGCTAGTGTCCGAATTTGCTCTCCTGTTGCCAAATCCCAGATTTTAATCGTGTTGTCATCACTGCCAGTAACTAGAGTCTCGCTATCAGCACTGATGGCTAGGGCATGAACTGAGTCAGAATGCCCTATAAGAGTGCGAATTTGTTTTCGCGTTGCCAAATTCCAGATTTTAATGGTGTTGTCATCACTAGCACTAACTAGAAGTTTGCCATCTGGACTAATTACTACGACATTCACCTGCTGAAAATGGCCGTTGAGTGAAGCGATTAGTTTTCCGGTTGCGAGATTCCAAAGTTTGATTGTGCGATCGTCGCCACTGCTGGCTATGGTTTTACCATCGGGACTGATGGCGACAGATAAAACTGAGTTTTCGTGTCCTTGGAGGGTGTTAGCCAAGGAAACCTTACCCAAGCTAATCTGACTCAAAATCGCATCATTTTTACTAGGACTATTTTGTTGAATCAACCTAGAGACCAAACTGGTTTGAATCCGGCGAAAATTTTTATACCAAGATTCGCTGAATCCAAATAACAGAATGAAAGCACTTACCAAGATTAAAATTCTCAGTAAGGGATAGCTTTTTGGTAAAGCTGGTGCTTTAGTTGGTGGTAATTTACCAGATGACTTACCCGCAGGTGGCAGTGCGAGGAGTTGTTTGGGAGTCAAGTCTTTCAGGACTTCTTCGGCTGACTGGTAACGTTCCTGGATATCTTTTTTCAAAAGCTTGTCGATGACAAAATCTAATTCAGGATTTAACGGACTCCGCAAATATTCCCGCCAATTACTTACCCAGGCGTACCCAGATTCCATCCACAACTGAAACGGGGAATTTCCCGTTAGCAGATGAAAGCAGGTAGCCCCCACACCGAATAAGTCGCTGGCGGGGAAAGCTTTCCCATCTCTAATTTGTTCTAGGGGAGAATAACCATGCGAACCAATGGATGTGCCAGATTTCTGCTGAACTTTGGCGGTAAATTGCTTTGAGGAGCCAAAATCAATCAGGCATAATCGCCCATCATTTTTATTGCGGATAATATTTTCTGGTTTGATGTCTCGATGAATAACTTTGCGATCGTGGATAAATTTTAGAATGGGTAGTAAATCTAGCAAAATAGATTGAATGTCTCTCGCGTTATAAGCCTTGCGCTGTTGCAACTCCTTTAACAAATTATCTCCATTAATAAACTGCTGCACCAAATATAGACAGCCGTCTTGCTCAAAGTAAGCTATCAAAGTCGGAATTTGAGGATGTTCCCCAAGGTCTTGTAGTCGCTGCGCTTCTTGGGCAAATAACTCCATCGCCTTTTTTTGCGACCAAGTTCCTTGGAATTTTGGAGCTAATTGCTTGATAACACAGCGTTCATAGAGTTTATCTACGTCTTCTGATAGATAGGTTCTGCCAAATCCCCCCTCATCTGAAAGGACTCGGATGACACGAAAGCGATTTCTTAAAAGTGACACCAGCGGGGTGCTACAACTTTGGCAAAACTTCTTTCCATTAGGATTCAGGGGATTTGAGCAATCGGGATTTAAGCAGCAGATCATGATCTGACAGGCGCGACTGCATGACAACTTAGGCTAAGTTTGCCCCGAACTTTCCCTTAAGATAATTGACTCTCGCTTACTTGTGGTAGATAAACCCTGTTCTGGGGATTGGGGAATTACTTATATAGTTAGCTTTTGTAAATAGTAGTCAGTCTTCCTCATCTGTGGAAAACTACGAGAGCCATAAGATTAATTATTCTATCGATTATATAATAATCTGAATAAAAATATTTTTTGGAACTTTTAAACCTAGTAATTTTGCTTGTATCTTGGCAAGCGAAAACTGACTAAGTATTGAAGATAAACTCCGATTAATTAATCATTACTGACTATCAAATATAGTTAAAATGCTTACTAAATTTGTTTTAGCTATTTTAAATTGCCCATAATTAATTATTCATTTGATACTTCAGCTAAAAAAGGCTGCAACTTACAGCAGATTGCAAGTTGGTGCGATACACAAGCTAAGTCTGTTACCCAGGTATAAAGCGTGTTTTACTCCTGTTAGCGCAGCGGGGCGTAGCCCATTCTGAATTCTGAATTCTGCTGTATGTTATCTTGTTTCCTTGAATCTTGCTCTCCATTTCCGAATGGCACTAGCAGTTCTAGCTACAGGTGGCATGTATACATCATAATTTTCGTGTTGTATAATTTCATGTTGTGTAATTTTGTTTTGTGCAATTTCGTGTTGTGTAATACTTTTATTATTTAATTTTTGGTTAGTTAGACAGTTAGCCAAAGTAGGCAAATAACTTTCACTACTTAAAGCTTTCATCACATCATCGGCAGTCTTAAACCGATCCTCTAAGGTGATTTTCACCATTTTTCCTAAAATCTGGGCGAAACTGTTGCTGATATTTACCTGTTTTTGCCAAGATATTTCACCAGTATTTGGGTCGTAGTCCAATTCTAAAGGACTTTTAGCAGTCAACATATAAATACAAGTTACACCCAGTGCATAAATATCACTGGCATAAACTGGACGTAGAGAAAACTGTTCTGGTGGTGCAAATCCCCTAGTCCCGATAAAGTTTGTATTTGCAGCTTGATTGATTGAGTTTTCACAAGCGTCAACTAATTTCTCTTTCACCGCACCAAAATCAATCAGCACTATGCGCCCATCATATTCACACCGCAATAAATTCTGAGGCTTAATATCCCGATGAATCACATGATGTTTATGAAGATACTGTAATACAGGTAATAACTCCTTTAAGAACTGCTTAACTGAGGATTCACTTTTGGGCCCAGTTTGCCGCACTTCTCGCGCCAAAGTCAAACCCGGCACATATTCTTGAATTAAAAAGAACTCCCCATTCGCCTGAAAGTAGTCTAAAAGCATGGGAATTTGCGAATGACTACCGAGTTGTCCCAAAGTTCTTGCTTCTTTTTCAAAGCGCATACACGCCCTTTGCCAACTTTGGGGACTAGTCACTTTTGGACAAAGCTGTTTAATGACACACAGTGGATTCCCAGGTAATACGGCATTTTTGGCTAAAAATGTTACACCAAAACCACCTCTACCTAAAACTTGCAGTATTTCATAGCGATCGCGAAATAGCCGTTTGGAACCACACATCTGACTCAACTGAGTTTGTTGTGAAATGTTCTCTTGATAATTCGTTGTTTTTTGAGAAAAACGATTCATTAGTATAAAGTATCTGCTTTTAAATGTCTCTAATTCTATGGCAATTCTTTATTGGCAACAGTAAGATTACTGAATCTTTGCCAAATCCTCATTACTCTTCAAAAAGTAACAATAAATTTTTATAGAACTGGCCCTTTCACGGATGTGTCACAAGCTAATTTGTAGTTTGGTAAAGGTGAAAGTCTGTTGGTGGGTATTTATAACAATTTTGTATGAAGATGCACATAATAAAACCCCTCTAGTTTAGCAAAAGGGGGACGGCGTAGCCGGGGGTAAAATATGTAGTTTCACATTTAGTACATTTATAAAGATGCAAGTCCTTGCATTCTTTCGTTCGCGGAGCGTCCCGCAGGGATGGGATGTTTTTTTGACTATACAGCAGACTTCAAGTTAGTGAGGTACACAACGATTCGTCTGTTAGCTAGGTATAAAGCGTATTTTACTTTTCAATTCTGAATTCTGCTGTAAGTACCTAAGCTGGTGGAGTTTGTGAAGAGAAAATATCTGTGAGATTCTCCTCAACCAGCAAATCTGGTGTTTGTATAATAAATGGGAGTTCGGCTCCCACAAGACCTCTTTGGATGCGTTCTAAAGTCTCACTAAAAACGATAAACAGAGGATATATAGCATTAGCTCCCTCACTCAAAATATGACTGTGACGGAGAGGCATCAACCACTCATAATCATTGTCTAGACAAACTTGGGTTTGTCGCCAACGTCCTAACAAATCAGAAAAATCTTCGTGAGCGCGATGAATAAAGACTAAAATTTCTGCTCCAGTTTTGATTTTCCACTCTGGATCGCACATCAAAATAGCCACATCACAGGGTAAGCAAATCGTTTGTGGGGCTGTTGTAGCAGGATTGCGAAGCCGGACAATTGGCAAAGGTATAGTGATGACACTTTCATCAGGACGGCGCAAACTGGGAATCATCTCCAAGTATGGCCGATATTGCTTTAGTAAGGCGATCGCAGCTAGATGATTGCTGTACTCTGCCAAACTCGCTTCGTACTGAGATTTTTGCACAGTCATAGTTTATTAAATAGTGAGCAGTTAGGAGTTAAGAATAAAATTAATCAGTTAGAACTTAAAAGTTAAAAATAAAATGTTTCTATTCCTAACTCCTAAACTTCTAACTCTTAACTATTAATCCTTTATCCCAGCTTTTCAAATACCGCAAACATCGGCAGATACATCGCTAGCAAAATGGTTCCCACCATTCCCCCTAGAACTACAATCATCACCGGTTCTAAAATACTGGTCATTGCTTTTACTGCTTGCTCAACTTCATCTTCATAGAAATCGGCAACTTTCATCAACATTGCATCTAATTCTCCAGTTTCTTCTCCAATACTAATCATCTGAATTGCCATAGCCGGAAAAACGCCATCACTTTGTTGTAAAGCAATGCTAATCATACCTCCTTGTTGAATTTCCATGCGGGCTGCATCTATGGCATTGGCAATTATTTGGTTTCCTGATGTATCTCGGACAATTTCTAAGCAAGTTAAAATTGGTACACCTGAACGAGTCAAAGAACCAAAAGTCCGGCTAAAGCGGGCAACTGAAGATTTTTGAATTAAGTCACCAAACAATGGCATCTTCAGGGAAAGACGATCGATTGTGATGCGACCAACAGGAGTTTTAGAGTATTGTGTAAAGGCAATTTTTAGTCCTATAAGAGCAGCAAGCAGGACGAAAGCACCCGGACTTCTCAAAAACTTACTAGCATCCATCAAGAATTGCGTTAGAGGTGGTAATGAGATTCCAATTTGTGTAAAAATTGTGGCAAAAATCGGAATCAGAAAAATAGTCATGCCGAGAAAGATCGCAACTGCGATAAAACCCACAACAGTTGGATAAGACATTGCTGATTTGATTTGGTTTTGTAGACGAGCAACATCTTCTAACAACTTAGCTAAACGATTCAATACTTCGTCTAGAACACCACCAACTTCGCCAGCTTGAATCATACTCACATATAATCCATCAAAACAGTCAGGATGCTTCCGCATTGCCTCTGAAAGATTCATTCCGCTTTGAACATCGGTGCTAATGTCCACAAGGGCTTGTTTCAATTTAGTATTACTACACTGTTCGGAAAGTACCCCCAAACTTCTAACGATCGCAACTCCCGCATTCATCAAAACGGCAAATTGGCGCGAAAAAACGGCTTTGTCTTTCACAGAAACCTTAACTAAGGAATTCTGGAAATTTTTGAAGGCAACATCTGGCTGAAATCCCTGAGATTGCTTGAGTTCTTGGATTACAAAACCTTGATCTCTGAGATTAGTCCGAGCTTGTATCAAGGATTCAGCAACAATTTTTTCGGTTCGAGATTTTCCTTGCGAATCCCGAACACGGGCAACGAAGTTTGGCATAAAATAAATTCAAAATAGTTGTTATTAATTGGGCGTGGGGCATTGGGCATTGGGAGGTGTAGGGGGTGTGGGAGGAGAGGGAAGCAAAATTCATCATCTCCCCACACTCCCCACACTCCCTCATCTCCCCACACTCCCTTATCATCCCCAGTTCCTTTAATGCGCTTTGGCAGCCGCACCAGGTTTCGCACCTGCTGCCTGTGGTGGCACAGAAGTACCGATAAGACGCTGGATTTCATCTGGCTTAGAAGTCTTAGACATCGCCGCTTCAAAGGAAATGGTTCCATTTTTGTAAAAATCGGCTAAAACCTTCTCTAGAGTTTGCATCCCCAATTTGCCACCAGTTTGAATAGCTGAGTAAATTTGAGATGTTTTGCCTTCTCGAATCAAGTTAGAAATAGCTGGAGTGACAATCAGAATTTCTTGAGCCATTACCCGACCATACTCACCAGGTTTAGGGCTTTTCTTGGACACTAAGGTTTGGCTAAATACCGCCACTAACGAGTTAGACAGTTGTACCCGCACCTGGGTTTGTCTTTCATGGGGGAAAACGTCAATAATCCGGTCAACCGTTTGTGCAGCGGAACTGGTGTGTAGCGTACCAAATACCAAGTGTCCTGTTTCTGCTGCGGAAATCGCCAAGGAAATCGTTTCTAAATCGCGCATTTCCCCTACCAGAACAATATCTGGATCTTCCCGCAAAGCTGCTTTCAAAGCATTAGCAAAGCTCTTAGTATCTTCACCTAGTTGCCGTTGGTGAACCAAACTTTTAATTGGTTCGTAGACAAATTCAATTGGGTCTTCCACCGTCAAAATATGCTCTGCCTTGGTGCGGTTAATCAAGTCAATCATTGCCGCTAGGGTCGTTGTCTTGCCGGAACCTGTAGGGCCTGTCACCAAAATTAACCCTCTGGGCTTATCCGTCATTTCCCGCACGATATCTGGCAAACCTAACTTTTCAAAGTTAGGAATCTTAGAACTTAATGCTCGTAAACAAGCAGCATAAGAACCACGTTCTTTATAAACATTGACCCGAAAGCGAGCCAAACCCTTAACACCATAAGAACAATCCAACTCCCAGTTCTGCTCTAAGGTTTTACGCTGGGTGTTGTTGAGCATACTAAAAATCAGCCTTTGACATTGATCGGCTGTCAATACATGCTCACCTATGGGCGTAAGTTTGCCACTGATGCGGAAGTAGGGAGGCAAACCTGCGGATAAGTGCATATCCGAGCCACCCAATTCAATCAACTGCTCCATCAAATCTTCAATCATCATTTCCATAGTTCTGCTTCCTTTTAATGTTTTTTATTTGTCATTTGTCATTTGTTTAAAGTTATTAAGCATTCACCAATGACTAATGACCAATGACTAATGACTATTAGTCTTAAAACCGAGCTGTCATACAATAAGGACAATCCAACCATTCTTGTTTCAATGTGGCATCGCAACTCCGACAGGTAAGACCAGTCTTGCGTTTGGCTTTTAACTCTGCTTCCAAACCAGTATCAGTAAACGTCACTCGTTCTACTTCTTCTAAAGTGGTGGAACCTTCGCGCACTAAGTCTAAACTGTAAGCCAGCAAGGTCTTCATCCCCTCTTCTATTGCCACTTCCTTGATGCGTTCTGTGGGTGCATCTTCGTTAATGAGAGTTTGCAGGTTTTCGGTGACTCGCATAACTTCATAAACACCACAACGCCCTTTGTAGCCGTTGCCATTACATTTTGGGCAAAGATGATTTTTGGCTTTGGCATCTGCGATCGCATCTAATGTCAAGGTGTTAGCTTTATAGAAGGTGACTCCCACATCAGAGGAAGCTGATAGACCATAACGAGCCAGTTCCTCGGTTGTAGGAGTATAGGAAATGCGACATTCAGAACATACACGCCGCACCAAACGTTGAGCTAGAACGCCAATTAGGGAACTAGAAACCATGAAAGGCTCAATCCCCATTTCTCCCAAACGAGCGATCGCTCCTGGGGCATCATTGGTATGTAAGGTAGTTAATACTAAGTGACCGGTCAAGGCAGCTTCAATCGCTGTTTTTGCCGTTTCCTTATCCCGCGTTTCACCCACCAGTAGCACATCTGGATCTTGTCGCAAGAAAGCCCGCAAGGCGGTAGCAAAATCTAATCCTTTTTCCCGAATCACCTGTACTTGAGTAATCCCTGGAAGACTGTACTCAATTGGGTCTTCTACAGTACTGATATTAATTCCGGGATCGTTCTTTTCTGATAGTGCAGAATACAGCGAGGTTGTTTTCCCGGAACCAGTTGGCCCAGTTACCAAAATTAGCCCAAAGGGACGGCTGACCATATCCTGGACAATATGTAAAGTCTCTGGATCGGTAATTAACTTATCTAATCCCAGTTGGGTAGAGGAGTTATCCAAAATCCGCAGTACCACCTTTTCCCCGTAGCGGCTGGGTAAGGTATTCACGCGGAAGTCCACCTTACGTCCCTCAAACATCCGGCGGATACGTCCATCTTGGGGTAGACGACGTTCAGCAATGTCTAGATTGGAGATGATTTTAAATCGGGCTGTCACTGCTGGGATGATTTTTTTCGGCAGGGGATCGAAAGCTTCCTTCAGTACGCCATCTTTGCGAAAGCGAATGCGTAAGTTTTCTTCTTGCGGTTCGATATGAATGTCAGAAACGCCCTCATGCAAGGCTTTAGCCAGGATTCTGTTGACTAGGTTGATGACTGGGGCATCCTCTGCACCCTTCATCGCTGCCCCTAGATCGGCCTCCATTTCTTCAGGAGCATCCGAAAGATCGAGATTTCCGAGGTTTTCTAAATCCTGATTAATATCTGTAAACTTTTCTTGTTCCAGATGCTTCTGCTTAACAGCCATTTCATCCAGATATTGGTTGATTAGCTGTTGGTAATCTTCCTGGGTAATCACCATGCGCTGCAAGGCCAAACCTTGGGGGCGCAATATGCGGTTCAGATCATCGGAAGCTTCTAGATTATCTGGAGCAACCATCGCCACTAAAACTGAGGGCGGGGTTTGATCTTCGTGTTTCGACAGTGGTACTAAACGATGGCGACGGCAGATATCCACTGGGATGAGGGTTTCAATCAGGTTCCCCATCATCGTGTTGCCAACGGAATTGACTTCTGGATCGAGGAATTCAACTCCGTATAGTATTTTCAGTTCAAATAGCTGCTGTTTTTTGTATTGCCTGAGCAACTCAGGCGATAGTTGTTGCCCAGTAATTGACTCTAATACTTCCGTTAAGGGTCTGCCAGATTTGCGGCTTTCAATTAATGCCTGCCTCATCTGTTCGGTATTGACATAGCCAGATTGTACTAGCTTGTTGCCGAAGGGCGAAAACTCTGTTCTGGTAGTTAGAGCGGTACTGCGCCGTTGTGGTGACGAGTTCATAAATGAGCGAATGAGTAGGGGGAACCTCTGCTTAAAGTATTCCCCTACTGTGAGACAGAATTCTCATTTACCAAAAAAGTCCTGAGTCACGTCGCTTTGCTCCGAATTCAAAATTCAAAATTAAAGATATTTTCAAATAAGATGAGGGGCGAGTCACATTTGGCGCTACTATTGCAAACTACTCGTTCGGGTTCCCGCCTTAGTAGCGTCTGAGCTAACGTGTTCACCATTTGTCACAATAAGAGGACGGTTATATCACTTCCAGGAACTTGTCGGCAATAAAATCAGCCTCAGTTGCAAGTCGTGGATGACGACGGTTGCAAGCTGTAGAGATACACTGCCATAAATAGGATCTGGAATGAATAGACAATGATCGATGAAAATAAACAGATAAACAATACAAGCCAGCAATTGGGTGAACCAACAGAGGTAAAGCAAGCAATGAAGAGTGACTTCCCAGCCCAAACTAATTTCAATGAATCTGGCAGCGAGGTGACAGAGCAAGTGGCAGCCCAAACAAATATATCAGGCGATACTGCTGTCAATTCAGAAAATAACGTCGCTGCAACTGAGAAAACTGGAGTGGAAACAGCAGCTTTGGCAGAACTGACTCAACAAATCGAGTCCGTCAAAACGCAACTAGAAGAGCGTAGTACTCAATATATGCGGATTGCCGCTGATTTTGAGAATTACCGGAAACGCACTAGCAAAGAAAAAGAAGACCTAGAGTTGCAGGTGAAGCGGAATACGATTTTGGAATTGCTGCCAATAGTCGATAATTTTGAGCGGGCGCGATCGCACCTCAAACCACAGTCTGATGGTGAAATGACCATGCACAAAAGTTACCAAGGCGTTTACAAACAATTAGTAGATAGCCTGAAGCGCTTGGGTGTATCACCAATGCGTCCCGAAGGTCAAGAATTCGATCCTAACCTGCATGAAGCAGTAATGCGGGAACCTACGGATGAACATCCTGAAGGAACAGTGTTAGAAGAGTTAGTGCGCGGATATTACTTGGGCGATCGCGTGCTACGCCATGCAATGGTCAAAGTAGCTGCTCCCAAGGAAGATACACCTTTTGCACCAGAAGATCAGTCGAGTTCAGCCAGCAGTTAAGCTGTAGTCGCTCGCCTCGCTGACCTTAAGTGCCTGGGTTATAGCAAAGACGAGCATCGCGTACCTAAAACTTGGACAAGGCTTTGGATAACTCTCTGTGTTTCAACTTCTATCTTGCTACCAGCAACAGGGGTTGCACAGACGTTATCCGCTAGCCTTTGTTCTTAACAAAAAAGTTAGTCCGCGACATATTACAGCAGAAATATTCAGTAAAAATACTGGCAAATATGGGAAAAGTTATTGGGATCGACTTAGGCACTACTAACAGTTGCGTCGCAGTTTTGGAGGGTGGTCAACCACTTGTGATCTCCAATTCTGAAGGTGGACGAACAACTCCAAGTATTGTGGGATTTGGGAAGAGTGGCGATCGCTTGGTTGGTCAATTGGCAAAGCGCCAAGCCGTAACCAATGCCGAAAACACGATTTACAGTATTAAACGATTCATCGGGCGGCGTTGGGAAGATACTGAAATAGAACGCGATCGCGTTCCCTACAACTGTGTCAAAGGTCGAGACGAGACTGTTGATGTCCAAATTCGCTCAAAAAACTACACGCCCCAAGAATTATCTGCGATGATCCTGCAAAAGCTGAAGCAGGATGCGGAAAACTTTTTGGGTGAGGAAGTCACTCAAGCAGTGATCACCGTACCAGCATATTTCACAGATGCTCAAAGACAAGCAACTAAAGATGCTGGCACAATTGCAGGTTTAGAAGTCCTAAGAATCATCAATGAACCAACAGCTGCGGCTTTAGCTTTCGGATTGGAAAAGCAAGACCAAGAGCAGCTAATTTTAGTATTTGACTTGGGAGGCGGTACCTTCGACGTATCGATCCTGCAACTTGGGGATGGCGTTTTTGAAGTTAAAGCGACTTGTGGTAACAACCACTTGGGTGGAGACGACTTTGATAATGCGATCGTCCTTTGGATGATGGAACGTTTCCAAGAACAAGAGAAAATCGACCTTTCTAAAGACAAAATGGCCCTGCAACGCCTGCGGGAAGCTGCGGAAAAGGCAAAAATTGAACTCTCCAGTATGATGAATACCTCTGTCAACTTGCCCTTTATCACAGCAGATGACACCGGGCCAAAGCATCTGGAGATGGAACTCAGCCGCTCGAAATTTGAAGAACTCGCCGCGAAATTAATTGAAGCGACCATCGAACCACTGATCCAATCGCTCAAAGATGCGGATCTCAAGCCAGAAGCCATAGATCGGATTATTTTGGTAGGTGGTTCTACCCGTATTCCCGCAGTCCAAAACGCGCTAATTAAGTTTTTCAACGGCAAAGCTCCCGATCGCTCCATCAACCCTGACGAAGCTGTAGCATTGGGAGCGGCTATTCAAGCAGGTGTGTTAGGTGGTGAAGTCGATAATCTCTTACTACTGGATGTCACCCCTCTGTCCTTGGGAATTGAAACTTTAGGTGAAGTGTTCACCAAAATCATTGAACGCAACACCACAATTCCTACGAGTCGGTCACAAGTTTTTTCCACCGCAGTTGATGGACAAACCTCAGTGGAAATTCACATCCTCCAAGGTGAACGGGCGATGTCACGAGATAACAAGAGTCTCGGCAAGTTTCTGCTAGCAGGGATTCCCCCATCTCCCCGTGGTGTCCCGCAAATTGAAGTATCCTTTGAAATCGATGTCAACGGCATCCTGAAGGTTTCTGCCCAAGATAAAGGTACAGGTAGAGAACAGAGTATCAGGATTACCAATACAGGTGGTTTGAGTAGCAACGAAGTCGAACGGATGCGCCAAGAGGCCGAACTGTTTTCCGAAGAAGATAAAAGACGTAAAGAACTGGTTGAACTCAAAAACCAAGCAGATAATTTGTTGTTCAGTTATGAATCCACCATCAAGGATAATAGCAACTTTATCGGCGACCAGATGAAAACCTTGGCCAGTGAAAAAGTTGAACAACTCCAAGCTGCAATGATTGACTCCAACATTTCCACAGTGGAATTTAAGCAGCGCTTAGACGACTTCCAACAAACCTTGTTTGCAATTGGTGCTGATGTTTACAATCGAGCTAACAGCCAAACTGATGAGATTGAGGGGGGTTCATCTGGTCACTTTACCCCAGAAGTAGACTCACCAATGAATGGGACGCTAATACCACAATTCAACTTTGATTTTGACGAAGAAAGTACCGCTCAGGCTGATTATGAGGCGATAGATTAGGGGTTGGGCATTGGGCATTGGGCACAAGAAGCAGAGGGGCAAGGGGGCAAAGGGACAGAGGGGAAAAACTTACTGCAACTTACTTCTCCTCTGCTCCCCCGCTCCCCTGCTCCCCTGCTCCCACTCCCCTAAGTTGCAAATTTTTATTAAGACATTTTAATATATCTAAATATTTAGCGAAGTTTCACAAGACCCCAGTCCTTTGCTAGATTGTAGAAGCAAATTACTTTGGGCTAGGCAATGTGCAAGTTCAGGGCCAATCCAAAGCATAAGGGTGGTTTTCCACACCTAATGGTGCGGCTAGCCCCTCTGGTTGATGGGCGAGGTTTTCCTCTCCTACGTAGCACAATTGTAAAAGAGACAGCCGACTCGGCAGTGAGAAGTCTGAGCAGAGGCTTCCCCTGTTCCTAACTTCTATAGCTTTTGTCGTCTCCCACGAGGAAAGCACCTGTTGCTCAAGATTTGTCGGTGATTTTTGTAAAAGGTAAAGGGTAAAATCAGTTATTAACAAAAATTAATTTTATCTTCTGCCTGCCTTCCGGCAAGCCGCCCTCTAAAGGATAATGTGTTGCTCTTGCATATCTGTAGGCAAAACACTTAATCCATAGGGTCGCAAGTGACCGTGAATGACGTTCTACTGACTTCTGCTTTCTTCCTTCTAACTTTTACCTTTGCTATATGGCCCGCGACTACTATGAAATCCTGGGTGTCTCTCGTGACACTGACAAAGAAGAAATCAAACAAGCCTATCGCCGTCTAGCCCGGAAGTATCACCCAGATGTGAACAAAGAACCGGGGGCGGAGGATCGCTTTAAAGAAATTAACCGCGCTTATGAGGTACTCTCAGAACCCGAAACCCGCGCTCGTTACGATCGCTTTGGCCCAGAGGGTGTATCGGGTGCTGCTGGCGCGGGCTTTCAAGATGTCGGCGATATGGGTGGTTTTGCCGATATCTTTGAAAGCATTTTTAGTGGCTTTGCTGGCGGTATGGGTAATCCCACGCAACAAAGACGGCGCAGCGGGCCTGCCAGGGGTGATGACCTGCGGCTAGACCTGAAGTTAGACTTTCGGGAAGCGATATTTGGTGGCGAAAAAGAAATTCGCATCTCCCATCTAGAAAATTGTGAAGTTTGTAGCGGTTCTGGTGCTAAACCTGGAACCCGCCCTCGGACTTGTTCGACTTGTGGCGGTTCGGCTCAAGTACGCCGTGTGACTAGAACGCCCTTTGGCAGTTTCACCCAAGTCTCAACTTGTCCCACCTGTAATGGAACAGGGATGGTAATTGAAGATAAGTGTGATGCGTGTGATGGTAAGGGCGCAAATCAAGTCACAAAGAAACTCAAAATTACCATTCCAGCGGGGGTGGATAATGGCACGCGTTTGCGGATTTCTAGTGAAGGAGATGCTGGTCAACGTAGTGGCCCTCCTGGGGATTTATACGTTTACTTGTTCGTGAATGAGGACGAGGAATTCCAACGGGATGGGATTAATATTCTCTCGGAAATCAAAGTTAGCTACCTGCAAGCGATTTTAGGTTGTCGGTTAGAGGTAGATACAGTCGATGGGCCGGTAGAACTAATCATTCCAGCTGGAACTCAGCCGAATACAGTGATGAAGTTGGAAAATCGCGGCGTACCCCGTTTGGGTAATCCCGTAAGTCGTGGGGATCACATGCTGAACGTATTAATTGATATTCCCAATAAAATCACCCCAGAGGAGAGGGAACTGCTGGAGAAGCTAGCTAAAATTAAGGGCGATCGGACTGGTAAAGGCGGTCTAGAAGGATTCTTGGGAAATTTATTTAAGTGATGATGCCCTCTTCTGTTTTAACTCCCGATGCTCAACTTGATTTACGCGGCACCCCTTGCCCGATTAATTTCGTGCGGACAAAACTACGTCTGGAGAAAATGCCATTGGGAGGTTTGCTAGAAGTCTGGTTAGACCCTGGTGAGCCGATTGAGCAGGTTCCTGATAGTTTGACAATGGCAGGTTATCAGGTGGAACAAATTACAGACTGCACTAGTTATTTTTCTCTGTTAGTGCGCCGTCCAGTTGCTAGCCAATGACAGGGGAAAATTTTGCCGCAACTGGACAGTTATTGGGTACGGTGGTGGCTGTACAGGCTAATTTTTACCGAGTACAGATGGAGCAAGAGGCAGGGGAGCAGAGGAGCGGGGGAGCAGAGGAGAAATTGGATTTAAATGCCTCTTTGCCCTCGCCTCCTCTGTTGCTTTGTACCCGAAGAACACGTCTGAAAAAAATTGGACAACAGGTGATGGTAGGCGATCGCGTTGTGGTAGAAGAGCCAGATTGGGCTGGGGGGAGGGGAGCGATCGCTGATGTTCTACCCCGTCAAAGTGAGTTAGATCGTCCGGCGATCGCCAATGTCAACCAAATCCTCTTGGTATTTGCCGTTGCCGATCCACCTTTGGAACCTTATCAACTCAGTCGGTTTCTGATTAAGGCTGAGTCTACTGATTTAGATGTGCTTTTATGCTTGAATAAAAGTGATTTAATTTCACCGCAGGAACAACAACAAGTTAGCGATCGCCTACTTGGTTGGGGCTATGAACCAATCTTTATCAGTGTTAAAGATGGTATTAATACTGAGCAAGCAGCCAAATATTTGAGCAATAAAATTACCGTCATTGCTGGGCCTTCCGGGGTTGGTAAATCCAGCCTGATTAATACGCTGATTGACTCTGCCAAGCTACGAGTCGGAGAAGTTTCTGGTAAACTGGCTCGTGGTCGTCATACCACTCGCCATATAGAATTATTTGAGTTACCTAGTGGTGGTTTACTGGCAGACACTCCCGGTTTTAATCAGCCGGATATGGATTGTATACCAGAAGAATTAATCCATTATTTCCCAGAAGCCAGAAAGCGGTTAGCAGTTGCTAGCTGTCGGTTTAGTGATTGTCTGCATCGAGACGAGCCTGAATGTGTTGTGCGGGGAGACTGGGAACGATACGAACATTATTTAGAATTTTTGGACGCTGCGATCGCTCATCAAACACAGCTACACCAACAAGCCGATCCCGAATCCACCATGAAGTTAAAAAGCAAAAGCAAAGGCAAAGGGCAGAGTCAATACGAACCCAAGCTAGAAAGTAAAAAATATCGCCGGATTTCCCGAAAGACTCAGTTACAGGACTTGCAAGAGTTATATCGGGATGAGGAATAAAAAGTGCGATGTCTATGACGGGCTGTGCTTACGCATTCATAATGCAAACGGTTGGTCACGATAGCATAGATACAAACATAAAAACTATCTTGTATGTCTCAGCCCCTTGCCAACACCCCTAGTTTACAAGCTGTCACTGAGAGTATAATTTTCCCACCGGGTGATATCTATAGTGACGAACCCCCCTTGGAATCTGACTTACACCGCGAACAAATTGATTTACTCATTCGCTTGATTAAATGGTGGTGGCGCGATCGCGAGGATTTTTATGCTGTCGACAACCTGACGATCTATTTCAGTCCCAACCAGAAAAAGTCAGAAGAATTTCGAGATCCGGATTTTTGTCGGTTTTAGATGCAGAAAAAAAAGACCGCAAAAGCTGGGTTGTATGGCAAGAAGATAGAATTTTATCTCTAAACTAGGTATAGGAAAATAATGCTATGAACCAAACAATATCCGATCGAGTCCGTTGGACAACCTCAGACTTAGAATTACTTGCAACTGACGAATGGAAGCGTTATGAGATTATTGACGGAGAACTATTTGTGACTAGAGCGCCTCACTGGAAACATCAAGGCACTGCGGGCAATATATGCTTAGAATTACAAATTTGGTCTCGCTCTAGTGGGCTAGGGGAAACCCGTCAAACTCCCGGTATAATTTTTACAGATGCCGATAATGTGATACCCGATGTAGTTTGGATTAGTCATGAGCGTTTAGCACAATTGCTAGATGATGAAGGGCATTTGAGAGGAGCGCCAGAACTCATTGTGGAAGTGCTTTCTCCTGGGACAACTAACGAACGTAGAGATCGAGAAGCGAAGCTAAAACTATACTCATCCACAGGAGTCCAAGAATATTGGATTGCAAATTGGCAATTACAGCAGCTAGAACTTTATCGCAGAGAAGTTGCCCAATTAAAACTGATCGCAACCTTGTTGGCTGATGACGAAATCACATCACCACTTTTACCAGGTTTCGGCGTTCGAGTTCAGCGTTTTTTTATATAATTCTGGCGTAGACGTAGCCCGCACTTCTCTACGAGACGCTGCGCGTAGCTTGCTTCCCCAGAGGGGTACGACTTGGCTCAGTCACCACCGTAGGCATCGCTCATCAAACTCAGCTGCACCAACAAGCTAGGCAAAGGGCAGAGTCAGTACGAACCCAAGTTAGAAAGTAAAAAATACTGCCAGATTTATCGGAAGACTCAGTTATAAATGACGTTTTTTTAAACCTAAGTAAGTCTCCCACAGAAACGCACGTTAACCCAGAATATTGCCGGGAGAAGAAGCAAACCCGCAATTGAGTAAGTCGGCGATCAAAATTCAATGTATATGAAGAAATATAAATTTGAAGTAAGGTGTGTTACGCCGTAGGCTAACGCACCTTGAATTGTTGAGGTTAGTTAGGTGAAAAATTGGCGGAACACTTACCAGCTAAAGGTCTTGAACCGGAGTAAATATTTTCAGTGTAGGATTATACAATAAACAAATAGGCAGATTTTACAACTAGTTAACAACAAAAGGCGATGGAGGTACAACAATTGTTGTGCCCTCACAAGCACTGTAATTAACTAAACTGAAAACTATTCTTACGATCCCCATAAAGTCTTAAAATATTGTTAATTTCAGGCAAACCTCTCGACCTTCAACTTACAAGTATCACCCCAAAATCACTATGGCTATCGGCTACGTCGCGCTTGTACTCCACGCACATCTACCCTTCGTTCGTCACCCGGAAAGTGACTACGTGCTGGAGGAAGAATGGCTCTATGAAGCCATCACAGAAACCTACATCCCCTTATTGAAAGTATTTGAAGGCTTAAAGCGAGACGGTATCGACTTTAAAATCACGATGAGTATGACACCCCCTTTAGTGTCGATGCTTCGCGATCCTTTGCTTCAAGAACGCTACGAAGCACACTTAGCTCAACTAGAAGAACTTATAGCACTAGAAGCAGAACATAATGTCAACAACGGGCATCTTCGTTATCTAGCCGAACATTACGTGACTGAGTTTAGCGAAGCGCGTCAGCTATGGGAACGGTACGGCGGGGACTTGGTGACAGCTTTTAAGAAGTTCCAAGACAGTAACAACCTAGAAATTATCACTTGCGGCGCTACACACGGCTATTTACCGTTGATGAAAATGTATCCGCAAGCAGTGTGGGCGCAAATTCAGGTAGCTTGCGAACATTACGAACAAACCTTTGGACAAGCACCCAGAGGCATTTGGTTGCCGGAATGTGCCTACTATGAAGGTTTAGAGCGGATGCTAGCTGATGCTGGATTACGCTACTTTCTCACTGATGGGCATGGCATTCTTTATGCCCGTCCCCGTCCGCGTTTTGGTACTTATGCGCCAATTTATACAGAAACTGGTGTTGCTGTCTTTGGTCGAGATCATGAATCTTCCCAACAGGTATGGTCTTCTGAGGTGGGCTATCCTGGGGCGGCGGAATATCGAGAATTTTACAAAGATTTGGGCTGGGAAGCAGAATATGAGTACATCAAGCCCTACATTATGCCCAATGGTCAGCGGAAAAATACGGGCATTAAGTATCACAAAATTACGGGTCGTGGCTTAGGTCTATCAGATAAGGCGCTCTACGATCCTTATTGGGCTAGAGAAAAGGCAGCAGAACACGCTGATAACTTTATGTATAACCGAGAGAGGCAATCTGAGCATCTCTATGGTATAATGCAACGCCCGCCAATTATTGTTTCGCCTTATGACGCAGAGTTATTTGGACATTGGTGGTATGAAGGCCCTTGGTTCATCGATTACCTATTCCGCAAATCGTGGTATGACCAAAAAACATATCAAATGACCCATTTAGCAGACTATTTGCGAGATCAGCCAACTCAGCAAGTGTGTCGTCCTTCGCAGTCTAGTTGGGGTTTCAAGGGTTTCCACGAATATTGGTTGAATGAAACAAATGCGTGGATTTATCCACATTTGCATAAAGCTGCTGAACGGATGATTGAAATTTCGCACCTAGAACCAGAGGATGAGTTGGGGGAAAAAGCATTGAACCAAGCAGCGCGGGAATTGTTATTAGCACAATCTTCCGACTGGGCATTTATTATGCGGACGGGAACGATGGTACCCTATGCAGTTAGACGGACGCGATCGCACCTAATGCGGTTCAATAAGCTCTACGAAGACGTTAAAATCGGCAAAATTGACAGCGGTTGGCTGGAAAAAGTCGAGTTAATGGATAATATCTTCCCTGAAATCAACTATCGCGTCTACCGTCCGCTATAGTCTCACAAAAAATAATCAACAGCAGTAGGGTGGGCATTGCTCACCCTATATTATTAGCTAAAGGCTATCTGGATCAATATTTAATTCTCGGAGTTTAGCAGCTAATCTTTGCGCTTTCTCTTCTGCGGCTTGTCGTGCAGTTGCTTCCTCTTCATGAGTTAAGAGTATTTGACCCGTAGCTGGATTGTAAAAACGCAATTTTCCCGCCTCCAAGCGTAACTCTAGCCCTAAAACTTGACTGGATAGGGAGACTGTAGCATCTGGTAGGGTATTGGTTGCCACTGGGAAATAATTTCCATCAACCAACTGTAAACCCTGAAGTTGGGGATTGAGATAATCGCCTGTGGGGTCATATTGAAAATATTCACGCACTCCCAGAAAGGCGTAAATTCCTTTCTTTGCACCTTGGTCTTTGCTGCGGGTGGTTTTTGAGGTAATTTCTAGAACAAAATCTGGCGTTTGATTATTTTCTTCCCAGGTTTTGTAAGAGCGTCTGTCACGGTTTTCCACTCCAAAGACCACAAATACATCTGGAGCGACAACCGATTCTGGATAACCTTTTTCGTAGTAAATAAATAGATTACCAGCGACGTATACATTTGGGTGATTTTGAAAATAAATCCTCAACGCATTTCTTGCATAAGTCAAATAACTGCACTGGATATCACCTTCAGCCATCGGCTTACCGTCCTCATCTGGGTACTCAATTGGGGTAACGGGGATATACTCTATTGAGACTGTCACGGGCTAATACCTCAACTCAACTAGGGCTAGGTTTAATAATATCGCTCAAAATCCTGTCGCTGGTAAATTAACTAATCTAATTAATTGATAAAAAAGCTATTAATCTATAATTACATTAGTTAGTAAATCATCCATTTCATCGCTCATTTCTTGGGTATAAGGAACAAGTTTAGAAGGGTTCTGCATAGCATCCTTTATCAGCAAGTCAAGAAAAAGGCTCATGATAATGCGTTCATCTTTATTAGCTTCGTAAACATTAGGGACTTCCATAAGTTAATATAAACATTTTTTACTAAGTACATATCCTCCCAAAGGGAATTTGGATATAAATTATCTAAGTCTCATACACAGTTTCTTCATCTTCAACCTCTTCTTCCGCACAACTATCATCGCGTATAGTCCCATCAAGCATAATGGTATTGCAAAAAATAGCCATTCTCATCTGGGCGTCAATTAGGCTAGCTTGCTCAAGGTCTGCGTTAGTCAAATCCGCATAATCTAAATCTGCACCTTCGAGATTGGCTTGAAAGAGGGACGCACCACTGAGGTCAGCACCATTCAAATTAGCCTGACTTAAGTTTGCTGTACTCAAGTCAGCATCGCTTAAATCAGTATTTCTTAGATCCAACCCTTGCAGTTGAGCGCCAGCAGCAATCTGTATAGCTCCTTGAGCTACTAGTATTGGGTAAATCTCATCGCTAGACAAAGTTCTTGGAGACTCTACTGGATTTGGTGGAAAAATACAATTGTCGAATATTGTCTCTGAGTCATAGATACACCCATTTAATCTCACATAGCTCAGATTAGCTTGAGTTAGGTCGGCTCCTCTGAGCGTAGCTCCCTCCAAAGACCCCGATGTGAGATCAATCCCCTTCATGTTCGCCCCTCGAAGGTTTGCATGACTAAAAAAAGCAGAGAAAGCTGTTGCACCTTCGAGATTGGCTTCTCTCAAATCAGCATCGTTCAAACTGGCTTCCAGTAATCCTGCACCCCTCAAATCAGCATTATATAAATTTGCTCCTGATAGAATTGTTTCATTCAAATTAACTTGAACTAAACTAGCACCCTCAAGATTAATCCCTTCTAAATCAGCGAGATCCAATCGCGCACCATCTAGAACAGCACTTTCTAAATTGGCATTCCGTAGATTGATGGTGTATAGCATAGCGTCTCTAAGAATAATTCCTGGTAAATCAGAATTTTCTAGAGCGTTTCCTTCGATCCTAATTCCTGTGAAGTCTCTTTCTCCAGCAGCATAACGTTGAATTAGTTCCTTAGCTTCCATAATTGGCAAATTACATTGACTTTTCAATAGATTTTTTTATAAAATTTATTCTTCCATAAATCCTTTTTGAAAAAGATGTCTTTTGTGTTTTAGAGCATTTACGCTCATAGTTTATTAGCAGTCAAGTTCTACATTTACAGGCTTTGTTTAACTAATATCAAGTTCCGGTGATTAATTATAATAAAATCTATCAATGTAGGTTGGGTCGAACGGCAGTGAAACCCAACATCAACAAGGATGAAATGTTGGATTTCGTTCCTCAACCCAACCTACAGATATTATAATACAAGTGTTTAATCGAACCTGATATAACATATAAAAAAGACAGGCAAGATGCCTGTCCTACAAGTAATGATTTAGCAAAGAATTTAGAAATTCATCTCAGCAGCTTGAACTTTTTCAACCTGCTTCTTCTTCAGCACAAGCATAACTTGAGCCAACATTACAAGAGCGATGAACGCAATCATCCATTTAACTCTTGATGCGTCTTGCAGTACGATTTCTGCATCTATTTGACCGAATCCACCGACGTTCGGGTTGCTGGTCAAAGCATCACCAGTCTTAACTGCTTGACCTTCGGAAACAAGTAGGTCTGGGCCTAAAGGAATCGTATCAACGACAACATCACCCGATTCAGGTTGGATGTTGACTAGATATTTAACGTTACCGTCTCCATCTTCCTCTTTGGCAATCTTGGTAATTGTGCCAGTAGCGGAAGCGTTGTAAACAGCGTTATTGCTCTTTTCGCCTGTGGGATAAACTTGTCCGCGTCCCCGATTACCACCTACGTGAACTGAATATTTACCGAAGTGGATGTTTTTGTCGGTTGCGGGGTTGGGAGAAAGAACTGGGAAGACGATTTCCTGATACTGTTCGCCAGGTAAAGGGCCGACGATGACGACGTTATCTTTGTCTTCGCTGTAGGGTTGGTAGAATGTGTCGCCAACTTCTTCTTTAAGTTCTTCGGAAAGACGGTCTTCAGGAGCAATCTTAAAGCCTTCGGGTAGCATCAGTACTGCACCGACATTCAAGCCAACCTTAGAACCATCGGCACCAACTTGCTGGGCGCTTAGATCGTAGGGGATTTTCACCACAGCTTTGAATACAGTGTCAGGTAGCACCGATTGGGGAACTTCCACTTCTGTAACCTTGGCGGCTAGGTGACAGTTGGCACAAACAATTCGCCCTGTTGGTTCGCGGGGGGTTTCGGGATAGGTTTGCTGTGCCCAAAAGGGATAGGCGGCAGCTGACTGGGGAAGTGCTAGATCGCTGGTGAAGTAAAATGTCACAGTAGCGATCGCTATGAGCAATGTTTTTACAATCGCTCTAGCACTGCGAGTTAACCTCGCTGTTAGGAAAACATTTCTCATCTCTAATAAGGGCGACGATTGAATTAGTCATTAGTCATTGGTCATTAGTCATTAGTCATTAAGCCCTGAACGAAGGACAAATGACTAAGGACTAATGACAAAATTATTAACCCCACCAAGGTGCATCACCTGTGCGGAAGTCGGTTTCAGTCCAAGGGGTTAAAACGATTTTGTCGTCGTTTACGTTGGTATGGGCTAAAGCCAGAGACAGAGGTGCTGGGCCTCGAACAACTTTACCAGTTTCGTCATACTGGGAACCATGACAAGGACACTTGAATTTGTTCTCAGCAACGTTCCAGGGGACGACACAACCTAAGTGGGTGCAGATGGCGTTAATGCCATAATCTTTGATCGCCTCTTTGCTGTCTACCACAATATAGGTAGGATCTCCTTTTAGTCCTTGGACTAGGTTGCGATCGCCTGCATTCCGGTTTTCGAGAAATTTAGTGACGCTAACATCGTTACCTAGCTCATCTTTTGCCGTTACACCGCCACCTGCGCCACCTGCTGCTGGTGGAATAAAGTACTTGACAACGGGATACAATGCACCCAGAGCTACTCCAGTGACAGTCCCAAAAGTGAGCAGATTCATGAACTGACGACGCCCCATATCGGGCACGTCTGCTGATTCAGAAAATTGAGCCATAATCTACGCGCTCTTTGTGTATTTTGTTAAGCATTTTGACAAAAGTACTAGTACTTGAGCAACTCTTGTCTAAGTCGAAATGCTAGCGCTCACAACGATGCCATAATTCTTTGTTCCAAGATATATTTAGCATCTTTTCTGTTAGCATTACATTTCTTTATATCCTTATCATACTGGAGTCACGGAACTTAACATCATAACTAAATGTAAAATCTGATTGAGAAAAGCTATGACAGGACAGGAATTACGTCAGATATTGCTTGATAAGTGGGGATATTCTTATGATGTCCAGTTTCGACGGGCACAGGGAAAGATATTTTTGCAAGTAATGTGGAAATATCTGGAGCAAGCTTCTTTTCCCTTGAGTGAGGCAGAGTACCAAGAACATCTCGATAGCATTGCCAATTATCTTCATGCCTTGGGTGGGTCAACACAGGTACAAACTTTTATTGCTCAAACACGCGATCGCCCCCGGCTCGGCAAAGCTGTTAGCATCCCTCTAGATTTGGGCGAACGTTCTTCGGAATGGATATTGTGACCGATTATTTCATTAACTTTAATCAATTTCTGAGTAATTACAGTATTTTTTATTCAAAAATACCATAACGTCCTGTATAATCCTTTTACCTGTTGGCAAGGTAAGAAAAAATACACGTTTTCAAGGAAAAATAAATGGCTTTTATCTCCACATTTGAAATTCTTCTTAAGCCTCAACTTCCAAAAAAGCTTACAGATAAAGAACCTGAACTTAGCCCACTAGCAAGAAAAGTTCTCCAAGGCTATTTCCTGACGATTGCCAATGTCACTAATGAACTCGTATTTCTCTCTCTTGTAGTTACAACTAGAACGCCTGGACTAGATCCTAAAAAAATCCTCACCGTTTTGGATACCACTGGTGTAGATGGGCCTGTAAGCAGTGTTTTTGAAGGCGCAGGAGGTATACAGAAATCACGCTTTACATTTCCTATCAATGCTAATGATACGGGCTTATTTATTCTGCAACCGGATGCTACTAATAAAAAACTTCGAGAAGAGGCAAATTTTGAGTTGCGGGGTTATGTCGAGATATCCATTAGTTCCGTATCAACTCCAAAAACAACTCAATTGCTAATCACTCCTGAGCATCGAGGTACATTTTTTGGCACAGAGAAAGCCGAGCTAGGTGAGATTGCTTATGTGTTGCCTCTTGCTAATGGAAAAAGTCTATTTGAGTTAAGTAAAGATGGTTAACTCTATTTAATAGAAACTAGTTTAGAGGTTGTTTGAAAAGGATCGGCTTGAGCCTTAAATGCAACTCAGAGAAGCGATCGCAAATCCCATAGCCCTCACGATCTCGTTCAACTGCTCGATAGCCAGAGTAGTCAATACGTTGGATTTTTATTATTAGGACTTACGCAAAAATTGCTAAAAAGCTTAATTTATCGAACCGCCAAGACGCCAAGAGCGCCGAGAATTCGTAGAGTGTGCGTAAGTCCTAATTATTTGGAAGTCTCTAATGCTTTTAAATCATCTAAGGTACAGAGCAAACGAGGCTTTTCAGGGTCAGTCAAATCTAGCTGCTCCCAAGATACTGTATAGCCATTGTGGATCTTGTGCGCCCCAAGGAAATGTAAGATCCTCAACCCAATTGCCCAAGCCGATAGTCTTTCTAACACAGCAGTGGTTCCAATCAGATATTCCTGAATAACCCATTCTTCACCTTGCTGTTGGGCATGTACTTCCTCAATGCGTCCGGCGGGTTTACCAGTTGAATCCAATACTTGTTTACCCAGTAGCAATTCTAGATGAATTTCACGAGTTGCCATGTTCTGCCCCTGGAATTCGGCTAATAATGTGTTCCCGAAGCCATTTTTCATAAGCTAATGCTGGAGTTTTGTCAGCTTCAATCTCGACTTCGACATCAATACCAACATTTCGCACTTTTGACCACGGAATTCTAAAGGGTTCACTTTGTTTAGCACCCCAGCTACTTTCAATTGCTGCTACCCACTTTTCTAAACGTGGATGAATACGTCGTGCAAGAATTGTCATACCAGTTTCGATATAAGTGAGTCGTGGCGGTTCTCCGTCGCGTAACTCTATGACAATTCCATCGACTTTACCCAGATGGCGGCGATCGCTGTCAACTAATTGGTTATCAAGTACATCTCTAATAATGTTCATTTTCTATCACTTCCAGTTGATTATTAACGGCCACGCACACCAGCAATCACCCTCCAAGAATTTCTAGGGGAATAGCAACGATCGCTAACACGAATGTCAGCACAATTGTAAAGATCGCAACACTATTACTTATCCAACCGTTGCGATACTTGCCGACATATAATTCATCGTTCATCAATACCAAAAATGGCACAATCACAGGTGGTAAAATCACTGCTGTAATCGCCATTGAAAACAAAGTTAATTGCAATGGGTCGATTCCAAATACCATTAATAAAGAAGCGAGAAAGACAAACACAGTGTAGACCAAACTAAAGCGTGCGGCATCTTTTGGTTTCAGATTTTCGCCCCAATTCCAACCAAAGGACTGAGCAACAATATAGGCTGTATCGAGAGTCACCTCAAGTGCTGCACCAAAGCAAGCAATGCCCAAGGATGCTGCAAATAGTACAAAGCCCCAGTAACCAAAAGTTTCTGTCAACATCAACGCCGCCTGTTCGTAGCTATCTACCTCAACGCCTTTGGGTTTGAGTACCAGTGCTGACACAATCAGCACCCCTAGCGATACGACACTACCAAAGCTCATCCCTAAACCGGCAACTGCGCGATTTACACCGATATACCCTTCATCCCATTTATCTTCTACTGCTCCAGATGAGTAAAAGTAAAATAAATAAGGGCTAATCAAAGCACCCAAAATCCCAACTCCAAGATATAAATAATGGGCAGTATCTTGTTGTGGCAGAGTTGGCAACAAACCACTGCCAAGTTGTGTTAGAGATGGATGCAACTTGAAAGTAGCGACGACAAAAACTAGTGTCACCAACCCTAATACGGAAATACCATTTTCAATAATCCCAAAGTTGCCGTACCAAATTAGCAACCAAATTGCAAAGGCAACGGGTAAAGCATACCATTGAAAGCTAATACCCGTTAGCAGTTGTAAGGCAATGCAAACACCACCGATTTCAGCTGCTAAAACTAGAAAATCAACTATGACTTCTGCAATCAGTGGAATAATATAAAAATTAAACCCAAAACGTTCGCGCACCGCAGCCGCTAATGTATGCTTGCTAACTGCTGCTAACCGCCCAGACATTTCTACCAAAAAAATCACACAAATTGTACCCAGGATAATCGCCCAGATTAGTTGAAAGCCGAAAATAGATCCAGCCTCTGCTGCTGTAGCGATCGCACCCACATCCAAAAAGCCACCTATACTAGTCACAATCCCCAGCGCGATTTCAAAAACTTTCTTCATGGTTTGTTCTGCTGTGGTATTTGCGAGTCTAGTTTTTGTCCTTCTAGCGATAAATCCTCAAGTCTTTGTGCCACTACAGAATAATTTTCTTGTTCAACTGCGGTTGACATTTGCTCTGTGATTTTTGCTAACCGTTTAATATGACCCAAAAGTGCTAACTTGTAAGGCTGGGGAATAGCTGTAGATGATTCTATCTGGGCTATGTTCTCGGTTTCTGTTTGGAACTCTTGCTGTGCTTTCTTCAGTGTTTGTTTGGCATAGACCTTTGGTACAGCACCTCGTACCCAAGCATCAGCAACCATTTTACTTGTAGCTGTCCATGACTTTACAGTTTTTAGTTCTTGTGTAAGCCTATCTGTGGCTGCTTTGCTACAAGCGGTTAATAACGTCAACGTTAATAAATAACCTATAAATATCCTTTTCATCAGATGTCCGTCTTCGTAGCCCTCCTTAGAACTTATTCACTGTCACCTATAGCAGTCCTAAATCATTCGTGAAAATTATATTTCTCTTTCTTCTTTCTTTCCTTTGCGTCCTTGGCGCCTTGGCGGTTCGTTTTCTAATCTATATTTTTCACAACTCAAATAGGATTGCTATATAACCTATTCCAAATGTTATTTACCTGTAAGCTTCACCAGTCCCACACCGCCGAAATAAAGCGCTAAAACTGCTCCCGCTAAAAGACTTTGAGTTAAGGGGTCAGTAGAAGGTGTCAGGACGGCTCCTAAAACCACCGATCCCATAATCACGTAACGCCAACCAGAAACCATCCGTTCTGACGAGACAATGTTCAAATTACCGAGCAACAGTTGAATAATGGGAATTTGAAATGCTAAACCAGTGCTGAATAACAATAGCAGCACAAATTCAAAATATTTATCAATTGACCAAAGTTGTTCGACTACATCTGCTCCGTAGCTAATGAAAAATTTCAATGCGGCGGGGATAAGAAGTAAATAGGCAAATACTAAACCCGCTCCAAACAGCACACTCGAACCCAAAACCACAGGCCCCAGTAAACGGCGTTCGCGGCGAGTCAGTCCTGGAATCACAAACTGGATAATCTGGTAAAGAATGAAAGGACTAGTAAGTACGAAGCCAGTGTAGGCGGCAACTTTCAGGGAGACAAAGAAATATTCTCCAGGTGCAAGTTGGAGAAATTTTACTCCTTGCGCTGGAACCTCAAGTAACTGGACAATCGGCTTAACGGCAAAGAAACAGCCAATAATGCCCACTGCTACGGCAATCAACGAATAGAAAATCCGTTGCCGCAACTCTTCTAGGTGGTCGAAAAGGGACATTTCGACTTCACCTGGCAACTCATCAAGAGGATCGGTGTCTGAGTTGCCATATCCTTCTGGGTCGAGGTTAGGAACGTTTACAGTATCTACGTCTTGTGAAGGCGTCACGTCGCTTCGCTCCGAATTCAAAATTCAAAATTCAAAATTAACAATACCCTAAATTTATTTATGGGCTTGTCTCATGACCTGGATTTCTCACAAGAGAGAAATCCAAAGGGTGTGGGAGGTGTGGGAGGTGTGGGAGGTGTGGGAGGTGTGGGAGGTGTGGGAGGTGTGGGAGGTGTGGGAGGTGTGGGAGGTGTGGGAGGTGTGGGAGGATGGAGAAGAAGTCTTACCCCCCATACTCCCCACACTCCCCACACTCCTCTTCCCCTGAAGCCTACACTATGCGTGAGAAATCCGGGATGAGTGTTTGTCGGTCATCGACCATTTCGGTGACTCAGCATTCTTCATTATTTTATCTGGGGAATGCAGCTACTAAGATATGTTTTTGGGTGCTGTGGGTTTTTTGTCCTGTTTTTTGGGTTTGCATCTGCATAAGTTAGTAGGAAGCCATCTTGTAGGCAATGCCTAACCTAAAAAAAAGGTGGAACCGATAATTTATAAATCACGTCTCTGCGGATAGTAGCGCTGCATAAATTCACACAACATCAACATTTAATACTCAGTTTTAAAAATCCGGTTCGTCAAGGTGGCATCTATACATATCGTAATCGGAAATTGTTAGCTGAGGTTGGGTATGAACCGGATAATTTGCACTGTCCTCATGGCATTGCCTGTTTATTTATACAATGTTGAGCTAGGCAATACTTCTAGTAGTGACGTGGCAATTGTTAAAAACCAGTATCCCACAATAGCTGCTCTAATTGCTTACAGTACAAATGCTCCATTACGCATTTTGCCGTGGCAAATATCGGCTAGAGATGACCAAACTGAAGATTGCCTTCGTTTTGGTACTTGCAAAGATTGATACTAATTCGTAATTCGCAATTACGGCGGCCCCATCATCAAAGAAAATTAATGGTAGTAGAATATCAACGTACAGTAGTGGTTACAGGAGCCTCAACAGGAATTGGTCAAGCCACTGCTTTGCTTTTAGACCAGTTGGGCTTCTCTGTTTTTGCTGGAGTGCGTCAAGATATTGATGCTCAGACACTTAAACAGAAAGGATCGCCAAGGCTGATTCCAATTTTTTTAGATGTTACTGACGCTGAATCGATCGCAGATGCGGTTGATATGGTAACAAATGCAGTTGGTGGTGCGGGGATTTTAGGTTTAGTGAATAATGCCGGAATTGCTGTCCCTGGGCCGTTAGAATTATTAGCGATCGCAGAATTTCAACACCAGATGCAGGTTAATGTCACTGGACAATTAGCTGTGACACAAGCATTTCTTGGTCTTTTACGCCAAAGTCGGGGTCGAATTATCAATATGGGTTCCATTGCTGGTAGGAGTCCAACGCCGTTTTTGGGGGCTTATAATGCTTCTAAATTTGCTTTGGAAGCACTCACTGATGTGATGCGGATGGAGTTACGACCTTGGGGAATCTCGGTTTCAATTATTGAACCTGGTTCTATTGCTACCCCAATCTGGGAAAAGTCTCTTAGTCAATCGGAAGTAGCACAATACGATTTACCACAATCGGCACAAAATCTCTACGGTCAAGCGATGAATATTGTCCGCAAGAAAATGCAGATTCTCGCATCTAAGGGAATTTCTGCGGATATTGTGGCTCAAGTTGTTGTCCATGCGCTGACTGCAAAACAACCCAAGACACGCTATCTCGTTGGACAAGATGCCAAACTTGGAGCGCTGATCAAGCATATTTTGCCCGATCGTTTGCATGACCGGATAATTTTATACTCAATGGGTTTGTAGATTACTTCCTGAACATTTTTAACTAATTTCAGTAGAAGTCCCACACTCCTAAAAGTGAGATGTGGGACTTCTAATGAAATTAGTTAAAGAGTTTTTATACTTTAGATGCGTAACTCCTATAGATTTTCTTTGGCTTTCTTGAGAAGAATGTAATTTTGTTGCTGCTGAGTGCTATACCCAATATACCAACTACCAGAGTTCCCAAAATATTTGTCGGTTCAGGAACCGCAGATGCTTTAATCTGATTCGTACTCGAATCGAGTAATTGACTATAGTCTGCTGTAATATTTTGGTAAAGATAAGAGGTCGCTCCCGGAGAGATGAAGATACGACCCGGAGCCTCAACATTGCTGAGAAAAACATCACCTATCCTACTACCAGTGCCAACATCAAAAGCCCCAAACAAATTGCCTGTAGTCGTGTCAAAGTTAAACTCGAAAAACTGATTGCTTGATACACTATTAACAACTTCGTCTTTAGTTGCAATCAACTGCTGTGATGGATTGAAAAAAGAAATATTGAGTGACTGCAAGGCTTTTGTAGCTCCCGCACCACTTTCGGAAATTATGGCTGGGGTAGTGGTTTCATCGTAGCTGAACGAGCCAGAAGCCGAATAACCAGCATCACCTTTCCAGTTAAATGTTAAGTCAGCAGCTTGAGCCAGATTAGTAGAAGCAACGATAGAAGTCGCACAGAGTGCCAAACTAGGCGCTACCTGCGCTGCGGCTAGGCTGAAAAAGCTTTTCATGGATTAAATAGCCTCCTATTGACAAATTACTGCAACTGAGTACAATCGCGTACCACGGCGGCAACTCGTTCTGAATCACCGGTTTTCTAAGTATCTTCTGCTGCTTGCACTTTGATGAGAGCAGCAGAAGATGTTTTGGGGTGTTTTATCCCTTCCCCTTTAACATGCAGCCTAATCTTCGCAAGCGTAATTTTGGCTTGGCAGACTACTAGTTACAACTGAGTAAACCGGAACTAAATTGCTACTAACACAATATTTGCTTTTTGATTTTTCTAAAATCTGCCTGAAGATAGATGATTTGATGCAGTATAAATTCAACGTTAATCCTTTCTAGATTTATATTCTGGTAACGTAAGGAGTTTGGATATTTTCATGCCCCATCAACGCCCGCAACTCCTCTTAAACGGCTGTACCTCTCAATAGCGACGATCGCCAGACAGTTCAGTTAAACCTTTCCAATTTTTGCGAACTGAAACATTGAGAACCGCTATATATTCAATAGCACTACAAAATTGTACTTAGCAATATCTTTTTTTGGGTTGGATATTTTTAATATTCATAATAAGAAATTATTTTATATTAAAGCTTTTGCTATTTGTACTTATATTAGTATTTCTGCTTACTTCAGCTCATATATCAGCATTACTATGTGTTATATCTAACCTCAAACATGAACAATTATTCGGAATGCTGTTAATTTAGGTAGTAGTTTGATTGAAATGCACTTAAATTAAAAGATAAATTGCCTAAAATCAATATATTTATTCAACAGATTTTGTCATCCCCATTCCTGAGTGAACTTGATTAGTTATGCTCCTAGATTTAGAAAGATTTTATCAAGCTTGCAATCCGAGCAGACCTCTAATTATAGGAAACCCTAGCGATCGCAGGTACTATATCGATTTTGCTGCGGTGCGGGGTGGCAAAATTATCGAAGCTTTGCAGCGGACGATCGCTAGAATATCGCCGGATATCCCAACCTGTCAACTATTTACCGGACATCTCGGTTGTGGAAAATCAACGGAGTTGTTGCGCCTGAAAGCTGAGTTAGAAGTGCAGCAGTTTCATGTAGTTTACTTTGAGTCTACCCATGTCTTAGAAATGGCCGATGTGGATGTGACTGATATTTTGTTGGCGATCGCTGGACAGGTGAGTGAAAGTCTAGAAGCGATGAAAATTAGGCTCAAGCCTCGTTACTTTAGCAAGTTGTTTGGTGAAGTTGTGGATTTCTTGCAGACGCCAATTGACGTTGGGGTAGAAGCAGAGTTGTCTGTAGGAATTGCCAAAATTACAGCTAAAACAAAAGAAAGTCCCCAATTGCGGCGGCGGTTAAGAGATTATCTAGAACCGCGAACCGCAAATATTTTACAGTCAATTAATCAAGAATTACTAGAACCTGCCACCAAGGAATTGAAAGCCAGGGGTAAAAAAGGATTGGTGGTAATTGTTGATAACTTGGATCGAGTCGCAATTCGACCTTTACCATCGGGGCGATCGCTGCCAGAATATTTATTTATTCAACGGGGCGAACAGTTACGCAAACTGAATTGTCATGTAGTCTACACTATTCCTTTAGCCCTGACTTTCTCCAACGATAGCGCCGAACTTCAGCATCGTTTGGGGGGTGGAGTTGCCCCAAAAATGTTACCGATGATACCTGTGCGTTTGCGCTCTGGCGAGATTTTTCCCCAAGGTCTAACAATGATGCGGCAAATGGTGCTAGCTAGAGCTTTTCCAGACATTTTACCTAGCGATCGGTTAGGCTTAATTACAGAGGTGTTTGATAGTTTAGAAACCTTAGACCGATTGTGCCTGATGAGTGGTGGTCATGTCCGCGACTTACTAGGTTTACTGTTTGACTGTCTGCGAGAACAAGATCCACCCTTTGAGCGGGAATGTGTCGAACTGGTAATTCAAAGACAGCGGGATTACCGAGCTAACGCTATCGACCCCCATGAGTGGGAACTAATCTTTCAGGTGGTGCAACAGCAACGAGTTAGAGGTGATATAGAATACCACACCCTCTTGCGAAGTCTATTTGTATTTGAATACCGCGATCATCAGGGAGCTTGGTTTGCCGTCAACCCAGTTTTAGCAGAGACGGAAAAATTTAAATCATGGTTGAACGACACGCACAAGTAGATATCAGAGCAGCTAACGAGCGGGCTTTGCGGAGTTTGGGGAGAGCAATTACCCTTTCTAGCGGTCAATTTTCTCTGGTTTTGGTGTGCTGCAATTATCGAGTTTTGCAAGAACTTATGCTGCAACGACTCGAAGAAATCTCTTCAGGAGTACACCACATTCAAAAGGTAATTCTGCCGCATAATGCCAGAAGTCTTTATACAAGTATTCATTTACAACTGCTAACCGAAGCTAATCCGCCATCGGCATTGATGATTTTGGGTTTAGAGTCAGTAGATGGACTCGACGATTTACTGAGTTCTATCAATCATATTCGGGATGAATTTCGCAAACGCCACCCATTTCCAATGATTTTGTGGGTGAATGAGGAAATTTTGCAAAAGGTAGTCCGTTTAGCACCAGATTTTGCTAGTTGGGCGGCTACACCGATTCGGTTTGAAATGACAACTCAATCACTGCTGCAATTTCTGCAACAGGAAACTGACTCTTTATTTGCCACAGTGTTAGCAAACGATGCTGCACAACACCAATCTCCTCAAGCTATAAAGCATTATTCCACTGTCGAGCAAGTCTGGGAACATAGTTATGAACTGCACTTTGCCATTAGAGAGTTGCACAATCGTGGTATTACCTTAGAGCCAGAACTACACGCTAGTTTAGAATTTGTTTTTGGTCTAGATAATTATATTAGCGATCGCATCAATACAGGTTTAAGCCATTTTCAGCAAAGCTTGCAAGTTTGGCAAAAGTTAGCAGAGAGAGAAGAAGCAGGGGAGCAGAGGGGCAGGGGAGCAGAGGGGCAGGGGAGCAGGGGAGCAGGGGAAGCAGAGGGACATCAGGGGGATAAAGAAGTATTTTCTTCTTCATCTCCTCCATCTCCGCCATCTCCCCTGCTGCTGCGACAGGGAATTTTGCTGTTTTATATTGGGTTGTGTTATTGCCGTTTTGCAGAGCAAAATCAAATAGAAAACCGCCGCCATTGGTACACTGCTAAATCTTATTTTCAGCAATGCTTGCATATCTTGCAGGTGGCTGGGCGTTTGGATATAGTTGCTGGATTTATTAATCAACTTGCGGAGGTTTTGCAATATCTGCAAGAGTGGGAAGAATTGCAGACTGTTGCTCAAAAGGCTTTGGAATTACATCAAACTTATGGTACTCAAATCCAATTAGCTTGTGATTACGGTTTTTTGGCGCAAGTAGCTGTGCAGCAGTCGCGGTGGGTACAGGCGAGTATCTTAGCACACGTATCACTGCTGAAATTAGGTGAGGCGCAAAAGCAGAACGACCCTTATAACTGCTTATTTCCATTATTATTGGCGCAAATTTACTATTTAGTGTTGGCGAAAGCACAGCGAAATGTCGGCGAACTAGAAGTTGCTCGTGAATACTTAGATAAAGCGACAAAAGAACTGCCAGCAGCCTTAGAAAGCAGTGCCCATCAATACGATGCCCATCGTTATATTCGCTTATTGCGGAGACTGCGATCGCTCTACTTTGAAGAAGGACGATATTTAGAAGCCTATTACATTCGACAGAAACGGCGTTCTGTTGAGCAGCAGTATGGTTTTCGGGCTTTTATTGGGGCTGGGCGCTTGCAACCCCAAAGACAGGCGACAAACCCAGCGTTAATGTCACCTTCTGGAAGTAGTAGCATTGCTTTAGAAATTGCCGCTTCTGGTCGAGAGCGTGATATTAATAACTTAATTGGCAGAATTAGCCGCTCCGATCAAAAATTGACGGTGATTCACGGTCAATCAGGGGTGGGTAAGAGTTCCACTGTAACAGCGGGTTTAGTTCCAGCACTGCAAACTCGAGCCATTGGCGATCAAATAGCCGTGCCTGTGGTACTGCAAGTTTATACCGATTGGGCACGGGAATTAGGAAAATCTTTAAGTGAGGCGATGTCTAGTGATGCATCTCTGGCGATTTATGCTGATATTAACTCAGAAGCAGCCATTGAATCGGACGCTTCGCCTTACTCTGACACACCGTTTAGCATCGGTGGCATTTTACAACAACTCCAAGAAAATGCCGATCGCCATTTGATCACAGTTTTAATTTTTGACCAATTTGAAGAATTTTTCTTTGGTTATAGCGATCGCAATCAAAAGCAAGAGTTTGATAAATTTATTAGCGATTGTCTGAATATACCCTTTGTCAAAGTCATCCTTTCCTTGCGAGAAGATTATTTACATCGTTTATTAGACTTTAAACATCTTTCGGCACTGGAAGCGATTAATAATAATATTCTCGACAAGCATATCCGCTATCAGTTAAATAATTTTTCGCCGGAATATGCGAAAGCAATTATCCAAAAATTGACGGAGCGATCGCAGTTTAATTTAGAACCCGCTTTAATTGATGCCTTAATCGAAGATTTATCCACAGAATTTGGAGAAGTCCGCCCCATTGAATTACAAGTTGTGGGCGCGCAAATTCAAGATGAGCGCATTACTACACTAGAAGAATATCAGCCATATAGACCGAACAAACTGATCGAGAGATATATTAAGGAACTAATTAAAGACTGCGGCCCAGAAAATGAACGAGCTGCGTTACTTGTCTTATACTTATTAACAGATGAAAGTAACAACCGACCTTTTAAAACTCGTGCTGAGTTAGCAGCGCAGCTATCAGAGTTAGAAGATGCTGACAAATTAGAGTTAGTCTTAGAAATTTTAGTTAGCTCCGGTTTAGTAGTTATCTTTCCTGATGTACCAGAACGCTATCAGCTGATTCACGATTATTTAGTAGACTTGATTCGCTACCTGCAACAACAAGAATCGAGCTTACAGGTACAACTGAATCAATTGCGCTACAAAGTAGAACAAAGTAAAGCTGAGATTGAGCGACTGAAGAGCGAACTTAGTCAAAATAAGCAGCGTTCCAAATTGGTAGCTCCTCATCCCCAGCAGGGATTAGACTTATTAACAGAATTGCGAGAATTACAAAAGCGAGAAGAATTAAGTCAGTTAGAAATTGAGCAATTACGAGCTGAACTGAAAGAAAAAGAGTTAACAGCTAAACTTGCAGAAAGTCAAAAGAAACAAAGACTTAGTGAAGCTCAATTAAATCGTTCGCTGAAAATTGCCCTCACAGCTTCCGTTCTCGCCATCTTGGGATTAAGCGTTTCCATCGTGACAGCGGTAGATAGCGAAATTAAAACCCTCAGTGCATCCAGTGAAGCCCTCTTTGCCTCGCAAAAAGGTATTGATGCCTTAAAAGAAAGTTTAAAGGCAGGGAGGAAATTACAACAAACAGTCTGGGTAGATTCCTATACAAGAGAGCAAGTACAGACGGCACTTTATCAAGCAGTTTCAGGGGTCAGAGAATATAACCGCTTGGACGGGCATATATCTGGTGTAAATAGCGCTACATTCAGCAGCGATCGCTCTTTAATTGCCTCAGCTAGTGCGGATACTACAATCAAACTCTGGCTTCCCGATGGTAGCTTAGTTAAAACCTTATCGGGGCATGAAGATGTAGTTAATAGCGTCAGTTTCAGCCCAGATAGTCAAATCGTTGCTTCCGCCAGCCAAGACAAGACGATAAAACTTTGGAGTCGAGAGGGTCAACTGCTTGCTACCTTATTAGGGCATCAGGGTGTGGTGAATAGTGTTAGTTTCAGCCCAGATGGTCAGGTTATTGCTTCGGCGAGTACAGATAAAACAGTGAAACTGTGGAATCGCGATGGTAAACTGCTCAAAACTTTGCAGGGACATAATGGTGCAATCTTGAGTGTCGCTTGGTCAAATGATGGTCAAACCTTAGCTTCTGGGAGTGCTGATAAGACGGTGAAACTGTGGAGTCGCGATGGTAAACTGCTCAAAACCTTGCAGGGACATGAGGATGCAGTCAAAAGTGTGGCTTGGTCGCAGGATGGGAAAATAATTGCTTCTGCCAGTTTAGACCAGACAATCAAGCTGTGGAATCTGGAAGGTAAACTTCTGCGAACCTTATCAGGTCATAGTGCTGGAGTTACCAGCGTCAGTTTTAGCCGCGATGGTAACACGATCGCTTCCGCCAGTACTGATGAAACAATCAAACTTTGGAGTTCTGAAGGTGTGTTGCTGGGAACCCTAAAAGGACATAATAATTGGGTTAACAGTGTCAGTTTTAGCCCAGATGGTCGCACCCTTGCTTCCGCGAGTCGGGACAAAACTATTAAACTTTGGCATTGGGACGATGTGTTACTGCGAAAGCCGAAAGCTGATAATGATGACTGGGTAACTAGCATCAGTTTTAGCCCAGGCGATCGCACCTTAGCAGCCGCAAGCCGAGACAAAACTGTAAAACTTTTCAGTCGAGATGGTAAACTACTACGTATATTGAGGGGGCATCAGGGTCAAGTTTGGGGTGTAGCTTGGTCGCCCGATGGTCAAGTAATTGCCTCGGCTAGTAAAGATAAAACAGTAAAACTTTGGAGTAGTGACGGTCAACTGCTCAACACCTTACAGAGTCATAATGATACCGTCTTGAGTGTAGCTTGGTCGCCTGATGGTCAAGTAATTGCCTCAGCTAGTAAAGATAAAACAGTAAAACTTTGGAGTAGCAACGGTAAACTACTCAACACCTTGCAGGGACATCAAGAAGCGGTTAATTGGGTAAGTTTTAGCCCTGATGGCAAGTTGCTAGCCTCAGCCAGTGATGATAAAACCGTGAAAATCTGGAGTAGAGAGGGTAAATTACTATACACATTAACTGGTCATAGCCGTCGGGTAAATGGGGTTGCTTGGTCGCCTGATGGTCAAAGCATTGCCTCAGTGAGTATTGATAGCACGGTGAAGATTTGGAATCGAGACGGTAATTTGCTAGATAATCTCACGGGCGATGGCGATAGTTTTATCAGTGTCAGTTTTAGCCCAGATGGCAAGACTCTGGCAGCTAGCAGTGATGACAAAGTGAGGATTTGGAACCGAGAAGGAACGTTGCTGATTGCTTTGAAAGGCGATAAAGATGAGTTAACCAGTGTCAGTTTCAGCCATGACGGCAAGACTCTGGCTGCGGGTAGTGGCAATGGCACAGTAATTTTCCGAGATTTAGCAGATATCCAACTGGATAAATTACTGGCGCGGGGTTGCAATTTGCTACATGATTATTTGCAGACTAATCAGAAGGTAATGAAAAGCGATCGCGCCTTATGTTCTAGTAGGTGATCAACCAGACTTGAAGTGATGATTCTTTCACTAAATAAATCATCAGTGGCAACTACTTTCTAACTGTTTTATTTGTTCTTCTTGATATTCTTCAGGAACGAAACTGTAACCAAACTCAGAACACTTGGACTTGACAATTTTAGCTAATTCAACCTTTTCTTTTTTACGATTACCATTCTCAAACTTGATTAGATTTGTCTCATCAGCCCCCTTAGCTTCAAATCTAGGATCTGCTAAGTTATCTCGTAAATTTAAACGTGTTGGCTTATCTTTTATATTTATAAATAAGGCTTGAATCAAGACTTCAGCAGCATCGTAAGCTGTCACAGCCCAGGGACTAATTTCTCTACCTTGCCATAATTCTTCGGCTTTTTTAGCAAAATTGGATTGAGAAACTGTTGTTTGTATCCACGGAGTAGTCACTACTAAACGAGTTACAATATCTTCACCTAGTAGAAGTGTTTCATCAGTGAAAAGGGGATTTGCTCCTACCATCACAAAATCATTAGGACTAGCTTTGATTAATTTGAATGCATTACGTAGGCTATAGTTAGTGGTTCCTCCATCAGGAATAATGACAAAGGCTTTAACCCCTCTAGCATTTGCTTTTTTAATAGCATTCCTTGGCTTAAAGAAAGGGTTAGATAAACTAAAATCTCTATCTTGTAAATTATTTATTATGTCTATATGATATGCAGTGAAAGTATTATTTAATTCATTCAAAAATGATTTACTAAAATCACTGGATGGATTGTAAAAAACTGCTATTTCATGAATGTTTTTATTTTCTAGATAACGTGCTACAGATATAGTGTTTATCTTAAGAGAGGGTATTGTGCGGAAGAAAAAATCATCCTTTGGACGTGGAAGTTCTGCGGAAGTACTCCCAGGAGAAACCGATACTAACTTGCCCTTTTCATAAATATCCCTCGTTTGAAGAGTAAGATCACTGGCATAATGACCTATGACTGCAAGTATATGCTTTTGTTGTACCAAAGTTTTTGCAATTTCCCTAGCTCGATTAACGTCGTTTGCATCATCCGCTATCAATACTTTAAGACCAATTTGGGGCTGATATTCTTCTTTACTCAAGAACTGTTCTTGAGCTTGAGCAACTCCCCTTAAAATTTGTAATGAAGTATAGAGGTTGTTGTTTATAGGAACTACTACAGCAATTGTATAAGCTGGTTTTTTATCTCTTTCAATTCTGGCATTATTAAGATATATCAATGTTTCAGGATCATTTGGTTCTTTTCTTCTTACAATTTCAAGTAATTTAATAGCTGTTGGATAATCATTGTTCTTATAAGCCTCTATCCCCTTGCTTTTGTCATTTAAAATAGACCCTGAAATTAGAGAGTTTTCACCACAACTTAATGATTTAACGATTGAAAAGTTTATATTACTATTTTCCTTACTGTTTGGACAAATAGTAATAGTATTTGAAGAATTTAATGTTAATTTCCATATTAATATTGTTAACAATAACCCAATTCCCATGCTTCCGATAAAAATTATTATTTTTTTAAAATGTCTTCTTATTAGATTTTGATGTCTTTTACTGTTTGTTGGAGGCTCTAATATATTACCATTACCAACAGTAATTCCAGAGTTAGTTTCTTGTGATCTGATTTCTCGCTCTATTTTTTGAATTTCATTTTGGCGCTTTTTTATTTCTTCCTTTATTCGTGTAATATTATCTGTCCACTTAAGCCGTTGACCTGGATCGTTTTCACAACGCAGGTTATTTTCTAGGTCATTCAATAGCAAAAAATCTTTTGCCAGTTGCTCTTTGAGGACTTTGATCTGATCATCCATAGTTTAGTTTCTCCGCAACTTAGCTATTAACTGTTCCCAAGCAGACTTAATGTTCAAACCACTTCCAAGCTCCAACTCACCTTCGTACTCTACAAGCATCGGCACAATCGGTAGAGTTATTTTTAATTTATGTTTGGCATCTAGCTCAGGATCTTTAATAATTTCAGCTACTGCTACACTATTGAGAGGCAAAGCAGGAATTCGTTCTTCTAATGCTGCTAACATCTGTTGCATCTGTTGCTCTGAAATCAAGTTGCCTTCTAGTGCATCTATTAGGTTCTGAATCAAAACTAATTGTGTTTGGTCTAATTGCTGAGTAATAGCGCTAATTATGGTTTGTTCGATAGCATCATAGCGGTTTAATAGAGCTTGACGCATTTGATTCTGATTTTCATAAATGGCAACTTGACCATTTAGTAAAACATTTAACTTTGCATCCATCTCCTGCAATTGGCTTTCGACCTTCTGCATCTCAGCATTTGGAGTATTTGATAATTCTTGCTCTAGTTCAGCATACTCTTGCTTGTAGCGAGCAAGTGAATCCCATTGCCGCTCAATTTCCTGGCGATACCCAGCCTTGACACGAGGGTTTGTCTCGTAGCGCAATGCTTCTTCAAACTCCTTAAGCAATTCTTGGTCTTTGCTAATGTGTGTTTCCAAATCTTGTAGTCTCTGAGAAAAGCCTGGAGAGGGCATAAGGTTAATTTTTTACTTCCTAGATAGCTAACTTTGTAAATTGCAGATAGATTCAGTAAACTCAACAACACTTGGTTTTCATTCGGAACTCAACTGAAGTGAAACCATACCGTAATTACCCTAAATCCTTTTTAGTGTAGCAATGTCTTGCAGGCGCAGGGCGCGATCGCACCCCAAAAAATCCTTAGCTGATAAATAACTTAAATAACTCAACTTAAAAGCGATAGCTCCTGACACCAACCCAAGGTGCGATCGCCTTTTGTTACCCAACCTCAAGCCGTTGCTTCAGAACTACGGCAGGAAAATCAGCCAGAACTCATAGACAAAGCTCTACATCTTGGTAGGATTGAGTGAAGTACCCGTCAGCAAGGAAGCGAGGGCGATGTACGCAACCGTCACACAACCACTGACTTTTGAAGAGTTTCTTGCCTGGGACGATGGTTCAGGCAGAGAGTTTGAGCTATCGGATGGGATTCCCGTGCCATTATCAGAACCAAATGCAAATCATGAGGATTTGATCGAGCGACTGTGTACCTACTTAGAAAACCACTGCCAAGAAAATGACCTGCCTTACGTGTCGCGCCAGTCCAAGCAGGTTCGGCTGAAAACAGCATCAGAAGAAAAGGAAAAAAGCCGGAAAGCAGATATTGTCATATTTGCAAGAGTTGAATGGCAGAGGATGAAAACTATCTCTAGTTCTGCTGCTGCATATATTCCACCACCCGGAATCATTGAGGTCGTTAGCAACAACTGGAAGGACGACTATCTGACAAAACTTGCTGAATATGAGGAGTTGGGCGTTTTCGAGTACATCATTGTAGACTATGCTGCTTTTGGTGGCATTCGGTTCATTGGTTCTCCCAAGCAGCCAACCATTACAATCTACCAACTTGAAGGTGCAGAGTATTTAGCCCCAAAGGTGTTTAGAGGGCAGGATCGAATTGATTCTAGATTGTTTCCGAACATTGCCTTAACGGCTGAACAGATTTTTGCAATGAGTCGCTGATTAGCAACGACGATTTTTAGCTACCACTAACTAACTGCTTTCTGTCTTAGCTAATGTCGGAGCCATCAGTTGAATTTCTGGCGCCTCCACATTTTCTATTATTGGGATTTCTGGAGGATCTTCTGACATCACTCAAATTCACACAATACTTCGAGCAAATGCAGCGTGCGATCGCACCCCAAAAAATCCTTACATAATTAAATATCCGACATTGGTGTATGTATTAATACGACACAACAATACAGAAAGCCGATTGCTTCAAGGTAACAAAGACACTGTAAGAGCGATCGCTACGATCGCAGCATAAGTATTTCCTGTATAGGAAAATACTTATCGTGAACCTGGAAGTAGATTTTTTTATTTTAACTAAAAATCTAAGTAAACATACTAATACACTGTGACAGAAATTTGCTTACCTTTAACAAGGGACTTGAGCAGGAGCAATTCATGAATTGCTCCTACTTGTTTGCTTGCTTAATTGAGATGGTAGCTGGATTTGCGCTGCACTCTATTAGGCTGTGATTTGTTTATTATTCTCAGCTTAATTTCCGTCTAATCATGATCAAAAACACTATTCTAAATCCTCTAGTAACTGATATTCGGTGTGAAGAAATTTGTCAGATTTTGGGAGAGACTTACAACCAAGAACGCTGGAACGATTGGCGCTGGCAAATGCGGCATCGGTTGACTAAGCTGGAACACTTTCAGAAGTTATTAAGGCTTAGTAATACCGAAGAACAGGGACTTTTAATCGCACCAGAGAAGTTTGCTGTAGCTGTAACCCCATACTTTGCATCGCTACTCGATCCAGAAGATCCGCTTTGTCCACTACGGTTACAGGTGATACCACGGCAAGAAGAACTAATAGTTAGCCCAGCAGACATGGTAGATCCATGCGGTGAGGATGGTGACACTCCAGTACCAGGACTTGTACACCGCTATCCTGACCGAGTGTTGCTGCTTGCCCTAGATAGTTGCGCCGCTTATTGTCGTTACTGCACCCGCTCTCGTTTGGTGAGCCAAGGTGAGATGTACCCAGTAACGCGACGATTGGATGCGATCGCTGCTTATTTAGAGGAACACACCGAGATCCGTGACGTGCTAATTTCCGGTGGCGATCCTCTCTTGATGGCTGATGAACCTTTAGACAATTTGCTTAGGCGATTGCGTACCATTAAGCATATTGAATTTATCCGAATTGGTTCTCGTGTGCCGAGTTTTTTACCGCAGCGAATTACACCAGAACTGGTTGCCTTGCTTCGTAAACATCGTGTGTGGCTATCTTTGCACTTTTGTCATGTGCGGGAACTTACGCCAGAAGTGGCACAAGCTTGCGATCGCCTCGCTGATGGTGGCATTCCTCTAGGCAGCCAAACCGTACTGTTAAAAGGTGTGAATGATTCTGAAAAAGCCCTGAAGAATCTGTTTCACGGTCTTCTGAAGCTGCGCGTGCGACCTTATTATCTTTATCAATGCGATCCAGTTGTTGGCACCGCACATCTGCGAACAAGTGTGCAAACTGGGCTTGATTTAATTTCTAAATTACGCGGTCATACTACTGGCTACGCTGTACCAACTTATGTAATTGATGCCCCTGGCGGTGGTGGCAAAGTCCCAATTCAAGCCGAGACTCTAGTTGCTTATGAGAATGGGACAGCTACAGTGCAAAATTGGGCGGGTAAGACGTATACATATATAGATCCAGTTGAGCAAGGGTAATATCGTGTCCGGCTAAAGACTTATCATTATAGACCGCAACAGGCAAGGGAAAGAGGCTTTTCCGATTTTTGCACAGATGCGGTCATTATAAGTGATTAACCGGACTTGATATAACACTATATATTTGTACGCGAGTCGATCGCCATCATCTAAAAGAGCCGATTGGAATGTTTCTATTGAGTTCTTGGCAAAGCAAAAAACTAAGTAATAGCAGGAGATTAGTTGGAATGTTGATTGTTGGTAATACAAACCTAAAAGGTCGAGGTGTCTTTGCACAGAAGTGCTTTTTAAAAGGAGAACTCATTGAGAGAGTGCCAGTTGTTGTTATACCCGCAGAACAGGTTGAATTCCTAGATAAAACAATTTTGGGCAACTATTACTACGATTGGGAAGATAAAGCTGCGGCGATCGCTCTAAGTTTATCTTCCTTAATCAACCATTCCTACAATCCCAATAGTTATTATGTGAAAAAATTCGCTGACCGAGAGTTGGATCTGATTGCCTACCGAGATATAGAAGCGGGAGAAGAAATTACTGCTAACTATAACGGTTCTCCTGATAATAAATCACCTATATGGTTTGAGGTTGTTGATGAGATATTTTCACTTAATTAAGGATTTAGTAATCGAAATTCTTTAATTAAGACACCTAATTTGGACATTAAAGCTAATAGAGAAAGCTTTCTCGCTGGGAATTATCGGGCTATGGGATTATTCATTGGTCTGTGTTATGACCTGAAGGTAGACTACCTTAAGGCTGGTTTCAGTGCTTCTGAGGTGATGGAGTTCGACGATGAAGAAACTATCATCGGTCTAGAAACTGCACTATTTCAGTTAGATCATCAGGTTGAACGTGTCGGTAATGGTAGAGAACTTGCTGGACGCTTGGCAAAAGGCGATCGCTGGGATTTGATTTTCAATATTGCTGAGGGTTTAAAGGGTCGCTCTCGTGAAGCTCAAGTTCCGGCAATCTGTGAATTATTCGCTCAACCTTACACCTTTTCCGATCCGCTTACCTGTGCCCTGACGTTAGACAAAGCTCTAGCTAAAAGAGTAGTGCGCGATCGTGGTTTGCCGACAGCCTCCTTTGAGGTCGTGAATACTACCGCAGAAGCAGCAGATGTGTCGCTGCCAATGCCACTTTTCCTCAAGCCTATGGCGGAAGGCAGTTCTAAAGGGGTAACTGGGCGTTCTCTTGTCAAAGAACGCGAGGAACTAGTAAATACTTATCAAGCGTTACACGAACTTTTTCAGCAACCAATACTCGTAGAAACCTTTCTTCCTGGTAGAGAAGTAACAGTAGGCATTGTTGGCAACGGTAGTAACTCACGGGTAGTAGGTGTGATGGAAGTAATTTTTACAGGGCAAGCAGAAGCCTTCGCCTATACCACCCTCAACAAGGATGAGTATCTAGAACGGGTATCTTATCGTTTACTCATAGATCCTGAACCACTGGCAGCACAGGCAAGGCAACTAGCGCTGGATGCTTACCATACTCTTGGTTGCCGTGATGCTGCTCGGGTGGATCTGCGCTGCAATGCTAGTGGTGTATTACAATTTATGGAGCTTAACCCATTGCCAGGGCTACATCATATCCGCTCAGACTTGCCAATGATGGGACGTTTGGGTGGTGTGGCATACACAGAAATCATTGCTCAAATAGTCGAGTCTGCATGGCAAAGATATAAATGCTGAACAAAAGGCAGGGGGACAGGTGTGGGAGGTGTGGGAGGTGTGGGAGGTGTGGGAGGATGGGGAAGAAGTCTTACCCCCCACACTCCCCACACTCCCCACACTCCCCACACTCCCCACACTCCCCTGCCTACACTATGCGTGAGAAATCCGGGTCAGTTACTTCCCCCTCCCCTCTGCCCTTTTTTATGCAATATGAAGTTGCTCAAACTAAACTACAGAGGGATGTTAAGTGATACGCTCATCTTATAGTGTGTTAAATAGTGTTACCTAACTGTGGAGAATATACTCATGAATTTATTATTTATGCAAACAGCAGCACCAGCTATAGATGCTGCTCCTCATTTTCCAGTTGCTTTTACCTTGGTGTATGTCGTTGGTTTTATTGCTGCTGTCACTATTGGGTCAATAGCTTGGTACAACTCAAAACGCCCCGCAGGTTGGGAAAGCAAAGAACGTCCTGATTTTGTGCCTAAAGTTGATAAAGAAGAAACTCCAGGTCTGGGTGAACCTAAGTAATAAGCAGTGATGAGTGCTGAGTTTAATAATCAAACTTACAGCAGTTTTGATTTATTTTGAACCAAATTTTACATTATCCAGAACCCTTGTAGAGACGTAGCAGTGCTACATCTCTACATTTGCCTATTAACTCTGCAAAGAAGTTACAAAAAAAGGGTTGCAGGTTCGGGTGTAGAAAAGAAGAAGCAAAAAACCTATTGTTGCTGAGTTCAAAGCTCAGTTTAAAAAAGAATTGTATCGAGACGCGTAGCGCAACTTGCATTGCGTCCAAGTTTTCAATCTCACGTTTTTAAACGTGGGTTCCCTACACCCTATCCCCTATCTCCTACACCCTCTGAAATTTATATATCGTTCAATCTGCGAATCAGACGGGATAACTCACGAATGATATTCACCGCAATTTCGGGAGTTTCTTCAATCGCATCATATAGTTGCTCTTGCGTCAGTTCTAAAAATTCACAAGGTTCCAGAGTTGTGGCAGTGGCGGAGCGAGGTTGAGTATCAAATACTGCCATCTCACCAAAGTATTTTCCCTGTTCCACTTCTGCAAGTTGTTTGTTTCCAATGTGAACTTTAACTCGACCTGACACCACAATATAGAGCGATCGCCCTTCTTCTCCCTGTCGAAAGATGGTGTAATTAGCTGGGAATGACAATTCGTTCATCACTGAAGTGAGCCGCACAATAAAATCATCCCGCAATTCCTTAAAAATCGGGACTCGCCGGACAAATAATAAACGGTCAACACTGGTTAGCATAATTACAAGTTAAAAGTCCAACATTACGGAACATCTCAAAACTGAAGTCAGAAGGCGATTAGTCATATTACCGATGTTGAATGCTAGCCGTCAAGGATATCCGAGCCTTTACCATCTGATAAGGGTTCTCTTCAATAAGAGCAATGCCTGCGGCGGTAAACTACGCGCCTAAACTTCTCAGATATTAACTCAGTATTCGGTATGACGAACTGCTACTTTTCCCTATGCGGTTTAGCCGGAAGTGTTTTCGTCACTTACAGTACATTTGTCAATCACTTTTATTTATCTTTTTAAGAAACAAGAGTATTTGATCTTATTTCCTTGAAAGTCATAATATTGACTCCATGAGCTCCCAAGGTACCTTGCTGAGAAAAAAATCACCAATTTGATTGGAGGCGTAGTTTACCGCCGTAGGCATCGCCTCTAAAAATTGGGTAATTGGCTGATTAACAACGAATATCGATCGGTTGTCGTTAAAAAAACAGTCACAAAATCTCCTAACCTGCCCTCACATCGAGAAGCAGAGAGGACTAAGACAAACAGCATTGAATTACTGTGAGCAACAATTATGGCTTGGCTAATTAGTACATTCTTGATTGGAATCTCTGTCGCTTTTGCAACTACCTTTGACGACAACTTATATTTGACAGCTTTCTTCGGCAAAGTCAATCGTAACTTTCGTCCTAAACATATTGTGATCGGTGAATTTCTGGGATTTACAGCCTTAGTGTTTGCTAGTCTCCCTGGTTTTTTCGGTGGTCTGATTATTCCAACCACCTGGATTGGTTTGCTGGGTTTGCTTCCCGTCGCCATTGGTATCAGTAATCTCATCAGTCGAGAAGAAGAGGGAGAGACAGTACAAGCTGTATCAGTTGACTTCACCTCTCCGGCAAAATCTGTACGCCAGAAGAAATCACTATTAGCAACCATCCGCGATCCGCAAACCTACCGCGTTTCCAGTGTCACCATTGCCAATGGAGGAAACAATATTGGAATTTATGTACCGTTGTTTGCCAGTAGCAATCTTCCAAGTTTGGGTGTAATTCTCTGTGTTTGCTATTTCACTGTTGGGGTGTGGTGTTTCCTCTCTTACAACCTGACTCGTAATCCTCTCATGGCTCCCGTTTTAACTCGCTACGGTCGGAAAATCTTCCCCTTTGTCTTAATTTACTTGGGACTCTCCATCTTGATTAAAAGTGAAACATATCGACTTTTACCTAGTTTGGCAATGCTTGGGAACTAAGTATGAGGCGATCGCCCCCTCCAGTGGATGCTCCACGCGATCGCAATTCTTGATGTCAGCCAAAAAATCAGCGATCGTTTCCCATCCACAAAGATTTATTAATCACTTAATTTTATCAATATGAATAACAATAATATTTGCTCTTATCAATCAACTTATCTAAAGTGAGAATAAAGCACATTATCGATGGCTCTTATAAAAGCAAGCCCACCAATAGGAATCAGATTATGAAGGAACTAATGAATCAATCAAACTCTAAAAAATTAACTCAGTGGCTCGTAACAGCAGTATTTCTGGTAGTTGTAGCGGGATTTACTCTGCTTATCCAGCCCAGCGCTAGAGCGCAAACACTAGCTCCATCCATACCTACGGAATCTGAACTAACTCCAGTTGAATTACCAATGGACTCTGTAACAGCACCAGTCATATCACCGATATCGCCAATGCAGCCTGTGACAGCACCAGTCATATCACCGATTGTATCGCCAATAGTGTCTGTAGCAGATAACGTTAGACATTTATTACAAACCAATGAATGTGTCGGCTGTAACTTGGCTGGAGCAATGTTAAAGGACGCAAACCTGCAAGCAGCAAACTTGGAAGGTGCTAACTTACAAAATGCAGACTTAGAAAGAGCTAACTTGCAGCAAACAAACTTACAAGGGGCTAACTTTCAAGGAGCAGATTTAGGCAAGGTAAACCTTTGGGGAGCAAACCTGGTCGGAGCAAACCTTTTTGATGCAGACTTAGAGAAAGCCAACCTCTTGGGAGCCAATCTGCAAACCGCTAACCTACAAAACGCAGACTTAGAAAATACAAATCTGACAAATGCAAACATCCAGGGAGCTAACCTGATGGGCGTTGATTTGGAAGATGCAATCAGACCGGAAGGATTCGCTATTCAGTGATTAAACTGAAGTTCTCCGTACAAATTTCCTAAAAAACCTTAAAAGCCTGATTCAATAATGAATACAGGCTTTATTTTAATATTTATAAGGTCGCCGCGATCGCTGCGGTTGCCACAATTTTAATGATATAAAGCGTGTTTTATATCATGTCCGGGTAATTGTTATAGCGTTTCTCTGCCCTTGTGAGGTAGAAGAACCCCACCTCTTAATCCTGGATTTCTCTCTTGTGAGAAATCCAAAGGGTGTGGGAGGTGTGGGAGGTGTGGGAGGATGGAGAAGAAGTCTTACTCCCCACACTCCCCACACTCCTCTTCCCCTGAAGCCTACACTATGCGTGAGAAATCCGGGTTAATCCCCTCCCCGCAAGCGGGGTTAATGGTGTACACACAAGTATGACCAACATAGGTTTCAACTCTTCTAGTAGTTTCGTAGGGTGCGTTATGGACACACCAAAATAACAAATGAGTACGCCGAAATAACAAATGAGTACTCTGAAATAACAAATGCGTACGCCGAAATAACAAATGAGTACGCCGAAATAACAAATGAGTACTCCGAAATAACAAATGAGTACTCCGAAATAACAAATGCGTACTCCGAAATAACAAATGAGTACGCCGAAATAACAAATGCGTACTCCGAAATAACAAATGCGTACGCCAAAATAACAAATGAGTACGCCGAAATAACAAATGAGTACGCCGAAATAACAAATGCGTAGGCGTAGCCAGGCGTAGACATCGCCATATTGCAACAATTTAGCTTTGTCACGCCAGCGTAACCCACTGCAAATCTTTGGTAGATGAAGTTTTTCTGACTTGTGTATACACCGTAGGCTCTTCGGGAGCAAAGACGAAGCGCAGCTTTGGCGGTGTGGGGTTCTTCGGGTTTAATAAGTAATCAAGCGGACATAATATTACTTCTGAATTCGACAGTTCTGACTCCTGAATTCTGCTGTATTATCAGTCAATTAATTCCAGTAATTCTTTTGTTTTCAAATCAGCTGCTACAGGTTGAGAACATGCAATCTGAGGAGAGATAGAGCAAATTGCCTCTGTGGTTGTTTCAAAACAATTTGATAACCCAATTGTATTTAACAATCCTGTACGTTCTAGTAGTTGTTGGACTTCAGGTTGTAAACCTGTGAGAATTAAGCGGCAATTGTGCCGTTCCAAGTCATGATAAATATCTTCTAAGGCTACTAATCCAGTTGTGTCCATATTTGGTACAAACCGCAACCGGAGAATTAAATACTTTACTTCCGGTTCATCGCGGAGGAAAGTAGCAAACCGTTCAGCAGCACCAAAAAATACGGGGCCATCTACCCGATAAACGGCGATTTCCTTACCTAATTCCAGAGGAGTACCAGGGGGAAACACTTCAGTTTCAGGTATTTTAACTAAGCTTAAATCGCTCATCCGTTTGATGAACAAGGCTCCGGCTGCAATCAATCCCACTTCGACAGCGAGAACTAAGTCAAACAAGATTGTCACTAGCCAGGTGAGAATCATCACCGCAAAGTCTGAGTAGGTAGCACGCATCAATAAACCAATCGCTTCCCACTCAATCATTCGCAAGCTCACCACCATCAGAATCCCAGCAAGTGCTGCTAAAGGAATCTGGGCTGCTAGGGGTGCTAAAGTTAAAACAATAATCGCTAAGGCAACACCGTGAATTACGCCAGATAGTCGGGTTTTGCCGCCAGAACGGACATTCACAGCAGTTCGAGCGATCGCACCTGTGGCAGGGATGCCCCCAAAAAATGGCACAATCATATTAGCCAAACCTTGACCAATTAATTCGCGATCGCTATTATGTTTTTCGCTGACAGTCATGCCATCAGCCACCACCGCCGATAATAAAGATTCAATACTTCCCAGTGCAGCTAAAGCCAAAGCCGGGTTAATTAGTTCTCGAATCACACTAAAATCATTCCAGTGGGGAATACCTTGAGGCATCGGTAAAGATTGAGGAATCGTGCCAATTGTTGGTACATTCAGATGGAAAGCAGAAGCGATCGCAGTTGCTAACACCAGCCCCACTAAAGAACCTGGTATTGTCGTATTGATCCTCGGCCATAAAAGATTAGTTGCAATCACCACAACTGCCAAGGCAACTGCTGCCCAGTTTAGAGCTTCTACATGAGTTAGACTTTGCCAAAGTCCCGGTAAAAAATGTTCGCTACGTGGTAATTTTAAACCAAAGAAATTATTTAACTGACCACAAAAAATAATCACGGCAATACCATTAGTAAAACCTGCCGTTACCGGATAGGGAATAAACTTTACTAACTGTCCAAGTTTGGCAACCCCCAAGGCAATTTGGATAATCCCAGCCATCACCCCAGCAATCCAAACTTTCTCAAGGCCGTACTTGGCGACAATTCCCACCAAAACTACAGCCATTGCACCTGTTGGCCCTGTAATCTGTACTGAGGAACCACCAAAAATTGCGGCGACAATTCCCGCCACAATCGCGGTGTAAAGTCCCGCTTTTGGTTCCACACCACTGGCCACCGCAAAGGCTAAAGCCAAAGGCAATGCTACCACCGCTGCTGTTAGCCCTCCCGTCAAATCGCCACGCAGTCCACCAAACAAGCTACCCAGCCGCAAAAGCTGTGGTTCTTTGAGGATATTAGATGTTGCCATATCGTCATTTTCTACTCTTGTACACAATTTGTTGAAGCACACACAAATGTTATTCCATCTTTTCGGTAGATTTCATCATGGTTGTTGATAATTCCCTGATTGCGTATGGGTTTTGGTTCAAGTTAGCCTATTTGCTGATTAATAAAAGCGCAAGTTTGCTTGACATAATGGATATGGTGTGTATATGGAGGTTGGCGATCGCTACAGAGTTCTTTAGCAGGCCGACAGATGGTAGATTTGATAGCTCTGGCTTTTTTGTTTTATCCAGGAATCGCTTGTACTAAAATATCTTCATTATCTTCACTGGCTATGAACTTCACCATAGAGATTGAACTAGAAGAGGATGGACGCTTTCTGGCTGAAGTGATTGATTTTCCTGGTGTACTGGCTTATGGGCAGACACAAGAAGAAGCAGTTGCTAGAGTTCAAGCATTAGCACTGCGTGTTTTGGCAGATAAGCTCGAATATGAGGAAGTAACGCACAGCAGCTAGCGCCAGTACAGCCCAAAATTTTGATGTTTTTAAACAAATAAGTCTATTTTTAGTATTAACTTTATAATTTATATGAGTACAAATTTGGTAAATACCAATGTTGCAATCCATTGAAGGAGTGTATAGGAACGGTAATATACAACTTTCAGAATTACCATCTGATGTATCAGAAAGCCGTGTCATTGTAACTTTTTTAGAACCCAAACAAGCTCCAATCCAAAAGCAGATAATGCAGTTTGGTATGTTTTCTGGGAATAAACAATCAGCAGAAAACGATTTTAAAATTACTGAATTTCATGGAGATACCGAAGACGGCTTAGACTGGTCATAGGTAATTATGAAGTACGTGATTGATACTCATGCTTTTATCTAAACCTCATAAATAAACTGGTGGATTTGAGGATTTTAGCTTTTTTCTGCTTTACGGAAATTTCTGATGGCGTTGTAGGTTTTGTTTCTTAAGCTGAAATAGATCGCTTCTGTGATTTATCAAAATTAAATTAAGACAAAAAATCTCATGCAACGTTTATTTCAAAGCGCTAAAAGACTAATTTCGATGTGCTTAGTTACACTGCTTATAGTAACTAGCGCTCTAACGATTTCACCAGCTCCTGCTCAGGCAGCAACAGGAAATGTGATAGTTTTCAACTGTGAGTCAGGCAGTAACTGTGGAAATCTTGCGGCGTTTGTTGCTGGGGTGGGTTCGGGCAGCGCGGTAACGCTGATTGCTACCGGGCACACAGCAGTTCTAGCAGGGGCAGGGGCTGCGGTTGGTTCAGCAGTAGCAGCAGCAGCGACTGGAACTTTAACTGCGGTTGGATCAGCCATAGCAGCTCCGGTATTACTTCCAGTAGCTGCAACAGCAGCAGTTGGCTATGTTGGATACGGCGCATGGAAAGCTTTTAACCACAAAGAGCCAAACCCTTGAATTTAGTTGATTACATAGAGTTGTGCAAGATTAAATTTAAACTTTGCACAGCACCTCTGGGACAAATATTATTTTTAGCCCTTCGGTGAACTTACCGAAGGGCTTTCACTATTTCAAAAATCTCTCTTCCTCTGCGCCTCTGCGGTTTATTTTTATTAAAAACTTACATATCCTATCAAGATTTCATAAATTTCCCTGAACTCAGAAAAATTTACCAAGTCTATGCTGTAAGGAACTTAAACTACCTATACATACAACCAGTGACACAAAACTCTAAAACAGGCGCAGCATTCATTGCAGGCGGAACCATAACAGGCGCTGGTGTTTCCGCAACAGTAGGCGGGATGGGACTAGCAGGCGGATTTGGCGCTGTTGGAATTGGTGCAACTCCTGTAGTCGGTGCTGGCGCTGTGCTGTGGCTGGTGTAGCTGCTTATGGCGCTTTTAAAGCCATAGTAGAGGGAGATGCAGCTGCGATCGCTACAATGGGAATTGGCGCAGTCGGCGGTGCTGGTGTTTATAGCATCGTTGGTGGTATGGGTTTAGTCGCACCGAAAGTAGGGCTGGCATTTGGGATTGGTGCAGTACCGATGGCAGGAATTGGTGCAGTAGTAGGACTCGCCGCCTATGGTATTGCCAAACTTTTAGACGAATCTGGAATTAGCGAAACTCCAGCACAGCTTTTTGAGCGAATGGAAGAGAAAGTTTTGCAGATGGGCTACTATTCCGAAGCAGTGATGGAATTAGAAGCATTTTTATCTGGTGAGGATCTCAACCAAAAATTTGCTGGTTTGGAAGTCGAAGATGAGTTACAAGCACTTAAGGCTGAATTCAAGAAAAAATCAGAATTTGCTACGCCTAAAGCTTCTATTCCCAATATTGAAGCAGAAAAAATATCTCTGAGAACCCAGCTACCTGAAACTTGGAGATGTGTACGCACACTCAAGAGTCACTTAGCGGCAGTTAATGCGATCGCAATCAGTCCTGATGGTACTACCTTAATTAGTGGCAGTAATGACAGACAAGTTAATTTGTGGAATTTGAAAACCGGAAAATGGCTTTACACATTCTCTGGACAAGCAGAAGCAGTTTTATCTGTTGCGATCAGCCCTGATGGAAAGCAGATTGCAAGTGGTAGTGTCGATTGCAAAATCAGCAGTTGGCAGATGGACACAAAAAAATTTATCCGCACATTCTTTTATTTAAACTCTAGTTATAGTCATAATGGTTTTGTTAACTCAGTAGCCTACAGTCCTGATGGGGCAATTCTTGCAAGTGGTGCTGCCGATAAAACGATTAGAATTTGGGGACGCTACACGGGGACAGTAAAACGCACCTTGAATGGACACTCAGGCGCAATTTTGTCTGTCACCATCAGTCCCGATGGTAAAATCCTTGCAAGTGGTAGCGCCGATAAGACAATTAGAATTTGGGATGTCAAAACTTGGGAACAACGCTATATTCTCACTGAACATTTGGGTGCAGTGAATACAGTTGCAATCAGTTTTAACAGTCAAACTCTTATTAGTGGTAGCACAGACACCACAATTAAACTGTGGAATCTCCAAACTGGAGAATTACTTTCCACTTTAACTGGACACTCAACGGCGGTTTTGTCTGTTGCTATCAGCCCCGATGGTAAAACCCTCGCCAGTGCCAGCCGAGACGGTACAATCAAACTTTGGAACCTCCACACGGGAGAAGTACTACAAAGTCTTTCTGGGTGTAATCCGGTTGCTTTCAGCCCTGATGGGAAAACGCTGGTAAGTGGCGGTAATGGCGGAAGCATCAAGATTTGGAGTCAATTTACTCTCGATGGATTATCTGGGGAATGGTGGGAAGTCTTGGGTGTAAATCAGAGCGATCGCCCCAATGTTGTTAAACTTGCCTACCTTCGATTAGCAAGATTGTATCATCCTGATGTTAATAGTTCTACAATTGCAAAAGCCTCAATGCAAACAATTAATCGAGCTTATAAAGAATTCCAACAGCAGGTAACATCAAGTTAGCAGTTTATCGATACTAGTCAAAATATGAATAATATTTGAGGAAATAGTGTTATGTTTCAACATTTAGTAGAGTCGATAAATTTTGAAGATTTTGTCGAATGGAAACCGGAGAACGGCAGATATGAATTACATAAAGGAGTAATAGTTGAAATGCAGCCGACTGGGGAACATGAGTTAGTCAGAGCATTTCTAATTAGAGAACTCAATTTTGAGATTCGGAGGTTTAACCTAGCTTATTCGATTCCTGCTCAAGCATTAATCAAATCTGTCGATCAAAAATCTGGTTATATTCCAGATGTGCTGGTATTGAATATCCCTAACTTAATTAATGAACCACTTTGGAAAAAATCATCAACAGTTACTCAAGCCGCATCAATTCCATTAGTAGTAGAAGTTGTGAGTACAAATTGGCGAGATGATTACTTTCTCAAATTTGCGGAATATGAAGAAATTGGAATTTCAGAATATTGGATTGTTGACTATGCTGCTCTTGGTGGAAAACGGTTTATCGGCAATCCGAAACAACCGACAATATCAGTTTACAGATTAGTGGAAGGTGAGTACCAAGTAACTCAGTTTTGTGGTAATGACCAAATTCAATCGCCAACTTTAATAGAGCTGAATCTAACTGCTGAACAAGTGTTTAAGGCTGCTTCGGGAGAACAGTAATGAACATAACTTTGCTAATCTCAGTACTTGTGTACTTTGTATATTCTCTGTACCTTATGGGCGGTATTTCGACTCAGTACTCTTTATTGTTTTTGGCTATACTCCCATAAACGTCCCGTTTCATCTGTCAGTAGGGTAAGATATTTAACCCTTGAGAAGTATTGACATATTAAAATATTCTAGCTTTCATCTTGCATATTCTGAAAAAACGTTATAAATTATTAGATAATAGGGGAATAATCTGACTTCTTAGTGTCAAAAACCAATCCTGCTCAAGTAAATATACTGCAACCAGTTTTAACTTCACACAAACCCTAAACAGCACTGAATATATGTTTTTGTTTGGTAAAGGGATGATTCTGGACAGACAACAGAACAATAAATAATCTAAAAGTATATCTTAGGTGACTGTTTTTAGAAATCATGTTACTACTTCTGGTGGAGAACAACAACTAGAATTCACCAAAATAGTAATAGATTACAAGCAATTAACTAACAATAAATTTGCTAACATTTATGCAAATTTATTCCTTGTTAGTTGATTATTTTTTTTGCACAATTATCTTTGCTATTCAAAGAATCGTTTTTGTTATGCTGAGAAGAGCAAAAATAATAAATGAAGACCATCTACCACAAATTCACAATCCTTATGGAGTTATTCTGGCAATGCACTTAAACGAATTGGAAAGTAGTGAAAATTTAAAAGAAGTGGAAGAAGCATGGCTAGCACTAGAAAAATCAATTCTCTATTATCAAGGTCGCCCTGTTGGGACAGTAGCCGCTTATGATGCTTCTGTAGAAGCGCTCAATTACGATCAGTGCTTTGTCCGAGATTTTGTTTCTTCAGCTCTAATTTTCTTGATTAAAGGTAGAACCGATATTGTTCGTAATTTCTTAGAAGAAACCTTAAAGTTACAGCCTAAAGAAAAGGCATTAGATGCCTATAAGCCAGGACGTGGATTAATACCAGCTAGCTTTAAAGTGGTATCAGATAATGGACAAGAATATTTAGAAGCTGACTTTGGCGAACATGCGATCGCTAGAGTTACACCTGTAGATTCTTGCTTATGGTGGATTATTTTGTTGCGCGCTTATATAGTCGCCACAAAAGATTTTTCTCTCGCCTATCAACCTGAATTCCAAAATGGAATCAGGTTAATCATGGAAATCTGCTTGGCGAATCGTTTTGATATGTACCCAACGCTATTGGTTCCAGATGGCGCTTGTATGATTGACCGTCGTATGGGCATTTATGGGCATCCTCTAGAATTGCAAGTCCTCTTTTACACGGCATTGCGTGCATCTCGTGAACTGCTAATTTGTAAAGGTAATTCTGATATTGTTGAAGCCATTGATAACCGCTTGCCTCTTTTATGCGCTCATATTCGCCAGCATTATTGGATAGATATTAATCGTCTGAATGCAATTTATCGTTTCAAAAGTGAAGAATATGGTAAGGGTGCTGTTAATCTATTCAACATATATGTAGATTCTGTTCCCTATTATGAATTAGATAAGTGGTTGCCAAAAAAAGGTGGTTATTTAGCAGGTAATGTCGGTCCATCGCAGCTAGATACTCGCTTCTTTTCCCTCGGAAACTTAATGGCAATCATTTCCGACTTAGCCACCGAAGAACAGTCACAAGCGATTATGACTCTCATTGAAGATCGATGGGATGATTTGGTGGGAGATATGCCCATGAAAATTTGTTTCCCAGCTTTGGAACATGAAGAATACAGAATTGTGACTGGATGCGACCCCAAAAATATACCTTGGTCGTATCATAATGCTGGTAGTTGGCCTGTTTTAATGTGGATGTTGGCGGCGGCGGCTGTCAAAACTAATAGAACACATCTCGCACAAAAGGCGATTGAAGTTGCCCAAGGACGCCTCAGTACAGATGAATGGCCAGAGTATTACGACGGTAAGAAAGGGCGACTGATTGGAAAACAAGCTAGAAAATATCAAACTTGGACAATTACTGGGTTCTTATTAGCAAAAGAATTGATGGCAGACCCCAGTTCTTTACCATTAATCAGCTTTGGGAAATTACCAGCAGAACAGGTTTCTAGAGCGTGTGAGTTTGAAATTGCCAGTGTAGACCCGTATATGTCTTAATAGGGAAGTTAGGAGTTAGGAGTTAGGAGTTGGGAGTTGGGAGTTGGGAGTTGGGAGTTGGGAGTTAGAATACAAAAGCCTCCTGACTCCTGAATCGTATTTTCATGACAAACCCCCGTCAATTAGCTTTTATCGCCCTGCGAGATGTTCATAAGGGGGCTTATGCTGATGTTGCCCTAGATAGAGTACTGCAAAAATTTAATTTGCCTGATTGCGATCGCCGCTTGGTGACAGAATTGGTTTATGGGAGCGTCAGAAGGCAACGCACCCTCGATACTCTCATCGATCAATTCGCCAAAAAGAAATCTCATCAACAACCACAAGACCTCCGCACCATCTTACATCTAGGCTTTTACCAACTGCGTTATCAAGAGCGTATTCCCGCCTCAGCTGCTGTTAATACTACAGTCCAACTCGCTAAAGAAAACGGTTTTGCTGGACTCACGGGTTTTGTTAACGGTCTATTACGCCAGTATCTCAGAAAAGCAGAGGGGCAGGGGGGCAGGGGGGCAGGGGAGCAGGAGAGCAGAGGGGCAGGGGAGAAAGATTCTTTGTTACTTCCCCAGTCTCCAGTTCCCCATTTTGATCCGTTAGAACTTCCAGAAAACCCAGTGGAACGCTTGGGCATTTTACACAGCTTTCCTGACTGGATTATCCAAGTTTGGTTAGAACAATTGGGTTTGAACGATACAGAAAAACTGTGTGAATGGATGAACCAATCACCAACAATCGATTTACGTATCAATCCACTTCGCACTTCCATTGAGGAAGTTGAGGCGGCTTTGCAATCTGCTGGTATTTTGGTGAGACGGATTCCTCATTTACCCCAAGCTTTACGATTTATTGGTAATACTGGGTCAATTCAAAAACTACCGGGTTTTAAAGAAGGTTGGTGGACTGTACAAGATGCCAGCGCTCAATTGGTAGGTCATTTGCTCGACCCCCAACCAGGTGAGGTGGTAATTGATGCCTGTGCTGCACCAGGGGGTAAAACAACCCACATTGCTGAATTAATGGTAGATGAGGGTAAAATTTGGGCTTGCGATCGCACTCCTTCTCGTCTTCGCAAACTCCAAGAAAATTCTCAACGGCTAAATTTACAATCTATTCAAATTTGCACTGGCGACAGCCGCCACTTCAACCAATTCCAAAACACCGCAGACCGGGTATTACTTGATGCTCCATGTTCTGGTTTGGGAACCATGCACCGTCATGCTGATGCGCGTTGGCGACAGACACCAGAATCCGTCCGAGAACTTTCGGATCTGCAACGAGAACTCTTAACACATACATCAACTTTTGTCAAAGCTGGTGGTGTACTAGTTTATGCCACCTGTACATTGCATCCAGCAGAAAATGAAGAAGTAATTTCGGCATTTTTAGCTGAGTCACCTGATTGGCAAATTGAGTTTCCCAGCGGCATTGAGTTGCCTGATTCTACCGAGAGGACACCTCAAGGTTGGTTTAAACTTTGGCCCCATCGACAGGACATGGATGGTTTTTTTATGGTGCGCTTAAGAAAAACAAATAATTCCGAGTGAATACTGTTTGGGATTGTACGATTTGGTGGAGGCCTGAATCTACCAGAGGAGGCAGCAATGGTTTCCCCTTCCAATGTAAAAAACTTAGTTAAAATCCTGATTGGAGCAGCCTGGATCGATGGCAGAATCCAGCCAGAAGAACGGCAATATCTCCGCGAAATAGCTCAAGCAAAAGGTTTGGCTAACGATCCAGAAATTAAGCCTTGGCTGTACGAATTAGTTCCTGTACAGCCAAAAGAGTGCTACGACTGGGTGCGGGAGTATCTAGGCGATCGCCCCAGTCTTGAAGATTGCGAAAATCTGATTGAAGCCATCAGTGGCTTAATTTATAGCGATGGTGAAGTTGCCGTTGAAGAAGCCAGACTCCTGACAGAATTGCAGGATATAGTGAAGCCGAATGAGTCAACTCAACCAGCTCACACTACGCTTCTCAAACAAATTCAAAAGCTTTACCGCCGTTGGGTTGAAGTCCAAAACTAACATGGAGTTATAAGTTGATCTAAGAGGAGGCGGTGAATTATCTCACTGCCTTTTTGTGTCTCTTCGTTTCTACTGGAGTTTAGACTAAAAGCGATATGAGAGAACGCAAATCAAATGGAATTAGAGATTAAAAATATTATCTTGTCAGCCTCAAAGCGTGCGCGGTCTTTGACAATTCTGTAGTATATTTGCTCCAAATAATAATACAAAAATGAAAGTCACAATCTGCTGTTAAACGTCGTTGAATTGCCCAAGTGCAATCGCTCTCCTCTAACAATGACAGCAGGCGCATCGTCTGTATGTGAGTCTTGCGTATAAAGTTATGTTAAAGTGTGTGCGAGTCTGAAGTGCGTTTTCCTAAATGCGAATGCTATTAATAGCCAATACTGTTTTTGAAATAGGAATTGGTTGTGTATTTCTCTTGTTTCCAACTTTGCTTACCCTGGATAGCCAACTGTCTATTTCTTTACTGCGGGTAATTGGATGCGGTGCTTTATCTTTAGGGACTTTGAGTTTTTTAATGCTGGATTTGACTGATAAAAAAGAACTAAAACCGGGATTAATCACTTTGTCTATTTTTCATAGTCTGGTAGCGATCGCCCAAATTTACAGTTTTGTTGGCAGCATGATTAATACACTTGTAATCATTGTACATTCAGTGTTTGCAGTGTTATTTATCAGTGTTTTCTGGCAGCGAATTAAATAATTAAAAGCGCTTCAGTTCATAGCACATCCGTGTAGAAGCGATCGCTATGTGATAGTGAATGACTTGCCGCCCTGGGCTAAACTTCAAGCAAAGTTCCCTGAAATGTATAGCAAGTAAGGGGATTTACAACATTCGACTTTTAACATCTCCTCAATCCAGTGAAAGATTAGCCTATCCTGTAAGACGCTCGTCCATGCTTCTCCAGATATTGCTGATGATACTCTTCTGCTCTGTAGAATTGCGATGCAGGTACAATCTCCGTCACAATTGGATTTTTGTGATAACGAGAACTATTTTCAAGCTGCTCCTTGGAGGCTCTTGCTAATAATTCCTGCTCTGGAGTGTGGAAAAATATCGCTGACCGATATTGATAACCAACATCTGGCCTTTGGTCGTTTGATTCTGTGGGATTGTGCTTATTCCAAAACACATTTAGCAGTTCATCATAAGATACTATTGCTGGATCGTATTCCACTTCCACTGCCTCAGCATGTCCAGTTTTACCTCTACAGACATCTTCATAGGTTGGATTCCCAAAGTGCCCGCCACTGTAACCAACTGCTGTAGAATTTACTCCCTTTACTTGACGAAATGCTGCTTCAACTCCCCAGAAACAGCCTGCTCCAAATGTCGCTTTTTGTAGATTAGCGTTTTGCATATTTTTGACAACTCTTTTGCGATTATTTTAAATGAAACTCATCAAATCAGACAGGTAATTGAAAATAAAATATTTTCTAAATCTGAATCTACTTGAATGAGCCAGCGGTTGCCTGCTCGATCATCCCAGTGAGACTCTCGACCACAAACTACTCCACTTTTCTTGCTACATAGAAGTGACGTAGAATTAACACTCTGTCTTCTACTTGAACAGCGTCTGGGCATAAGCTAATGAGCATTTAAGTTGTATAAAACCAGGGCTGAAGCCTTTAGTAGCAGCGAATCAGCTTGGAAAAATGAATGACGATTAAGGGGTATTGAATGTCTAGCTCCCCTCTCACGGATGGGAGAGGGGCTGGGGGTGAGGGCAAAACGTTGTCACTAAGCGGGTTTAGCGTTAAGTTGACACCAATAGCATCTTGCCCGCCCTGATTATGCAACTGAATACTGATTAGCTTATCCGCTTTTTCGGTCAAAATTCATTCTGACTCCTGACTCCTGAATTCTGTTCGATAAATCGCGTCTCTACATGAGGGTTTTGGGGTTATCTCAACTGTATTGGCTTAAATCCACGTTGCTGAAGATGCTACTTTTAGACATTCTTTAAGAAACTGCTGGGGAATTTCTCTACTTTCTCCCCAATGCTGATGAACATAAGAAGCATGAATATTTGCAGGTAAACCCCATCCTTCGCATCCCATATTTTCTTCGCAATCGTAGCGAGAAGTTTCAAATAGGGGCTGAGTGGGAGTTAAGGTTAAATGGGAACGATGAAACTCATGTCCGTAAACAGTTGTATTTGCCTTAACTAACAAATTATCTTGCAAAGCTACAGCACAACGATAGCCCAAAGTTAAACGCCCACCCATCACAGCAGATGTTGGTAGCACTCCCGCCATTGACCAAGATTTACCCTCAAAATCGATAATTTGCTCGCACAAATACATTAATCCGCCGCATTCGGCAATCGTAGGCATTCCTTTAAGTATTGCCGTTTTCACTGCATCACGAACGCTAGAATTTTCTGCGAGTTGCTGGGCAAAAACTTCTGGGAAACCACCGCCAAAATACATTCCCTGGATATCTTTTGGTATGTCAGCATCTTCTAACGGACTCCAGTAAACCAATTCTGCACCAAGCTGTTGCAGCAAATCGAGATTGTCTTGGTAGTAAAAATTAAAAGCGCGATCGCGGGCTACTGCAATCCTAACTGGGAATGAGGGAGATAAGGAGGATGAAGTAGGGGGAGAAAGGCTTTCTGATTTTAACAAAGGTAATAAGCGTTGCCAATCGAAGCAAGTATCTCCTAAATCGGCGAGGCGATCGATTAAAGCATTGAGTTCGGGAAGTTCGGCTGTGGGTACTAAACCCAAATGACGATCGGGAATTGTAATGTTATCTTGACGGCGCATTACGCCGAAAATGGGTAATTGTAAGGGTTTTAGGGAATCTTTGAGCAGAGAGAGATGGCGATCGCTCCCGACGCGATTTAATACTACCCCAGCTATTTTAATTCGGGGATCAAAAGATCGATAGCCGTGCGCGATCGCAGCTACAGAACCAGATAAACGACTGCAATCAATCACCAACACCACAGGTAAATCTAACAGCCGCGCAATGTGTGCCGTACTCGCAAAATCAGTTAGGCATTGAGCATTGTTCTTCTCCTCTGCTCCCCTGCTCCCCTGCTCCCCTGCTCCCTCTTTCACTCCATCAAACAACCCCATCACCCCTTCCACGAGGGCATATTCAGTCAGTTGACTATGACGGGTAAAACATTGCTGAACGTAGGCTTCAGAAGTCAATACGGGGTCTAAATTGCGACAAGCGCGACCGGTTACGTGTCGATGAAACATCGGATCGATGTAGTCTGGCCCCACCTTAAAAGATTGCACCAAGCGATCGCGACGGCGTAAAGATGCTAAAAGGGTGAGCGTGACTGTTGTCTTACCCACCCCACTACGTTCCCCGGCAATGACTAAAGCCATAAATGAAACAAATTAATAATATGCAGCAACTATTTCGATTCTTGGCTGTGTGTCTATCGTTACTTTTTGCAAAAGCAGATGCACCAGTTTCTCCAACCGACTAACTCAAACTTATACCAATTAGAAACCAGAAAACCACCCAATTAGGGGAGTTAGGCTGGAAACGTCTGTTTAATAATACACTTGGAGATTAGCTGAGATCGGATAATAATCGGCTACCACAAGAGGAACGTTTTATGATAACAGTGCATCATCTTAACAACTCGCGATCGCAGCGGGTACTGTGGCTGCTCGAAGAATTAGGTATCGAATACGAGATCGAGTTCTATGAACGCGATGCCAAGACGATGATGGCACCGGAGTCACTGCGCCAAGTTCATCCCCTCGGCAAGTCACCAGTAATCACAGATGCAGACTTAACGATCGCTGAGTCGGGTGCAATTATCGAATACCTAGTCGAGCGCTATGGTAATGGTCGGCTAGTCCCAGCCTCCGGTACGCCAGAGTATCTGCGCTATAAGTATTGGCTGCATTACGCCGAAGGCTCGGCAATGCCACCACTGGTGATGCGGCTGGTATTGAACAATTTCGGGGCAGGTGACAGCAGCGTAGTTAGCGGATTTGTTGCGCCCCAAATTAAACTTCACTTTGACTACATAGAAGACGAACTCCGTAAAAATACGTGGTTTGCAGGCAATGAATTTACCGCCGCCGATATCCAAATGAGCTTTCCTCTGGAAGTAGTCGCTGCACTCCCCGAAGAGGTCAAGAACCGGCCAAAGCTCAAAGAATTTGTCGAGCGCATTCACGAACGACCTGCTTACAAAAGCGCTCTTGAGCGTGGAGGCAAATACGACATATCCTTTCAATAGACTTCTTGCATAAATTAAAACCTTCACCCTAAATCCCTCTCCCAAGCAAGGCTACGGTGTACACAAAAGTCTTCTAAAGCTGTCCCACGTCTTGAGGTGTAATGCTAATACATCGACCTGTTATGCCAATGCATCGACCTGTTATGCCAATGCATCGACCTGCTATGCCAATGCATCGACCTGCTATGCCAATGCATCGACCTGCTATGCCAATGCATCGACCTGCTATGCCAATGCATCGACTTGCTATGCCAATGCAATACGGTTCGGTTAAGGTTTTTTGATGAAAATTATTGATCGCCAAAGACGCGATAAATCGCCGTATATACGATTGATATCATGTCTGCTAGATTACTTATTAAACCTGAAGAACCCCACCCCGCCTGCGGGGAGGGGCTGGGGTGCAATGACTGTGAAAATAACTAATTATACGGACATGATATGATTCTTGTAGAGACGGCGATTCATCGCGTCTCTTGCCTCCAAGGAAAATAGAAAAACCCTCCAGATTATTGAAATATCCAAAAATCTGAAGAGTTTGTGTTTGATTTTCGCAATTTTGGTAACTTTTATTGTTTCCAGACGAAACTAACTATTTGCTTCCAATTTGAAAATATTCGCTGTCACTCCTAGACTTTCTTCAAAAAGTGACTCGCGACCCCAACGTTGTACCTGTTGACTCAGCAATGCTTCCGCCTTTTGTTCCGAAAGTGAAGTCACCTGTTGAAACAGACCAGCAGATTGAGCGCCGCCGTGGGTTTCCATCCGCATACAACCACCAGTTTCCGAGCAAATTACTGTACCACAGTCTGCCTTCGGATTGGTCGAACTGAGGCGCAAAGCAATCAAGTCGCCAGCAATATCGCCCACATCAGCAAGAGGAACGCCCGCTAATTCGGTTTCTATTTCCCGTTGGTCTTGGGCAATAAAGTGAATGCGAATGATGTCATAATCTCCAGTTTCCTTTTGATATGAAACTGGCTGCCATGCTAGACGACTTGCCAACCAACCCAAAAACAGCAATGCTTGTGCGGGGTTGCCTTTTTCGTAATCAATAGTTACTCGGTCAACTTCCCGCAGGGCAGCCCGACGATGAGGTGAGTCGTAAGCTTCAGCTGTCAATTCCTGCCATGCTGAGAGGCGACGCCAGTTGAGGTCAGCTAGGGGAACACCACTGTCTACCAATTCTTGCAGGCGGAGTAAGTCACTTTCTGGCTCGTTAAAGCGGCAAGAATCCACAATCACATTATTGCAAACGGCTGCCAACCGCTTGAATAGACTGTTATTGGGGTCTGGTGTTGCTTTCCACCAGAGAAACTTTGGTAAACCGCCAATCAACAATGCTGGAAGCATACCACCGATGCGTTCTAAGGCAGCAGCAGTTCCACTGAGAGTGATGTATTCGCAGCAAATTAGTGTACTTGACGATTGCTTTTGGATTGGGCAATAGGCAGAAACTTGAGCTTTCACCCCTTCATCTTCGCCAGTAATGGGAAATAGCGCGATGATCCGGCAGGGGTTGCGGAGGGCGATTTCATCAGCAATTCTGGGGCTTGGGGCATTTAAGCTGGGAAGTTCAATAGAAGCATTGTCTCCCGCAGCGCCGTTTCCTTGACGTTTGATGAATTCTTCTCTCAAGATAGCCAGAGTTTCAGGTGTTGCAGTTCCAGTATCTGGTAGTGCATGTTTTCTCTGCACTTGCCGCAAGGCAGCTACCATCTGAGGCCCTAAAATCCCGTCAAGCGGGCCGTTGTAAAATCCCAAAGTAGCCAAAAGATACTGGGTTTCTTCGGGTTCGTAAACCACTAAAGTAAATGTTGTGGCGCGAGTGGCAGCAGGAAGCCCACCGTCCTCGCCAGTAATGCCGTAACTTTGCCAAATTTTATTAAGTTCCGCTTCTATTTCGTTAAGCGAAATATCTTTTGGCGCCTGAAGTGAATAAATTGTAGAAGCTTGGGGAGCCATAGTAGTTTTGAGTTGTCAGCTTTGTTTGGTGAATCAGTTAGGAGTTAAAAGTTAGAAGTTAGGAGTTAAAAGTTGGGAGTTAGGAGTTAGGAGTTAGAATAACTGAATTATTAACTCAAAAACTCATAATTTATTACTCCTAACATTAACTCATCACTCCTAACTTTCTAAAGTCTGCGCCAGCGACGGCCATCCTGGTTAATTAAGAATTCTGCTTCTGTTGGTTCCCAGGTTCCAGCTTCATACTGGGGAATAGTATTGGCGTCGGCGGGTGCATCCCAAACGGAAAGGGCTGGCGTCACTACCTGCCAAGCGGCTTCTACTTCATCCGCGCGGGTGAACAATGTTTGATCGCCCATCATACAATCAAGGAATAAGCGATCGTAGGCATCAGATGTTGCTTGGATGCCAAAGGAACCATAACTAAAGTCCATGTCAACGGAACGGGTACGGAATTCTGCCCCCGGCATTTTCACATCAAAACGCAGGGAAATACCTTCATTCGGCTGAATCCGCATTGTCAAAATATTGGCGTTTGTTTGTTGGGCGGCAGATTGGAACATCCGAGATGGAACTTCGCGGAAGTGAATGGCAATCTCACTGACTTTTTTCGGCATCCGCTTCCCGGTACGCAAGTAGAAAGGAACACCTTTCCAGCGCCAGTTATCTACCAAAAACTTCATGGCGACGTAGGTCGGTGTGGTGGAGTTAGGAGCAACGCCTGGTTCTGTCCGATACCCTGGCACTTCTTGACCCTTCATCCAGCCAGCACTATACTGACCGCGGACTGCTGACCGCGACAGATTGTGAACATCAGCTAAACGAGTAGCTCGGAGTACCTTCACTTTTTCTGTGCGGATGCTGTCGGCATCCATTGCATTGGGTGCTTCCATCGCCGTTAGGCAGTAAAGTTGCATGAGGTGATTTTGCAACATATCCCGTAGTGCGCCGGCGCTTTCATAGTAACCAGCCCGGTCTTCCACTCCCACGGTTTCTGCCACGGTAATTTGCACGTGGTCAACAAATTGACGATTCCACAAAGGTTCAAAAATCGCATTGGCAAAGCGAAACACCAACAAATTTTGGACTGTTTCTTTACCCAAGTAGTGGTCAATGCGGTAGACTTGATTTTCTTTGCAATATTTCTGTACCACTTGGTTAAGACTCTGGGCAGAAGCCAAGTCTCGACCAAAGGGTTTTTCAACTACTAGACGATGTTTGTAGGGATCTTCTAGCATCCCGGCGCTTCCTAGCTGCTTAATCGCTTCAGGGAAGAATGAGGGGGCAACCGAGAGGTAGAACATGCGATTCCCTCGCGTGCCCCGTTTTTCGTCTAATTCACTCAATAAGTTTTTTAGTTTCTGGTAGCCTTCGGGGTTGTCTATATCTCCAGGGCTGTAGAACAGACCTTGAGAGAAATCTTGCCAGAGTTCCCCTAAATCGACATCAGCATGTGCTTCTTCCATGCCCTTTTGCATTTGTTCGCGGAAGTACTCATGGCTCCATTCGCGACGTGCCACACCGACAATGGTCGTTTCTGGGGGAATACGCCGTTCTCGCCGCAATTTGTAAAGTGCTGGCACTAGTTTGCGCCAGGTGAGATCGCCAGAAGCGCCAAAAATGACTATAATCTGGGGTTCGGGCATCCCTTGTTGTTGCAGACCAACGCGCAAGGGATTTTCTAGCAGACTAACCATAACAATTTTGGGTTTTGGATTTTGGATTTTGGATTTTGGATTGGGGGAGAGGTAACAGGTGACAGGTGACAGGTGATAATCTGTACCCTGTAACCTGTACCCTATTCCCTTCTTCAATCCCCAGTCCCTACACTGGTGACAATACCTTGATCTTGTCTTCTAAAGAGTTCATCAAGGACTGGAAGGGCTGGATAAACTTGTCAATACCATCGACTAACAGTTCATCCATTACGGTATCGAGATCGATGTTGATGTCGGGATCTTTGAGGTTTTCGATCAGCGTGTAAGCTTTGTCTACATCTGTTTCTAAGTTCTCACCTACGTTACAATGATCGGCACAAGCCTTAATCGTCGCAGGTGGTACGGTGTTGACGGTATCACGGCCAATCAACTCTTCGATATACATGACATCTCTGTAGTTGGGGTCTTTGGTGCTGGTGCTAGCCCAAAGTAGCCGTTGTACTGTGGCCCCTTTTGCTGCCAACTCTTGCCAACGCTCGCTTCTAATGATTTTCTTGTATTCCTGGTACGCAATCTTAGCGTTAGCGATCGCTACTTTTCCTTTGACAGCTCTTAGCTTTGCTTCCAGAGAAATATCATCAACGCCTTTTTTCAACTTAGCATCAATCTTGCCATCAATGTTGCTATCGATCCGGCTGAGGAAGAAGCTAGCGACTGAAGCAATTTTACTGATGTCCTTACCTTCAGCCACCCGTTTTTCTAAGCCCCGAATATAAGCCATTGCTGTGTTTATATAGCTTTCTACAGAAAACAGCAATGTGATATTAACATTCATCCCTTCGGATATTACCTGTTCTACTGCTGGCAAACCAGGTTCTGTACCGGGAATTTTAATCATCAGATTTTCCCGATTAATTTCTTGGAAATAGCGGCGGGCTTCGCTTATGGTTGCTTCAGTATCATGGGCAATGGTCGGCGGGACTTCGATACTCACATAACCATCTAGTCGATTCGAGGCTTCATAGACAGGGCGTAAAATATCACAAGCATTACGGATATCTGCAAAAACTAGGGATTCGTAAATTTTGTCTATGGGTAAGCCAGCCCGAACTCCGGCTTCGATATCGGCATCATAAATAACGTTACCAGCGATCGCTTTTTCAAAGATCGCTGGGTTAGAGGTAATCCCAGAGATTCCTTGATTTTCAACCATGTCTTTGAGTTCACCTGATTGAATAATGTCACGGGTCAAATTATCCATCCAAATACTTTGACCGTATTGGTTAATTTCTAGTAGATGATTGGTAGACATAGCTCTAATTTGTTCCACTCCTGTATAGTGATGTTTCTAAGTAAGTTGGCAAAACCCATCAAAATTTGATGCTTACTTTTGAATTGTGGCGTTGCCAATCACTTATTGCATCGGCCGGCTGAGATAATCTTTAATACATCTTCAAAAAGTGCGATTCTGCATTTCCAATCCTAAATCACCATGATTAACTTTTAATTAATGCCAGATGCTAGACGCATTCTCGATCCTTTTATTACCGTCTTCTAGGCAGCATGGCAAAAATAACTATCCAGTTGAAAAGGTTTAAAAGCGTAATTTACAAGCTTTTTTTCTCCTATCTTCTGCCTTCTAACACTAGTGTCCGTTTTGAATAAAAGACTCCACCTTTGCTACATCCTCTTTGCTGCCAATAATTAAAGGCGTGCGTTGATGCAGTTTTTTGGGCACCACATCCAAAATATTTACCAGTCCTGTAGTAGCGCGACCACCTGCTTGTTCAATCAAAAACGCCAGAGGAGCCGTTTCATAAAGCAAGCGTAATTTCCCTTCAGGGTTTTGAATTGTGCCTGGGTAGAGAAAGACGCCGCCTTGAACCAAAATTCTATGGATGTCGCTCACCATTGCGCCGCTATAACGAGCGCTGTAGCCTTCTGTGCGGTGAACGTAGCGAATGTATTCTCGAATTGATTCTTCCCACTGCCAAAAGTTACCCTCGTTCACGCTGTAAACAGACCCGTGGTTAGGAATGCGGATATTTTCTTCTGTGAGAATAAACTCTCCTAAGCTGGGGTCAAGAACAAAGGAATGAACCCCCTTACCTATAGTATAAACCAGCATCGTGCAGGGTCCATACAGGATGTATCCGGCAGCGAGTTGCTTACGTCCGTTGGCGAGCAGGTCAGTTGCCTTACCATCGCTATCAGTTCCTTCTTGTTGGCGAATGGCGAAAATGGAACCTAAGCTGAGATTATTATCAGTATTAGATGAGCCATCAATTGGGTCATATAGCAAGGTATAGCGCCCAATGGGGCAATTTTCGGGGATGTAGTAAGGATTTTCCATTTCCTCTGAGGCGAGGCGACAGACTAAGCCGCTTTGCTTAAACACTGAGATAAATACATCATTGGCATAAACATCCATCTTTTTGACGGATTCGCCTTGGACATTAACTTCCCCAGTAAATCCAAGAACACCTTCCATTAAACCAGCGCGACTCATGCGACGAGCAACCAGTTTGCCGGCCAGGGCGATGCGATTCATCAGCGCACTTAAATCCTGTGCATCTGGCGAAAAACTCTGAAGTTGTTGCAGGACGTGACGAGATAAGGTTGTACAGTCACGATCTAAAGCTCTGTCTGTAGCATCGTAGGCAGATAAGTCTAAAGATTCCGGCGCTTTAGTCATTTTTATGTTCTCCGCAGCCACTAGCTGTTAATTGGGTTTTAGTCATCTATAGCAACTTATAAGTTGCTGCTTCTATCTTAGAAAGGTAATTTGATAACTTAGATGCGACTTTAGATAAACTAAAGAAATGAATTTTCTGTTACCCCTGCATCCAGAGCCTAGCTACTTCGACTTAACACGACTTCCTGAAGCGGGCGGGTATGCCTACCTGACTTTTCACGGTATGTGGAAGTGGAAAAGGAGCAAGGGTGTGGGGGTGTAGTAAGACAATATCAGTTCTATACACCCTACACCCTACACGCTACCTCCAGCCTTGATGAGGGTTTCAGTACTTCCCGTGAAAAGTCAGGTATGCCTAGGCATCCTATCAACAAACTAAAATCCCCAGATTTTCGGCAGGGACTATAGCTTTACTCTGAAACATTAATACGAAACTACTATCAGATTTGCCCAAGGCAAGCAATCTCCCTGGTTAACTAAGATACTTTTGGTTGCTGCCAGATGATGAGTTTCAATTCAGAGCAGTAGTAAGCTTCATCACTGATTTGGTGTTCGTGGTGAGCTATCCAATCATAAATTTGTGTAGCTTTTGCCAATGCCACTTTTTCTGAGCGATAAAGCTGAGGAGTAGGGCAGTAGGCTTGGCCATTGATGTGTATAGCTGCAATCTGCCAATAATCGCTTTCTGGTACAACTTCTAAAAACCCGTTACTGTAAGGCTGGATTATTCCTATGTTCATCTACAACCATCAAACTTTCTAATATTGGCCACAACAAAGCAGATACCAGCCAATTCTTCTGAGTCAAAGCTGGAATCACCAGGGAATACAGTCGCAACCCCTGCTAATGATTTTGGGTTCGTAGTCAATGGAAATCTGAATTATTCGTCACTTTTTAGGCTTGATTCCCTTATTGGCAGCAACAATAGCACAAGGGACTGGTCGGCGCGGCTACATTGTGATTGCCCAAACTCAGAGTGTGGCTGGATAGATGATAATCTGTAGAGCGAACCAGCAATTCGCAGTACTCACTCAAAATAACTGAACAAAAGGAGTAAATTTATCATGTCCCGTCTGCTAACAGCATTCCGGCAGCGATTCTTGCGGAGTATCGCTTTTGCAATACTCTTAACTTTGATTAGTAGTTTAATACTTCCTGGGGCTACTTGGGCTGCTTCTAGCTTGGGAGTTGATAATGGTCATCTTAGTTCTTGTCCAGCTTCAGACAACTGTGTTGTCAGTCAAAACGCAGATGAAAAACACGCTATCGACCCGATTCCTTATCATGTAGACCGTAATGCAGCTAGAGAAATCTTACTAAAAGTTATCGGTGTTGTTCCGCGTACAGAAATTGTAGAACAAACAGATAATTACATCCACGCTCTTTCTAAAAGCCGCATCTTCCAATTTGTTGATGATGTAGAATTTTATTTACCTCCTAATGAGTCAGTAATTCATCTGCGCTCGGCTTCTCGCGTGGGAGAATCCGATCTTGGTGTCAACCGCAGGCGAGCCGAGCAAATTCGTCTGGCTCTACGCGATTTAAACATTTGATTTTGTCGCTACTTATTCTCATTTAACTGAGAGAAGTGCGATCGCAATACCATTTAAACAATTTATACCTATATACTTAGTGGAGAAATGTCCGACTATCTGTAATGATTGTGCTTTCCATACCTTAGTAGAAGAAGCGATAAAGTGCATTCACCCTGATGAATTTGGGGTTAATTGTTCTACCGTAGTTTTCTGCAATTCATTTGAGCCAGAACTCATAATTGACAGTCCTTGCGTTACATACGGAAATGATGACGAATCATTTCAATTGCATAGGCGCAGCAAGTAAGCCTTTGGCATTTCAACTTATGTTGCTATTTAGTAAATTATGGTAATATAAAAGGTCTTGGGCGATTAGCACAGGGGTAGCGCACATCCTTCACACGGATGGGGTCACTGGTTCAAATCCAGTATCGCCCACTTATTGATAACTTGGTATTAAGAGTGATTAGTGTGACTTCAACCATAAGTTTGCCGTTGCGGCAAACTTATGGTTGAAAAAAAATAATTTCCCACCAACTTTCAATATGCTGGAAATTAGTAAAACGATAATCTGTTAAGTATTCATCGGGTCAGAATATTAAATAACCAATCTAAAAAATCTTGTAAAAATGTCATCATAGTTAAAGTGAAAACATTCTGGAGACAAGACAACGGTTTACGCACGCCCTTTAGCACGGTTAATTGAACAATTGCAACGCCTACCGGGAGTTGGCCCCAAAAGTGCCCAACGACTGGCTTTGCATATTTTGAAGCGACCAGAAGCAGAAGTAGAAGCTTTGGCGCAAGCTTTAGTTGAGGCAAAAAAACAGATAGGGTTGTGTTCTGTTTGCTTTCACTTATCTGCTGAACCTGTTTGTGAAATTTGCCGGAATGCCAACCGGGACAATAACACTATCTGTGTTGTTGCAGATCCTCGCGATGTGATTGCGCTAGAAAAAACCCGCGAATACAAAGGTAAGTATCACGTTTTGGGCGGGGTGATTTCGCCAATTGATGGAATTGGCCCAGATCAATTGAATATACTAGCTTTGCAGCGTCGGGTGAGTCAGCAAAAACCTCAAGAGGTAATTCTGGCAATTAGTCCGAGTGTAGAAGGGGAGACAACAACCCTGTATATCGGTCAGCTACTGAAACCATTTACCAAAGTGACGCGGATTGCTTTTGGTTTACCTGTGGGTGGCGATTTGGAGTACGCAGATGAAGTTACTTTGGCGAGGGCGTTGGAAGGTCGTCGGGAGTTAGATTAAATTTTGTTGATTTTGCTGGTTAATCATCTCAACTATTGACTGTACATAACATCCGATCGCAAAACGTACTTTCGCCCTTGGATAATAGTAGCGCCCTCATGTACTAGTTCGTGGACAAAACACAAAGCCATACCTATTACTGGAAGCACAGCTAGATTAGATAAATTTTCGTAGTATTCAGGAAGATAAAAGCGGGTTTCGCCGCCTTCAAACCCTTCATTCAGATAAATCATAAAAGTCAATAAACTTTCCTCACCATTGGTTCGCCGATAAGGACCATCATGGTGAGGTGCAAACCTCTGACCTGGATCGTAGCGATAGAAACGAAAACGCTCATTCAGCCCAACTGGATGCCATCTACCAATGGTCTTAGGGATATAATTTGACACACGCTGCCATAAATCAAAAGCACGCTCCCGGTCATCTAGAATAACGCGCTGATTATTGCGGATATCGGGGCGCATTTCAAAACCTCGGTGGGTAGTAATAGGAGCATCTGTATAGCCAATGTTTTCTGTTAAAGTAATATACTCAGCGCATTCTGCTGGCGAAAGAATATTTTCCAGCGTGAAAATTTGGTTGCGAAGCAAATCTTTCTTGGTCATGGTTAAGCTGATTGAGATTTAAGCCTGATGATAGTGTATTCCTTATAACTCAATACAGTTCAGTTGAGCCTAAAATCTAATGAACAGAAATAGAGTTTTAGCGATGATTTTGCCCTAGCAAATCTGCAATTGAGGTGAGTAATTCAGTTGGTTGTACTGGTTTGGCAATGTGTTTCTGAAAACCAGCTGCTAAAACTCGATCGCGATCGCTTTCTCCAGCATAGGCGGTAAGAGCGATCGCCGGAATTTCCCCGCCCTCCTCTTTGGGCATGGCTCTGAGCATCTTAATCAAGCTGTAGCCATCCATTTCTGGCATTCCTAAATCACTGATTAATAAATTAGGTACAGCCTGTGCTATAATTCTAAGCGCTTCATTTACTGATGCTGCGGCAGTTATCAACGCCCCATTCTGTTGTAGCAAGAAGTGCAGAAACTCCCGTGTGTCAACATCATCATCGACAATTAATACCCGTAGTCCACGCAGAACTGACGAGTTAAATTTCTCCTCTGCTCCTCCTGCTTTCTCTGCACCGTCACTCTCCTTCATCACGGGCAGTCTGACAGTAAAAACTGCTCCCTGTCCAATTCCTGGACTATCTGCTTTTACAGTACCACCATGCGACTCTACTAAGTGACGAACTATTGCCAATCCCAGTCCCAGTCCGCCAAATGTCCTGGTTGTGCTGCTATCAGCTTGACGAAAATATTCAAATACGTGGGGTAGAAATTCAGGGGAAATACCTTGACCTGTGTCTTTAACTTGAATTAGTGCAGAGTGGAAAGTTAATTCACGACTCAATGATAAGCTAACTTCCACTGAACCACGAGAGGGAGTAAACTTGACTGCGTTCGAGAGTAAATTCCCTACAACTTGCTGTAAGCGATTATAATCGCCTAACACTTTACCAACATTGGGGTCAATTTGTACTTTAATCTGGATAGATTTAGTTTCGGCAATTAACCGGACTGTTTGTAATGCAGCATCAATTACAGCTACTAAGTTAACAGTGGCAAAAGTCAGGTTTAACTTACCGCGAATAATTCGGGAGACATCCAGCAACTCATCAATTAATTGAATCTGCAATTGAGCATTTCTTTCGATGGTTTCTAAGGCACGATTTGTAGTCACTTCATCAAATTTGCGGCTTTTGAGTAGCGATGACCACCCTAAAATCGGGTTGAGGGGCGATCGCAATTCGTGGGAGAGAATAGCGAGAAACTCATCTTTATTCCGGTTTGCCTGTTTGAGTTCCTCTGCTTGTTGCCTGAGTGCCTTTTCTAATTGCTTTCTGGGGGTTAGGTCTAGAATAAAACAGATCCAAGATGCGGGATCTCTCTCCACCAAAGCACCACCAATTAGTATGGGAATACGGGAGCCATCCTTGCGGATGTATTCTTTTTCAAAAGGAGTAAATAGCCCAACCGTTAAAAGTTGTTCTATCACCTGCCGATCGAGAGCGTGATATTCAGGTGGGGTGATATGTTGTCTGCGTATCTTACCCGCTAAAAGTTCCTCTCGCGTATAACCCACCATTTCTAAAAAAGCCTCGTTCGCCTCAGTAATGTAATCAGGAGTGGCGAACATAATGCCAATAATGTTGGAATCAACTAACCGCCTTAATTGAGTTTCGCGCTGGCGTAAATCATTTTCTACCTGTTTGCGTTGGGTAATATCCTGGGTAGTACCCATCATTCGTACTGGCTTACCTTCGGCATCATAAAAGACGCGACCTTTAGCAGCAATCCAATGAATACTACCATCAGAACAAGGGATGCGGTATTCGATGTCACACTCAACATTTTCCTCAAGAGAGCGGGCGATCGCTTTATGAATGCACTGGCGGTCTTCTGGATGTACGCAGTTGAGGAAAATCTCAAAGTCGATTTCGGCTTCTAGGGATACTCCAAACAGCTGCCGACATTTGTCTGTCCAAATCACCTCGTTGGTACTGATATTCCAAAACCACATACCCAGTTCAGCAGCATTAGTGGCTAACCGAATCCGTTCTTCACTCTCGCGCAGATTTGTTTCAATTTTTTGACGTTCCCATAGAGCAGCTTGCTGTTCGGTAATATCAGTACTCGCACCAACTACCCTAATGACCTGAGCATTTTCATCCCGGACTGCAAACCCCCGATCTTCTACCCACAAATAGCGCCCATCCTGGTGACGCACGCGATATTCGATGCGATAACGGTTTCCATTGGCCATACTAGCCATGAATTGGTCGTTAACTCTTTGTTGGTCATCGGGATGAATGCGTTCTTGCCACCATTGGAAAGTAGGTTCGGTTTCTTGTTGGGTGTAGCCAAAAACCTGGGTTAGACCTTGAGTTCTTTCCACAGTATTTCTGCCAATCTCCCAGTCATAGATTAGGCAATTAACCGCCGCCGCTGCTAGCTCAAACCTTTCATTACTTTGCCGCAAGGAAATTTCTATGTGTCGTCGCTCTGTAATATCAAAAGCGATTCCCAAAAGATATTGCGGCAATCCATCAGCTGTTCTGCTGTACACAGTGTCATAGCTACAAAACCAGCGCCATTCTCCATTAGCGTGTAGAATTCGGTATTCAGAACTGAGAACTTCGCCCTGATGAGTAGAATTAAATTTTTCAAAATAGCTAGGGAGTCGAGCCAAATCTTCAGGGTGTAGAAGTTGGACAAATAACTCCTTTCCCATCGCCTGGATTTCTGCTGGTGTGTAGCCCCAACCTTGAGCAATTTCGTAATTAACGTAAGTATTTCGCTGCTCAATTAGGTCATAAATGTAGAGTATTCCCGGAAGAGTGCCAGCAATTTGTTGAAACAGATGTTGACTATCCCACCATGCCTGAAATTCATCTGTATCAACTTGTTGAGTATTTTGTTCGCAACTACAGTCATCCTCGAACTGGGCGTGCTTAGATGCCGTAATATCCGAAAAAGTTGTCACGATCGCATACAAATTGCTTCCTTCAGTTTGAAATAGAGGTTGGGAAGACAACAAGAGCCAGACTAGCTCACCATTTGGCTTATAAAAGCCACATATCACATTTAAGCAAGGTTTGCCTGTATTTTGGATAACACTTGTAGGGTGAGCTTTACTGAGTAAAGGAGACCCATCTTCATGAATAAATTGCCACTTGGGATCGAGCAAATTTTGCCCCACAAGCTGTTCTGCGCTCAGTCCCAAAATGCGATCGCTAGCGGCATTGCAAGCCTGGATAGTGCCATCAGGCAACTGAAGCACCATTCCTTCTTCTCCACTGGCTACTAGCGAAGAATTTGCCTTTTTACTAACTTGCCGATGCAGCAGCTTGTGATTAGCCAGCTGGTTGTGGAACTTTTCCGCGTCTGGCATTCTAAGAAGTTAATTAAATAATTTTAAAGTTAATCTCAGATTCAGCGGCTCATACTTACATAAATTCTAGGGCAATTTCTTCCAACTTGAACCAGAAGCTGCGAAACAGTGCTGAGTGCTGAGTATACGAGTGCTGAGTAAAAAAAGTAATAATCGCACTCAGCACGGGCTAAACGCCCCGCTATCGCTAACAGCACTCTTAAATCTTATAGACTTAGAGAACTTACACAGAAAATTAAACTCATTACTCATTACTCATTACTCATTACTCAGCACTCTTAAATCAACCCCCAACATGAATACCAGGTCGCATTTCGGGATTCTTTTCAGCTCGTCGCAGTACTTCACGGGTAACTACAGCAATGTCACCTTCGCCAAACAAGATAAAACGCAATAGGTATTGTATGGGATTTCCCTCAACCCAGCCGAAGTAAGCATGGGGAATCTTACCTGTTTGGTCGCGAATGTAAAGTAGTAAAGCGGCGATCGCATTTGGTACTGCTGCACTTTCAGCCCGGAGGATGCGATAATCACCAACTTGCACCCCTTTTACTACGATCGCATCTGCAAATTCCGAAGCATCGGATACATGAATTTCTAGAAACAGAATTGGATCGTTGACTGGAATATGGTTGTCTTCGCGTACCTCTTTCTCTTTCATAAAATATTCTAGGACATCGCCCGTATTCAACCGATTTGCAATCAGTCGTATTGTTCCCTGGCTATCTTCAGCAAAGAATTGGGCAGCAAGTTCGTCAACTTCAATTCGCTCTGCTCGCAGTTCCGTTGAACGCCAAACACGAGAAACCAGCGAGGTAAAAATGATCGCACCGATGAAAAACCCAGCAATCCTAATCCCTTCTGGTCTTTCGATGATATTGACAATGGTGGTATATACAAATAACAATGTAATGATACCAAAAACGAGTCTAGCCCGCTTCTGTTGGTGACGGTGGGCTGATAAGGTGACGGCAAAGGCGGCTGAGGTGATCAACACCAACACACCAGTTGCGTAAGCCCCACCTTGGGCTTCTACACTTGCTTTGAAGATAATTGTGACAACAAAAGCGATCGCTGTGTAGACTAACACTAAAGGTCGGGTTACTCGTGCCCAATTGGGTGCCATGCCATAACGTGGTAGGTAGCGAGGGACGATATTCAACAGCCCTGCCATTGCAGATGCACCTGCAAACCACAAAATAGAAATAGTACTTAAATCGTAAATTGTGCCAAAGGCATTACCTAAATACAAATGTGCTAAATAAGCAAGGGCGCGTCCGTTGGCTTTGCCCCCCGATGCAAATTCTGCGGTTGGAATCAGTAGAGTGGTTATAAAGCTGGTGGTAAGCAGAAAGAAGCTCATAATCACAGCAGCAGTGGTGAGCAACTTGCGTGTATTCCGAATCCGCCCTTTGGGATGATGCGAAGTGTTGTTGTTACTGCTACCTTTAACCAGAGGCATAACGGTAACACCAGTCTCAAAACCTGACAATCCCAGTGCGAGTTTGGGGAAGATGAGGAGAGAGATGCCGATTAGCATCAAAGGGTTAGAATGGCGTGCAAAAAGTGCAGTTTGCCAGTTAGCGATCGCTTCTGTGTGAGTTAATATCTGATACACACCGACGCTAACGACAATGAAGTTTAACAGCAGATAAGCTCCCACCAAAACTACTGCAATTCCAATGGCTTCTCGGAAACCTCTCAAGAAAACTGCACCTAGTAATGCAACTAATATCAGGGTAACTGCGATCGTCTGATTGTGAAGCCAATTTGGTGTCAGTGGATTTTCGATGATATGGGCTGTGGCATCAGCTGCTGACAAGGTAATGGTAATAATAAAGTCAGTTGCCACAAAGCCAAGTAAGCACAGTACAAGTAATTTGCCTTGCCACCAGGGAAGTAAACGCTCTAACATTGCGATCGACCCTTCACCATGAGGGCTTTCAGCAGCAATGCGCCGATAGATTGGCAACGCTCCAAAAAGCGTCAGCAAAACCAGAATCAGGGTAGCTATAGGAGAAAGAGCGCCAGCCGCCAGTGCTGCAATCCCTGGTTGATAGCCAAGGGTCGAGAAATAATCTACACCAGTCAAGCACATCACCTGCCACCAAGAATGCTGGCGATGTACTTCTTCCTTGCGGTAAGGCCCTTTTTTTTCTCGTCGGTCTTCTTCAAGCAACCAGTGGATTAACTGACTGCCGAGCCGTTTTGTTGAAACAATTGATTTAGCCATCAAATACGGTTGTGTTGCAAAAGTCGGCTTTGTGATTTTTTTAAGCCTTTGTGGTTTATTAAAATTTTTAACTACAAAGGCATAGCACTATTATTGTATGTTAAGCATCCTGTCCGATTTACAAAATATATAGTAGCTGTTCGTAGTCGTCTACCATATCAAGATCGGATGCAGGTTTTGGTATAGGAATAATCAATACTGCAACCGTATATTTTTGGATTAACGCTTTTGCACTCTTAGCACCTTTAAGCCATATAAATTCTAAAAAAACGACGCTGCTAAACAAAATATGTACGCAATCAACAAATCAGTCCTAAAATAAAAGTCACTTTTAGTTATATGATGTTTGTGTAAATGACCAAAAAATAATTAGTCAGCTAATCTATAACTCTGTTTGTGTAGCCGCAGACTTTAGTTTGATGGAATTATGGACATATAGTCGTACACAATATACAAACAATGTATTAGATAGGTTTTCAGCATCATGCAAACCCATCTGCACCAAATACACTAATTCAGATGTTTGACAATATCTGTAAGTTTTTAGTTGAGAACTTCTCCAGTGACTTTGCTACATGGTTATTAGGCGAATCTATTAATTTAACAGAACTAAGTCCAAAAGAATTATCTCTCGAACCGATTCGGGCTGATGCTCTAATTCTGTTGCAGTCGGAGCAAAGCATATTGCATTTGGAATTTCAAACCCAAGTCGATGCGGAAATTCCTTTTCGGATGATTGACTATCGATTGCGAGTATATCGCCGCTTTCCAGACAAAACAATGTATCAAGTCGTAATTTACCTTAAGCAGACAAATTCAAATTTGGTGCAACAAAATACATTTACAATTGCTGGGACACGACATGAATTTACAGTTATCAGACTTTGGGAACAACCGACAGAAGTATTTTTGAGAACACCTGGACTTTTACCCTTGGCGGTGTTAAGCAGTACAATTGCTCCAGAAGTTATACTGAATGAAGTGGCACGGGAAATTAACGGGATTACAGAATTAAGAACTCAAAGTAATATTGCTGCTTCTACAGCGATTTTAGCTGGTTTAGTATTAGATAAAGAGGTTATTAAACGAGTTTTGAGGTCAGATATTATGCGCGAGTCAGCGATTTATCAAGACATTCTACAAGAAGGTAAAGCTGAAGGCAAGGCTGAAGGTAAGGCCGAAGCGTTACTCGAAGTGGCAAGAAATCTATTTAGTACTGGTATGCCATTAGAGCAAATCGGCAGAGTCACAGGGTTATCAATTGAGCAGTTACAGTATTTACAGGTAAGTGAGTTCAATCAATAAATAATCGGTGCAGTCAACCTGCACCGATTACCAAGTGTCACTCGAATTGAACAAACATCCCATTGTTTCACGCCAATGCTGAAGCTTGGGGTTTGGCAAAAATCATTCTTCCTGCTGTAGTTTGTAAAGCACTGGTAACTACTACTCGCAGTTCACCACCCACATAGCTGCTACCTTCTTCAACGACTACCATTGTGCCGTCATCTAGGTAGCCAATGCCTTGACTGGGTTCTTTACCTTCCTTGAGGATTTTTAAATCCAGGTTGTCACCTGGTAAATAACTGGGACGGACGGCATTCACTAAATCATTCACATTCAAAACAGGTACTTTTTGAACACTGGCGACTTTAGACAAGTTGTAGTCGTTGGTTAGCAATGTACCGCTGATTTCTTGGGCGAAGCGTACTAACTTGGCATCCACTGTGGGAATATCTTCGTAGTCAACTGTATTAATTAGGATGCGATCGGGATAATCTTCCTTAATACGGTTGAGAATTTCTAGTCCTCGTCTTCCCCGTACCCGCTTTTGGTCTTTGCTAGCATCCGCGACTTGTTGGAGTTCTTGCAAGACAAACTGCGGTACGAGAATTTGCCCTTCTAAAAACCCTGTTTCTAGTAAGGCTTCAATACGACCATCAATAATACAGCTAGTATCTAGAACTTTGGTATTGGCTGGTTTTAATGTTCCTTCCACTACCATCGATTCAACGGTGTTGGGATTAATGAACCGCAATAAGCCTCGCCCGTGGGTGTCTGCCAAATTCATGCCAGTAACGGAGAGGATAATACTACCAACAACTGCCACCAATGGCTTAATAAATCCAAAATCCGCCGGGATCGGGAGCAAAAATAGTGGTGCTAGCATCAAGTTGGCTAGTAATAGCCCAATTACTAAGCCGATCGCACGAGTTAAAATCACTTCTAGAGGCATTTCTTTGACTTGCGATTCTAGGCGACGATATGTCGTCTGGAAACTCAGCCCGATCGCACCACCAATAATAGCGGCAAAGACGGCAACAACTAAGCGTAAAGCTTCTAGATTCGTTACCTGATCTAGCGCCCCATTGGGTAGTAGTTCAATGCTGTAGAACCCTATTCCCGACGCTGCTAGGATAAATGAGAAAATAATAATGGCGTCAAGCATGGTTGTCTTGTTTTCCTGCAACTGTGTTAACCGATAAAGTTAAGTATTTTTTATTTCATCGGTAAGATAAACTAATCAATATTGACTTACACTAAGGGTTTAGGCTGGCAATATCTGCAATTATTATAACTAAAGGCTTTTATCTTAATATTTTTCATTGTTTTGTTGTAAAAAGACAAAAACTTGTAAATAAACTAATTATTTTGTAAGAATTCAGAATCCAGAATCCAGAAGTCAGAATTAAGAAGACTTTGATACCTAAACTTAATAATCTTAATAAAATCAAGAAGTTATTACACGCTTGATTTGACAATTATTCTGGTTCCTGACTCCTGACGCCTTTATTCTCACCTCATTTTCATTGTCTCTAATTCGCAGTTCAATTAACTTAAAACTTTTCTCAAAATGAGTAAAAAATTTAGTACTTCTGGAATTGCGAGTTCTGCTTATGTGCATATCCCCTTTTGCAGACGGCGGTGCTTTTATTGTGATTTCCCGGTATCTGTTGTAGGCGATCGCTTGCGGGGCGAAACATCTGGTACTATCTCCCAATATGTTGAGGTGCTATGTCAAGAAATTGCCATTACACCAGCATTAGGTCAACCCCTAAAGACAATTTTTTTCGGTGGTGGTACTCCTTCGTTGCTCTCAATAGAGCAGCTACAACGGATACTGACAGAGCTACAGAAGCATTTTGGGATTGCATCTGGGGCAGAGATTTCTATGGAAATTGACCCAGGCACCTTTGATTTAGCCCACATAGCAGGCTATCGCAGTGCAGGCGTGAACCGGGTAAGTTTGGGCGTACAAGCCTTTCAAGCAGAATTATTGCAAAGGGCGGGGCGATCGCACTCAGTTGAAGATATTTTTGCAGCTGTGGAACTAATCCACCAAGTCGAGATTCCCGTATTTAGCTTAGATTTAATTTCTGGGTTGCCGCATCAGTCTTTAGATCGATGGCAGGATTCTCTAGAAAAAGCAGTGGCGATCGCACCCACTCACATTTCCATTTACGATCTTACGATCGAACCAGGTACAGCCTTTGGTCGTTACTACAAACCTGGCGATACTCCTTTACCCACGGATGAAGCCACAGTCAAAATGTACCAGATGGGTCAGCAGGTTTTAACTAGTGCTGGTTATGAGCATTATGAAATTTCCAATTATGCTCAACCCGGCCATCAATGTCGGCATAATCGAGTGTATTGGGAAAACCGCCCTTATTATGGCTTTGGCATGGGTGCGGCGAGTTATGTACAGGGGAAGCGGTTCACTCGTCCGCGTAAAACTAAGGAGTATTACCAGTGGGTACAAGCTGGCGGTGTAATTGATTGTGATGTGACTCCCCCAAAGGAAGTATTGTTAGAAACGTTAATGTTGGGGTTGCGTTTGGCGGAGGGTTTAAGTTTGGCGGCGTTGGCGGAAGCATTTGGCGAAGAAAAGGTAGAAGAAATTTGTCGGTGTTTGCAATTGTATTTTGAAAAAGGTTGGGTGGAAGTTGCAGAGGGAAGATTGCGTTTGATCGATCCCCAAGGATTTTTGTTTTCTAATGTGGTATTGGCAGAATTGTTTGAGAAGTTGGGGTGATGAACTGCTTATGCAAAAAAATAAAGTTAGAAAAGCTGTGATTCCGGTAGCTGGTTTCGGTACTCGTTTGTTTCCGGCTACCAAAGTTGTCAAAAAAGAACTTTTCCCAATTATCGATCGAGATGGTAGGGCAAAACCTGTGATTCTTGCAATTATTGAAGAGGCAATTACTGCTGGAATTACAGAAGTAGGGATTGTGGTGCAGCCAGATGACAAAGAAATATTTGCAGATTTCTTGAAAAACCCACCTAAAAAAGAACTTTTAGATAAACTTTCACCACAAAATCAAGAATATAGCCGATATCTTGAAGATTTAGGTAGCAGAATTACCATTTTGTTACAAGAGGAACAATTAGGCTATGGTCATGCGGTATTTTGTGCCAAAGATTGGGTACAAAATGAGCCGTTTTTGCTCATGTTGGGCGACCACATTTATGCATCTGACATTGAAAAATCTTGTACTAGTCAAGTTTTAGATGTTTACGAACAAGTTAATCAAAACGTTATTGGTTTAACTACTATGCCAGCAGAAATCATTCATAAAGCTGGGTGTATAACAGGAGTTTGGCAAGAGTTAAACTCGATTTTGTCAGTTACACAACTCTATGAAAAACCGACTATTGAGTATGCACAACAGCATTTACGTGTAGAGGGAATGTCAGAAAATGATTTTTTAGGTATATTTGGCTTATATTTACTAACGCCGAAAATTTTTGACTTTCTAGCAGAACATATCAAGCAAAATTTCCGAGAACGAGGTGAATTTCAGTTAACATCTTGTCTGGAAAAATTGCGTCAGGAAGAGGGAATGACAGGATATGTTGTTAAAGGCAAGTGTTTTGATACAGGTTTGCCAGATGCTTATCGTCAGACAATGATTGATTTTAGAAAACTATAGATTCATCTTGGTTCAATTCGTTTGTCTGAGAGAATCTTATACCATTTTAGATTTTGGATTGGGAATTGCCTTGGTGCATCTGGCTTGGCATGAATCCATCTGTGGCAATCATTTTTCAAATTGGGATCAATTTTTAAAATAGTTCAAATAGATTAGTAGTCTATTGAGGTAAGCAGAGGCATCTTGAAAATATACCGTTTAATTTGCTCCTGGCGATCGCCTCTTTTTTTGTTAAAGCAGTTTTCAGGTAGATGAGTTACAAAATGCAGGACTCTAAATCAGACACAAACCTTATAAAACTACCTCAAAACTAGCGGTAGTTATAGCAGGAAAAGAGGTAGCATCCAATTGTGCAAATTTACCCCCGGAATTAATCGCAGCAAAACCATCCGCCGAACCATTAGGGTTATAAAAGAGACTACCATTTGCGCTATTATAAACGATCGCTGCACTACTACTTGCAGCTAAGGTATCGTTTGTCACTGTGGCAAAGTCTGCGGAATTTAATTGAGTCGGAAAGACAGAGTTACTTAGAGCAGTAAAGGTAGATTTAGATAGTTGGATCTTGTCTTCCTCAAGAGTGAAGTCACTAATAATATCAACTCCGAGTTCCCTAATATTAAACTTCGATCCTGTTGCAAATGCAAACTTATCTGAACCAGCGCCTCCTTCTAGTAAGTCGTCCCCACTATCTCCCTGTAGGTAATCGTTGCCTGTGTTGCCGATCAGAGTATCTTTTCCACTACTGCCAAAAAGAATATCATTACCTTTGCCCCCTAGAAGGTTGTCGTCATCACTACCCCCATCTATGATGTCTGCACCAGCTCCACCAAAAAGGATGTCAGAACCTGCCCCCCCATCAATGTAATGATTACCAACAACACCAGAAAGCGAAATACTGTCATCACCATCCCCAGCAAAAATAACCTTATCGCCAGCCGAAAAATTCCCCGAACTAAAGGTATCGTCTCCCTTGGTTGTAGCGACATCAGTACTTATCGCATTTCTGGATCGAGCAACTGCCTCTTTTATGACATCAGCAAGATTCTCACTTGTAGAACCAACAGTCAGTACACCACCTCGACCAAGCTGGGTAACTAGTGTCTCGTAATTGGCTGCAACATTACTCGTAGTTAGAAAAATTGGAATAATGTTATTTGTTTCTAGCGCAGTTTTTACTTGTCCGACCTGTGGATAATCTTCAAAAGCATCAGCTATCGCATCTCCATTATTGCCAATACTATCTGGCCTAACTGCTGCGCGATCGCCGGCAACGTGATAAATACCATCGGTAGCTATTATCACAACACGAAATGAACCTACTCTGTAACCAAGACTGCCGTTATCTAAAGCTGCGAACAAGAGTGCAAATAATTGTGATTCGGGCCCATCATTGCCACCAAAAGCTTGAAAGTTAAAGATTTTATCTTTAATTGTTGTGACTTTATTTGTCAAAGCGACTTCTGCTTGATATACATAGTCAGCGTAACCGCCAAAAGGCACAAGTGGCTTATCCTTGAAAGAGGCAATACCAAATTTCAGGTCATCACCAAATATCTTTGCTAACTTCGGGTTGGTTAAGCGATTTACCGTCGCAGGAAGTACGGCTTTAAGCTGGACTACACCCTCATTAGATGACGATGTTAAGTCTTGCAGCAGAACAATATCAGATACTAAACTCATAGTTTTTCCCTCTGATTATTTTTATTGATGAGTTGTATTGCAAAGTGCCTGAATGCTATTTCAGCTTGATATTAGCAAGGTTAATTGATTTAAGATAGTACTTAAACTGAAGAAAATATAATCTCTTTCAAAAAATATTTGCTGTGTCCTGACTCCTGCCTCTACCTTACTAAGGTTATAGTTGCAGACTTAACGAGAGAGAATGTCACCAGATATGAGTTAAGCTAAAGTGCGTCAATGGGTGAGCAGTGAAGATAATGCTTTGGATTAGAGGATGAATCAGTATTTTGCAACGGTTGCTCGCGGATTAGAAACCCTCGCGGCTCAGGAGTTAGAGCAACTGGGTGCCCATTCCGTAGAGCCGGGGTTTTGCGGTGTAGCCTTTGAGGGCGATCGCACTTTACTTTATCGCGTCAATCTCTGGGCTAGGCTGCCGTTCCGAATCTTGGTGAATATCAATGAGTTTCCATGCCTTGATGCCAAGGATCTCTATCGCGGTATCCAAACTATCGATTGGCAAAACTATCTGACGCCAGACATGACGCTGGCGGTGAATGTCACGGGCAAAAACCAGCACCTCAACCACAGCCACTTCACATCTCTCCAGGTGAAAAATGCGATCGTTGACCAACAGCAAGAAAAGCTGGGCGAACGTTCAAATGTAGAGCTTCATGAACCAGATGTGCGGGTTAATGTTCATATTGAACGCGACTTTTGTACCGTTAAACTCGACAGTTCTGGAAATAGTCTGCATCGCCGAGGCTACCGTCCTGCGGTGGGAGTAGCCCCTCTGAAAGAATCTCTGGCTGCTGCCCTGATTCAACTTTCGGGTTGGCAACCAAACCAGATGTTTTACGATCCTTTGTGTGGATCTGGCACTTTACCTCTGGAAGCTAGCTTAAAGGCACTGAACATCGCACCAGGACTGTTTCGCGAAAGCTTTGGATTTGAAAATTGGCTCGATTTCGACCTGCCCCTTTTAGAAAAGCTGCTCCAAGAAGCTAAGGACAGTCAACTAGATAGCCTGACTGCACCTATTTGGGGAAGCGATCGCGATGAAAATATAATTGAGCAAGCGATTAACAATGCTCAAAACTGCGGCGTTGATAACCATGTATGGTTTTCTCAAATGGAACTTGCTGATGTTGTCGCCCCCGCAGACAATGGGATTTTATTCTGCAATCCACCTTATGGCGAACGACTGGGGCGAGATAGCGATTTAGGGGCATTTTACAAACTTTTGGGCGATGTACTGAAACAACGCTTCAAAGGCTGGACTGCATTTGTGCTGAGTGGCAACAAGGAACTGTCTCAATCGATTGGACTAAAATCATCCCAGCGAGTTGCCGTGTACAACGGAGCGCTGCCTTGTCAGTTAATGAAATATGAGTTGTATTAAGTACAGCATTTCATTAATTCGTAGCGAATTAAATTCGGCAATACCTTGCAATGTCAATGCGTCTCTCTGCAATGTCAATGCATCTCACTGCAATGCCAATGGGTCTCTCTGCAATGTCAATGCATCTCACTGCAATGCCAATGGGTCTCTCTGCAATGTCAATGCATCTCAATACAATGCCAATGCATCTCTCTGCAATGTCAATGCATCCCCCTACATTAAAAATGCTACGCTTTTACGCAAAACTGTATTAAGACAGAATCGATCGGATTTTGCTATTTCCGGTTTGCAAGCTGTCGCGCCTATAAGTTGCCTCATAATCTGTTAGGTAAAACCTGCAAACCCTCTCCTCTGCTCCTCTGCTCCTCTGCTCCTCTGCTCCTCTGCCCCTCTGCCCCTCTGCCCCTCTGCTTACCTAAATGTATCAACCTTATAGTGAAATGCTATAAGCCTATATTCTGGCAGTTAATATAACAACTGTTGAAACAAGTGGCAGTATAATCTAGTGACTGACAATCTGCAATTTATTTATCGTTAAAAGGCAAGGCTATTTATGTCAGACCAATTCACCTTTACCGTTACCAATAAAACTGAATTGGCAATTACAGAGTTGTGGGTATCTGTTGACGAGCAAGAGTGGGCCGCATTTAACTTGGGTGAATCAGGGATTCCATCAGGTGAAACAGCAACAATTGCTTGGGCTGAATATACGAATGGTTCGCCCTGTGAATGGTACATATCTGCTGTATTTGAAGATGAATCAAAAACTGAGTCAGCCCTATTTAACTTCTGTAAAGAACCAGCTTTAACAATCGGATAAATTCCCCAGTGCGATCGCCACCGGAAAGGGCGTGTACGCCATCGCGCTTGATAGATGATTGCATATCGACTTTAGACATAAAAACAAAAGCCCTAGCTAGAAAGTATCTAAGTGGGGCTTGATATTAGAATTAACATGTCCCTTTTAGAGAAGTTGCTCGAAGAAGTTAGGGACAGCCTGTGAAACGCTCTGACTGCGCTTATTTGGAGAAGCGATCGCTCTCAACTATTTCTGTTAGATCGTAGAGACGGCGATTCACCGCGTCTTACCTGTGATATTTTTAATACTCTTTAACAAATTTCAATTTAGTCAAAAAAACTTGAAACTACTTCTGAGATTATATTGTGGGAGTTATGATGACAACGTTTAAAAAAAAGTGACAGTATAATCGGTGACTGACAACCTGCAATTTATTTATAGCTAAGGGGCTATTTATGTCAGATCAATTCACGTTTACCGTTACCAATGATACCGAACAAGCAATTACAGAGTTGTGGGTATCTGTCGATGATGAAGAGTGGGCTTCATTTACCTTGAGTGATTCAGGGATTCCATCGGGTGAAACAGTAACAATTGCTTGGGCTGAATATACGAATGATTCGCCCTGTGAATGGTACATATCTGCTGTCTTTGAAGATGAATCAGAAAGTGAGTCAGCCGTATTTAACTTCTGTGAAGAACCAGCTTTAACGTTCGGCTAAATTTCTCAGTGCGATCGCCACCGGAAAGGGCGTATACGCCATCGCGCTTGATACATGATTGCATACCGATTCCAGCCATAAAAGCAAAAGCCCTACCTCGAAAGCATCTAGGTGGGGCTTGATATTAAATATTGATATTGGCAATACCAGATAATGGTGTAAGAGGCAAATGACAGGCGTTGGCTGTAATGCTCTATTTGTCGTCATCAAGAAAAAGATTATGTGCAAGCTTCCATATAATAAATAGTGATGGCGCAAGGCGATCTATGGGGGCAATTAATCAAAGCTATTTGTCAGCGTTGCGGATTCAGTTACCCTGAAGTTATCTGTAGGGCAGTATTATTGAGGTTGTCGGTGGAGCGTAGTTTACCGCCGCAGGCAGACGCTCTCTACGAGACGCTACGCGTAGCTTGCTTCTCTGTAAGAGTACGTGGACTCGCTACCGCCCTGATTCTAGAAGAGGAAAAATGCCAATGCCAGAAAAATCAGGACTGTTCGCGCCAGTTAGACTAGGTTCGCTCGATCTTCCCAACCGCATCATCATGTCTCCGATGTCCCGTCTCCGGGCAACTACTGAGTGTGTACCGACCCCCCTAATGATCGAATACTACACCCAGCGAGCTTCGGCGGGACTCATTATTACGGAAGGAACGCATCCAAGTCCAATGGGGCGAGGTTACACAACCTGTCCTGGATTGCACAACGAGGAGCAGGTTGCAGGCTGGCGAAAAGTCACAGATGCAGTTCATGCTGCTGGAGGTCGGATATTTGTGCAACTGATGCACGCTGGACGGGTGTCGCACTCCTCCCTATTACCTAACCATGCCCGACCGATCGCACCTTCGGCTGTCCCGGTGGTGTCCGAAGAAGTTCACATTTGGGATGGCAAAGTCCCTTTCGAGACACCCCGTCCGTTAGAATTGGACGAAATACCCGAAATAGTAGAGGAGTATCGCAGAGCGGCAGAACTCTCTATTGAAGCAGGTTTTGATGGTGTGGAACTTCATGCAGCAACCGGATATCTACCCAACCAGTTCCAAGTCAGCAGCTCCAACCAACGCACAGATGCCTATGGTGGCACATTGGAGAATCGAACTCGCTTCACGCTCGAAGTAGTCAATGCTCTGTGTAGCGTCCGAGGAGCGGAGCGGATTGGGGTGAAGATTGCCCCCGGCTTCACAGTCAACGACACATTTGATGACGATCCTGCCGAAACTTACACCTATGTTGCAAAAGCACTCAGTCCATTGGGTTTGGCATACTTGCACGTGGGGTATGACCGAGGTTACGCCAGAGGAACTGCACCGAAGTTTAACCCCATCGATCTCCTACGTCCCGTTTACCAAGGAACACTGATAGCTGTGGGTGGGTTCGATCGACAACGAGGTGATGAAGCAATTACAAGTGGGCGGGCTGATGCCATAGTTTTTGGGCGACTGTTCATCTCTAACCCTGACTTAGTGGATCGGCTACGGCTCAATGCCCCTCTGAGCGAAGGTGATGTCAGAACGTTCTATGGTGGTAGCGAACATGGCTACACAGACTACCAAACCCTGTCGCAACTCCATTGAGTGGCATAATAACGCCCATGCGAGAATGGCACTAAGAAAAGCGTAAATCCCTGGTATTCCTGGCTTTTGGGTGTGGGGTGTAGGGTGTGGGGAATTAAGAAGATGTTGAACTCCTTGACGTACTGGTATTCAAATTGTCTGAAACACTACACCCAACACCCTACCCCCAACACCCTGCTCTGACGAGGTTTCACCTTTTATTAGTGCTATTCGCCTATGCAAGTTCTGTTGCAAAAACTTTTCAAACTACGCAATTATTTCAAAATACTTAAAGCCACCGCCTCCGCCACCTTAATCCCATCAATACCCGCCGAAAGGATTCCCCCGGCGTATCCCGCGCCTTCACCAGCCGGATAAAGACCGACTGTATTTAAACTTTGATAATCTTCTTTGCGTTTAATCCGAATCGGCGATGACGTGCGGGTTTCCACCCCAGTCAACACGGCATCATCCATCGCAAAACCTTTAATTTGTTTATCAAAAGCGGGAAGGGCTTCGCGGATGGCGGCGATCGCATAATCTGGTAAACTCTGACTCAAATCGCCCAAATGTACCCCAGGTGTATAAGACGGTTTAACAGTGCCCAATGCTGTCGAGGGACGATGGTTAAGAAAGTCTCCCACCAACTGTCCTGGAGCTTCATAAGTTCCACCACCCAATTCAAATGCCCGTTCTTCTAAGCGCCGTTGAAAGTCAATTCCCGCCAAAGCATTTCCCGGATAATCTTCGGGGGTAATACCCACAACGATCGCACTATTGGCATTGCGCTCATTGCGAGAGTATTGGCTCATCCCATTGGTAACAAGCCGCCCCGGTTCTGATGCGGCTGCAACCACCAAGCCCCCCGGACACATACAAAAACTATAAACGGAACGACCATTTTGACAGTGGTGAACCAGTTTATAATCGGCAGCACCTAAAATTTTATGACCAGCTTGAGCGCCGAAACGACATCGATCGATGAGAGACTGGGGATGTTCAACCCGAAAGCCGATGGAAAAAGGTTTCGGCTCGATGTAAACCCCGCGTTCAAATAGCATTTGGAAGGTATCGCGGGCGCTGTGCCCTACTGCGAGAACTACATAATCGCTGGCGATATATTCCCCACTGGCGAGGGTGACTCCCCGCACCTGGCCATTTTCAATGTTGATATCTTCCACCCGACTTTCAAAGCGAATTTCACCACCGAGGGATTCGATGTTGGCGCGCATACTTTGGACGATTCCCACCAGTTTGAAGGTGCCGATGTGCGGTTTGTTGATATAGAGAATTTCCGGTGAGGCTCCCGCATTCACAAGTTCGGTTAGTACCTTGCGCCCATAATGCTGAGGATCTTTGACTTGACTGTAGAGTTTGCCGTCAGAAAATGTACCCGCACCACCTTCGCCAAACTGGGCATTGGATTCGGGATTGAAGTCTGATTTCTTCTTCCAAAAGCCAAAGGTATCAGCGGTGCGATCGCGAACTTTTTTGCCACGTTCTAAAATGATGGGGCGGAAACCCATTTGCGCCAGCATCAAACCCGCAAATAAGCCACAAGGGCCAGTACCAATCACGATGGGCCGAATCGCCAAATTGCTCGGTGCTTTTGCCACTGGGCGATAACTCATGTCTGGCGTGACCATGACATGGGGATCTTTTTTGAGGCGCTTGAGTAGATGGGTTTCCTGAGTCGTTTCTACATCCAGAATATAAACAAGAGCGATCTCTCCTTTCTTACGGGCATCGTAGCTACGCTTGAAGATGGAATAGCCGATCAAATCTTCGTCCGTGATTTGCAGCTTTTTGAGGATGGCAGTCTCGATCTCATCTTCAGGATGATCGAGCGGGAGCTTTACTTCAGTTAGTCGTAACATGGCGAGGAGAAATGCATACTGTCTATCAAAATCTTAATCAAAATTACTATGGCGCGGCTGATTTACTTTCGAGGCTTAAACGAAACCTGAGTTCAATAAACCTCTCCTTGCTTTGAACTAAAGTTCAAGTCTGTCCTCTCCGAGTCGGCTACGGTATACACACAAGTCTTTTGACCTACACCGAATGGCACGCTTGTTAATCGCAAAGCCCTGATATAACAAGATTTTTGAGTGTGGGGAGTGGGGGAAGTGGGGGAAGTGGGGGAAGTGTGGGGAGTGGGGGGAGTGGGGGGAGTGGGGGAAGTGTGGGGAGTGGGGGGAGTGGGGGAAGTGTGGGGAGAAAGAGGAGAAATTGAATAACTGCATATCAACAAATGCTGTATTGCCTCCCCATCCTCCCACACCTCCCACACCCTGCCAGCAAGGAGGTTTCAGCTTTTCAAGCGTGCCATTCTGACCTGCACCTTTGATGCATCGACCTGCAAAAATTAACCTATATTACGTTACGCAACAACTCTAAAATACTTGTGTGTACGCGGTAGGAGTCGGAGAGGGACGGTTTTGCGTAGTAAAACCTTCTTAAAAGTCTTTTTATTAGATAAGATATTTCGCGTTAAACAAGACTAACAGCCGCCTCTAACATTCGTATTGTCCCAAGTTCAGCATTTATTTCCACTTCTACACCGACTGGCAAGGTAAATTTATCCTTAATATGACCGATCGTGGAACCATACCAAGCAGGAATACCTAAAGGAAGTATGTGTTGTTGCAATACTTGCATTAACGTAAATGACGGTTCATCTCCAAGACTACATTTTGTACATTGCCCAAAGATAAAACCAGTAATTTGATTCAGTATGCCAGCAGTTTTTAACTGCGTCAGCATCCTATCTATACGATAAACATCCTCGCCAACTTCTTCCACAAACAGAATGCTTTTGTTCCAGGAAGGTAGGTAAGATGAACCTACCATTGCTGATAGTACTGATAAGTTTCCACCCACAAGTTTACCCTTTGCCTTTCCCGGTGCTATTATCTCCAATCGCACTTCGCTAGGGTTGAGATTTTGCATAGTCACCGCTTCACCATTAAATAAGATGCGCTTGAAGTAATCTACTGTAAATTGATTCCAGGTAGACGTAGCAACTGGCCCATGAAAAGTAACCATTTGACTACGGGCATTAATTGCCAACAACAGGGTAGTAATATCGCTGTACCCGATGATAATTTTTGGATGGGAACGGATCAGCGAATAGTTGAGTAAGGGTAAAATGCGATTGCAGCCCCAACCACCACGCATAGGAATAATTGCTTTTATAGTGCGATCGCTAAACATCAAGTTTACATCCTGGGCGCGATCGCTGTCTTTACCCGCTAAATAGCCGTAACGATCTAAAATATGCTTCCCCAGCTTGACTTTTAACCCTAACTGTGAAATTGATTTCTGCGCTGCTTCAATGTCTTTAGCGTCAACGATACCCGCAGGGGCGATTAACCCTACGGTATCGCCAGCTTGCAGGCGGGGCGGCTTGCGGATGTTGTTTAGAGATGGCTTACCTTGGGCGGTAAGTGTTGGTATTTGAGTGGCTAAGGTAGCCACCCCACAGGTTGCAAGAAATTCCCGACGCTTGATATTCATAACCATTGAGTTGGAGACTAGGGATTGGGATAGTAGCTGCGTAGGTTGGGTTTAGGAACAAAACCCAACATTTCCGGGGCTTTGTTGGGTTGCGCTTTGCTTAACCCAACCTACAATTTTTTCTAACCCAAGTGTATTGAGTTATAGCAAGCGTAAATCATTCGTCTACAACAAAATTCCTGGCTTATTAAATAAGTCAGGAATCTAAGCCTTTAGATTTTCACAAATCAAATAGGATTGCTATATGTAAATTTGGATTGACTAATTTTACTCATTAATCATGCGGCGAAGATCGTCAAGAGGCGACTCTGGTTCGGTGATTTCTGAATTGTTGCTGTTAGTTATTTGTAAATCTTCCTCTTCAATATAAAATTCAACGCTTATTTTAATTTTCACTTTCCCCTTTTTCCAGCTTGGAGAACCTAGTGTTAAAATTTCGCAATCTGTGCCTTTCTGAAACCAATTCCCATTCGGAGACTGTTTTCTATTTATTCCTTGCCTACTTAATTCTTGATTCAATATAGATTCTAACGTGGAGTTAAATGAGGTATCCATTGCTTGTTTAAATTTAGCAATTTTATATGTGTTGCCTCCAAAGTCCAAAACATCACCATCGTTACACTCTATTTGCTTAAATTCATCTTGCATATCAACCTCAATTTTTGAAATTTTTCTACTTTACGCAAAACTGTAGTTAGTGAATGCTAAAGCACTCACTAAAAGCTACAATTATCTCAAAGATAATTTGTGATTAGAATTAAACCTTTTATACCACATCTGAAACCAAAAACTCATTCTTAGCAAACTTGCTAACACTATCAAATGAATCACCAATGACAGGCAAAAGATGATCGTATAATTGCATCGCCTGTAAACAAGTATTAATACTAGAAGCGGCTGAATTATATGCTGCAATATTTTCTTCAACAACATTCAACAATCGGCGATTATTCGCAATTTTTTCTTCAGCTTCTTGTTGCAGTATTTTCTCTAAATAAGCACGCGCCTGTGGGTATTGCTGCAAAATTTCATCTGCTTGCTGTTCTGCCATTGGTAACAATTGAGTTTTCAGCGTTTGATTAATGGTTTGACGGAAAGATTTACGAATAGTATAAGAAACTTTTGGTTCAAAATCTAACTTCAATAACTGCCTAATCGCTGGTTCTGCTTCCACGATACTTTCAGCATCGTAACCTTGAGAAGTTTGTGATAAAGTTTGGCGAAATTGATATATAGAAAAAGTGCCTTCATCATAAAATCTAGGGCTTTCTCGCACAAAGCGATCGCACTCTACACTAGCTGCACTAACTAATGCTTGAGTAACTACTTTTTCTAAATTTCTAATCTCTTGTTCAATGCCACCATCATTATCTAATAAACGATACAGTTGACGATAATATTCTGATTTGCGAATCTTTTCAATCAACCGCTGAAAATAATTTGCAACTACTTGCTGAGAAGATTCAACCAAAATATCTTCTAATTGATTTGCTAAGTAATAAAATGCCTCTACTAAAATAGCAATTAAAGGTGCGGTAGCGTTGCGAGGATGGCTGATGGTTGCACGTTGATAAGCAGAAGCTACAGAAAAAGTATCTAGCAATTCATCTAAGCGGCGAATCATTCGTGATTGCAATTGCTTAAAATCTGCTTCAAAAGCATCACAAGAATTATTAATTACATGGTTAACTTCTTCTGTGATATGCTCGCTAAATTCTCTCCCAATTTGCTGTAGTTGCTGATTTAGGCGTTGTAACTCTTGCGCCTTCATTGTCTCAATTTCTTGGGGCTGACTATCTAAATCGCGTTGGACACTCTGATAATGTTTTTTGAGCTTAATACAAATATCTTCCAAATCATCAGCAAGATTTTTAAATAATTGGGGACGCTTTTCTTCCGTAAGATAGCGAGTAATAGCTGTGCGAAATTCTTCAGTACCACTATCTTGAATTAACTGTTCTATCAGTTCATTTCCCCACTCTCCCAGAATTCGCACATAATTTTGATTTGGAGTTTCAAAGCCGTTCACAGAGACACGGAATTTACTGGAAGATAGCTTTCCTGAATTTACACAGTAGTTGTTAAACGCATAGACAAATTGCGGTGTTTCTTCTTTACCATCTAAACCTTTAATACTTTCTGCAAAAACAGAATCTAAACCAAATCTATCTTGTGGGTTTGTCTGTTTAATCTGACTGCCATAAAATCCTAATAATCCACTGGTTTTATAAACCTTCTTGGAATTGGCAAATTGCCCACTAATTAAATCGTCTAATCGTTGCCGTAGCTGAGTATTATACCAAGTTTCATCGATCCGGTTGAAGACATAGAAAACGCGATCGCGTACTCCCCCATTCTCCCGCATTAATTCTAAAAGTTCGGTTTCTTCTTTTGTCATATCACCCGCCGAAGCAGGTTTTAGCACGCACACCACCGCCGAAGTATCAGGATGTTGAATTTTGGCATAAGTTAGTTGTGCGTCTTTCTCTACTGGCGCATCTATACCGGGCGTGTCAATAATTACATTGCCATCTTGTAGCAAAGGATGATTGCAGTAATATTCTATTCGCTTCAATACCGCACTATTACTACCACGGCGGGCATATCCAGCCGCTTCCTTGAGATTGGAAAAGTTAAATTGCTCCATTGAATATGTAGCATTATTAACCGTGTAGATGCGATCGCGGTTTGCCATATATCCCTCTAGCAACAACATTAACGCCTTCGCCTGTTTTGCACGTTCTGATTTACTCTCACCACCCTCCTGTTGAATAATCGCTTCAGAACCTTGACGTAGCAGGTTAATTACCTCAGCTTGGTTAATATTAGTGACTGTCTGAAATCCTAGTTGCTGACACAAAGAAACTGCTTGTTCGCGAATCTCTGCTTCACTTAAAAACGTCAAAACAACACGTTCTTTATCTACTTCTGCATACTCGATTTTGCATTCTGTACCTGTAGCGTGTCCCTCTGCACTGTAGAGTAATTCCCTTTCTAATAGTGCATTGATTAGCATTGATTTCCCGGCACTAAAAGCACCTGCAAATACAATTTCAAACTTGGGAGAAATCGCCTTACTTAAAGAAGTTCGTACAGGTGTAATATCTTGGGAACGTAGCGTTGGTTCTTGTTGTAAAAGTTGTAATATAGATTCAACTTGCTCTTTCAAATTTTGGCACTGAAGCAGTAAATCTGACATATTCAGCATCCTGACAATATTTCTCTATATATTAGTAAGATTTATTGTCTTGATGGTTCAGTAAATTTCCTGAGAATTATATGTGGTTTATCCCTGAAGATTTATAATATAATACGCTTTGGTTAAAGATTATTGGTGTAGATAATTTGTTTTTCAAGACGCGATTTATCGCGTCTCTACATGAGCGTTTTGTTGCTCGTTAGGAATCGTATTTTTATCTCTTTTGAGGCACTAATACAGGCAGTTTACGTCCATCGGCTGCAAATTTAGCGTGTTGTCCAACAGTTAAAACATTAAACTGATTGGATATAATTTCTAAACTTTTGTTCACTATTGCCAGCTTTTTGTAGGTTGGGACACTCATACCAGGAAAGAATGAAAGTTCTGGTACATCCTCTTGACTTACAAAGTCTGTAGGATGGAGTAGCAAAGAAGGCTGGACGCGTGTAACTTTACACAGCCACAGGGCAATTCGCAAGTAGAGTAACGCCACTTCCGAAGAAAATGTACTCAGAAACATTATATAACTGAAGTGAATTGGCACTTTAAAGATTGGCATAGTGGTAACGGGAATCTCAGTTAGCCTATCCTTATCTAGTTGCCACTTGTAAGGTTTTAGAGGCTGCAAACCCTCTTTAAAACCGCCAAACAGAGCTTCCCGTTTTTTACGTTCTTCCTTGCTTAATTTACAAGTTATTAAATAATATGCTCGTGCTATGGGGCCCAAAAATGTGGGGAAAGTGGAAGCATCATATTCGTATCCTCGTCGTGCTAAAACTTTCAATACTGCTGGAGAAAAACTGTATCCTGGTCCCCGGAAGCCGATAGGATGTTGATGAGTAACACGCTTAATATGTTCTTCGGCCAGTGCCACCTCTTCTTCAATCTCATTCTCTGAATACAGATGTAGCCAAGGATCGTGATAGAATGAATGGTTGCCAATTTCGTGACCGGCGCTAGCGATCGCTTGTATTGCTTTGGTATTCTTTTCTAGCGCTGCATCCTGACCGACAATGAATACTGTGATTGTCAAATCCCATTGCTTGAGAATATCTAAGAAACGAGGTACTGCGATATCCAGGTAAGAAGGATAAGTCTCCCAACCCGGAGCGCCCTGATTTTTTAAATAAGACCAAATATTATCCAAATCTAAAGAAAGACTGGCTATTGGTTTGTTTCCTTTTTGCTTTGTTTTCATTATGAGTTATAATTATTTGGACAATTTTAAGCGTCTATAGTCTTAGGTTCGGACTTTATTGGTCAAGTTCCATAGTTCGATGGGGGCTGATACCATTTTAGATTTTAGATTTTGGATTGGGAATTGCCTTGGTGCGTCTGGCTTGGTGTGAATCCATCTGCATTGGTGTCAACTTCAGCCAAAAAATATATCGGACAGGCGTTTTGCAAATCCTTCACGCCCTCATCCCCTAACCCCTTTTCCCAAGGGAGAAGGGCAATTGAATATCTAGCTCCCCTCCTCACGGATGGGAGAGGGCAAAACGTTGTCACCAAGAGGGTTTAGCGTTAAGTTGACACCTATGCTCCATCTATCGCAATCATTTTTCAAATTGGTATGAGTTTAAGGGAAACCTCAAGCTAGAATGTTTGCGGCTCCTAATTTTCAAAATAAAGAGTTACTTTAAGAGCAGCATTTCGTAGGCATCGCCCGTCATATCATGTCTGCTTGATTACTTATTAAACCCGAAGAACCCCACCCCCGCCAAAGCTGCGCTTTGTCTCCCCTCCCCGCTTGCGGCTATCCATTACCCGGATCTTTCTTAACATTTGCGAGAGTATTGACTCAGGTTTTTATAACCCTGATTCGTTCGTTGTTCATTCTCAATAAAAACGCAGTTTTAGCGAGAAGATTAAAAGCGAATTTGTCAAGTATACCTAAATTCTCAATGTCTAAGAAGGTTATAGAACATGGGTTTCAAGATTGTAAAGAAAGATGTGGGTAAAGCATAGCCGCTTGCGGGGAGGGGTTGGGGGTGGGGTGTAATGACTGTGGGAATCATAACTAATTATGCGGACATGATATGAGGGAATAAAAAACAGCTTTGTTTTTCGAGAGGGGTTGGGGGGATTAAAAGTCTGTGGAGCCACTCTAAAAGACTTGTGTGTACTTTGTAATCCACATCCTAGATGTTGATTTGCTGCCTCTGAGTTAAACACATGGCAATTCCCTTTTCGTAGTAAGCTGCCTCATTAATAAAAATTGGCCAAACAGTAGATGCACCTTCATAAACAATTGTTTTATCGTCAAAAGTTATAAAAATTGGATCTCCTGGGTTTAAGGCTTGATAATCCTTATCCTGAAGCTCTGGATGAATCATTCCAAAGATTGTACCATCCGGTTTTTTTGGGTAGTCTACAACTGATAGATGGTCATAGAGAATCAACGTTTCATTATTTGATGGAATTTTACCCTGGTTAAACTGTTCTAAATAGTCCAGAAGGGCGCGAATAAGTTCCTCTGTTTGTTGGAACAGCGTTGCTTTTAAAAGTCCTTGGGCAATTGGGCCAACCTCGAACGCAAAGCCTAATTCGCAGAGAGAATTTACAAATGGGTTTTCTGCAATTGATTTAAAAGAGCAGCGATAAAGCTTAACTAAAGGATTAATCTGGCTCAGATAAGCAGCCAATTTTAAATTTAAGGGATGACTGTTATCAAGAATAATTGTCAGACCCATATTAGCTGTACTGCTGTGTAAGTCTAAGATGAAATCAGCTTGTTTATCCCCATTTGATGCTAACGTATTCTGGATTAGTTTAGCTTGCAACTCTTCGTAACTATTCAGAGTCGGATCTTGTAAATCTTGCTTGAGAAAACAGCGATTTAAATCTTTCTCTACATATCGTCTCCCGGCGGCAAAAGCATGAGGATTTGCCAACAGAGTGACTGTCTCAAAACTCGGTCTAGTAATTAAATCGGGAAACTGGGCAAATTTTTGGACTAGGTAGGCTCCTGTAAATTCATTGCCATGAGTTCCACCGACAATTGCAACTCGATTAATCTGGTTCATGAAGCATTCACTTTGCCAATGCGATCGCGATCGTGTGGTTGATTAAGATAAGACATATCAGGGCCATTGGGGATAATTCCACCGGGGTTGAGTGGAAATAGGTTTCCGTAGTAGTCCCGCTTCACAGTTTCTACGTCGCAAGTGTCAGCCACACCCGGAAGCTGATACAAATCACGCAGATAAGCTCCGAGATTTTGATAGTCTCGAATTCGCTGCTTATTGCATTTAAACAGCCCATAGTAGGCACTATCAAACCGAAATAAGGTTGTGAATAACCGCACATCTGCAAGTGTCAGATGTTCACCGCAGAGATAGCGATTAGTCTGCAATGAAAGTTCAATCTCATCGAGAGTTGCGAACAGTTCGTTACAGGCTTGATTGTATGCCTCTTGAGTCTGGGCAAAACCGCAGCGATACACACCGTTATTTACCGCGTGATAAATCTTTTCATTCCACCAGTCAATTTTCTCTTTAAGTTCTTCTGGGTAAAGATTTAACGTCGGATTGTTGGCGAACTCATTAAACTCAGAGTTCAGCATGACGATAATCTCTGAACTCTCATTATTGACGATGGTTTTTGTTTGGTTATCCCATAGTACTGGAACTGTAGAGCGTCCACTGTAGCCGGGTTCTGCCTTCTGATAAAATTCAGCCAGCGTGCGACAACCTTCTTCTTCTTCGTTGAATATCCAACCGCCTTCAATGGGAGAAGGAGAGACGATACACACTGATATTACCGCGTCGAGTTTTTTGAGCGATCGCACAACCAAAGTTCGATGCGCCCAAGGACAACCCAGCCCAACATAGAGTTTGTAGCGCCCCGTTGCTGGTGGGTGGGGATTCCCTTCATCTGTGCCGATGAATTTGCGAAAGTGGCTATTAGGACGAATATATGCTCCCGACTGATTGCGAGGAGCAAGATTTGACATCATTATCTGCCACATAGTCGTCCAGACAAACTTTCCTAACCAGATAATCAGCTTGGGAGGAAGCGACTTACCTTTTTTCTTGGGGAGCTTTTTCTCGTCATCCATTGGAGTTGAGTTAGTCATGGCGACAATTTTGCTTTGGGAGCGATCGACGTACCTTCAGATTTCTTACTTTAACTCTACTACGCTTTGCATGAACTATTGGATCTATATGACAATATTGTTGATAGCGATATCGCTTTAAAGACAACTTATAAGCTAGCGATCGCTTCTTTTTAAGAATAGTTTATTTAGTTTCAGAGTCTCTATCCACTTTGTAAGCCTGTAATAAATATTCTCCATTGAAGTGAATCAGATGAGTAGAATCTTCCGCAACCCAAACATCGGTTTCCCAAGCAATTTCAGCCAAATACTCCACCATCGCTTTCCGACTTAAAAAGGTTGTTACCATTACAAGGGGAATTTTTATATCAACAAAGATAACTTCAAGTTCTTTCTTCCGTTTAGGGTTAATTGGCCCATGAGAAGTTACAGCTTCAATTAAAACTAGCCAATCATTTTTTAGATGATGGATAATCACATCAGGCATTTTACCATGAGAATCGATAGTAACACCTAAATCTCTCAATGCCACTTCATTAAAATGCGCGAATTTTTCATCTGTATCACCAACATAAATCAGTTTTCCTCCAGGTGTAAAACGTTCTGCAAAGTCTTTAATAATCTTTTCGATTAAAATATTCTGTCCACCTGGCGATAGAGTTTTCACCTCTCCTTCAATCACTATAGGAATACGCGATAGTTCCCGCTCCTGAGCATATCGTTTTTTCAAAGTTTCAACTGAAGTAAGGTAAGTATGAATACTCTTATTCCATTCAGTAGTTCCATAAGTACGTAAGAGTTCAAGCGTACTTTCTTCAATCTGATATACTGTTTTTGGACTGTTAACGGGGCGTTCAGGTGCATCTGGATTTACAATTATCAAAGCCGCATCTAAGAATTGATGGACTGTTTGGCGGCGAACAGTTTCCCGTGTATTAGGTTTATATGTTTTGCCATAGTGCAGTGCCATAAATTCCATCATTGGCGTAATTCCGATTAGGGGAGATGCAGCAGTTTCCCAAGAATCTGTTGGCTTTAAGTTAAGTATAGCCAGCAGAGTTAAGGCTGAACGTTCATTAAGTTGTGCCCGTGGAAGTCCAAGTTCAATTAGAATTTGGAGTGCTTCATCAATAGGGGTTTTAATTATTAAGGGGTTGTTTTCAGACTGATTGCTCATACTCAGTAACTCTTTTTGCAAAAGTCGATCGATTTCTTTCTGTGATGGAAAATACTCAGTAATATATAGCCCTATGGTCATTAATTGTGCTATTGTCGGATATTTTAAATTTCGTAAATCGGTTGCATTAACTTGAGTATGTCCATTAAACAACCGAAAAAATGCGTCAACGAGGCTAGAGTTCAGATAAGCAGCAAGACCACGTGCTAGGGTAAGATTAAGGCCTCTTCCGTCCTTGTGAAAATAATTCAGGTGGTTTTCAAAACCTACCCAAGAACAATTAATTTGGTTGGCATCATACACAACGGCAACAACTCGTTTTTTTTCTTCTTTGGAGGAGAATCGTTTAGTCAAAACATAATGTTCATTTGGTACTAAAAGAGATACAGTTTCTTCTGCATATACCAGAGCTTGGTGCTTTTTCGTTACCTTGGGATACTCAACATATCCATCTGAAAAATTCAATGGATAAATCAAGGGAACAGTATTTTTGTTTGGCATTAGACACAGATATTCCTTAGCACGGAAATCTACAACCCGTCCCGTTGATACAGTTAATTCTAGGTCTTTTAATGTGTAGGTAAAATTAGCCATTTTTTCAATGACCTGCTGACTTAATATATCGGGGATAATGTGGATAAATTGTTGCGAGTCGTTGGGAATAACTATCTCTGTATAAGCTAAGGAATTTGACAGAATAAAATCATCATCAGCATTTGAACTGGTACTGATGGTTACATTGTCAAATTTTGGTTTTTGTTTGACAGCATGGATGATAATCGTTTCCTGCAAAACTTCATCATCACTAAAAGCTTCCTGTCTGGAATCAAAAAGATGTATCTGGTCTAAAGCCATAATTTCCAAAAACATTCTGCGGAAGTCTCTAAAATATGGCCCATTACAGAAACTACGCGGCGAAATAGCTACAAGCTCTCCTTTTGATTCAAGAAGCTGAACTGTAGCAGCGATAAAACCTGTATATAGATTGCTGGTTTCTAATCCTATAGAACGTAACAAATCACGAACTTTGGAATGAGCATTAATTTTTAAATAGGGGGGATTGAGAATAGCGTGGGTAAATCTGCAATTGTCAGGATTATCGAACAAACTAGGGCTAATAAGTCTGACTGCATCCTCAATAAAATCCGTATTCCGAATCTCATAATTTAAAGAGATCCCAGCTGTTTGACATTCTCGATCGCATAATTTCAATGTCTGATGCAAATACCCAATCAGAAAAGGATCGATTTCATAGGCAACAATAAATAAATTTGCTGGACGTTGTTGGCTCTGACAAAGTTTAGCTACAAAGGCTGCAAGTAATGAGCCAACTCCTGCTCCAGCATCAAGTAAAGATATTTGAGGACGATCGAATTTGCCAAACATCCCAACCATTAATTCTGCGACTGGAACAGGTGTCAAAAATTGGCCCAGTTTTCCTTTTTGCTTTCGATCCTGTTTCAAGGTTGCAGCAATCCTCAGAAAGTCTACTTCACCAAGTAAGTTTCTGTCAGAACATTTTGACAAGCTTTTGAATTCTAACGGCTTGTGATGATTGTCTGTAGACTTTCTACTGCTTGATTGGAACATCACGGCTCATTTTCACAGAATAAAAACCAACTTTATCAGGTTTTGAATTTACGCCATGATATTTTAAGGAGAAACTGATGCAAGAAGCGTCCCTTTATCCAAAAATTATTTTAAAACTATGCTTCAGGCTAAAGTCTTCATTACTCGTCGCCTACCCATAGAATTAGAGCAACTGCGATCGCTTGCCATTGTCGAAGTTTGGCCAGAACGACAACCCCCTCCATACGAAATTTTACTAGAAAAAGTCAAGGAAATAGATGGATTGCTATGTCTGCTGACTGACCAAATCGATCGGCAACTCATCGAGTCAGGGAAACTCAAAGTCATCAGTCAAATGGCTGTGGGTTACGATAATATTGATATTGACGCAGCCACGGCACGAAAAATTCCCGTCGGTAATACTCCTGGGGTGTTATCGCATCATTAGAATGCGATCGCGGATCAGAGGCTGAGTCAAAATATTCCAGACAATCTGAACCGTCTGAATTACTCCTTCATCTCTCAGTACCTGAACCGGCTCAAGCAATCTCATTGCACCAATTTGCCGCTGTGTTACTGTTAGCCCTACCTGAGAGAAGGTGTTGATCCAGTCTCGTTCTGGCAGTGGTGCAGCATTCAGACGAGTCACTTGTGTCAGGTCTTGGCGAAGCGATTCTAAATGGTCTTACCAGAACGCAACTTAGAGAGTATTGAAGATTTTACGACTCGTTTTCCATCCGCTCAAGAAGTGATGATTGATGGGACAGAACGCCCGATTCAACGTCCCAAAGACAAACACAAGCAGAAAAGTCATTACTCAGGTAAAAAAAAGCGCCATACTCGCTTTCCACTTAGTGATGACAGACCAAAATAAACGGGTGGCAGTTTCAGGCTTTAATTTGAGAAGTAGGCGATCGCGTACAAATCATGGTGGATCTAAACTCTCGATTAGACATCACACTGATTTTTTGCGAACTTGACGATTTCGTTTCAAAGCATCTTAGAAGTGAGGGAGAGGTTTGGAGAAGTGTTTATAGTATACTTTGCGACTTTTCAAACATCCTCTCATTTTCAAGATAGGTCTATCAAAGCATGACAAAAGTTATTACAACTACAGACTGGAAAGAACTGTGGTCAGAAAGCGAGCAAAATGGCAAAGCTTTCCATAAATCAAAGGGTTTTGAAACTATCCACCAAGGTAATATTCTAGATGTTGGTAATAACTATGAATGCTCGACAGAGTTACGAAGTGGATTATCTCTGACGACAATTGAGCAAGAATTCATTGACGATCTGGTTTGGATTAGAGATAGTTTAGATAATTCTCAATTTGGATTGAGTTTTTTTATCTCAGGAAAAGTAAAAGTTGAACGCCACGGATTAACAGATAAGACTGACGAATCGGTAGGAAAATACTATTTAGAATGTAATAGCGACATCAAAGAAACTGAGTGGTGGAAAGCTGGAGATAAGTATTCACGAATTTATTTGAGAATCGAACCGCAGCAATTTTTTCAAAGTTTTAGCGAGGAAGAGTTAGAACAGATACCAATTTCTATACGCCAAGCTGTGATTAATAGTAAGCTACAGCCCTATTACCATCAAGGGGAAATAACACAACAAATGCGCCTGGTGTTATTTAATATCCTACAGTGTCCCTATCAAGGCTTGATGAAGCGAATGTATCTGGAAAGTAAGGCGGTGGAATTGATTATGCTTCATTTCCAGCAATTTCAGGAGCAGGATATTAACGCTCATAGCTTTCCAGCCAGGGATTTGAGCGATGTTGACAAAATTTACCAAGCCAAGGAAATTTTGCTAGGCAATCTAGAAGATCCACCCAGTTTGATCGAGTTAGCACGGCAAGTAGGACTAAATGACTTCAAATTGAAGCGTGGGTTTCGTCAAGTTTTTGGGACATCTGCGTTTAAATATTTGCACGACTATCGACTCGAAAAAGCAAGACAACTTTTAGTCTTAGGGGAAATGAAGGTTGAAGAAGTGGCATTTAGGGTAGGTTTTGATAGTCGCAGCTACTTTGCATCAGCTTTCCGCAAAAAGTTCGGCTTGAACCCCAAACAATACTTTCACATCGCGAAAAATCCCTCTAGCGTTCAGAAAAAATCCCTCTAGCGTTCAAATAAAAAATCTGAATCCCGTATTATACATACACCGCTAATTTTATTAGGAAATTTTCTTAATACTGCCAAGTGCTGTGAGGGAGTCTAGGTAAATAAATGAAGTTAGATAAATTTTTTCAAAGCTTGCTGCTGATAGGTACAGCTATTGTTTTTATTAGCAATCCTGCTAGAAGTGAGGAAGTACGAGAGGAAACTCAAGGTGAATTTTATACCACGATATTAGGAAAATCTATATTTAACGATCCGATTTTAGTTCTTGATAAGGAATTTGTAATCAGCAAATCTCCAGTATTTGCTTCCAGTAACAGGAAGCCTCGACATTTTCAGTCTCAAATTGCAAGTTCTCTGCAAAGGGGAAAGTTAAATGAATCAAGTAAAAAGATTCCTCAACAGAACCAGATTAAGCAGATTTCCCAGAGTGCAGCATTATTTGTACAGTTGCCAGCACCAAATAACCCTCACTCTGTCCCAGCGGGCGAAGTTATACAAGTAACAGGAGTCCAAGCTAATCCTACGGATAAAGGTGTAGAGGTCATTTTACAGACAACTCTTGGGCAACAGTTGCAAATCACAAATCGCAGTGCTGATAAGAACTTTATCGCTGACATTCCTAATGCTCAACTGCGTTTATCTAATGGTGATGCGTTCACATTTCGCTCTCAAAAACCAGTTGCGGGTATTACTGAAATAATAGTCACCAATCTGGATGCCAATACTATCCGGGTGACAATCACCGGTGAGGCTCTTTTGCCAACAGTTGAGTTATTTGACAGTGATGAGGGTTTAATTTTTGGGTTAACACCTGCTGCAACTGCAATGCAGCCACCACAACAGCCTAAGCCGGAGAAGCCTCTCAGTGAAACACCCCAAAAGGAACCATCAGTGCAAACTGATGAGCCGATTGAGTTGGTGGTAACGGGAGAGCAAGATGATGGATACCGCGTACCTGATGCTACCACTGGCACAAGATTAGATATTCCTCTTCTGGAAACTCCTGCTTCTATTGGGGTGATTACCAGAGAGTTGATTGAAGATATCGCTCCCAAGCGGGGAGAAGATTTGATTCCCTTTGTTCCTGGCGTTACTAGAGGAACGGGAGGAGGAGATGCCCAGGGAGGAAATATTCCCGAATTCACAATTCGTGGCTTTAGCGTTGCGCGACAAACTTACATAAATGGTTTGCGAGACAATCAACGTTTTTTGGTACGCGATTTGGCAAACATCGATCGCATTGAAATTCTCAAAGGACTCTCTTCTTTACTCTACGGCACTGGTACGCCTGGAGGATTGGTTAATTATGTCACCAAGAAACCACAAGCAATACCAAGTAACGCTATTACCTTTCAAGCAGGCAGTTTTAACTCCTATCGTGGGGAAGTCGATTTTACAGGGCCCCTTAATACTGATAAGACACTGCTTTATCGTCTGGTAGCGGCAGTACAAGATGCAGACTCTTTTTACGCAAATGTAGAAGATAATCGCATTCTTATTGCTCCTTCGATTACTTGGTTGCCTGCTAACGGTAGTTCTTTAACAGTTGAAACAGAGTATTACCAGCAACAACAAAATTTTAATTCCGGGATTAAATTCTTTAACAATGAATTTCTTTACGATCGCAGTTACGTCGATCCGCGCGATCGCGGTCAGCGCGATAATTATCGTGTGAGTGCTTACTTTGACCAGCCTTTAGGTAAGAACTGGTCGCTCAGTTTAAACGGTCAATATTTAGACACTTACAGAGACTTGTTTGTTCTTTCTGCCTTTAGATTTAACGGAAATACACTCCAGTACCTCTACAGAAATCCACTTACAGAAAGCTACACTCAACTCAACCTACGGAGTGAGGTGCGAGGCAATTTTCAAATAGGAGCATCTGACCACAAGCTATTGGCAGGTGTGGAATACAGCAGATTCCGCGCTGATTTGACTGGAAATACCAGAAATATCTTTTTCGGTAGTATTGATGTTTTTAATCCTACCTTTGGCGAACCACTGCCAACTGATTTGGCTCCTGGTAAGCAGCCTTCTAGCAACACAGATTATGGCATATACGTCCAGGATTTTATCACTCTGGGAAGGTTTCGCATTCTGGCTGGTCTACGCTACGGCTGGTTTGATGCAGAGTTTAATAATCTAAACACTCAAAATGCAACTTTCCTTTCTCCGACGCTGGGATTGGTCTATAAACTCACGGATTCTGCGTCAGTCTATGCTAGTTTTAGCCAATCGACAGAACCACAATCTGGCAGACTAGCAGGTGGTGGATTAATCGATCCCAAATCTGCCACCCAGTACGAAGTCGGTGCCAAAGCAAACTTTCTCAACAACAAACTCAGCGTGACTGCTGCCCTCTTCAACTTGACTCAAACCAATATTGCAGAAACTGACTTCAACAATCCTGATTTCAGCATTCTCCTTGGTGAGGTTCGCAGTCGCGGCTTGGAACTGCAAGTGGGAGGTAAGATGACAGATAACTTGAGCTTGATTGCTGCCTACACATTGTTAGATGCTCAGATTACGAAAAATACCACAGGGCAGGAAGGCAATACGCTTGTTAACTCTCCATCCAACAGTTTTGGCTTATATGCCAAGTATGATTTTACCAAAGGTGGTTTGAGAGGACTTAGCCTCAACAGTGGTCTAGTCTATGTGGGTGAGAGAGAGGGCGATAATGCTAATTCCTTTGATGTTCCTAGCTACGTGCGTGTAGACTTGGCAGCTTCATACAAGTTGGAAAATCTCACATTTCGCTTGGGAATTGAGAACCTATTTGACACGAGATATGTCACCTCTACGGTGAATGCTGCTAACGTGTTTCAAGGCTCACCCTTGGCGGTTACTGGTTCAATTTCATACCAGTTTTAACTTGATAATTCAGCTTTGAAGTCTAGAGTATGGAATGTGGAGAAGGACTTCTGTATTCAATCAACCTAATCATAAATCCTCTCTTTCGCAGATTCTCAAATTTCTCAAATGTACCAATGAGGATTAAAAAGATATATTCCTCCCAATGAAAATATTTTTAGGTCGCCTTATCTATCTATTGTTTTTAGGAGTATTGACGTTCGTACTTGTTTCGGCTTGTGGTAAAAACGTCAATCAGAGCGATCAAAGCTGGAAACAGTCAGTTAAAGAATGCCGAGTAGTGCTGCACGCAATGGGAAAAACTTGTGTTCCTAATAATTCTAAACGTCTTGTGGTATTAAATCCGGCTGCTTTAGGGAATGCGATTAGCCTTGGTATTCAGCCTGTTGGAAGTATTTTAGAGTACAATCATCAGTTTCCTGCTTATCTGAAAGGTAAAACACAGGGGATAGAGCCATTAGGCGACTGGTCACAGCCTAGCATAGAACGTATCGCGCTACTTAAGCCTGATGTCATTATTAGCTGGAAGCATAATCATGAATCAATTTATCCTCAGCTATCCAATATCGCTCCCACCGTTTTATATGACTGGAGAAGTAACAATAACCTGCAAGGCAATTGGAAAGAGTATTTTAATTTTATGGCTGAGGTATTAAGCAGAAAAAAATTGGGCAGCAGGTTTGGCAACACTATAATCAACGTATTGAAAAACTAAAGACTGCATTAGGCGATTACTACAAGCATAAAAAGATTTCTTTTGTCAACTTTTGTTGTGGTGGCATGAATAGCGAAGTAAAAAACTCATTCATTGGCTCTGTTTTAAGCGATGCTGGATTACAACGCCCACCATCACAAGACTTTAACCCACGAGGATTCATTAGTTTTTCTGAAGAGGAATTAGAAAAGGCAGATGGTGATGTTATGTTTGTCATTGCTTATGGAGGTAATGAAAGTGGTGAGCATAATTTAAGCATTCTTCAGAAAAAACCGCTTTGGTACAAGCTGAAAGCTGTTCAAAAAAATCGTGTTTATTATGTAGATCCGACAATCTGGAGAGCGCGAACTCCGCTTGCGGCTGATGCAATAATCGATGATTTATTTAAATACCTTGTCAACACACCTTAAGCTCAAATTTCTCACCATATTTAAAATATGAGCAATTACCTTAAATAACCGAGTGTTGTATTTTTTAACTTTTTTAAATTGCTATTTTTGCACAATTAAATTTATATTGATCGATGAAAATTTTAGCTAATTATCATTAACTATTTTCTCACAAGTTAGCATTTACCATGAAAGATTTGCAAGTATCTAAAAACCATCCATTATTACGTTTGTTACTCTATGCCAGAGACTACCACTCTCAAGTATGGAGTGCTGTAATTTTTACCATAATCAATAAAATCTTCGACCTAGCGCCATCCTATTTAATTGCCCAAACTATAGATGTCGTGGTGGAAAAAGAAAATTCCCTAATTGCCAAAATCGGCATAACCAACATCATTGGACAACTGGCAATACTATCATTATTAGCATTATTCATTTGGAGTTCGGAGTCGCTATTTGAATTTTTATATACTCGCCTGTGGCGTAATTTAGCTCAAACCATCCAGCACGAACTGCGTCTTGATGCCTATAGCCATTTACAAGAACTAGAACTGAGCTACTTTGAGGAACACTCTACAGGCACACTCCTATCAATTTTAAATGATGATATCAATCAATTAGAACGCTTTCTCGATTCTGGGGCTGCGGAAATTCTGCAATTTATCACCACAGTTTTAGTTGTCGGCGGCTCATTTACTTTTATCGCTCCTAACGGAGCGTGGTTAGCAATACTACCCATACCCTTGATTTTCTGGGGTTCATTAGCATTCCAAAAACGACTAGCTCTGCGTTATGCAGATGTCCGAGACAAAGCTGGATTCATCAATAGCCGTTTAGCTAATAACCTCTCAGGGATTGCCACAATTAAGAGTTTCACTGCTGAAACCTACGAACAAGGTCGTGTTCTCTCTGAAAGTGAAGCTTATCGTCGCAGTAATCGTGAAGCTATCACTGTTTCTGCTGCGTTTTTCCCGGTGATTCGATTCATAGTTGTACTAGGTTTCATCGCTACGGTGTTTTTTGGTGGTATTTCAGTGGCGAATAATCAGTTAACTGTAGGAAACTATAGTTTCATAGTGCTTGTATTTATGTGATGGATCGAGGTCAAATTGTCGAGCAGGGTAAACATGAGGACTTAGTAGCACTTGATGGGATTTATGCCAATCTGTGGCGCGTACAGTCTGGGATTCATTAATACTTCCTTTTAACAATACTTCGGACAGAATCAGGCAAGTATCACATCTAAAAATAGGTTCCAAGGGATGATTATCATCTACTATTACCGTTGTTTTTATACACGTTAAGCCATCCGTTCAATGAGGCGGGAATAATCCGTTCGGCGCAAGTGTTTTCGCACAGCGATCGCTAATCGTTGCAGGAGACTTAGAAATGGTCAAGGTAGAAGTAAATAAACCAGAAAGCGATCGCCAAGTCATCCGCGAATTAATTGGGCGGGATTGCAATGAGTAAACTGCACATTTTGCAATGGGGTACAACAGGCAGAGGTGCAAACGAGAAAACTTACTGCAACTTTTCCCTTGCTCCCCTGCTTTTCTTCCCCATTCCCAAATAACAGATATTGCTATCAGCGACTGGCAGAGGTGGTTGGGTACTGATGTCCTAAGATGGCATGTGGCGTGTAAGGTTCTTCCAAGAATTTACGCTCTTGATCGGAAAGTTTCAAATCTAAAGCCTCAACTGCTTCTTTGAGATGCTCTATCTTGCTAGCACCAACGATTGGAGCCGTCACGCCTGGTTGATGCAATAACCAAGCTAAGGCAATTTGTGCTGGTTTCACGCCGCGTTTTTGCGCTAATTCTACGACACGATCGACTATTTGAAAATCTGAATTTTGATAGTAGAGATTGTGGGCGAATTCGTCGGTTTTTGCGCGCACGGTTTGACCATAGTCTTCTTTGCTGCGATTTCCAGCCAGAAAACCACGCGCTAAAGGACTCCAAGGAATGATCCCAATTCCTTGATCTAGAGATAAAGGTATGATCTCTCTCTCTTCTTCTCGATAAACTAAATTGTAGTGATTTTGGATAGATATAAAGCGACTCCAACCGTGTTTGTCAGCCGTGTAAAGGGCTTTGGCAAACTGCCATGCATAAACACTGGAGATTCCTAAGTAACGAACTTTTCCTGATTTGACTACATCATGCAGCGCCTCTAGGGTTTCCTCTATGGGCGTTTCGTAGTCCCAGCGGTGAATTTGGTACAAATCGACGTAATCTGTTTGTAAACGCCGTAATGAGGCATCAATGCCATCAAAAATATGCTTACGAGACAGTCCCCGGTCATTGGGACCATCACCAATTTTATTGTATACTTTAGTAGCAATAACTACTTGATCTCTTTTGGCAAAGTCTTTGAGCGCCCGTCCCAGAATTTCTTCACTCGCACCTAATGAATAAACATCGGCGGTGTCAAAGAAGTTAATGCCCAATTCCAAAGCTAATTTAATAAACGGGCGACTTTCTTCTTCTTCTAGTACCCATTCGCGCCATTTCCGAGAACCATAAGTCATAGTACCCAGAGTCAAGCGTGATACTTTTAATCCACTTTTTCCGAGATTTACGTATGTCGTCATACTGTTTGCTCTACTTTTTGATAACGTTGTGATAGTTCTAATGCAAATTGAGAAGCTCGATCTGCTTCATCGCTGCGTCCTAGCTGGCTATAGGTATTAGCCAATTCCCTCTGAATCACTGGAATATTGCCACGAGATGCATTGCGATGCACTAGTACATTCAAGGTTTTGTGATACTGCCGATCGCGAATTAGTGCATCAAGATAAATTTGCTCAAATAAATCTCGTTGAGCATGAGATCCACCTGTGGAGTATAAATCAGGTAACACTGCCTCTAGTTGAGCGATTGCAGATTTCCAATCCCCACGAGCATGAGCAATCATCCTCTTAGCCGCTGGCACTGCAACCTCTACCCAAGTTCGCCGCGCATAGGGTAAGACGTTTTCTCCATGAGTTTGCATACTCTCTAACATCTCTACCGCCCAGTCATCTTTATCGCCCCGTACCAATGCATAGATATATTGCAAATCCAGGAAGGCAAGAGCGTGTTCGTGTATTCGTGGTTGCAGGTAAGCAGCAAGTTCCTGCCACCGCGAACCGATGTCTACACTGCGTAACTCTAGACGTAGTAACAAGGCAATCGCGTTAATCTGTTCGCGTCCATTGTCTTTTTTGGCACGTCCCCAAATGCGCCTGTCATATATCTCTAGTACTTTGGCAAAATTCTCAATATCCAAATAGTATAAAGATGTATGCCACCAAAGATGTCCATAAAAAGCCGAGCTACTATATTCCCAAGTGTCGCTCAGATTTTCCATTAAGCTAATTCCTTCTTCTAAACGTCCAAGAGTTTCTAATACATGAGCAACTGCGTGGTGTGCCCAACGGTTATCTCGTTTTAGAGCGATCGCAATTCGTCCATATTCTTCTGCTTCTGCTAAACGATGGCACTCTTCTAGCCCAAAGGCCAGCATCCCATACATATAGGGGTTGTCACGATTGGCAGCGAAAACTTTTTCAGCAATCAGTAGCATTCCCTGACTATTACCAAAATTTCGATAGTGGTATTGGGCTAGATGTACCGAGGCTAAATCGCGGGGAAAGGCAATGGCGAGCGCTTCATGATGAGCGATCGCTTGAGCAATGTCTCGGTTTGCCCATGCTTCAATTGCCGCAACGTAAAGTTTTTCGCGAACGTTCGCTCTTTTCAGGTAAGATTTTGCCACCTTGAGATGAGATTTGGCCTTGGTTAAGGCAACAGAACCACCAGCAAATAAATAAAAGGCGGCAACTTGAGCATTGGCGATCGCACAAGTCGGATCTGCCTCAACTGCTTTAAGAATCACTTGGGCATCGTTACCAACACCCAATAATTGATCGACAAAGCTATTGATGGCATCTACCACTGCTGATGAGTCGGTAGTAATTTCTAGTTCAGATGCATCTTTTACCATTGATTTTTCCAGAGCACTGCACAGCGACAAACATTACTTTGCAAAAGCTAGGCTATAAACTACTGTAACTCAATCGCGTTACTGGAGTTAATTTTGATTAGTATTAATTTTTTTCAGAAGTTGTCGAAGTAGCGCTAACGAGTGGCATCCCAACTAGGTCGACGGTCGAGAGCAGAATGGTACGAAGACTCATGTGAAACCTAATGAGGGTAAGGTATTGGGTGTTGAGTGTAGTGTTTAAGACAATTGAATGCGAGGTACCTCAACGAGTTCAACATCTTCTTAATTCCCCACACCCAAAGCTGCAACCCCACACCCAAAAACCAGGAATAACAGGGATTTACGCTTATTAAGCGTGCCATTCGGTCGAGAGCATTTGACGATACTGCAATAAGTCCGGTCTGCGATCTTTACTGTGTCCTTTGTGCAGCAACGGTGGCGGTAATGCTTGCTCAACTTGCTGACGATCCGTTTGGAGGTTAGTAACTTTTACTTAGCATTGGCTCAACGTTGTGCTATCCATGTACAGCATTTTAAAACACTGTTTGGCGCAGTTCTGGAAATACTTTGGAGACTTTCTTCAGAAGATAATCGCCATAAGTCCCGCGAAATTCGTGGACACTAGCTTTATCCCAGCGATCGCTTCGATCGTCATTCACTACTATGCCGCTGGGTTCAATAGGTTTGACTTCAATGTTGAAATTGGGATCAAAAAAGAATGGAAATGACAAGCGACTACTTGTCGATCGGTTCTGAACGCGGTGGGGTGTTGAGCGATACAGTCCTCGTGTCATACGATCGAGCATATCACCAATGTTGCATACAAATGAACCAGGAATAGGAGGTGCATCTATCCAACCAGACTTTAATTTGACTTGTAATCCACCGACATTATCTTGTTTTAGTATAGTTAATACTCCATAATCTGTATGTTCGCCAACGCCCCATTTAGATTCAGATAATGATGAATTAGGAGGGTAATTGAAAATCCGAAATAATATCAATGGGTTTTTTGTATAACGGTCTGAAAAGTAGGACTTTTCTAACCCCAAACTTAGAGCTATACCAGCCATTAGGGTGTGTCCAAGTCTGGTCATTGAGTCTATATAATCCAGCACTGTCTCCCTAAATTGGGGAATATTGGATGGAAAAAGATTTCGACCGTGCATTGGCACACCAGTTTTCACAAGTGGGTGGTCTGATTCTAGTTCTGTACCGAAGTAAATACCTTCTTTTAAGTCCGGTCTACCTGATGTCAACTCATTACCCACGGGGAAATATCCCCGCCATGCTTTACCACCAAGAGCCATACGAATCTTCAGTTTTGTTTCTACATCTTGCGCGAAAAACTGTTGGCTGAGATGTTCCAACTGCTTTTGTAGTTGTTCATCAACTCCATGCCCGACGATATAGAAGAAACCGTAATTTTGGCAAGCTTGTCTAATTTGGTCTGCAATTACATCAGAATAGTTGCTAGTTTGAGAAACCAATGGACTAATATCAATGACGGGAACTTCTGAAAACTCTTTATCCACAACTTGCAAGATTGTCATACTCTGTTTTTTTAGTCGTGCGTAGATTAATAACTAGACTACATAATAAATAGTATGTAATCGAACTGGTATGCGATATTCCGTCACAACTAACGCCCTTTTCTACCTTGTGTCACTTTCGATTCTGATTCTTGCTTACTGGAGTTAACCATTTGCATCAAGTGTTGATTGAGATAACTTTGCGCTGATATATACAAACTTTCCCAAATCTCTTGATTGCGGCTGATTTTTGTACCGACTGTATTTCCGGCTGTTTTCTCCGACACCAAGTATTTGCGGAAATAGTTAGTCCATTTTGACACTTACCTGATTGTTTGTTAGTCTTGATGCTGCCGTTTTAACGCTATCTAAATGTTCTGTGGTAGGTGGACTTGAAAGTAATATTGTATATCTGACATTCATAACTAACAGTTATCAAAATTTACTTAATCTAAGTACAATGCTGAACTTTGAAATGCCTCTTCTGGTGTTCCATAAAAAGTACCATTGTTAAATACGCTAGGTTCATATTTTTCATTACTATAGGTGTAAAAAGCCTTCGTCCATTTCTCTTCATTTCCTTTGTAGCGTAATCGACACAGATGAATTGGTATATTCTTGGCTCTCTCTATATATTCTGAGCGTGTTATTTTAAACATTGATAGGTCATAACTATCTGGTAAAAATGGTTCTTTATAAGCATCTATGTAACAGAAATATCCCTTAAAACGGACATCAATACGTGTGTATTTCCCCGCATAATGCTGCTCTGCATAGGCTAATATTCGTTGCTTTGTTCTCTGTTTGACTTGCTCAGGGATTTTTACCCCTCCTGAATGTGGATCGTTTACCCATCCTCTCATGATTCGCTCCTTGGGCAATACTGAGGCTGATGTTATACTGCAACGGCAAAGATTACAAATCTCAACTTTTTGCAATTCTTATCATTAGCTCTACTTTTCCTAGCAGATTCCACAGACTTTCCACAGCTATTTCTGCTGTTTTCCACAGTTGTTTTACAAAATAATCGGCTTCTGTTCACTCACTAATGATTTTGTCGTGACTATAGGCATAAGTCTATCTTACTGAGTTATCGTTAAGTAACGTAAAGAAAACCTACTTTTAACCCCAGCTTTCACGTAATTATTTATTTTTTATATATTTCTTTTTAACATTTTGCAACATTGACAAACTGAGCCAATCAGCACAAAATAAATCGACTAGCCTTTGCCGCCTGTTCCATTTTGAGCATCAACTGTATAAAACTTGGAATCAAAAAAATTCAATCAATTCCTGTTAATCTAGGAGCGCAAGTATTTCGTCGTACTAATGGCACAATTACAAAGTTTACTGTCATCTCTTATTGGCAGTCACGCGATGCTATTCGTGCCTTTGCTGGCAATGATATAGAACAAGTACACCCTCTGCTCAAAGATAACCAGTATCTGATTGAACCCGAAACGAAGGTTAAACATTTTGATGTTTTGCTAGATCGGCGTCAATAATTTTTAATTAGATTCTTAAATTAGCAATTTCCCGAAATCAAGTTAATTATTATGTCTTTAAAACTCAAATAAATAATTAATAATAACATTATCCATGAGTGATTTTGCCATTTTTGCCAAAATTTTTGTAGGCTCTTATTTGGACAAAGGTATTGATTATTAATATTTATTTAGCGATCCAGAGGTACAGATATACTACTCGTTCTGCCTGCCAGCGAAAACTCTGTTTGCCTGTTGTTAGCCACCATCCCTTGATAAATTTAGCTCGCCATAAACGTTGATACTAAATGTAAATTCGATATCAATGTAATTCTTGGTATATCCTGTGGGCAAAGGCGCAAAAGGTGCAGCTCGCTGTATAGCATTGAGTGCTACTTCATCAGTTACATTAAATCCAGAGGTTTGTACAATATTGAGATTGCTAACTTGACCTGAACGGTTAATAGTAAAGTTAAGCACCGTTCGCCGATTAGACTGGCTCATTCCTGGTAGCCACTGCTGTTGAACGCGTTGCTTTAGTTTATTTAAGTAAGAGGTGAGGTCTAAATCTTGACTGCTAGCATCAACACCAGAAGTCCCAATGCGATCGCGGTTGGAATTAGGCACAGATGCCAGTTGATCGCCGCGATAATTCTGACTAGATACACCCACAGTACCACCCAACAAACTTGCTGCACCTGTTTTTAGAGATGACTGAGCTTGAATCGGTGTTTGCCCACTGAATCCAACTCTCGACTGCCTTAACTTCTTCGGACTCCTGGGTACTGGTAGTGTCGTAGCTCTTTCAAGTGCTGTTTTTCCCAATTGGGCTGGCTGTGGGCTAGTCACTGGTGCTACTGCAATTTTCTTAGAATTAGGTACTTGTGCCGTGGTTGAAGGTGCTGAAGGTATTTGTTTTGGGTTGAGTACTAAAGGTGTTGTCAAAGGCGCTGTTTTCAAAAGCGGAACTGGCTGTGGTCTAGTCACTGGTGCTACTGCAATTTTCTTAGAATTAGGTACTTGCGCTGTGGTTGCAGGTACTGAAGGTATTTGCTTTGGGTTGGGTGCTGTTTTCAAAAATGGAGCTGGTAGTGGTGTGGTCATTGGTGCTACTGCAATTTTTTGAGAGTTAGGTACTTGTGTCTCGCTTGCAGATGCTGATGCCGTTTTTGGAGATTTGAGTTGCGGTTGTTGACCAGATCGATTTGGTAATTCCGTTTTCTTCTGCTGCCGTCCTGTCTGGAATACCTTGAGAGGAGATGAGGCTGTTAAGTCAAAAGAACGCTCGTTATCGGCTTTCTGTCCTGCCAGATTCCCTGACTTCACCCCCAAAACAGGTCTTTCTGGTAAAGCTTTACCACCGGCAAGAGAATTTTTGGTAGCCCGGAATGAGGAAGGAGGAGTTATGTCTGTTTTCTGAGGAGGAACTTCAACTATCTCGATTGGAATCTCTTGGCTAATTTCTTGCTTCGGCTCATGCATCAAAACTCTGTACCAATATTTGCTCCCCACTAAAAAAATAGAGTGTAGCAGGATAGAAGTAAATACACCTTGGAGCATATCGAGAGGGCGCACACTCCGATGGTAGAGAAATTTATCAGATGAAGCCATGTGATTGTACTTTCTTTAATAGCATCCTCAGCAGTCTATTTATAGAGTACAAGTTTCTGTTATTTTCGGTTCTCTATAATTCCTCGCACAAGGGCATCAAGGAGAAATTTAAGCGACTGCAATGTGTTCATATCTGTCAGTTCCCCATTTGCGTTTAGTTTTTTACCAACAAACGGGATAGTTGCTGACCCACCTTTAACAAGATTTGCGGCTAAGGGCATCGTACAAATTTATCTGGCTTTGTTGTCTGTTCTTACTCGGATCTTGCATCACAAGGATTTAGCATCATTAACTATTTTGAGATCGGCGGGAATCAAAGTCAGTCAACCCAAACGGTATCCCGAATATCATCCTGAGTATTACGCAATATTTTTTGACGATCCAGACGGAATCAGACTGGAAATCGTCGCCAAAACATCTGCTCGTCAAGCATTGGAGTTGCGGTGGGACGAATTGAAAGAATTTCTTAATCCTCTGCAAACATTGCCCAAAAGTGAGTTTCATAACGCCTAATAAAGTTTATCCCCGGCGTTGCTGACTAGATATATGAATCTTGAGACTTCTTGCAGAAGTAGGGGAAAGGGTAAGGGGTAAAGAGGAAAGGGATGGAACTACAACTGGCAACCTCCGACATCTAATAAGCTGTATGAAGTTATACAGTTTATATTTCAGTAGTGGATAACACCTTACTGTGGCTGAAGTTTTGCTGGAGTGCCTAGACGTAAAAGGGCGGCTTTTAGAGTAAAAGTACACGAGCAAAACTAAACTACTATTAATTGGTAAGTTTGCAGTATATTGCGCTAAAAAGCTTATAATAGCCATATTGCAAAAGTTCTGGATTAGCACAGTAGAATATGACATTGAAAAACACTTTTGGTGAATATAGTTTTGTCACTAAACTAGACGTTACTAATCTCGAAGCTAGTGCCGAGTGGTACAAGTCCAAGCTTGGGTTAGTTCCTGAAGAAAAATATGACACACCTAACTGGAAACAGTTTAGTTTTCCTGATATTCCACGCTTTGCAATCGGATTGAACTTGAGTGACTCAGTTGAACCAGGTAATACTGTTAGTACCTTTATTGTCAATGATATAGTTACTGCTCGTCAAAGCCTGACAGAAAAAGGAGTCTCAGTTGGGCCAATTACAGATGTCGGTCATGGAGTGCAATTATCCACTTTCAAGGATATTGACGGAAATTTGTTAGGGCTTAGGCAAAATCCGCAGTCTTAACCTGGATTTACACCTAAATCGCGGAATTAGGCAGGTATATGATTTGATTTGCAATTTAACCTAACTGTCTTAGTGGGGATCAGTCTAAAAAGCTTGTAAAACGAATCTTGACCCAAGATTGACCACCAACTCCCCACTCATGACTCCAATAGTCCACCTCAGTAGGACTTTAGGTAATCAAAGGAGGAGGTGGAATTAACAGTAACTTAATCTCCTCTTAAATTAACAATGTACTATGTAGAAGTTGCTTTTCTTGGAAAAAATTAAATTAAGAAAAACTAAAGTGGTTAAAGATTGTTTAAGGATAACTACATCAGTTATGCAGGTTAGTCACTTCTCTTCATAGAAGTGGAATTAATGGCATACTAAACCGGAAAAATCGAAGAAAGATTAATATAACTGATTGCAAATATCTAAAATACAGAATAAGGTGTGTATGGGCTACATTTTCTTCAACCTACTACTCTGCATAGTTGTGCAAGTTGACTTTTACTGATTTTTTTCACCTTCTTCACTGAATCCACAGCGTCAAGACCATAAAGAGATTTATTATGGCTAAACTGAATCCAGTACAGCTACAAAAAAATTTGAACCAAGTTAACTATCCCCTTAGCAAGAAAAACTTGGTTAAGTATGCTGAAGAAAAAGGTATTGACGAGAAAATCCTGCGAATCTTGAAGAAATTGCCTTCAAAACAATATGAAACACTGGCTGATGTAGCCAACTTAATTGATGAAATATTCATTACTAAAATCAGTCCAGTACAATTAAAGAAAAACTTGATTGCAGTTAACTATCCACTCAGCAAAAAAGACTTGGTTAAGTATGCTGAGGAAAAAGGTGTTGATGAGAAAGTCCTGCGAGCCTTGAAATGGTTGCCTTGTAAACAGTATGAAACATTAGCTGATGTAGACAATGCAATCAATCAACAGTGATTGGATCAATACTAGTAGTTCGCCAACCCAAAATTGCTGGGTGGAGGTCGGCAGAGGAGAAGGGGAGCAGGGGAGCAGAGGAGAGGCAAATACCAAGTTCTTTCCCCTCTGCCCCTCTGCCCCTCTGCTAACCACCATGCAAAGTTTCCTTGGCAGACTACTAGTAAAGTCAATACATCTGTATTGGTTAAGGTGCTACTTTCTCCCGAAACTGTTTTCCAGGGGAAAATGCAGGCACTCTGGTAGCTAGGATAGTGATTGGCTCATTCGTTAGGTACAGCGATCGAGTTAAGATCGTTGACTGTTTGAGACGGAAGTTGCAAATCTGCGGCTTTGAGATTCTCGCGCAGATGCTCAACCGATGACGTTCCGGGAATCAGCAGGATGTTAGGCGCTCGCTGAAGCAGCCATGCTAGCGCGACCTGCATTGGTGTCGCCTGAAGAGAGCTTGCAGCGGCATCGAGCTTGGACGATTGCAACGGCGTGAATCCACCGAGCGGAAAGAACGGTACATACGCCACACCGCGCTGTGCAAGGTCGTCGATCAAGGCATCATCTTCGCGATGCGCTAAGTTGTACTGGTTCTGGACACACACAATCTCAGTCATCGCCTGAGCTTCCTCGAACTGTCGGGGAGTAATGTTGCTCAGTCCGAGATGGCGGATGAGTCCCTGACGCTTCAAGTCAACTAGGGTGGTGAGTGGTTCTGCGATCGAGCCTTCGGACGGTGCTTGAGTACCTCCAACTCTGAGATTGACGATATCTAGCGCCTCAAGATCAAGATTTTGCAGGTTATCGTGAACGGCGGCGATCAGCTCTTGCCGCGAGAAGGCAGGTTGCCATGACTTATCCGCCGGACGACGCGCCCCTACCTTAGTGACAATCACCAAATTCTCAGGATAGGGGTGAAGCGCCTGACGAATAATTTGATTGGTGATGTGCGGACCATAAAAATCGCTAGTATCAATGTGATTGACACCGAGGGCGATCGCCTCACGGAGAACCGCAATGGCGGCATCCACGTCACGGGGTGGCCCAAACACTCCTGGCCCCGCGAGTTGCATTGCACCGTAACCCAGACGATTGAGAGCGATCGACGTGTTTGGCAGCGTGAAGCTGCCCCCTAGATTGGTTTGCTGAATCATATTGCTATTTCCTTCGAGTGCTAATTAGTTTTAGTAAAAAGAGTGAAGCCTATTCGATGTCAAAAGGAGGATTATTTCAGGCTGCATTTTCAGCACTCACGAAGATGCTGGTTCAGTCATGCTCGCACTCTTATTCGTCGCTCACACGCAACACGATCTTGCCCAGATAATGCTGTTTCATCGCTGATTGCGCCTGCGCCGCCGCTTCGAGGGGAAACGTCTGCGCGATGTGAACTTGAAACTGGTCGATGCCGATCAATCGGTTGAGTTGATCGAACAACATCGGGTCAGCATTTGCCTTCTTGAGTTCCACACCGTCGGGCGCTTTGGGTTCGGGCATTATGCCGTTAGGAAAAGCAATGATTCCGCCCTGACGCACCAAACTCAGTGTAGATTGAACGTTGTCACTGCCCACTAGCACCAACGCGGCATCGAAGCCATCGGGCGCAAACGCGCGGGCGCGTTGCCCAACGTCGTCGCCGTGTCCGTCCACCGCTTCATCAGCACCCAACTGCTTGACCAACTCCACGCCGTCTGCGCCCGATGCAATGGCAAAAACGCTCGCGCCCATCCGCTTGGCGAGTTGCAGCGCGACGTGACCGACGCCACCGCTCGCGCCCCACAGGATCAATTTGGTTCCGTTGCCCGTCAAGAGCGCCTTCAAATTACTTAACGCCGTCAAACCAGCAATGGGCAATCCGCCTGCCATTAGCATATCAAGACCATCGGGCATCGGCGCGACCGTTTTTTCAGATACGACGACGTATTCTGCATAGCTACCACCCTTGTCGTTCATAAAACTTTGGGCATAAACGCGATCGCCAACGGCGAAACGCTCGACCCCATCGCCGACAGCAGCGATCGTGCCTGCACATTCGCCGCCCAACACACGCGGAAAGTGAACTTCGTTATACACCAGTTCACCTTCACGCTCCATCACGTCCCAGACACCCAATCCGGCGACCTCAACGCGAATCAAAACTTCGCCCGCATCTACCGTAGGTACGGGTAAGGTGTGCAAAGTCAGCTTATCAGATCCGCCAAACTCGTCAACAGCCATTGCTTTCATCGGTTGGGAAGTGGTTTGCATTTCTTAGGTTCTCCGAATCGAACGCTTCTTTGATCGCTACGAGTTCAGCATAAGTTTGAAAAGCTTTTCTTGAAATACACAAACCTCGCTGATGATTGCCTAATTCTCCAAAGCAATCGTTTTAAGTGGTTCTATAATTGTCAAGAGTAAGGCATTGAGCGATCGAGTCCATAGCATGATTAAAATCTCTAATTCTGACGTGATTGCGAATCAGTACCAAGAACTCGCGACCTTGGTAATCAGGCACACCGAGGGTAATGGTTTGCATTCAACTGCGATCGATCAATTGAGCTTTGGGCGCTCCGATGCGATGTCTTCGACAACCTACAGTGTTGATGAACCCCGCTTCACCCTCATCGTTCAAGGCAAGAAAGAAATGTTGCTGGGTGAGGAAACATATCCATACCACGCAGGGCAATATCAAGTCCTTTCGGTTGCTCTACCGATCAGTGGATGTGTAGTTGAGGCAACACCTGACAAGCCCTGTTTAATGCTGAAGTTGAGCTTAGACTTAGTGCAACTGTGTGATTTGGTTGCCCAGATGGGTTTTAGTTCAGCCAAGCAAGAGAACTCTGTCCGAGGTCTATGGGTTAGCAACGCCGATGCTACGTTGATCGAGTGTGTCCTTCGCCTAGTCAAGCTCTTAGAAACACCGCAACACATCCCGATACTAGCACCAATGATGCTGCGTGAACTCTATTACCGTCTGCTTGTCGGCGAACAAAGTAAAGCCGTGCGCCAAATTGCCACATCCGGCAGCAGTATGCATCGCATTGCCTCAGCCATCCAACTGATCGAGGCTGAGTTTAACCAATCGCTGCGGATCGAGGATTTAGCAAACCGGGTCAAGATGTCTGCTTCGTCGTTTCACCAGCATTTTAAGCAAGTGACCTCGATGAGTCCGCTGCAATATCAAAAGCAGCTAAGACTATTGGAAGCACGTCGCCTAATGCTAACTGAAGATTTTGATGCAATTGCTGCTGCTCACCAAGTAGGATATGAAAGTCCCTCACAGTTCAGCCGTGAATATTCTCGAATGTTTGGTGCGCCGCCAATTCAGGACATTCAACGTTTACGTACAGCATAACCCTGTTTTGTCACTCTGAGAAAATAAAAATCAGAGCCGAATTTTCAACTGTATGTATAACGAGCATTTGAGCGTTTATTTTCTAATAGAATGACCCAAATAAAGCTTTTTTGTTAAAAGCCTTATGTCATAGGGATTCTAGATTATTCTCTCGTAAGAGTGATAGAAGAGGGTTAGTATAAAATTCTTTTGGCAGTAGCGATCGCCTGCTCCACACTCTCCACAATATAAACATTTTCTGGCGACAGTTTTTTAAAGAAACGTTTACTTTCTCGATCGTTATTCAACAAAATTACTTGCTTATTTGCTTTCAAAGCTAAAGCAACTTCTGAAGCGGTTCCTGCACCCATACCACAAGCGATTACCACATCACTGGTAAGAACATTAATATTGTTTCTAGAATTGCCCATATCGGTGAAAATAGCAATATCCACCCAAGAGGATATACCATCCTGATTTTCACCTGGAAGGATACCAATAGTTAAACCATCAGCAGATTTTGCACCTTTACTTACTGCATCCATTACCCCTATATTTCTACCACCAGTGAGTAAAACCCATCCTTGTTTGGCAATAAGTTGACCTAGTAGATAAGCATTTTGTAAATCATTTGCTGTCGCATTTTCTCCCCTACCCATAACCCCAATAATAATTCTTCGCATAAAATTTCAGATGACACTGGTTTTGGGCGACAAGTTAAAGCTGTCTCCCTGAAAGGGCAATTGGCTGAGGCGTTGGGAAGATAGCAATCGCGCTCTTAGGGCGGTGAAGCGCGTTTACCTCACTTTAATAGTTTTTTGCCTGCTCATCCAAAAAACACCATAACCACTGTTCTCCTAACTCAGCCGAGCTAATTACTGAATGTCCAGTTTCCTCGTAATGCCGTCGGGCATGTTGATGAACAGAAGAATCACAGCACAACATTTTTCCGCAACTTTGACAAATACGGAGATGCACCCAGCGACTGTTTATTAGGATACACTCTTCACAACGAAAGACTGGGTAGTTTGCTTTAGAAATCAGAGTTTCCGTAGTCAGATTATCTAAATGTTCGCAGCTCATAAGGATTTCAATGATAGGTTAATCAGAGTATAGATTAGTCCAGGGAAACACAGCTAATTTTGTCAGTTAAGCATTAAAGTTCATATCTAAATGACACGCTTGATAAGAGCAAGTCTATTATTTGTAAGGCTTTTGGGTACGAGGTGTAGTAAATGTTTAATGCGGAAAAGAATTGTGGTTTCTTGTATTGCAATAACAGACCTAGTAATATGAAGCCATCGTCGAGAACTAGCATAATTTTAACTGCGATCGCCGGAGCGGCGATCGCCGCTATCTTGATTTTCCAAAGAACTAACCAGCCATCGATTGCGCTTACTGAAAAATGGATAGCTATCCAAGTAGCAGATGGGGACAGCATCACAGTTCGTCAAACCGATGGAAGCCAAATGTCAGTCGAGCTTTGTGGAATTGATGCCCCAGAAGTAAAACAGGGTAAATCTCCAGAACAACCATTGGCTAATGAGGCAAAACAGAAATTGCTCAAGCTAGTCGTTGCTGCTGATAACCAACTGATGATCGTTCCAGTGGAAAAAGACAACGATGGGCGCACCGTTGCAGAAGTTATGGCTCATGGACAGGGTGAGGCTGAGATTAGTTTTCAGGAAGAACTGCTCAAGAATGGTTTGGCCAGAACGCGTGACTCTAGTGTGGAGTGTCCAAATCAGTTGGCTTTTGAACAGGCTCGGAACATAGCAAAGGCATCCAAACTGGAATATGGAACCAGTCCAATTTAGAGAGGCATTGAGACTAAATGTTTATAGTACTCCATCGCCAGCAAGCATCTCTTATTAGTCCCTAGTGTATCTGGTCAAAGCCACGGATGCCGTGCGTAATCCAGTAATACTTGGGATTGCTTTGCGGTTACTTCCGAGCGAATGATTTTACTGTTGCTGGGATGGAGTTTGGATCATCCCCATTGTTGACTCATCCTTCCTCCTGCATTTAAGGAACTTGCATTCCGCGTTGCACAGCTGGACGTTGCTGCACCATGTCTACCCAGCGTTTGAGATTTGGGTGGTTGTCGAGTGTTAAACCCTGAAATTCATAAATTGCTACCCACGGATAAGTAGCAATATCAGCAATAGAATAGTCACCACAAATAAATTCATTGTCTTGCAGTTGTTTATCTAAGACACCATAAATACGTAAAGTTTCCTTTTCATAACGCTCGATGGCATAGGGAAATTTTTCGGGTGCAAAGCGTTTAAAGTGGTTAAGTTGCCCAAACATTGGCCCGACTCCTCCCATTTGGAACATCAGCCACTCTAGGACTTGAAAACGGCTTTTTTGTTCAGTGGGTAAGAGTTTACCTGTTTTTTCGGCTAGGTAAATTAGAATTGCACCCGATTCAAAGACTTTAATCCCAGTTTCTTGGTCAACAATGGCCGGAATTTTACTATTGGGATTGATGGCGATGTATTCAGGTGTAAATTGCTGTTGAGTAGTAATGTCAATTTTGTGGACATTGTAGGGCAATTCGACTTCTTCCAGCATGACGGAAGCTTTGCGTCCATTGGGCGTGGTGAAGGTGTAGAGATCAATCATCTGCTGCTATCCCAAAATCTTGACATTTTCCGATGGTAGTGTAGCTTTGATTGAGAAATTAGGGTATTAGCCGATAGAGAGATAACAGCAATACTGAACAGGTACAGCTTAGAGTTGATTCTTCTTTTAGTACTTAGTTGTTTTTAATACGCAGTGGTGAAACTGACCACTTTAAATAAAATTATCAGCCCGTTGGGGAGCATCGGTAAGTCAATAAACAAGCGATCGCACTCTGGCGCAATATCCTTTGAAGAGAGTACTTAGAATTTATCAGTAGAAACTCATGAATAACCAACCGAATCACGATAACGTTACTCCACAAGAGACACCATGCCCTATCTGCGGTTCACAAAATTTTGTTTGGGGTCGTACCGTTGGAGAATCAGTAAGTCAGTGGGTGTATTTCCGTGCTGATGGGGCTGCGTGGGGGGAAGGCGAAAAGCTACGGGCGCGTAAATGTAGAGATTGTAACAATGTTCAACTTTTTTCGTATGATTAGCTGATAAGTAGCCACCAGTGAGTAAATTGTAGTCAAATACTTGGCATTATTTATCCATCATAGGAGAAATATTACGCTACATTTTACCTCCTTACCCAGTCCGAACCCAGCAATCAATTTTGGCGGGGCAGACTAATAGTGTAGTTAGATGGCATTTTGGGCATACTCAAGTACAAAACTATACCTTTTGCAACTTTGATAAAATCCACTAAATAACAGTTAATTAGATAGTTTATTTTTTGATAAATTTACGGTAGTTTGTCTTTAGTGAAGGTAAACACTACCTAATATCAAAATCAAATTAATTATGCTTAGATTACGGGCTGTATGGTTCACTCCGGTAGCTGCCGCGCTTTTGAGTTTTGGACTAGGTACAAAAAAAGTAATGGCGCAGATACAATATCCATTTTCAGCTATCTACAATTCAGAAACTACTCTTGAACCGATTGCAGGAAACATTTTAAAAATAACCAATATAGGTGAAAGTGCTAATCCGCCATACGGTCTAACTAGACTTGTAAATATCAGTTATGGCAATCTCGACAATAATACAGGTGTGATTACAATTGAGCCAGATCCAGCAACGTTTGGGTTAGACGACTTACCGCTTGGTAATATTACAATTTTTGGTCAAGGAGAAGATAAGCTATTTGGAACCACCAGGGGTACTGCTACCCTTGACTTTCAAAATTTTGTGGGCACGGTTTCTAATACTATAAGTATTACTGGCGGCTTAGGTACATTCGACGGTGCAATTGGCACACTGATCTTGTCAGAGAATCTTACACTCAACCCAGATATAACTTCTCCTGTAAGAGGTCTACCTCTAATCTCAGGTTCGTTTCAAACATTTCAAACAGTTCCAGAACCGAGGAATAACGCGGCGATCTTTAGTATCGGCTCAATTGGAGTAGGTTTCCTATTACGCCGACATAGACTTAGAGTTAGATCATTTGAGTAATCATAAGCTGTATGTCTCGTTTAATTTAGCGGATTGGCGGTATTTTAACAAACATCCCCATACTGGTTTTTGTCCTCAGCTAAGTCAATCGTCGAAGTTGCTAGCTTGAGATAGTTAACTGTAACGCTTGCATTTGAGGAAAATCACGCTTAATAATTTCGATAGCTTTTTTTTGACTCTCTTGATTTTTAACTATCAGTTGTGCAGTGCCATCCCCCTGAGAACCTACGCCTTTTCCTCCAAAGATATAAGGCTTAAGTGGCTCGTGATGGAGAAGCAGATGCAGCTTTTTTGCAGTTAATTGATCGGGACAAGCCGGAACTACATATCGGTCAAATTCCGCTTGTGTTTTTGTCATTAAAGCTCCAAGAAGTTGGGCATCTCCAAGTTGTATTGCTTCAACTGCTGCCTGGGTAATTTCAGAGCTAATAGAACCAAAATATTTTTGGACATTTTGCTCTATTGAATTAGTAGCCAAAGGATAACACTGATTCAATCGTATTAGTATTTCTTGTGTGTTTTTGCTCCCGCCGAGATCGACAATCACAAAAAACAAATCCTCACTCACTTTCAATTCGAGTAGGTCGATTTTTTCGCCATCAAATATCATCAATATTGGGCGATTTCCATAAGCACAAGCCTGATCCATACGACCACAAAGGCTAGGAGTGGTTCTTTCTCCCAGATAGGCAAACTCCATTTCTGAACGAATTGTCATCTTCAAGTCATAGAGACGATTAAAAGACCGAGCAATGAGAACGCAAAAGGCAGCACTCGAAGATAATCCCTTTTGGATGGGTAAGTCGGTTAGATAATTATTAACCTCAAGCCCACCGACACCATAGTGAGTCAGAAATTGATAAGCTGTACCAGCAGCATAACTAAAAAAACCACCCTTTGCCGCTATGCATTTCAGGGTATTAGATTCCATAGGTAATCTCAACGGTTCATAACTCTTGCCATCATTGAGAGAAGTACGAATAATTAATTCAGTAGAATTAGGTTTGACCGAGGCATAAATTCCTTGATTAGTACCAACAATTAAGGTATAGCCCTTTGCTAGCAGAGGATTAACACTGCGATATTCTCCTGCCCAGTCAGTGTGTTCTCCGAACAAACAAAGACGGCCTGGAACAAAAATTCTCATTTTAAGTTTCCTGTTCTTAATCGAGGTATATTATCCTGATTAATTTGAATAAACAACATACCACTCATCACTCCAATAGCCCACATCAGCAGAACTTTTGGCAATAAAGAGAGAGAATTGATTGAGGAGGCGAGTTTAAAAGGAAGTAACAGAGCATTCAGGATGATTCAGGATTTTTCTAGAACCAATTACTGCTCAAGAGAAATATTGGCCGAGTAGATATGCCATCTACGTTGCTTTGGAGTTGAGCCAGGAACTTTATTGACTCGTCGCAGCTTATAGCTACCACGAAAACGCTGTGGAGTTCCATTGCTAGTAACACTCGTAACAGTAACGGGAATTTCAATATATAGCGAGCCTGCTGCCCCTTCTAAAGAACCCGGTTTTCCGACTTCTTCAACAATGGATACGGTGTTAGCAAAACCCTGCTGAAATTCCTCAAATGATTGCTTACTGGCAGTACCATCTCCATCCCAAGCCAAGTAAGCTTGTTTATAGTCTTGGCGAGCGATGGCATCGTAATAATCATGAATGAGTTGGACTGCTTGTTGTTCTGGGGACTGGTTATTTACAGGATTTTGTGTGCCAGAGGCAGGTAGAGAAGATGGATTAGACCTGTCCGAAATATTTGCCGACGTTGGGCGATTGGCAGATGCTAGTTGTGATGTGGCAGAGTTATTGCAAGCTGTAATAGACATAGCAAGCAATAAAACTCCAATGACTGTATAACGTTGTTTTAACCAGATACAAAAAGAAAAGTTGATATTGAACAAAGCTATCTCCTGTGGAGTCTGCGCTAGTAGCCTGATAAATTCAGCATACTTGAATTTATTGGTTACAGCCATTGAAAAATTAAGATAAATATGAGTTTGAGTAATGCAAATTTGGCTTTGCTATCAGCATTTTAACCTCTAATATAATAATTACCGTTCGCAACCCACACCATCCCTATCAAATCCGTGCGGTTCTGGTGGATTAACTCTAAATCTGCGGTAAGGAATATCAGGACAATTCAAATCAACCAAATTTGGTAGAATGCAAATATCTGGGTAAGCCCTATTGCATTATTGCACCTGCTGTCCGCGTGGTTGTTCCTTGAGTTAGTTTTTTGCTGCGTCCGAAATCTTAAGACATTACTGGTTGAAATTGATTCCAAAAACCCAGCTTTTTGACTTTAGCATCAGCCTCAGCCTTACGGTTTTATCTGCCAAACTTTAATAGATTTGTACATATCGAGCGATCGCAGGCAATGTTTCAGTCCCCGTGAGGGGATTTGGTTATCGGAAACTATGCGATCGCTTTCAAGAATTGCGACATTTTCAAATTGTTTCAGTCCCCGTGAGGGGATTTGGTTATCGGAAACGAAAAAAAGAGCTACCTTAGCGATCGCTCTTAAGATTATGTTTCAGTCCCCGTGAGGGGATTTGGTTATCGGAAACCCCAAACGAAACCATTACTAGCATTTACCATAAGCATGTTTCAGTCTCCGTGAGGGGATTTGGTTATCGGAAACCGCTCCATCCGAAACTCTTATGGAGTATGGTTCCTGGGAAGGTTTTTGGCGGATCGAAAAAAAGGTTCATTTTCAACCGCTATTATTGCAAGTAATTTGCAACTTTCCCAATTCTTGAAACGCTGTAATTATTATTTATTTGTCTAGGTTCTGGCGATTTTGGCAGAACCCCCAGGGTTTTAGACCCCGCTTCGATTTGCCAATCATCAAGCTGATTACATAATCATAAGACTATTGTTTGCTCTTGTCGAAGAATTTCGCAACCATACGTCCAAGTGCAAGCGATCGCTTTCTGTCCCAACAGGAACTTAATCAATCATGACATACCAAATCTACAGCCATCAACAGCTGCAACTGAAATCCATTGCCAGACTCAAGCAAATCTACAGCGAAATCGCCTGCACAGTCGAAGTAAGCGACAAACGCTGCAAGGATTCTTGGATTAGTGCGATCGCCGATTAAGCTGTTACGCAGCTTATCGTACTTGCAAGAGAATCAAATTCAGCCGCTCTCTCCACAGGAATTATTCTCATAAATCACAGCAGAGATTGAGCTTTATCAACAACAAATAAATATTCTCAAGCAACAGTTAGCCATAGTAACTGGAGGTTTCACAAATGTATAAGACGGTTGACAACAGCTTTGACCGTAGAGCAAATCATTTGCTGCGTTCGATTCGGCTTTGTGGTGGTTGTGTTCCTCTGCACCGTTTGCAATTCCAATTCTCCGATTCAGTCATTCAAACACTGCTGGATAAAGAACTGGTGCAAGTACAGAACACGGGGCGCGGCTTTTTGTTGGAGATTGCCGAGGATTTTTAACTGACGAAACAATCATTGTTGTCAGAATTTCTAAACACTATGCCTGCATATCCTGTTCCATTGTCAAGTTTTAATATGAATAATACTTACCCAGTCACCTCCTTCAGAGCCATTTCCGCTAAACCGTTCAGGAACACCAGGCCAGATATTGTTGGCATCCAACGCCTGAATATTACTAACTGTTAATTTATTGCTATCTGTCTTAAGGATGTAAACTTGACCCCCATCGACTAAGCGCCATTTTAAATTTTCCTTTTCCGTTACCAAACTAATATTTGGAGAAAGTGAAATTCCCTTTGATTGAAACTGCTGACGCAAATCATCAGAAATACTACCTTTGTTTAAATCTCCTTGCAAATTCAAATTTTCAAAATCAAACAATGGTTCTTCATTCATAATCCAATCACCATGTAATAGGACAGTAAACTGGTAGATATTACTCTGATTAAAAACAGTTTTTTGTGACCAATCATCAGGTGTAATTAATCGAACAGCTTGAGCATAACCATTATTTCCATTTTTTAAAGATTCAACTTCTGTAATTAGATTGACATTACGATCTAACACATCAGTGCCAATTGCCCAACGGATAGACTTTGGTTCAGATTTTTTAACTTGAACTGGTTCAACCTTCATTGGCAATATATAAAATACTTCCCCTCTAAATACATTATCCGTATGAGCTAAAACAGAAACACTACTCTTGTGTAAACTATCAATGCGGACTGGTTTTTGAAACTGAATTACTAGACCTAGTTTAGTAAATAAATCTTTCAAAGGCTGGGATTTTAAATTAAATAATTGATCGTCTGGTATATTGCTAGAATTTTCCTCTTCTTTTCCAAGGCTAGCTTCAAAAACTTGGTCGTGATGCCAGCTAGCATTGATTATGCAGTTGAATTCTTTAATTGTTTGTGTAGGATTTTCCTTAGTATCAACTGGCGCTGTAGAATTAGCTTTTATACTAACAGGTACTGTCGTAGAATCTTTACTACTAATCTTTCTTCGGCAATCATGAACTATTACTTTATCAGGATTACCTAAAATTACCGCTAGAGGTGCATAATAATGAGCTATACCATGCGGTGGTTGAGGTTGAGGCTCTAATTTTCCTTCTTTGTTTTTTTGTTTGGGCCATTCTACATTGCCAGTAGCTGTTCGGACAGGAATTAACCAATAATCACCTACTTGATAAAAGTTATTCTGAGTATCTGCTTGAAATTGAATCTCAATTCCATCTTCAAGGGGAAACCATTTATTACTCCCTTCAGATAAATTTACTTCGACTTCTTTAGAGTCCCAACGGCGTAATAGAGGGTGCTTTTCTGGAAGCAATGTGTTGCTCTTGCTATCTCCTGAGAGAATTACTTGATTCTCAATGCGATCCACTTGCTCAACTTTTAGTAATTGGCGATCGCTATCTCCAAGTATATAATCATCATTGATGATTTCAACCCAATCACCTGCTGATAAACTAGAATTTTTGTCTTTTCCTAAATGTTCTAGCTTGAATACAAGTACTGAGGAATTTTTCTCAGTAGATGTCACAATAGGAAAAACAATTGAGCTATTTTCGCGTGACCAAACAAATGATAGTTGATTAGTGTTTTTAACAGTAGAAACTCTAAAAATTTCCGCCCGATAAAGATGGTTTTCAGCACCACGAAATTTGGAATTAAACGGAATAACACATGGATCGTTTATTCCTGTAGAACTAGGCTTTGTAATTCTGGCAATAATTTCGCCTTTTCCAGGCTTCAATAATTCTTGACCTAGCACACTCTGAAAATAATCACGATCCTTACTAACTTGCTTGGCAACCGTTTCAATATCTTGATTATCTTTTAATTGTTTGAGCTTGACTTGCCAAACTAACTTAGAGCGAATTGCTGTATCTGCTCCCCCTAAAGCAACTTCACGAATATTAATTTTGAAGTCGTCACGATCTTCAATCGGAGTTATATGTCGTTCCCAAACATCAAGATAAGCAAGATATGTTGCTCCATTTAATTGAACTTTACAAGGATCTATAACTTCCGGCGTAAAATCTGGCTGCTGAAGATAAGATACAAATTCCTCATTTTCACAAAGTATACCATCTACATAATAATTGCCTTTGCTAATTAAATAGCTTTGGCATTGGAGCCGTTTTTTTAATTCATGTTTTTCTTCATCATTCAGGTTATCAATATTATTAATTTGCTCCTCAGTGGCGATAAATTCAAAACCACAATTCTGCTCTGGTCCACCTTGTAGTCCAAATATATCTTTGGCCAAAGTTTGCAGGCGATTTAGTAAAATTGATGTCTGTTCGTTGAAGTCTGCATCTAATTGCACTCTACCTTGTTGCATCAATACTCGAAGGAAGTGCTTGCTTTTGTCGTAGGTATCACGAGTAAAATCGCCTCTAAATTCTCCTTGCATAAAATCCTCTTTAGCTAGCGTAAATAATGCCAATTTCAGTATTAGCGGGTGTATATTCATCTAAACGGATGCGTAGGTTAGCCTCTTTTTGAGGCTGATATAGATTGTGAAAAGCACCCATTTCTGATTCATCATCAGCGCCACGTTTGATTTCTTCAGCACAGGTTGACGCTAACTGACAATAAGTAGGTGTGCCATAACGTATACTGTTGAATTGAGGTCGTAAGTGATGTCTGATGACAAGCAGGTTTGTATCTAACTGTTCTGTCTCTAGTTCAGTTTCTTGTCTAATCTTTTGCTCCACTAAATCAGGTTGACAATTATACCGACGTGGTGTGCGTGAGTTGGGCATCACGTAGCAGAAACGGATACAACCTTGTTGACGACGAGCAACGAATATAATGCCGTTAAAAATACTGTTTTCTGCCAAATCAATTGCATGTATTTGCATCTGGCCAATGACTGTGCAACGTGCAATAGTCAAACGCACATGGGCTATAGAATAACCTACTGCACCGATCGCTTCACCTTCTATATTGATAGCATCTATAATGCTATCACTAATATTTATAGGTAAAGGGTCAGTCTCTAGCTCATCTTGGTTAACCTGAATGGAGCCAATAATACTGTGTGCGATCGTTACGCACGCATTGATATTAAATAACTCCAAACTTGGCTCGCTAGAACGTCGGGGTTCGCAGTCACAATGTAATGACCAGCCCGGCACTAATGTAGAATGGCGGATAATAATCGCAGATGGTTTTTGTACAATAGAGGTAGAATAATCTGCAAATTGAGTCGGATTACCTTCTATATGCACTCCCCGACCAGTAATCAATAAACCATCCAGAACAAAGCAACTTCCTGACTCTACTGTGACATTTAAAGCGTCACCCAAAGAAGTTCTCCAATCTAGAATGCGTATTACCGGACGCTTGTGGTTAGCTGCACGTAATTGCAGACTTTGGTTTTGTTCCAGTTCAATATTAATTCGTTCTACATAAACGCCACTATCAATAATTTCAATTACAGCATTATGGGGTTTGTCTCGTTGCCACTGTGAGATTGCTTCAGTAATAGTTTGATAATACCCTCGTGAAGTTTGACTGACGCTGTAATGAGCATAATGCTTTCTGATTTGAGATGGAAAAGCTTCTTCTAATAGCAAACGATTACAGCGAATCAGTTCTTTACCTTGGAGATTTTGCTGAACCAAACGTTTAGTTTTGGCACTCAAGGTGATAGATGCAAAACGTTGTTCATCATAAAGGCTTTTACCTAAAAGTAGTTGATTTAGCTCTGAAAGCAAAGCTGCAATTAAAGCTGGTTCGGGAGGAGGACTGGTGTAGGCATCCAAAAGCCTTTGGGTATCACTGGAAAATTGCGATCGCAAAAAATCGGATAATGCAGAAGCATCTTGTTGTAAGCTAAAAATTGCTGGCTCTTGAATATCACCAACATCAAGTAAGAAATGTGCTGTAGAATCTAACAAAGTTCGGTCATATTCGCCACCACCAATATCAGCACTGAAACCATAATGATAAGAAACCCAAACACCATTTTTTGGTAACTGGCGGATCGGAAAAATCATTCGGCCTAATTCTGGATCAACTGCTATATAGTCTTGCTCTAGTTGATAATTCCAATCGCCCAGATCGGCAATAATAATTTGCTCTGGAGAGATTAGATGCAGTTTTGAGCCAACACCTTTCCAGACTTGCAAACTTTTGGTAAATTCTTCTGGATTTGGGTTTGAATCAAAATAATCGCTTTTGTGAGATTGCAAAACTTGCCGTTGAATGGGAATAGGTAAATTTAATTCGCAATCAATTTGGGTTGCATCTTTTGCTAATTGGGGACGAGTGTAAAGCGGAGTGTCGTTACCCGTAATACTAAATGTGTAGCAGTTAGAGCTAACTTCTTCCAAACAGAAAGCTGGTGTGACAGTCATAGAATAAGCTTTTAATCGCCAAACAAAAATACCAATATTTGGAGTATTATACTTTCCAGGTTGCTCTTGTGAAGAAATATGGTGGATATCTACTGTATGAGCTAATTCATCGAATGGGCTATTTAATTTTGTGATTCCATCCACCTGGCGCAGATTTAATGTTGTTGAGGTTGACGAACGCAGGTGATTGATATGCTGTGTTTTGCTAACTAGCCGATCAAATTCTACAACTCGTATCGGCCAGCCAGCTATTTTATCAGCCAGCAATTCCAACAAAGCTAGCGTTCCCTTGCGCCGTCGATAGCGAATAGTATTTGCTACTTCCCGACGAGGATTTAAAATCTTGTTATCTTGCTGTTTTGTACCAGAACTATGAACGCTTTGATAACCAATTAAATCACCAATGTATGGTACTACCCAATCTTGGCAAGTTTCAATAAACCAGTTCTCATAGAGTTGAGTAATATCTGCTTCAACAATATCTACTTGTTCAGCAATGACACGTAATAAATCCCGTAGGGGATAGCCAAGTTCTGCATCACGTATGCGGTAAACGGCTGGCAACAGTTCATAAAGACGGTCTGGGGAATTGCTCATGATTTCAACTCCTTCAGAATTAGTGTATCTGGTACTTTCGGGTTGAGAATAGCTAATTGAGCCGGGAAAAGTTGATTTATTGTTGAATCAAAAACAGCCAAGTTTACAGGAATCCATTGTTTTGGTTGTCCATTTCCACCAGTGCTGCCTACTTTTGCCAATTCTTGAAGTTTAGTATTTAAAATGCCTGGACTTTGGGCTTCAGTTTCGGAAACGCTATCTAAAATATCTACATCCACGTAGTCTACGCCAGGTACTTGTTGAATCGTGCTGATAACTCCACTGAGGACAACATTTTCTCCTAGTTCCTGATTTTCAAAGCTAAATTTATCGAATAAAGCAGTGCGAATTTCCTGTGCTACAAATGACCATTGATAATTTGCTAAAATTCGCACATTGGCGCTGATAATTAACAGCATTAGTTCCCGCATATCTATTTGTAGTGACTGATAGGGGTCGCCAAACTGGTATAATGCTTGCACAAAACTGCGATATAAATCTGAGTTTCTATCAATATAAATATCATCAGCCCCAGCGATGGTAATATGCAGAATTTGATCCGAACCATTTGAAAGACGTTGAGCATTTGATTTGCCAATTCCAGTAAAAGTACGCGCAAAATTGGCATAGTCCTGCACGGAAACTGCACGGTTGAGAGATGTTATGCCAACGGGTGCATTGCGGCGTATTTCATAATCGCTTTCTGGGTCTGCGCCTCCTGTTGCTGCTATGGGGTTGAGTACGCCACTCAAACCTAGAGGTTGCATTGCCAGTTGCGTAATTTTTTCTGCTGCAACATTACCACTTTTGCCAGTGCCAGCGCGGTAGACTGCTTTGACATTTTCAATCCCACTAGGCAACCTAGCTCCATGTTCACCATTGCCAAAGATAATAGTTGTATTGCCATCGCTATCAGTTTGGGTGACATAAGCGCGGTCTGTTGGACTTAACTCAATCAAATTTTCTACTTCTTGCCAACGGACATCATTAACATATACTTCTAAAGTGCTAGCAACACCACTAGGGATAGGTGCTGGTAGATAGCTAAGGGGCGGTAGTGATAGAGTAAATTGTTGATTTGCTTTAGTACCATCACCACTGCCCAGTATTTCAGTATGAGTCTCGCCATGAGTGGCTTTGACTACGTTGCCATAGATAGTAACAGTCTCTCGTTTGTAAGAATAAGCTAAAGGTCTAGCAAATTTCAGGAATGTATGGGGTTTGTCATTGGATAAATTCGCACATATATCTTGTCTCACCCCAGCTAACATAACAACTTCGCTAGCCCAGACACCGTTGACATCAGATATATCACTGCGTTCACCGGAGATAATTAACCAACGTCCAGGTTGGAGATTTTCGTAGAGATTGTCTAGTTCAATTTCCATCTGGTCAGATATATAATTTTGAGCGCTTGGTGCATCTTTCAGGTCAACTGGTTTTTCCACCAAATTCAAATCTTCACTCTTGAGATACACTGTAGTTTTACGCATGACATCTAAAGATATATCCTGTTCTTTTAACCAAGGCTTATCTAAAGTGAGTTGGGTAATTCTTCCTACTATGTTATAGGCAATTTTAGAGATATTTTCAATTTTTATTACTTGATAAATCTCAATTTCATTAACATCTACACGTTCAATCGCTAGGGAACTTCCAGGTGTAATTCCATCATATTGAGCATCTAAGGCTAAGATATTTCGTAATTCTGATGGTAGTGTGCTAGAGGAGCTTGATGTTGACTCATTTACATCTGCAATTTGCCATTCCTCATATTTTTCAATTCGCCCTTGCTGGTCAAAAATCGGCTTCAAAGCTACGTCATGTCCGAAAGGTGCAGCTTTGATTCCTAAAAACTCAATTCGGTTTAACTGATTAGCAGAATTAACTTGATTGTTAGTTAAAATTTGATATATTGCTGTGTTTGAAGCGGGATTTAAAGTATTATTAATTAACCGAAAATTCATATCAATATTTTCGGGAGAGAAAATCTGTTGTTTTGTCCGCTCAAGTTCTAGAGCATTGGCAGGTTGTAAGGATGGCAGTTTGATTAATTGTTTTATTCTTTCTTCTATTGTATTTACTGAATTTTCATTAGTTAATTTCTGTGTAACTTTTGGTGGTAATTGTAATGTAAGTTTTGTCCGGTTTTCCTCTGTTTGAGGCTCAATAATTTGAATTTTGCGAATGAATTGTTTAGCATCACCAAAGATCAGTAAAAGTGGATCGTTAGGTTTGAGATTCGCATTTATACCATCTAAATAAATCTTATCAATTTCGGTAACGGTTGTTGAATTAACTTGTTGTGGTTGACTCATCCGGGGCTTGAGTTGATTCAACTGGGCATAAGCTCGCAGTTTTTCGGATGTTTCAAAAAATTCCGGCGATTCGTCAGAATCAGGTATACTCTGGCTACTCAAACCAACAGGAATTTCCAAATTGTAACCATCTTCTAGGGTAAAAGCTAAATAAACGCTGGCGCTAACACCGGGACTATGTGCATAGTCTACCAATCGAGCTAATTCTACTAAGGAACGTCGCTCAATCGCAGTACGTAAGTAACCTTCATTGGCTATGCGTTCCTGATAAAATGTTAGAACGTCTGCGACAGTAGCCCAAGCATCTAATAGAGCTAGAGACGGGTCTTGAGAATCGCGGGTTTTTAGATGTTTGAGTGAGGGAAACTTGCTCTCACCCAGACGCGCTTTCATTGTCTCGAAAAAGCTTGCATGGGTTCCAACTCGATAAGCTAGGGTAGAAAAACCAGGTTGATTTGCTACTGATGTGGGAGTGATAATTTGGACACCTTCACAGCAACCACAACTAGAGCGATCGCTTGGTTTATAGTTATGACAGTTACAGCTACAACTTAATTTCATCTGCCACCTCGCAAATCGAGTGTAAATTTACCGTTTTCGGGAAAGTTGGGGTTGTTGTCGAGTCGGGCAATTTCCAAAGAACCAATGGGTAAAAAACCTGCTTCAATCTCGTGATTGTCACCTGCAAAAAGACGTTCTAGCTTAGTTATAGAGACGCTTTCAACGCCTGAAACACTATAAGCTTGAGCTACAATCTGACTTAATGCAATTCCTTGCCCAAAAGTCGAGTTATCGGGATGGAAAAAACCACGCCGACCATCAGCTAAAATCCGGTTACTGAAAATATCCAGTAAAGCAGCTTTGACATGACCGCGCAAATAGTCAAATTTAACATCAACTCTCATCGCTATATCTAAACACACGTATGCTGCTCGTTGAACGATGACATCATGACCAATGCGACGATATTTTTCTAAGTCTGTGGTAATATTTTGCAGTAATTTGCGATCTACCGTTTCTTTGTTGAAGGGATCTACTGTCACCCAGACTTCATACCCACTGCCCGTCCAGCGTAAAATGGCTGTTGCTTGTTGAACTTTTGTTGGGAAATGTTGCATTACTAATTGTGCGTAGTCATCAGCAGTAATGGCACGCTCTAATTTTTTGTGAGATAGGTGCGGTGCATATAATTTCACCTGAGATAGAGGTTCGGGTGCTGTCCCACCTTGAGCGCTTAAGGGCTGGTGTGGCTGCAATGTCGAACCACTAATTGGTTCATTGTGAAAAACAATATAAGAAATCGCTTCAGCACTAATATTACCTGCAAGTCCATTACCTACCCGGTAAGTTGCTTGGAAGTGAGTATTGGGTGCTGGTTTTATTCCTAATTCACCGTCTCCAAAACGCAAGTGAGCTTGTCCATCGTTGTCCATTTCCACAACAAAATGTTGATCTTCGTTGTTGCTGTCTATGAGATCGTATTGGGGAGTCCAAGTAGAGTGATTTCCAGTACTCCTAAGTTGGATTTGGGGTAATGCTTGCTGGGGGTCTTGAATTAAGAGACTTTTAGCATCTTGGGTGAGGTTTTTTCTAGACAGAGGTTGACTGAAAATTAAAGGCGTTTTTTGCAAGGTAGGACGGAAGCGATCGCCAACTACTAAAATTTCTCTAGGTTCGCCTTCTTCTTCGCACTCGTGAATTATCTCTTTTCCCGGTACAGTTCCTAAATCTTCCCGTTCAATAGTGCGTCCATGATCGACTAGAATCACATTGCCTCTGGCAACACTAATATCAACTAGCTGACAATCTGGTGGGACTATTGCCGAAATACAAAGGGGAAAAGGTAATGCGTCTTCTTCTGCCCATTCGATTTCTACAATTGGCTGATTGTAAAGTTCGTCTACACTTGCCTTGACATTTGTCAAGCGTACAGTATGGCGATGCTTCATGTCTGCATCTTCTGGGATACCTGTTTTCGGACTTCTAATTTCTTCAAAAATTAGGATGTCACCAATTTTCAGATGCAATTTTCGCTGATGCTCAAGTTGGGAAGAGGAATTTGCCCTCTCTGGCTGTGTGGGATGTATAAATTCATCTACTAATGTAGCGCTTGTGGAACCATGAGAAAGACAGCATGAACCATCGCCCCAAGTATAAAATAGAATTTTGTTATGAGCGTTGTAGAGATGAATCGGTAAGGGCGTTAGCGGTTCAAAAACTTCATAACTGTTAGGAGGAACATCATCTAGGTGGCGAATATCTTCTAAGATAGTGCCAAAGGGAGGCGCGTTTTTATGATTAGTAATAAAGTAGAAATTTTTTGTTTCCAGGGAAATATCAATACTTGTCTCCAGCCACAACCAAGTACGTGCATTACAACCCTCATGCATGGGATAATCGATCAGACGGGCATGACGGCGAACAGAAATCCGTTGGCGGGCAGTTTCTAGATAAGCTTCTGTGGCTACAGCGTCCTGATAGTAGCTGAGATAATCGCCAACATAAGCGAGGATTTCCACTAAAGTAATTCCTAAATCGGGAACATGACGTTCTTCCCAATCCGGCATTACTAGGGAGAGGCGGTCTAAAATCAACTGGCGAAAACTAGCATAATCTTTAGCCAAATAGTTGATAGCTGGTTCAACTAATTGTGTTGGCGGACAAGTTTGCTGTTGCAAGCAATCCATGTCAGTGTTACAGATCCCATCTCGGAATTTAAATTCTACTTGGGAGTAGCGCGGGTCAAAATTGGGATATGGTTGATCTGTGGGTTTGCCCTGTTCATCTAATGACACCAAGCGCAAAGTATACACAGAGAAATCGCCAGTTTGGTCAAGATTAACTGTTAAGTAACTCTCACAATTTTGAGGACTTTCTACCTGTAAATTAGTCACATGAAGATGGCGGATGCGCTGGCCGCCTTCAATCAAGAGATTCTCTTTTTTCAGGTTTTCTGGTACCGAACCTAAAAAGTAGACATATAGCGATGCTCCTTCGGAGCCGCTACGCGATCGCAAATCATCGCTAACTTCTACATAATCTAGCCCGTTTTTTCTTTGCCTACGGATTTCTTGGCGGCGCTGTTCGTTTTGGTAAGTTAAGGTATGGCTATTCATGGCACTGTCGTCCTAAAAGTAGCTGTTTGTGTCTCCCCAGAACTTTGCACCAAATACTCCACCACTATGTAAAGACTGGAATCAACGTTTGTTACTTCCAAAGTTTGCAGATCGATTAAATCGCCTAACCATTGCTCAATAGATGCTTGAATAGTAATTTCCATAGCTTTTGCTAGTTCCGGGCTATTGGGTGCAAAAATTAAAGACAATACACCACTGCCGAAATCTGGGCGGTTGACTCGTTCGCCGGGAGTAGTAAACAGTAGTTGTTCAATTAAGTCGCGGATGTGTTGATTTTCATCGCTGGTGCTGGCGGTGCGATAGTTTCTATCGAAATGAAAGGGAAAATCGATGTTGATGACATTTCTTTGCCTGGAAAGATTTACGAGATATTCTGGCATTAAGTTACTTCCAAATCAAAGTTGTTAATCGATACCTTATTACCATTTAGATTCACAGTGGCATTGTTTCCATTGTTGATTTCAATTCCCGAACTATTCATCACTATTGTCATAGTTTGTTTCCCGATTTTGGCTTCAATAATTATGCTTTGCTTACCTTGTTTATCATTGATTTCAATCCTGCCAATATCGGTTTTAAGTACCTTGGTTTCTGGGTCATAAGGATTAGCGGGTACTATGTTTGGAACCTTTTCATCTGCCCAAAAGCAGCCACTCCAAATTGGGTAGTCTGGATCTCCGTTTTCAAACTCAATCCACACTAAAGCACCTTTGGGTGGAATGAGGAATAACCCAACTCCTTGCCCAGCATAGGGAACGCAAGGTAATGCCCAACCGCTAGGATCGTTGCCAAAAATTTCTTGCACTTTTGCTTGCACGCGACCAATCTTCCACGGGTCGCTATTGTCAGATACTACGCCTCGGTATTTGCCGTAAAAAGAAGGTCTTTGTTGATTTATACTTCCATAAGTATCAAGTTTTGATTCGTTCATACTTTTAACATCTGAATTGTTGCACCTTGTCCCTCACGTTTCAAAGTAAAACTTTGTTTATATTCGCCACGCTTGATGCGATGCGTTACTTGTTTGACGTAGTAATAACCGCCGTAAGTTTTTCCCACACCCCGCACTCCCACCAATTGACGCACTTCTAAGACATAACCATAGCGAACAGTATCTACTTCCCCACTAGCAGTTACGGCATTTTCCTGCGAACGGCTAGCCAATAATTCGGTTTCCTTTTGAGCTAGGATTTTTTCGAGTTTATTGGTGCTACGTAGCACTTCTGTTCGTAATGATTTAGCAGGCTTGTTAGCTAAAGCTTGACCGGGCGATTTAGGAACCTGAATCGAAATTGATGTTCCAGTTTTTTCATCGCTAATTGATGCTTGAGGTTTAATAGATTCTAGAGCATTAAAATTGAAACTTATAGATGAATCTACATTGGTAAATGCCCCCATATTCATTGACAATGCTGGTTGATAAGGAGTAACTTTCTTTTTTTCCTCACCCCAGTAAGCAATGTTTTTACCAGGAGTTTTATCGGGCTTGATTTCAAAAATAAAACTATTACGTAGAGCTAGTTTCTGAATAAACTGTAAGTCTGTACTTTGCTGAGTGGTAATTTGTTCTTCTTTTTTGGGTGAAAAATCTCTAGTAGTATCTTGTACATCTAATGTCAGCCCATATCTAACTTTATATTTTTGTAAAATTTGCTTGACAATTTGAGAATCAGATAAGTTTAGGTAAGTTTCATTTTTATCTTCCAGATCGAGCATAAGACTAATATCTTCACCAGTAACTATTAGCCTTGATTCCCCTGGTTGATTACTTGGGGCAATTTGATGATCGGTAATAATGCCGTCAATTAATATAGGGCTTTGAAGACTACGGCTTACACCGACTTTTACATTAACTACTATCTGAATAACAACTCGATTGGGAGGATTCAAAATATCTTTTTGAAGTAACCAATAATCTGAAAAGCTTTTTAATTCTTTACTAAGACTAAAGGTCATTTGAAAACCACTACGATCGCGGTCTTGTTGAGTCACTTCTAAGTCTATTAGCGCGTCTATTACTTCATAAGGCGCAGGTGTTGGTATGGTGCTACCAATCATGAGTTTTAGACGAATATCTGAGTCAGGCATAAGTTAACCTTTTTAAATCAGAGGAATACGCAGTCGCCGACCAATTTGGGCAGTCAATTCATCAGGGTGCATAACGTTGTTAGCATCGCATAAATGCCAAAAAACTTCGGGGTCATGAAGATAATTTGCAGTGATATTATCTAGGCGATCGCCTTCGCTGACTTGATGTTCTTGAAGAATTTCAAACCTTTGTGATGACGGTAAAAATCTGCGTCTGAGGTAACTGATAGTTTGATTTGATGTTGTTTGCCATTTGGCAATTTCTATATCGTAGTAACGACTGCTTTCAGTAAACATTTTACTTTTTTATTTTACAACTAAAAACCTATATTTATCGAGATATTTTTGAGAAACTTACAGATGAAATAATTCATGATTAAAGATAGCCAAGTTTATAAGAAAGAAGCAACTGTCTTGATAACAGTCGCAGCCGTGTTTACCTTAGCTAGAAGCTCTTTTTGCTTGTGATAGACTCTGAACAAGCTGCTGCCTTTATGGTCAAATCTCAAATCATTTGTGCTTAATACTTGCATACCTAAACTGACTTTGGCACGAATGGGATTTAGTTTAGAATCGAATGCTTCTTCGGTAATGCTGAACTCAGAGAGACGTACTGGCATTACACGATTGAAGCTCCATATAAATACACTTAAATCCGCCTCATTTGGTAAGATTTCTAAAACACCCGTGCTGGCAAGCTGATTGTTTGTCTTAATTTGGCTACTTGTAGGATAGATCAGGGTTTCTAGGGCTGCTAATTGAGGATATATGCCAAATAACACTGTATCTGGATTTTTTGTAGGAAACTCCAGTTGATCTGTAGCATCAATTTCTGCCTCTAGTTGAATAGTCTCTAGCGGTGGTGCAACTAGACGCAAAGCTTCTAGGCGATCGCTTCCTTCAGAACCCGCACCTCTTACCTGTAAAGTGCGTCTGAGTGTTTCGGGATTGTATTGCAGTATAATCAATCCTTTGGGCAAAAAGCTAACAGCATCAAGGATGGCGATCGTTCCTTTTAATAAGCGTGGCGCACCAGGAAAGTGGGACATAAAATTATTCCTAAATCATTTGTGGTTTTTGGTACTAATTATTGAGAACGCGTAGCTCAAGGCAAATTTTTAAATTAGCGATCGCATAGTCAATAAGAGTACAAAAAATTGTGTCTCTACAAATTTTTATCAAGTACCTTTTGTTGTCATATTTGTAGTAGTAAAGTATCCCGTACCAGTATACAAAGGAATGGGGTCTGGTATTGCTGGTGTTACTGGTGTTGGCGGTATTTGAGCTGGCACGATAACTTGAAATCTCGCTATGAAGGTAGTACCTTTGAGTAATACTGCTTTTCGGGTAGATTTAACTTTTCTAGCTTTTTGATTGATGGCTAAGGATTGAATGGAAAGTGTTCCTGTACCAGGGGTGATATTTGGCGGACTTATGTAAGAACAACCAGGTACAATAACTTTTTTCTCGTCACCAACAACGCAAATATTTTTTTTGTTAACTGTTGGTATGCCAGTACCTTTTAAGATGAAAGGACGCACTACAACTATTGCTTTGCCAAAGATGGGGTTGAATATAGCTTGATCGCCAGTAATGAGAATAAAGTCTAACATCAGGTTTTTGGTGAGAAAATAGAAGATTAAGTCGAGTTTGCTATGGGAGTGATCGCACACTCCTCAACCTTCATACATAGGCGATCGCTTTGAGGTCAGGTTGAATCAGCAAATAATGGCGCGATCGCACGTCCATCAACTTTCATATATCTACACTTGCTAATAATCTTACTTACCTGTCATTCCCCTTTGTCTCCTCTTTTTTTATCTGCTTGATGATGCTAGTTCTTTGTTTTCCGTGCTATTTACAATTTCTGGGGTATGCTGGGTTAAAGGATTATGTTGATGAAATTCCAATTTATTACTTTCTTTTTCCATTGAATAGTAAGTCTTGCTTATTGGGAACTCATATATCACTCGGTGAACATATAAAGATTGCTTCTCTATAGCCGAAATGGCGATCTTTTTCAATGTATCTATATCTACAGATTCATCCAGAATAGTTACGAAGATCACTCCTTCATATGAGGAACCTGTTAGTGTAAACTCTCTTTGGTCTAATTTTCCCTGTGGATCGCCAGAAGCTGTCAAACTTGCTAGCTGATTGGCTGCTGATTCAACATTGCTTTTTACCGTATTTTTATTAGCTGTTTTTGCCTGAATAAATGTTGTTTTCTTTCCAGATTCTTTCTTCCTCCATATTGTTATATCTGCCCCAACACCACCTTGAACTAGACTTTCAGAAAGCTCATATCCAAGATACGATGGAAGGTCATTTTGTCTAACTTTTCCTAATTGCACCTTAGCTTCTTTTTCTTCTTTCACAATTGTTAAGGCTAAAGTCAATTCATTCATGAAGCCTGAATCTTTCTGTGCTTTTTTAGCTACATTTATGATTTCTTTACTAGGAAATACTCGTTGGGTATCTTGCAATTCTTTGACATAAGATTCAATGACATCAGTAAATTGTTCCTCGGCTGAGGTGCTACTTGTAGAGGAGCCTGCCGTTAAGCCAGCTCTCTGGTTCTGCAAGAAAGTTTGATGTTTCGTGACTTCTTCTATTAAAGTCTGTTTGTTATTAGCTGTCACTTCTATCTTTTCATCTTTAACTAAGTCAATAAGAGCATCCATTCTCTCCTTTTTTACTTGATCTTTGTTTTGCGGTTTCACTTTCGATGAAAGTAAGTCATTTTCCTTAATACGTTTTTTTACGTCCTCCTCATTTCTGAGCGTGTAAGGTCCGTACTTCAGAATCCTTTGTATTGGGGATATAGCTGGTGTTTGTTTTTTATAATTAGAAGAACAACGAATTCCAGAGTCATACTCTCCCTGCCAAAAGAAGATATCATGTCCCGTAGTGAAAGCCTTTGTCTGAATCAATTGATTCAACTGATCAGATTGAGCACCTGTATGCAGCCTGACATCATTGTATTTTGTCCCAAATGCGTGCCCCTTTGGTTTGCGGATAATGTCCGCGAGTGGTAGTCCGCTACCTCTCTTTTTTTTCTGTAGAAAATCCTCTATTCTTGACTTGTTTGTTTCGAGCTTTCCCTTTCTTTGATAGCTCAATGAAATAGAGCCTGCTTTCGCCCCCATTACATCTGCTTCCCTCTCCAACCCCTCTTCTTCATTAATCACCTCCCCCTTGGCTTGCAACGTTGGCTTGACACGTCCCTGTTTCTGCTGCACTACATGCCACGCTTCATGTGCTAGGTGCTTTTCCTGAGCAGGTTCCACATATATATCCGTGCCCTGCGTATACGCCAACGCCTGCAACTGGGAGGGTTTGGAGGAATTGTAGTGGACTTTCACATCATCCAGAGACATGCCGGAGAGATTTTCAATACTGGCTTTCAGGTTATCTGGCAATCCGGTTTTGTTTTCCTGATGCACTCTGGACGAATAGATGCCTTCACCTAGTGCATCTAACATCTCCTGTCGCTGGTTTGCCTGTCCTTCTCCTAAATACTCTGATGCTTGTGTGTTCTTCTGCTGCACGACTGAACTACCTATCAGCTTCGCCATAATCTGCTGTGGTTGAGTTGTGCTAATAGGCACTTGGCTAAAGTCTTTAGATAAAGCCGAATTACCCAATGGTTGCGCTTCTTTATCATCTGTTGATTGCACCTCTGCGTCCGAAACCGAACGAACAGCGGCACGCTGTAAAATACCACTCTCTTGGGGTTTCTCACTTTTTTGCTGCTGATTAGTTTGGGCAATTCTTTTACTAGTCATGGTTTCATTCCTTAATATTCAACATGCCGTTCATTGTGCTGCTCAGTCGCTTAAGAAATGTCTCGTCAAGTTTCAGGCTATTGTCTCTTTAAACTTTTCAAAGGATGCTTCATCAGGCCAAATCCATTTAGGACAATCAGTTCCGCCAGCCATTGTATCTACTGTACGGTGCGTATGAATGTGAGATTTCTGAATTTTGTATTTATCCACCAAATATCCAATCAAGTTCAACGAACACTGTTGTTGCTCTTGTGTCATACCTGAATTATTTTTGTCAGCAACGTGTTCGATTCCGATAGAATGATGATTCATAGCTCTGTCACCTGCGTGCCAAGCGGTATGATCTTCTAACACCATCTGGATGCATGTACCGTCACGAGCAACAATGTAGTGTGCAGAAACTTTCGCTTCAGGGTCTTGGAATTGAGCTATGGCAGCTTGCAATGAACAGTCGGTGTTGTGACACACAATAGAATCAATTGTCGATTCGCGGTAATCATTCTGATTTTTAGAGCTTGCAGGAATCCATTTTACGTCTGGTCTACTCATGATTTTTCTCCTAATATTTTGATAACTATTTCTTGTGCAATTTGTTGCCCCATTTGGGTAGGATTAGTTCCAAGCTCTAATTGAATAGCACCACCAGGCACTACGCCACCTGAGAGCAAGTTGTCTGGTAAACCTTTATTAGCCAACAACTTCGCCAATTCACTCTCTACCTCTGCTTGCAACAACCGCGCTTGACTGGGAGAAATCGGCATCCCCTCTAAAATCAGCTTTTCAATATCAATATTGATATTCATACCCTTACCCCCGTAGATACTAAAACTCGAAAATCCGCTTCATTCACTGGTCGATCCAACTTGCGAAACTCAGCCCGCGCTGCCGCTAACACCAACTGCATCGTTACAGGCGTACCAGCCCCAGCGGCCAGAAATGCTGCATTCAAAGCAATATTGTGGATACTGCCCCCTGTCATATTCAAACGTGCCAAACGGTTAAAATCTAAATTCTGTATTGGTGTCTCTGGTGGAAACACCTTTTGCCACATCACCTGACGTTCAGCCACACCCGGAAAAGGAAAATTCACAATAAACCGCAAGCGACGCATAAAGGCATGATCTAACGAACTCTTGAGATTCGTTGCTAGAATTGCCAAACCGCGATAAGCCTCCAATCGCTGCAACAGGTAATTCACCTCAATATTGGCGTAGCGGTCATGGCTATCCTTTACCTCAGAACGTTTGCCAAATAAGGCATCCGCTTCATCAAAAAACAGAATCGCCCCACCATCTTCCGCCGCATCAAACAAACGCCGCAGATTTTTCTCCGTTTCTCCAATATATTTGTTGACCACAGATGAAAGGTCAATGCGATAAAGATTTAGCTGCAAATCATTGGCTATCACCTCCGCCGCCATTGTCTTCCCTGTGCCGCTTTCTCCGGCAAACAAAGCGCTAATCCCCATGCCCCGATTCATACGGTTGTGAAAACCCCACTGTTGATAAACTAGGCTGCGCTGCCTAATTTGGTCAGCAATTTGATGCAACAAGTTTGTCTCTTCTGCTGGTAGGACAATATTATCCCAAGTCGCTTTCGGGTCGAGGCGTTGAGCTAAAGTATCTAACTGCGGATGAGTACTAGCAAGACAAGCCGACCAAAGCTTACCACGCAAGGTTTTTCTCCAAGCCGATTCGTTGAACCTCTCCCCCAACCCCTCTCCTACAAGGAGAGGGGAGTCTTCCTCCCCCCTTCCCTTGTAGGGAAGGGGGGCTGGGGGGGTTAGGTCTTCTTCCTGCGACGGCATTTCCCCCAACACTTGCTGGGCAATCTGCTCAATCTTGACTAAATTTAGGTTAAACTGAGTCGCCAGAAGTTGCGGACTAGTATCTGCTACTCCTCCTAATGCCTCAGTCCAAGTTGCTTTTTGTTCCGTGAGTGTTGGCTTTTCAACATCTACGACAATTGTCGGCAGACCCAATTGCCTAACTTCACGAGTGCTAAGGAAAAGTAGACCACCACTGCGGGTAAGAAACCGATGCAAGGGAAGTGCTTGTCCTTCTGTAGTCGGTTTAGTGTCAATTTCTTGGGCATCTAAATACAGCGCCAGCGGCAATAACAAGCTTTCCCGATGCCACAAACGAGCAATTGTCTCTAATTCTCCCGCCTGAGTGGGCAATAATTCCACTGACAAACGATAGATATATTTATCTAGTTGGGCTGCTACATGTTGGGCTATTAGTTGCTTGCTGAGGGAATCTGCCCCGACTAGCTGAATAATTGGTAAACGTTGTTCTCTGTGCGCTTGGTGCAGTTGCTGAATAATTGTTTTGACAACAGCGTTTTGAGATGGGGGTAATTTTACATTCCATTCAGCTGTTTCCATCGGCATCAGTAATGCCACCAAGCGATCGTCTAAAGAATTTAATCCTTTAACATAATTTAATATACGTTCATCTACCCGTAAACCACTCGTAGTCAGCGGTTGAACTCCTGACTGATGAATTTCAATTAATCGCCAGTAACGCAAAGGTCGTTCCCAACAAAGAGCATCCCAAGTAGGTTCATCGAATAATGATAAAGCTAAGGCAAAGGTAGGATAAGGCTGGTGAGAATTATCTGAAGCTTTGGCGCAAAGACGCGCTATACCTGGATCTAATTCCATTGCAATGCATAACAGTAAGACCTGTTGTTCAAAGTCAGATAAATCTAACTTTTGGCTTAATAGAACTAGTGCTGTGGATGGATTCATCCCTTCCACTATTGCCATTTCTGTGACTTTAGGCTTTTCAATATCAGGTAACTGTGCAAACTCAGACAAACGCCAGCGTAGCCAAGCCAGTTCATTTGCTAGGTATTCTTCATTGTTTGCTCTCCAAGAATCGAGGTTGTTCATAAAATCACCACCTTCTGGTTCTGGTCGAAAACAGGCGGTGTCACTGTGCGATCCACCAGCAAACTATCTACTCCATCAATCCGCACTCGTACAAAATACTCACCCGGTGTAACACCTGCAATCCGAAACTCCAGCCTATCTGTTTGATTTGGATGTGGTTGAGCTAGAACTTCGCGATCGCCTAACAATAACGCCACCCGCTGTCTTGGTCGCACTTGGGGGCTTAAAATCAGAGTGAGGGTTACTTCGCCATTAGCGTCTGTTGTTGCTTGTCGTGGTATAATATCTAAGATTTTTGGTGCTAAGGCAAAAGATAATTCATTGGTAGTCCGACTTGGTTCGTTAGTCCGCGTTACTTTGACTACCACGGTATAAAAACCCGCCGCCCAGTTTACAGGCTCATCAGGTAATTGAACTCTAATATCTGTTGCTGTTATCTCTGCTAAAGGTGGCAATTCCAGAGAAATTTCTAATCGAATATTTGTAAAAGATATAACTACATTTTCTGCATTTAGGTGAAAACCATTAAAAATCAAAATATCACCCAATCTGGCGCTAGCTTGCTGGTTAGGTAATTGCAGAGAAACTAATGTGGGCAAGGGAGACAATAGATTTGATTGTAGAATTGGGCCGCGATCGCTAGACTGACGCTTGATAATTGGTAGCGGAGTTTTTGCAGGTAAGCTACTCTCAATCAGCACTACTGACACCTCATAAGCAGCAGAAACTCGATAGGGTACTTGAAAAGTTGACCAGAGATTAAACACCTCTTCCACAGATAGCGGTTGATAATCAATTCGCAACTGTTCTTCTTGTAAGTCAAGGTCGTACTCGGTCGGATCGGTAGTAGGCAAGGCTGCCCTAATATCCGTAGAAGTAATCATCGGATGGTCATTAAAAACACTCATGGCCACGCCTAATAACCGATGACTCGTAGGTTCTGGAAAGTCATCATTTTGGGCATAAGCAGTCAGTAGGTAGTAAAGGTTCAACGGCAAAAGCTGCCCTCCTGTTTCACCAGGTTTCACTTGAGAAGGAATATCCATATTCCGCCAAGCTGGGTTTATTTGAGTATCGTAGAGAAATAAATTAACTTGATCGCCACTACTATCAGTATTATCTCGTACCTTATCCAATGGTCGTGTCGTCACAGTGATTCCCCCCGAACTCTCAACATCAAACCTTTGCTGTAGCAAGTGACGCAATGTAATTGTGACAGCCGCAATAGCTAAAGCGTTGCTCATCGCTTACCTCCTTCTGGCACGTCGCTGCAAGTATTCATTCAAATCCATCACAGATGTTGCTGTCCGGGGCTTTGGTCGAGGCGGAGGTGGTGCTGGGGCTGCGCTGCGAATTTCTAGCCGACCAATTGTGACTTGAATCTTAGGTGGTGTATCCAAACCCACTGGCGATGTCTGCGACGGGCTTCGCCAACGCTTCTGGGCTTTTTTGCTACTAGCTGCAACGACTGACAAATTTTTTACGGTGAGGTCATTGATAGGCTGAGATAGCGGTCTGAAATCAGATTCCTCTAGTTGCGTAAAGTACAAAGACTTCACTTCATCTTTACCTCTATCCGCAGACATAGACAAGTTAGGGGATGTATTCTGAGGTAATATTGAATTTTCAACTGGGCTGGTGAATATACCTTCATTGGGATTAATTTTCTGGCGTTGCATATTTGCGGGATGATGGGCGTAGTTAACGTTCATCTCTGCCTCACCTTGTCTCAATTCATCCCACTGTTCGACAACACCAATTTTCTGGCTACCAATATGTTGGCGCTTTTTAAATCTATCCGCAGACATAGAGAGGTTAGGGGATGGGTTCTGGGGTAATATTAAGTTTTTAACTGGGCTGGTGAATATACCTTCATTGGGATTAATTTTCTGGCGTTGCATATTTGCGGGATGATAGGCGTAATTAACGTTCATCTCTGCCCCAGCTTGCCCCAATTCATCCCACTGTTCGACAACACCAATTTTCTGGATACCAATATGTTGGCGATCGCTCTTATTATAGTTTTGTGAGCCGACTTCTTGAGCAGAAGCTTTTTCTGGACGGAAATCAGACAAGTGAGAGTCAGAAAAGTTGAGCTGTGATTGTATGTCAATTCCTGGGGTTGAAGGATGTAAAGCAGGAGTTGGTATTATATCTGAATTAATAGCAGTTAGCTGAGTTATCGGTTGTGAAGCGATAGACGATGATAGATTATTTACGAATGGTGCAGTAGAACTGTTTGTCTCAAACGAAGATAGTTTAGCAGAAGCATCTGCGACAAATGGCTGTATTGATGAAACATTTTTGTGGAGAAACCTCTGCTGATTTTCTGGTACATTAGACGTAAGTTTTTCCTGGGGTTCGGCAATTGTTTCTATAGCAATTGTAGGTGTTAAGCTCTGTTTGTGTGAATTCGCTAAGGTACTATCAATAGTAGATGCGTTAGCAGAGCTTACCGTACCCCTACGGGGAAGCAAGCTAGGCGTAGCGTCTCGTTGGCGCAGCCTCTCGTAGAGAAGAGAAGGTATCGCTCCATGTTGTACTTGTGGTTGAATTACAGGACTTAAGGCGGAAATGCTAGTGTCCATAGTTAGCACAGGTGTTAAAGATAGTACCCGCTCACTTGCAGATGCGTAGGCGTTGGCGTAGCCTCTCCAAGAGTTACCCGTCGTAGACATCGCCACAGGTTCTTCTAAAAACTGGTTGGAATCTAGTTGTGGATTAATGAGCTTTTTTACTTGCAAAGATAAAACATTTTCATTCCCAATTATTTGCGGTAATTGCTGTTGTACTAATTCACTTGCAGACTGTTTTTGGTGTTGAATTACAGGACTGAAGCCGGCAGTGCTAGTTTCTAGCGTCAACCCAGGTGTTAATGATTTTTGATTTGTGAGCAATATTTGATTAGCAACAGGTGCGCTGTCTACAGGTTTTTCTGGAATAGATGGCTGTAAACTTATCAGCTTTTGCACTTGAGTAGATGAAACATTCCCACTTCTTTGTAGCGACTGCGTTGATGACAATTCAGTTACAGCTTGTTTCTGGTGTTGAATTACAGAACTTGAGGCGGGAGTGCTAGTTTCCACTGCTAGCATAGGTGTTAAAGGCAAAAATTGAGAAATAGCAGATGCGTAGACGTTGGTGTAGCCTTTCCAAGAGTTTCCCATCGTAGACATGGCTATTGATTGTGATTGAAGTGGAGGAGGAAAGTCCTCAGAACTTTCGACTTGTGGTAACTGAGAATGGATAAAGACTGGATTAATTTCTGTAGGTTGTCTATGTAAGTTTTCAGTTGCAGATTTTCCCTGTTTTAGAACACTAGGAATTGATAAAATAGTGCTGGCTTCTGCTTGTATTTCCGGGACATATTGTCTCAAATGCAATACTTTTAGTAAGAAATTAGGAGAAGCTGATTGATTAATTTCAAATGGTTGGTTATTTAATGATTGAGTTGTAAGTTCTCCTGATTCTTGCTCAAATAACTTTGAGACAGGAGTATTCTTTTCCTTTGCAATCGCAGTCCTTGAAATTGCGGGATTTAGATTTTGTAAAGAAAATATTTTTTCTTCAGGAGTAAAGGAAAACATTACTGTCTTTGTTGGGTTTTCGGAGAAATATGTTTGCAAATCTGACTTTAAAGGTGATTGCAAAGATAAACTCAGACGATTGATTGTAATTAGTTGCTGGGGAAAAGATTTAAGTGGAATCTGCCTCTGTTCAAAGATGGGGTTAGAGAGAGAAGTATTTGATTCTGTGTTGTGTACAGAAACGAGATGATTCGATAGGGAAGTCTTTGTTTGTGGCACAAGTGCAGACTTCAATAGCTCTGTGTTAGGATTAAATACTATTTGATTTGTAGTCGATGAAAATCTTTCTAATTCTACAAAACGTTGAGTTATCAATCGTTCCCAGTTTACTATATTTGAATTTTGGACAGAAGAAACAACAGGATTAATTTTAGTTAGTTGTTTCTGTGATAACTGACCAGGAACCAAATCTAGTGTGGTAGTGCTTGTTTTTTGCTCTGAGTTTGAAGGTTGGATAGAAGAAACAACAGGATTAATTTTACTTGATTCTTTCTCTAATAATTGAGCAGCAGCAAAAGTTAGTGGAGTAGTGCTTATTTTTTGCTCTGGGTTTGAAGTAAATTGCTGATTATTAGTGCTGATTTGAGTCAGAACTGAATCTAAAAAAGGCCAATTGGAGGATAATTCTAAGTCAGGCTTTTGTGTCAATTTAGGAATTGACTTTAGTATTGGTTGGGAAGATTGAACAGGTGTTGAAGTTAAATTAGTTAACAGGGGGTTAGTTATCTCTTCAGATATTTGCCCTATTGTTGCAGGCGTTAGCGAAGCTCGCCGCAGGCATCGCTTCTCCAACAACTGCACAATGTCAAAATTGGGAAAATTTTCCGCTTCTGATGTTGTTTCTAACTCAGTTGATTCTGTGGTAAAATTCGATGGCTCCCAGTCAAGGGTAGGCTCTGGTAACGGTTCAAAGACTGATAATACAAGAGGTTGAACTGTATCAATTAAGTTAAAGCTTTTAGCTACCAAATGAAAGAGATAATTGCTCATCAGTCCGTCACCATCTCCAAGTACAATTGTCGCCGTCTGGGACTCATCGCCAAAATATCAGCTTCACGCCAACTGTAAGCAGCAGCTAAAGTATGTACCTCTCGCAACACTCGAAATCCCCAAGCGTTAATCTCAGCCCAGAAGAAGGATACAATGTCAAATAATGATTGCCATTGGTGGTTGCAAGCGGAACAGGAAATATCAATTGGCACATTTGCTTGAGGATCTGCTTCAGCCATTTGGGTAATAATTGCATCTCTGGTATGAGATGGTAATTGCTGAAACAGCAGATATTCACCGTTACACACTGCTTGCAAAATACAGCGTTCTAATAAAATCTCTTGAGCAATCTCTGGCTGTTTGTGTTCAGCGATCGCTATCATATCTAAACTGTTTGGTAGACGAAAACTCACCTGATAATCAGCAAGCTCAAGACAATATTTTTCAACTGGTTCAAGTGACAGTGGTGCTACACGAATATCTGCAATATCAAAATTGAGTTCCAAGACTTCACCACAGCTTGGACAGGTGACTTGACTAACCAGTTGTGAACCAAATGTCCACTCCCGCAATGTCAGCAGCATGGCATCACGCTGACCGAGGCTGAGTTGAGTAAGCATATCTATGGAGGTTTCAGGACAAGCACTAGCTAGTAGCTTGATTGCTTTAGACCAAGATGGCTGATTAAGTCCCCACTCCCAGATATTTAACAGTTCCGAGGCTGATAGCGATCGCATATAGGAGTCCTACTTGAATCTTGCTGAGTATATTGATAACTGAACCTTTATATGGCAGCTTTTTAACTAGCTTGGATTTTCAAAAGTCAAATACGAGTTCCATAACTAGCTTTAAGTCTTTCATTGATTTAATTACCAAGAAAACCACCAGTCTCCTTACCTGCCCAACAATTTTTGTTCTTACAGGTTTGAGGTAGTTTTTGGTCAAAGAATTTCTTAAAGTCATCTAAACTATCGATTTTTTTTCCTTCATACCCTTTTGGCTCGCAATTTTTTCCCTCATAATGTCCACGAACCCTTACTTGACCCACAACATAAACATTGTTCCCTACTGGATGTCCGATTTTCTGACGTGAATAGGCAGCAATGTAGCAACCTGGAGATCCCTTGAAATCACTAACTGTTGGTAAAGGGAAAGTCTTAGGGAGAATGGACTTATTAGGATCTAAAATTTGACTTACATAGGACTGTGGAACATCACCTTTTTGTATTAAACTCTCTAATTTGGAAAGAATATAAGGGTCTCTGATTAAGCCAGCATCAATATTGAATTTGAGTAATTCAGTTCTTTTTTTCGGATCGTCAGATTGAGTTGAATTGGCTATAAGTTCGGACTGATACTTAAGTTGTTCAAGTTTGAGATTAGAATTTCCCTGAACATATGCTACATAAGTCGATGTCAAAAATCCAGCAAACGCAGCAATAATAGGCGGAGTTATCGGATTACTCAAAATATTGTTGGGAAATCTATTCTGTTTAACTTTTATTATATTTTCTTCTCTTTTAATCTCCTGCTCATTTCGATTCTTTTGTTCTTCTAATGCTAGTTTTTTAATGTCAATTAAGTGATTCAAGACAGCCTCATCAATTTTGCCATTATTACTAGCACTAGCAAGAAAGTGATTAATGATTTCATCAATGTTTTGCTTTTTTTCTGAATTCATAGCTGATGTACCTCCTTAATCTAACTGCCTTATCTAGGCAATTTCTGTAAGATCCAATTAACAAAGGTTTCCTTCAAGCCAAATTGATTAAAAAGAGTTGGTAAGTTAAACGCAGCGACCTATAGGAATCCTACTTAAATCTCGCTAAGTATACTGAGAACTAAACCTTTATAGGGCATACTTTTAGCTAACTTAGCTTTTTGAAAAATCAAATAGGAATCCTATAGTTAGTTTCCTGCTGGTTGAACAATTAAATCTTGATTAACTAAGCCGAGTTAATCATCAAGCACGTTCCCAACCTTCGTTCTCTATCTTTATGTACTCAATAGCGACAGCATTAGCACTAGCATCTAGGTCTGGTAATGCTTGATATTCTGAAACCCAGCAACCAAAAACGTTATATGAAGTCGCTTTCTGACCAGCTTCATCACGAACCTCAATAGTGATATCTTTACGGAAATCTGCCAGAGACACTTCTGGACTACCACCAAGCGCCCAGACTTTGTTTGCCCATTGTTCAAAATCAGGATCTTTGCTAACACCTCGTTCTAAGGTGATGGCATCGTACTTGCTTTGTCCTGGAGACTTGTAGACAGTGCTAGGGTCGCCACCTGTACGGTGTTCTATGACCTCAGTGGTTCGCTTCAGACCACTAACTTTACTTACCCCAGCCACGTCTTTACCAGCGAATTTCACAACAAACTTAAAGTTTTTGTAGAGGTCTAAACGTTTACCTGAAATAGAAGGCATATATTTCTCCTTAAACTGCTATTTGTCCGGCTATTTGCTGAATCTTGAGAATGACAAATTCAGCAGGTTTGAGAGGAGCAAAACCAACAATGATATTGACGATTCCTAAGTTAATATCATTTTGGATTGTTGTTTCTTTATCACACTTCACAAAGTAAGCATCTTCCGGCTTACGACCTTGAAAGGCTCCTTGAAGGAAGAGAGTGTGCATAAAAGCTCCAAGATTCAAGCGAATTTGCGCCCACAACGGCTCGTCATTTGGCTCAAAGACAACCCATTGCGTACCGCGATAAAGACTTTCTTCCAAGAAAAGCGCGAAACGGCGAACCGGAATATACTTCCATTCATCCGTAAGACGGTCATCTCCATTCCGCGTCCGCGATCCCCAAATCACACGACCATAAGCTGGTAGAGTTCGCAAACAATTAATTCCCAAAGGATTCAATTCCCCATTGTCTGGATCTGTTAGAGGTACACTCAATTGTGGTACACCTGTCAATGTTGCTTCTGTACCTGCTGGAGCCTTCCACACACCGCGTTGAACATCAGTTCGAGCAAATACACCCGCGATCGCACCACAAGGAACAAATTCTTCTATTTGATTTTCCCGTAAAGGATTTGGCTGCTTGATTCGAGGAAAGAAAACACCAGCATAACTAGTTGGTTCACCAAGGTCGTTCTGAATACCAGCTTTGGCCTTATCCTTATCAGTCCAAGTACTGGGCGGATCGATGATAAAAAACGCTCGTCGGGTTTGGCAAAATTTTGCTGCTTGATCGACTAAAGAGTCATAATCTATATTGCCATCATTTTTATAAGGCGGAATACAAAGCATATTAAACAGGTCGGCTTTATTTAAAGCGTAAAGACCCTTTTTATTTGCTTCTTTATTTGTCCCTGTGAAGTCGTTCACATCTAGATCGTCACCATCCGCACCGCTGTTTGGTTCCGCTTTGGTATTTGTATCGTTATTATCATCCCACAATCTTTTATCAGGTGCGGGTTGAGCATGAGCAGCTGGTCTGTCTGTTGGCAGAGATTCATCTCTAAATCGAACGAAATAAGATTCATTCAACAAAACTTTATCTACTCGTCTTGGATGATTTGGCAGCACCGATACGTTGCGAAATACTTCTAATTGACTTGTATTTTGATCCAGAACTGTAATGTTGAATAGTTTTTGCTCATTTGCGTCACGTCTGACATTAGTATCTACATATTCAATCCGCACTTTCAAAGCATTTCCCCAACTGCCTTCATTCGCTGCTTCTAAGTTAAGACCATTCACATTTAGTTGTGCTTTCTTAGCTGTGGGTTCAGTTTCCCCTGGAGTTTGACCTTCTGCTGGAGTTTGACCTTCTGCTTGTTTCAGCTTAGAGTGAGTGAGTCGGACAATAATTGCTTGGCTACCACCATTGAGGTAAAAATCTCGTAGAGCATAGCCAAGGGTACTATTCAGCCACAATCCGCCAAAAATGCGTTCAAAGTCGCCATAACTGTTAATAGTAATCGGCTCGTCTACAGGGCCTCGTAAGGCGCGACCAATAAAGGCAGTAATAGAGGTAGATACGCCTGTAATCGTGCGTACTCCACTCTTGATTTCTTCTACGTAAACGCCTGGATAAGTTGGTTGTATGGGCATTGTTCGTTCTCTGATTAAGAATTAAAACCTACAAATTGACTAAATAGTCAACTTTTAAATAAAAAAATTAAGATAGATTGTAAATTTTAATATCAGTAATAAGTTATTCGAGCAAGTAAGCCAAATTCGTATTAGATATAACATTGCAGCGAATTACTTTTAATATTAGTTGTCTCATCGGCTCTGAAACTCATAAAACTCATCCCATAACTCATAGTAAAACTCATGAAAAATAACATTTTTAAATAGGAATGGTACTAAAATAACTTGTAACTAAGTACCTTGACTCTAAACAATTGCATAGGGTCAGAAATAGGAGTAAGTTCTAAACCAAAGGCTTGAGCTTTTTTCTTCAGGTTATTAAGTAGGCGCTCTCAATACTGTTACTCATAAAGATTTGTTTACTTTCTAAAAGCTTATTGTCACTCTTTAGGAACAGACCAGAGTTTGATGGTTTTGTCGGCACTGCTGCTGGCTATGATGTTTCCATGCGGTCTGAAAACTACTGACCGCACGCCTCGCTCATGCCCGATCAAATTCTCCAAGAGTTTGCCTTCAGCCAACCCCCATAACTTGATAGTGCTATCATTGCTACCACTAGCTAATCTCTTGCCATCGGGACTGAAAGCCACTGACCACACAACTCCATCATGTCCAATTAGGGAGTGCAACAATTTACCAGTGGGCATTTGCCAGAGTTTCACTGTCCTATCAGCACTGCCACTCGCTAAAGTCCGTCCATCAGGGCTAAAAGTCACTGAGCGCACAGCTTGTGAATGAGCATTCAGGGTTTTTAGAACAGCACCATCCATGAGCCGCCAAATTTTGAGTGTGCCACCCTCATTGCCACTAGCTAAAGTCTGCCCATCCGGACTAAAAGCAACAGTTCTTACCCACTTTCCATCCAAGAACTGATGCACTTGTACGCCAGTCTGCATGTTCCAGATGCGGATGGTTTTGTCAGCACTACCACTGGCTAACCACTTTCCCTTGGGGCTGATGGCAACAGCTTCTACATCATCTGTATGGCCATCTAAAGTCCGAAGCAGTTGCCCCGTCTCCAGATTCCAGAGTTTAATCCGGTTATCCCAACTGCCACTAGCGAGCAGCTTGCTATCTGGACTGATGGCAAGGCTTACCACTGCATCGCCGTGTCCTTCTAAAGTATAGAGTAAGGTGTTACTAGGCAGATCCCAAATTCTAATTTTTTTATCGTAACTGCCACTAGCGAGGAAGCGTCCATCAGGGCTGATTGCAAGAGCGTAAACCCAAGTTGAATTTCCTTGGAGAGAACGTAAGGGTTGAATGGTTGCAACAGAGATAGTAGCAACACTAGCGTTTCGGAAGTGGAAGAATAGGCTAGCACAACTGCTACTACCAACCAAGATCGTTAGGGTGCTGATTGCCAATGCTGCTGAAGATTTCCAGGTAATTTGTTTCGATCTCATAACAGGACATTCCTTGTGCGAGTGAAAGAATAATCTGACTTGCACCCACTGCGTAACGGTGTCGGAGACTAGCGGTACTAGAAAGTAATTTTTTCCGGAATTTGAGATGAGAACGCTTTTCCTTTCGCTTTTTGTTGTTTATTTCGATATTCAATCCAGCGTCGCATCAGAAATAAAAGGGTTGTCATGACAATCCCTACTAGCCCAATCGGGGTTAAATAGCTCCAATGCTCTAACATTTTGTCCCAAACGTGCCAAGTGAGCAGGAACATAGCTAAGTAAGTCAGGGTATGTAATCGCTTCCAATTTTTTTTCAGTCTTTTGACACTCCAGTCATTAGAAGTAATTGCCAATAGGGTAAAAATTATGAAGGTAGATACACCTTGGATATAAATCCAATAGGTATTGGGATCTAAAAAATCAAGGTCTCTCTTTTTCACTAAGAGGAAAGCGTGAAGCAAAGCCAAGCAGAAAGCCAGAATACCGATAAGTCGTCGATATTTTAACAGCCATTTGGGAAGCTTCGCTTGTTTAGTTTGAGGAAAAATTATTCTGAGATTCGTGGGCATTAAGGTGAGAATATAAGCTCCTAAAGCTAGAAATCCCAGGCTGTTTTCTAAGGGTGCTGTATCGATTGCTGCCATGACCAATCTTCCTTAATTTTTCAAGAAAAGCCACTTTTTTATAAGTTAAATATTTCCTAGACGCACATGAGCGAAGAAGGTCAAAGCTTGCCAGCGTAAGACTGGTATATTTATCTAACTCTACTAATAACTGAGTTAAAGCCTGAAATTTACTGACTAATTTCTGACTTTTTGGATTTGTTTATTCTCGATGATCCATGAAAGATAATTGAGCGCAATCTGCCTTTATTTGGTACCTAATTTATCAGAGACTACCCCTATTGGAAGGTTGTTAGCTCAAACAATCTTATCCTCAAGTTCCGGTGGTCGCAGTTCTTCAATTCCCATATCTTTTGGTGGAGTAAGTAATAAGTTATTTGAGCAAGTAAGCAAAATTAGTATTAAATATAACATTGCAGTGAATTACTTTTAATATTAGTTGTCTTATAGACTCTGAAACTCATAAAACTCATTCCATAACTCATAGTAAAACTCATGAAAAATAACATCCCTAAATAGGAACGTTACTAAAATAACTTGTAACTAAGTACAACATCTCATTAATTCATAGCGAAAATTCATAGCGAAATCTCTGCGTGCCTCTGCGCCCCTTTGTGTTTAAATTTCAACCCTCAATTCGCCATGATTTTACGCAAAGCTGTACTAAGCACCTATACTCTCAACAATTGCGTAGGGTCAGAAATAGGAGTGAGTTTTAAACCAAAGGCTTGAGCTTTTTTCTTCAGATTATTAAGTAGGCGCTCTCAATACTGTTACTCATAAATCAATACTTCAATTAAGCCTGAAAGTCTGGTAAAGTAAGTATTATTCCCAAGCATGAAAATTAACTGTGGTACATCTCAAGGATTTATCACTATTGTGTCCAAAAATACAAGGTAGTTATTTTGTTTACTATTTTTGCGAATGCGGATTAATCCACATCTTGGACATTCCATAGCAATCGCACTAATTCATATTTTGATTCTGCAACGCCAAATGCTGCTCTTTTTTTGTAAAAAATCGCCGATACAATTCACAACTTGCGATCGCTTTAGATCCAGAAAGTTTAATCAACCCCATACTGCTTAACTTATGAGTAAGGATGGGATCTAAGAGAATAGCTTCATTAGCATTCAGAACGTTATCAAAAGCTTGTGCTAACTCAGGCTGTTTTTGCAAGGTTGCCCAGTGACGCTGCAAGTGATAAGAATAAATTTTGCTAGCAGTGGGAGCAGTTTCTAGTAGTTGCGACAGAGTTACCTCGTTTCGACTTAGATGATAGAGAGCTAAATTTACTAGTGCCGGATGTCCCCCGACCATTGCCATTAATTGTCTAGCTCCTTCTCCATCTGTCCAATTGAGTCCATAGCGTTGGGCTAACTGTTGTACCTCTTCTTGGCTAAAGTTGTCTAACTGAATCGGTAATCCTACATTGAAAGGAGACTGATTAAGTTCAAGAGGAACATAAATATCTGTTGAGTGAACAACGACTAAACGAAGCTTTTGCCAAATCGGCAGTCTTTTTGCTTCTTCGTACCAAGAACGCAACAGAGGTAGAAAATCCTTCGCTACTTGGGGATGCTCGAAAATATGGTTCACTTCATCCAACGCCAAGATCAGGGGAGTATTAATTGACGCTAGTAGATATTCTTGAAAGTAGACGGTGCAGCTAACTTTACTTCCCAAATCTTCATCCCAATACTCGTCTAACATTGGTTGAAGCTGAAGCTGGCGGGCGATATTGGCACACAACCAGCGTAAAAGTTGATTCAAGTCGCTCAGAATTGTCTGCTCGACTTGTTCTAGATTCAAGCTGATAGTGCAGTAACCCTGGTACTTCGCATAGTCAAGAATCCTGAGCAGCAGTGAAGTTTTGCCCATTTCTCTGGGAGCTTTGATCCTGATTAACGCTCCTGGTTTCTTAATTTCTTGATAGATTTGCTTCTCAAGGTAAGAACGTTTGAGGTAAAAGGGAGAGGCGAGAGGAACTGAGCCGCTGGGGTAGCAAGGTGACGTATCCTGATTAACTGTAGGGGGAAATTGCGTCAGGTCTTGTTTCAAAAGTTTTGTATTTGGAGCTGCTTCAACGATGGCATAAGATTCCAGCAGCACCTGACAGTTTTTCTTGGTCACGCGCTGGCCAATGACCTCAGAAAGTCGCCCAAACAACTCTGGGGCAACAACATTGGTAAAGTAACCAGGACTATAACCTGCCTCTATAGCTATTTGGTTATAAGTTTTATACTGCCAAATCCCACGCAAAACCAGATTTTCGGTGGAATTAAGGGGGCGATTGTGGCTCTCAATTAGCAGGCGATCAACAATCTCAAACAGACTATCAAGGTTCATAGAGATTACAGGCAAATGCTACTAATAAAGATAACAGTCAAGACAACAGGAGTTACGCAAGTAACACAATATCTGCCATTTATTAGTACAATAGTATTGTTTAGACAAATTAAATTATCCAGAAGGATAGACCTCTTCTTTCACTTTCCAGATTAAACAAAAGTTTCGTAAATCAAACAAAAATAGATTCATAAATACGGTTCTGAACTCTCAATTTTCCCTGTTGCTTGACTACTAGCCCTGACAAAAGCAATTCTCTTTCCTCTGAACTATCAACTGCAATAATCTCTCCTTGATGCAAAATTTGACGGTAGAGTTCTAGTAACCGAACGGATTGTTTACTTTTGAGAAGGCGATCGCGGATGGTTCTTAAATGCTCTGGTTCATCCTGTGATTCCCAATTTTGTATTACCGACCTTTGCACCAAATTTTCAATCCATTCAGCTTCTCTATTGTTAGGGATAGGAGATGAAGAATTGCGGATAAATCTACAGAGCTTTTGAGTCAAAAAGGGCTGCCCATTAGTCCAGGCTAACACTTCTTTTAAAACTGTTTGAGGATTGCTCACATTCTCGGTCAATCCTTGAAGTAGAGGTTGCGCTTCATGCTCTTTAAACCCTTCTAATTGAATGGTCTGACCGATGTTAAAAGGCGTTCTTTGGTGGTCATTAATTAAGTCACCAGGGGTAGTTACTCCAAAAAGAGCAAAGGTTAAACGTCGATACTCTGGATTAATACTACGCTGATTATAGCAAGAGCGAATTAGCGCAAAAAAATCATTAACTGGGAATTTTAAACTTAAGAAACTATCAATTTCATCGATAAAAACTATCAAGTTTTTAGGTATAGTATCATTTTCTTGAGCAACTTCAACTAGCAAAACTTCTTCAATAAATTGACTCAACCTCTGAACCGGAGAAATATCTCCTTGCTCTTGCCACCAAGTTTTTAGATTAACTTTTTTTAACAAACCAAAACTTCGCCATAGCTCTACTGTTAAGCCTTTGTACCATTGGTCAGGCGTGACGTTTTCGCTACCAATGCGGGTCAGATCGATCGCCCCGCAGCTAAATCCCTCATGCTGGAGATGGTGTATCATGCGTACCATCAGACTTGACTTGCCCATCTGCCGAGGATTGAGAATGTAACAAAATTCCCCGCGCTTCAACGCCTTGTAGAGATAACGGTCTGCTGAACGCACAACATAAGTGGGAGCATCCATCGGCAAACTTCCTCCCACTTGATAGTCAAAGGTAGAGGGTTGTTCGCCACTTTTGAGTAACTCGTTTTCAAAGAGCAGTTCGGCTTGGGTGGCTTTGAGAATTTCTAGGGTTTGTGAGAGTTCTTGAGTGCGCTCTTCTACTCTCATCTCTAGATTTCGGTTATAATCTTCTAACTGTCCGTAGAGACGAGCATTTTCAATGGAGATAGCAGCTTGAGCCGAAAGAATTCTTAAAACTTCAATGCGATCGCTGGTAAATGCATCTGTGGTTAAATTGTTTTCTAGATATAAAATACCACTTAGTTTGCCTTGATTTAACAAAGGAGTACAGAGAATCGATTTTGGTTGAGTGGCGACGATGTAGGGATCGCGGATAAACTGTTCTTCTTCGGTAGCGTTATTAAGTACTACATTTTCTTGAGTACGGGCAACATAGTTAACGATCGCAACTGGTAGGATAGGTGTCTGGCGATCGCTATCTACAGAGTCAATGGGAAGCGATCGCAGTAGAGTCCCATCATCAGAATCTACTGTCCCTTCAGCTTCGATCGCCCATTTATGATCTTTTTCCAATATCAGAAAGCCTTTTTGGGCACCTCCATTTTCAATTACAGTTTTCATTAACTTAGCCAGCAGTTGGTCTAGTTTTATTTCGCTAGCTAATACTTGAGAGGCTTTGGTAACTGTCATCAGATCGAGTACTTGGGGATTTGTACCACCAGTAGATTCAGTTGTATTAATGCTTTGGTTTTCTTTTCGGTTGTTTATATCCATTAGAAACTGTGGGTACTCTAATTCTAAAGCTTGAACTTTGGCTTTTGCACCCCAATGAGAATAACAATGATGGGCATTTCTTAAGTATAGTCTTCCTATTTCTTCTCTACCAAGAGAAAGATAAAATTCTGCTGCGCGTTCGTAAGCTATGGCTTCTTCGTGAATAAATTCAGATTTTTTAGCACCTTGAATTGCTTTTTCGTAAAGTTCTTGAGCTTGCCAATTTTGCCCTAATATTCGTGCTTTTTCTGCTTCTACTAAATCGTATTTATTTTGAAAGTTCGCAGGGCAATGACCAGCCCATATTTTCATATCCTGCTGATTTTTTTCTACTTGTTCTAATATTTCTTTTTGCTGGTCTATAGCGCAATTGTGATAATGAGCGATAAAGGAAAGAGAAGAGTAAAAATTCTGTTGTGGTGCAGGTAAATAGTACGAACAACTTGTAACGTATTTTTTCGCCTTGATTCCGCTTTCATAAGCCCGTGCATAATCTTTAAAAAAATAGCATGAAATTGTCTTACAAAATTGAGCGATAAAGAGCAACCATCCGTTGTTTATTTGCATCCAACTCTTTAAATATTCATCTTCTTGTTCCCAAGAATATTCCTTAAACAACCGAAAAATATTTTCTTTTTTATTAATCAAATTTATAATTATTTTATAACATATTTTTATGTAAAAAATACTGTATTCTATCTTTAACTTTTCAATTTTTTTAGTATAACCTATGTAACTTTCCTCAACCTCTCTTAAATTAAAGCCTCCAAAAAAAAATATTAAACAAAAGCTTATAATTGCATAACTAGCATATTCATTATTTCCTGTATCTAAACCTGTTTGATAACCTTTCAGTAATTGTTCCTGCGCCTCTTTATTTCTAAGAAACTCTTTCCAATGAAATATACAGCCATAAGATAAGTGAATTATTATGGCTTCTAATCTCATAACCTTAGATTTTTGCTGCAAGTTAATAGCAAGTTTCCCAAATTGATATCCAGAATTAATATCCCTCATTACTCCACACATTAACGCTCCATAAAAGCTGTAAACAGCCGCAGCCTGTGGTGCATTCCCATATTTAATCAAGAGATGAAGTTGCACAAAAATTATCTCAATATGTAATGCAAAGTTTGTAGTAGTAGTAGCGCCAAAAATATGCTGCAATATTTGTAGAGCTACTAGTTTATCTGGAGCGACCATTGTAGGAAGATTAACTAATTCTTCAATTTTTTTTCCTTTCGATAGCAATTTTAAATATTTTTGTTCTTGTAGAATTCTATTTTCTAATTTGCTCCCATTGTCTTTTTGAGAGATACATACGCCTAGTTCTGCTAAATATTCTAAGGCAGTATCTATTGCTTTTTGTGGCTCAAAAATTGCATAGTAGACAAGCAATAAAGCTTCGTATACTTTAACTCGATCTAAATTATTCTGAGTTTCTTGCAAAACCTTTATAGCTAGCTCTTCTACTTGAGCATACTTTGTATTTAAATAAAGTCCTTCTAAAGTTTCTACATGGAGTTCTAAAGTTAATTTATAATGTTTATTCCAGCTATTTGATGCTAAAAATCCTAAAGCAGTTTCTAAATATCTTAGAGCTGGTTGATAAGCTGTTGATGCTTTCGCTTTTTTGCCTGCTCGAAGATTTAATCTTACTAACTTATCCGTTTCCGATTGCTCAGTAATTAATTCAGAACCTTCGTTTAGTTGCTTGACAATCTCAAAAATATTTTCTTCCAATTCATTATCTTTTGTATTTTTCAGTAGGAGACGACCTACTTGCAGATGAACTGCTTTTTTCTCTGCTTCTGGAATCAAAGCATAGGCAGCTTGCTGAACTCGGTCATGCAAAAATTTATAAGGGATATATTCGGGAATTTTAGGAATAAAGGCATCAGATATTTCTGAAGTATCCCTTGATATTTCTTCCTGATCCCAAAGTAGAGCTATTTTATAGTCATTACTCAAGGGTAAAATCAAACCTGACTCTAGTGCTGGCTGAAGTTCTCTTGCTGTAATTATTTGAGATTGATTATTGATAATGGAGAGGACTTCTAAATTAAATTGGTTGCCAATACAAGCAGCTAATTTCAAAATATTCTGAGTTTTTTCATCCAGTTTATTAATCTTGGCAATAGTTAATTCAACTACATTGTCAGTGATTTTTAATTTTTGAATTTTCTCTATATTCCAGTACCAAACATTTTTATTACGTTCCAAATTAAAAATTTTTTCTTTGTACATAAATTGGAGTAATTGAGTTGAAAAAAAAGGATTTCCTTGAGTTTTATTTGTTACTAATTCTGCTAAAGTTTTTGATTTTTCTATTGAGCAGCTTAAAGTATCAGCAATTAATTGATTGATATATTCAATTCCTAATGGTTGCAGCGATATTTTCTTGACGCTAACACCTTCTTTTCTGATTTGCTCTAAGGTTTGCATCAAAGCATGAGTAGCATCAACTTCATTCTCTCGGTAAGCTCCAATTATCAATAGATATTGGCTGTCAGCATCGGTTATTAATAGCTCAATCAACTTCAGGGATGCTAAATCTGCCCACTGTAGATCGTCGAGGAAGATAACTAAAGGGTGTTCTTCTTGAGCGAAAACAGTAATAAATCTTTGAAAAAATAAATTAAATCGATTTTGAGCCTCAGTTGCTCCTAATTGCTCAACTGGCTGCTGTTTACCAATAATCTGCTCCAATTCAGGGATTACATCGATGATAACCTGAGCATTAGGATTCAAGGCTGCTAAAAGTTCTCGTTTCCAAGTTTGTAGTGCTGCTTCAGATTCGGTAAGTAACTGTCGTATTAAGTCTTGAAAAGCTAAAGCGATCGCCGCATAAGGAATATCTCGCTGTAACTGATCGAATTTTCCGCTAATGAAGTATCCTCGCTGGCGTAAGATTGGTTTATGAACTTCATTAACTAAGGCAGTTTTGCCAATTCCTGAATAACCAGAAACCAGCATTATCTCAGTGCTACCTTGACTAACTCGCTCAAAAGTAGTTAATAGTTGCGTCACTTCTTCTTCTCTACCGTAAAGTTTTTCAGGAATGATAAAGCGATCGCAAATATCCTGAGTTGCTAAACAAAACTCCTCAATTTGCCCTAAACTCTGTAACTGATCCCTACAGGTTTCCAAGTCGGCTTTGATTCCCCAAGCACTTTGGTACCGTTCTTCTGGGGTTTTTGCCAACAATTTCATCACAATGTCTGAAACAGCTTTAGGTATTGGTTGAGACGTTGAATTTAACGTTTCTATAAGTTCATGTGGGGGAACAGGTTGTTGAGCAATATGACAATGAACTAATTTTATAGAGTCAGTGGTTGCAAAAGGCAGTTTATTGGTGAGCAATTCGTAGAAAGTGATACCCAGCGAATAAAAATCGCTGCGGTAATCTATTCCTCGATTCATTCTTCCTGTTTGCTCTGGAGCAATATAAGCTAAAGTTCCTTCTAAGCGCTCAATATTGCTAACTGTCTGATTTTCTCGCAATAAACGAGTGGAAATGCCGAAGTCAATGATTTTGAGTTGTTTGGTTTTTGGATTATAAACAATATTAGAGGGGTTAATATCTTTGTGGATAATGTTGGCTGCGTGAATAGCCCCCAAACTTTCAGTAGTTTTAATAGCGATAGAGAGAAATTCTTTGAGAGTAAATTGGCGATTACACATTAACAATTTTAAGGATTCACCGCCAAATTCTTCTAAAAATATAACTAGACTATTTTCATATCGCTGCAAAGCATAGGCTTTAATCACTCCATGCGTATTTAAGGAGCGGGTAACTTCATATTCCTGCTTGTATCGAGTCAATTCTGAGGGAGTAGGGTAGTTTTCTTTAAGTATCTTTAAAATAACTAGTTTATTATCGGGCTTGAGAATGGCTCGGTAGATTAATGAATTAGCACTTTCATAGATTTTTTTTATAATTTGGTAGTCTGTTTGAATCTTTTCTGGCTGCCGATTCATAGGAAGTTTGATAAAATACTGGATTTTTTCTACAGGCTTTCCAGTATTTTATCATTGTGCATAAATTTTCAGCTATATTTTTAATTAGCTGGAACTGACCGGAATATAAGGATAAGGAGGTTTAAAATAATTCACATTTATCAAATAAACTTCCTGGCCAAATCGATTTATTCCCTTTTTATAAAAAGGAAATTCCCCTTCAATTACTGGTGCATCTGCCCATTTTTTTAGGTCACTTGGATCTAGCTGTTCTGAAGAAGGTATGGGAGGATAAGGCATGGCAACTTGATAAAGCATCCAAGGTGATTCCTGACTTGTAATTAATTCCTTGAATTGTCCTTGAAATATAGTCCAATCTACTTCTAAGCTGTAATTAAAGACTATTTCACCTGTACTAAGAATGGATTCACCAACTTGGTGGTATTTACCTTTTTCGTTACAATAATATGCCTGTCCCGAAGACAACAGAGACAACGTAATTCCTTGCCAAGCCCTACTAGTAGGCAAAATCAAAAATCTTGCCCTTGTGTCAGTCTCATAATCTGGAGCTTCTTGAGCTTTTAGTGGATCGTAAATTGTTTTATCCTCAGGAGTAGGGTTGTCAGGAGAAGAACTTCCTGCAAAAAGAAAAATTTCTCTAGCTATAAGACCATCCAAAATTTCAGAGCGAATCTTGTCCCACTCACCATTAGTAAAGTTATTCCAGTCATCATTTTTTTTCGCTTCCAAATAAGTCCACCAAGTTCTAGCAATTAATTGAGATAGCTTGCGACCCTGTAATATGACGCGCATTGATGGATAGAAATTACCTAGCTCAGTTTGATTTAGCTTAGTTTGATCAGAACTATCATTGCATAAGGTTTTAATAAAATCTTTTGGAAAAATAACTCCTGGGAAAGGTAAATATGAAGATAGCTTATTTTCAGCACCTTTTCTAGGATAATCTCTTAATTTTTCTATTGTCTCCTGATCTAATTCCAAAGAATCAAAACTATCGTTGTTGTTTTGTGGCGGCTTAGTATCTATTTCGTTTTCTGGCTGGTTAGTATCTATCGAATTTCTCTTTCGCGCTAATATGGTTGTCTTTATATTTTGACCTTTTCTCCTTGCTATTTCATCGTTTTTAGCAGGTTCGACCTTCAATATTTGGTAATAGGTATTCGCTTCATACCACTGTCCTGGATAAAGTGCATCTCCACTACCAAGGAATCTACTAGGGTTGATTTGATTCATTATCTTTTTCTCAATTTAAGATAAGTTGTAAAAACGACAAGGATTATCCCAAAGAATCTTTTGCACAGTTTCTTGCGATAATTTTTCCTCAAGCTTTACCATGTCTGCAACGATGTTCGGCTTGTGATCCATATGGGGATAGTCCGAACCAAAGATTAAATTGTCTGTGCCAATGTATTCGATCGCCTGAGCCAGTAATGGTTCTGAAGGCTCTATGGCAATAAAGCACTGGCGACGAAAATACTCTGATGGCTTGATTTTGACATTATCATGAATTGTATCCTCCCAAGCTAAATTTTCATACTCTTCATCTAGTCGCCACAGCCAGTAGGGAAGCCAGCCACAACCGGACTCTAGAAAAGCCACTTTCAGCTTTGGATGACGTTCTAATACCCCTCCTTCAATCAAGGCTAATAAAGCCATCATCTGTTCCATCGGATGAGAGCAAGCGTGGGTAGCAAAACGAGTGTTAAACCTTTCCGTACCTGTAGTTGGCAAACGACTGTGAGTCCCTTCGTGAATGCCTACTGCTATGCCTAATTGTTCGCATTCTGTCCAAAAAGGCTCGTAAGCAGAGTCGCTCAATAGTCTTCCTTTGATAGGGTTAGGGCGTAAAAACACCGCTTTCCAGCCAAAATCGACAATTCTATGCAACTCATGCACCATTGACTCTGGCGCGTGCAGATTAATTGCTCCTACCCCCTTCAATCTATCTGGAGCGTAACTGCAAAAGTCTTTTAACCAATTGTTGTAAGCGCGGGTAAAAGCGCCAGCAACTTCTGGTTGCATAGTATCGATCGCCCAAAGCCACAATCCATAAGTTGGATAAAGGAATGCCAGATCGATCCCCATCTGCACCATCTCTTGAACGTGAGACTCGACATTGTAGCTTTGGAAATAAGCATTAGGATGAGCTGACATCATCTGCTTATTGGCCTTATCTCGAACTTGTCTAGAGACTTTTTTTACAATGTCTTCCCCTTGAATTTTCATGTCTGCTGAGGGAGCAAACTGTTTAAATTCTGGTTCGAGATATTCAGTCCACATACTGGGAGGTTCAATAACGTGGGAATCAGCATCAATAATCAAATATCCTTCGAGCATAATCTGCTATCTCAGTTGCTTTAAAACTCTCACTCCCACTGAAATAGTTTCCTTAATTCATCCCCAGGAATAATTGTTGTCTGGAAGGTGTACTTATTATTTCTCAGATAGCGCTTATCCTGCTTGAGAATCTGCATAAATTCCTTATGACCTGCGCGAGTACGTCCAACAAGACAGCCTGCACTTGCATAAGAAATATCGTTACGACGATAGTCGAATCCCCAATGTTGGTCAATTTCAAATTTTCCCGTCTCGGTTTTATCGCCAGAGCGTATAGAATCTTTGTTTTTGTCTCGATAGACTGTAATTGGTTGTACCTGAACTAGTGCTTCATGAGGGTCTGAACCACTACCGTGATGAATGCCCACTTGCCAAGATTTATACTGTCCAAAAGCAATACGTGCTGCTCCACCTCCACTCGAACTCATTGGATTTTCCGTGTAGTAAGCACCTGGTTCGGTTGTTCCTTCCCATTTACCTCTAATAATCGGTTTACCATCAATAATTTCTAGTATCATCCGCAAATCATTGAAACAGTTCGGAGCATCATTGTTTAACTTACCATCGGGATCTAAGCCTTCAACATAGACAATGTTGTATTTATTCGCTTCAGTAGCAATCCGGTATCCTTTTGATTGCATATACTTAATAATACTACTAGCTAAGTCATTACTTAGATTTAATTTAGGTTGAGGTAAGTCATTGGGTGATGTTTGTAGTAATTTGCTGGCTGCTTCTTTACCCAAGAAGTTTTTCTCTGGGCAATTGAAAGTTTCTTCAAATTCGATTAATGCATCCGTGGAAAGGGGACCAAAGCTGCCGTCAGCAGGTGGTTCCAAAAATTTCAACGAAATTAGCACCTTTTGGATATCTTGGGCTAATTCTTTGTCAGCTGCGATCGCATCAAAGCCATATTTCTGGTCGAGGGTAGCAAAGTCTTGGAGTTTCATAATTAAAAAGCCTGGTTAATAAGTTGGTAGATCATGTAGATACATCTAGGATGATTTAGTGGCTAGGTAAAAATTATAAGTTTATGCAATCAACGAATCTTTAACAAATGCAACTAAATCGTCAAACGAGCTATTAAAGCGATTTCTGTCAACAAAGCCATTGACACCTGCGACAGTACCACTTTCTGTATACTGCCAAATAGTCCATCCTTTTCCACCCCAATTGTTAGCTGGAACAGTTGGTTCAGGTTTATCTGTATAGTGAGCTAACCACAAAGGATAATTGATAAAAGCTTGCGAGTCTTCCATATATTCATCCCAAAAGCTAGGACTGGTGTAGATTATCGGTTTACGACCAGTGGCTGACTCGACTTTATCCAACCATTGTTGGACAATATCAATTCGCTGATTCAGACTGACTTGTTGCCATTCCAAGGCAATTTTTTCTGGATAATGTTCGATATCTAAAACGGGCGGTAAATCACCTATTTCCAAATCTTGGATTTTTTTCAAAAAGTTGTCTGCTTGTAATTTGGGGTCTTTTAGTGGTCGAAAGAAATGATATGCACCCCGAATTAATCCGGCAGCTTTCATACTTTTCCAATGTTTTGCAAATTGACTATCTACGAAGGTTTCACCTTCAGTTGCTTTGGCAAATGCAAAGGAAATATCGCTGTTTTTGACTGTTTGCCAATCAATTGAGTCGCCATTATTGCTGTAAATATCGATACCGAGTTCATTCTGTCTCGCACCAACCAAAAAAACATCAACTGCATCGCTGCTAATTTGTTGTTGATTCGCATCTAACCCATTAGCAACTATCCGACGTTTACCCGCACGATTGAAGGGATAACTAATTGTCCAAGTACCGTCATAAACTCCTGTTTCTCCTAGTTTAAACTTATCATCTGCGAGTAACTCGACTTTAGTGACTCCATTATCGGATATACCTTGAAATGCGATCGCTTCACCGAGTTTTAGGTGAGAAAGATTAGTTGGGAGTGTGAATTTAATAGACATAAGATTTCTCCAATAGATGTCTTGATGCGTAATGAGTGAGGAATCAAAGCCAATATCTTTTTTGAATACGTCTGTAGTAACTACATCTAACAGTATCCTTATGAGTAAGTTTTTTGACTTTACAACGTTTTTCAACCTCGACCTATTACATTGAAATCTTTAGAAACAATACCAAGAGTAGCGAGTCCTCCAGCTGTCACATATTTACAGACCTGAACTAAAGGTGCTTGTTCACCACCAAACATACTAGGTGAGAATGCTACAAAGCCACTGAAGGAGAGGGTTATTGCAATCGTTGTGGTTTTCCAATTTTTAATAAATGCTGCTTGAATGGGTGAAGATATCGAATTTTCGATCGAATCTTGGGGTACTGGTGATGGTGATTTTGGTGATTGTGACACGTTTTACTTCCTGTTGTAATTCATTTTTTAGTTATATATTGCCTCAGCTTCAATACTTTCCATCTCTGCTGATTCAAATTCCAGACCCTCAGCCTCTACTGGAGTAAATTGTTCCAAAGCTTCGACTGTGTAGGTTGCCATGATTTTCTCGTTTCAGAATGTGATTTTTGTTGTTTAGAAGGTGTCGTTGAAGGAAAGTTGTCATTAAATAGGTTGAGAAATTATGCGTTGAGGAAAGTTTTCGTCTTCGCGTTTATTTCCACCTGATTTAATTTGATATTAGTTTTTTCTTAGTCTCTGAAACTCATAAAACTCATTCCAGGACTCATAGAAAAACTCATAAAAAATAACATCACTAACTCAAAGAGAACTTCACATCCACATGGGAAAAGAATTGAGTCGCTCTTCTGTAAGTGACTCTGACAACCAACCCATTTTCACTGGAACCTCATAAAGCCGTCCAAACGCTAACCTTTTCCACATATGGCGCATTCCCGGAACGATTACCTTGGCAACGTGAAGTCCAATATCGGGACGAGTCTGATCTAAAACCAGCATTTCTAAACCATTGTTCTCAACGATTTGTTGACACAGCTTGACATCTTCGAGTAAATCGTCACTTGCAACTTTGCGATAATCGCCACTGACTTTAGCAGCAATTCTCTCGCTTGGAACTAAATAAGGTTGATCGCTTAAAGTTGCGGTTTTCCACCAATCTACCGCCAAGCGATCGGCTGATGGAGGATATTGAGTACTTCCATCAGCTTTGGCAAATAAAACGTTGGGTAGAATTTGGTTAACTTCAGTCAAGGCTCGACTAATAGCAATCTTGGCATCGAAATGAGCGCCATAACCCAAAACAATATCTTCTACAGAGCGATCGCTTCTTCGAGTCACAGCAGCAAAAACTGGAATATTCAGATCGCTGGTAATATCTAAAACCCAAATTTCTCGATTAATAGTTTGATAATATTGTTTCAGGCTTTGAAAATAAGGCTCATCGAAACTATCTAAATCCACTTGCGGCTTTTGCAGAGAGTTATACCACCATAACGCAACAGCATCTCGCTCTACTAACTCCATAAACCCTTGCAGAATAGCTTCTTCAAGAGTATTACCCGCCGCACATCCATTAGAATCAGCCCAACAGTCGGGTTTATAGTCCGGTTGATAGCCATAATAACAGTAAGCCGTTGGCAGATACTTAAATTTCTGGTGGGTTAAAGACCAAACGGGAGTCCAGTCAATTTCTCTTTGTTCATCAAAAGGTTCAGGGACTTTTTGAAACCAACCTTGACACTCAACATTCCATTGCTCTCTATTCTGATATTGCTGTTGGCTGAAGTTCATACAAACATTGGGATGGATCGCCTTCTCTCCCATTTGTTGATAACTGCCTTTTTCTCTAATTTCATACCCTTGAAACACCCCAGAATATCGCTCGATCGCCTCGCAAAAACCACTAGCCATCGCTTGAGAGTCAGTCCTACCTTTCCCCGCACTTCTACCCCCCAAATTTTGGCGCAAACTAGCGCAATCGTCGAAAACACTGAGAAAATGATGTTTAGCGATGTAATTATGAGTTAATCCATTCCCAGGAATTTTATTTAGTTCTCGCACAACGCCCGTAATGGGGCTAATATGATGTTGATATTTCCTGAGAGTTTCTTGTGGCGAACAAATACGGTGTCCTCCATCGACAGTAAAGGTTTTCTGGCGGTGTTCTAAAACAACAGGTAGGGGGTTGTTAGTTAACCCATTTACCATCTCTGCACAGCTAGAACATTGAGGGCGCTTCACCCAGCGATGATTTTGAGTTTGCAGTGCGATCGCATCGTAAGCAATCAAATTGCTTTCTAATTGTTGATTTTCCCCTTGGACAATCCACTTAAACACCTCTGTGGCTACCATTCCTAAAGCGGTTTGTACTGTAGATGGCAAAAATCCTAAAGGAGGAGTTAAAGGGGAAGATATTTGCTTCTGTCTCTCAATAAACCCTTCAATCGGTCTATTCTCTCGCAAACGCTGGGCTAAACAGTTCCAACAACCTGTTTTCTGAGGATTAAATAAAGGGCCGATCCAGACTATTGTCCCTAACGGCTTAACAAGTATCCAAGGAGTTTGGGATTTTAAGGCTTGTTGATTGAACTTCTCTAGCTCAACATTGAGATAATCATCGGTTAAAACTACTGTCAAATCACCTGCATCTGCTACTTGAATTTGGAGAGACTCAAGCACAGCAATCAAGTCAGATGCAGCAACTGAACCTAATGCTTTTACTGCTACTTTAGTCGATCGCAATCTTTGATGGGCTACTGTGGGAGCAATATTAAGATGATGGCAGAAGATTTCTAAGTGCGATGGGAGAGAATTATCTTCTTGAATAAGATAGCCCTTTTGTTGCATTTGTAATAAAGCATATTGGGCTTTAATACTCACATTGAGAACTTCTTGGAAAAAAGTGGTAGCTGACTGTAAAGATTTTGGATCTTGCAGTAGCGACTGTTGAATGGTATCAATAATTTCGTCAATATTGCGATCGCCATCGATGAAAGTAGCTAAAGTATGAGAAAGATGATCGTTTAACCAGACTTTTTCTCTTTCTGACAAAAAAAAGATATTGTCTGCTTCTATAGTTTGAACAGAATAACAAGGATTGAATTGGATTTTAAGTTCCATTGAGCTTTATTAATTGTTTTTTTACTAATTAAAGTGTAATTTTAGTAGAGTTAACTTGTAGTTAATTTTTATTTGTTTATTTTATTATTTTTTAAAAATATGTTTATATGTATTTAGTAAATTTAGAAATCAAACTTTGGCACAATTAATGATAGTTGATAACTAAAATAGATTTCCGCTCATTGTATTTTAAGGGAATTTATAATGAATCTCAGGTAGCTTTTAAATTATTGTTACACAATTCTTATTAAAATCATTTCAAAAGCTCATATAAAAACTCATATAAAAACTCATAACTTTTTATAAAAAGCAATGGAATAGCTCACTTATTTTTATCAGTTAACTTTAGCTACTACCATCCTCATAGCCCTAAAACAGCATCAGTATGTTCAGCAGTATCTCTATTTGCTGCGCCAACAGTTGTTTAGCTTTAACCACCAAACCGTACCACAAATGATGGCTTGTTCGATGCAGATCGTGTGTGTACAAGTCAGTGAGAGGGGGATCTTTTTTTATATTCAAACTCCAACAAATTCAGCACTTTTCCTTCCAAATCGGTCAAATAAGCACGGTTCAGCTTCTCCAACGACTCCAAAAACCTCTGCACCGATTCCTCCAGTCCACTCGAATACACCCGATTGATGCGTAGGCGTAGCCCACCGCAGGCATCGCATATCTCCCGCATCTGCTCACACTCGGCAGGCAGGTAATTGTAAGATTTGAAGTGCTGCAAACCAACGGTGTACCCTCCATCCCAGAGTTTTACAGTGCAGCTGAAATCATTCACCTGATTAACGATGCCCCAGCAGCCACCCTTACCTCTGAGTTCTGGGTTGTCTTTTGCAAGGATCTGACAGACTTCGCCGATTTGGTAGGTATTGGGTACTTGGGTTCGCTCCATGATGCGCTGCACAACATCTTTCACGATTCTCCCAGTTGGCATTTTCCCGCCAGCAAGTTCTACTGCCTTTAGCCACACTTCCTGCTGTTCCTGGGGTTCAAGCTTTGTCATTGGTCGAACTTGCCCCTCTGCTGTCGGCAAAATGTCCACAACAACTGCTGCATCAACTAGCTGGTAATAACAGGAATGATTGTAGCCAAACCTGTCTAAACAGTACCGATCAAAGGTTTTGTGCGTGAAGCGGTACAATCTGCGATCGCGTAATTCTATTAAAGCTTTGCCTGCTTCAAAAAACGCCCGCTCCACTTTCCTCTCCAAGTGCAAGCGATCGCTTTGCTCCTCTTGGATCAACTCTGTTACTTCAACAGCACTAACTGTAATTGTTGCTGAAGCGGGATCTACTTGCTGGGAGATATCCTTTAGCGCTGCCCAGATATTCCACTTTTCGTGGGCGATCGCCAGCCAAAAGATTTGTCTGCACTACCTCTTGCTGTTTTTTAGTCCCGTCGAGTTCAGCTTGTTTTAACTCCCTCAATAATACAGAATTCCGTTTTTGTTGAGACAATTTTGGTAAGTTTGAACCCGGCAGATTCAAATAAGTCTCTGAACTCGGCTTCAGTGCGTTCCCGTCCCTCAGAGCACATCACCAACATATGGACATCTACAAACTTGCTTATAACAAACTCGTTTCCGGTAGGCATTATGCGTTCGATCGCTAACAATCGTCCTTGTTCTTTCATGGCTTGATGACAGCGCTTAAGAATGGCGATCGCCCGCTCCCGATCCCAGAGATGAATAACTTCCATAAGTAAGTAAGCATCTCCACCTTTCGGGACAGCCTCGAAAAAGCTACCCCCAATCAGTTGACAGCGATTGCTAACAGATGTTAGATGAGGTGAATTTTTGGCTTCATCGATCGCTTTTGGAAGTTCAAACAATACCCCTGTCATCATGGGGTGAGTTTTGAGGATAGCGGCAAGCATATTACCTGTGCCACCACCAACGTCAACCAATTTTCCAATTGACGAAAAATCATAAGCCTCCAACAATCTATCGGATGTCTCTTCTAATATAGGGACAGCAGTATGAAACAATTTTCTGGCGACAGGATTTTGCTCGTAGTACTCAAACAAATCTATACAATACAAATGCTCAAAGGCACTTTTCCCAGTCTCCACGCTATACATCAAATTTTCCCAAGGTCTATAATAGTACTCCTCACCCCGCAAGATTGCCTGATTTCGTATTGAGTCAGGAACGTTACTCTGCAAGCAATCTGCTAATGGGGTTAACTCAAAGCATCGGGATTGTATCTCTGCAAAAATTCCGATCCCAGCAAGAGCGCGTAACACTCGATAAAGAGAATCGCTGTGGGTATTTGTTGCCGCAGCTAAAGCATCGCAGTGCTGTGAACCGTCTTTGAGCAAATCAGCAATGCCAAGTTTTGCAACAACATAAATACACCGTGAAACGCAGTAGGCAGATACCCACTGTCCCATAGTTAACGGAGATTGAGTCTTGCTAGGATTAAATTCTGATAAAACCATGATTTTTACCTAAATTCCTGACGTGTTGGTATTTTGAAAGCACTCAATAACGAATTTCCCCGACCTTCAAGTATTCATCTAAGAGGATGTCTGAGAAGTATCAAATATTTCTTGATCCCCCCTAACCCACGCCAGTCGCTCATGGGGGAAACCCCCATCGCGCAGCGTCTCGTAGAGAAGACCGCGCTGGCTCCCCTTAAAAAAGGGGGGAATAAGAGTCTTAAAGTCCCCCTTTTTAAGGGGGATTTAGGGGGATCTCCAAGGGTTAGATGTATAGAAAAAAACTTTTCAGACATCCTCTAAACCGCGTCTATCTTCAAAACCGTAGCGTTTTTGGTAATGAGGGTAAAGTTCATAACTCAAGCCATGACAGAATAATATACTCTCTTTAAAAACTCTAGACTTGAAAATAAACGGGATTTAGATAAGATAAGGAGATCGAAAAATTGCTGTTCAATTTTGATTTTCTAACTTCCATCTTTTTAAAATTAATGCATCGAAACTCCGATCTGGCAGGAATTTTTTAAGTATCAAATCAAGCATTAGATAAATCTGAGAGTTGGACAAGAAATAGCGTGTTTTAGGTTTGCTAGCTTCTAGAGCCTCTAGAATTATATCTGCAACTTGTTCAGGTAGCAGTCCTGTGCGATTCGATCTAATCAAACCCTCTACAAAAAATTTATAGGCATCGCCATACATAGTTTTAGCTTCAGGTGACATTTGGGCAAAGTTTTTCTGAAAGCTTTCTTCTACTTTATTTGGTGTTGCTGAAGCAATTGAACCAGGTTCAACCAGAATTACTTCAATCTTCCAAGGATCTAATTCCATTCTTAAGGCGTCTGTAAATGCCTCCAATGCAAACTTGGAAGCAGACAAAGCAGAGGTAAATGGCCCGGTAATTTTGCCACCTATTGAGCCAATATTAGCTATTCGACCCCTGGCTTTTCGGATTAATGGTTAAGAATTCCTGTGTAACAGCTATCTGTCCGAAAACATTGACTTCAAATTGCCATCTGAGGTCGTCAATTGCAATATACTCCATCGGGCCGTCTACTAACAGACCTGCGTTATTCACCAATCCAATTAGTCCCCGATCGCCAACAGCTTTTGAGACAATATCTGCGGCAAATTTAATCTCTTCTGCTTTTGTAACATCCATCAAGATTGGTGTCAAACTCTTAGATGCATAACGTTTGAGTGATTCAGCATCTTCTTCTTTACGTACTGTAGCAAAGACAGAATATCCTTTTTGATCGAGTAATAGTGCTGCTGCTCGACCGACACCTGTGGATGTTCCTGTAATCAGTACAGCACCTTTTTCGCTCTGAACCATTGTTTTGACCTTCACTATTGGTAGGAGACTTACTGCAAGATAAAAATTCAAAAATAACTATCCTAAAATTTAGAGAAGAGATAATTATTGAATAGTGTTTTTTGACTTATATTTTGCGGGAATACTTGAATTCTATAAATGTTAATATAAGTGCAATTAACTGCAATCATTGTAGAATGTTGGAATTAGTATTACTCAACCTTGATTAAATGGCTAACGCAATACTGTTTTACTGCTTCTAACTCCATCTCTTTTTTTGAGCCAAGCGCACTCATAACTTCACCACAAACTTCAACTCTGGCTTCATAAGCACCTGATGTACTGCCATCTGAAGCAGCAAAACCAATACGCACATTAGCCCAATTAGGATCATGCTCTTCATTCATTTCCTCTTTTGCCAGCACTTCGCCACTTTTCAAGTAGTCGAGCCAAGTCCAACCCAATTGCATCCAGATTTCACGCTCGGCAATTTGCTCAAATTTAGTTAAACCTGTCCATCCGCGATAGAACTGACGCAAGCCTAAAACTGAATCATTTCTATTTACTAGTAAATCAAGGACTTCTGGTTCTAAATGTCCCCACAAGCATCCTTGGGGTAAATCAACTAAGGTTGGAGCAAACTGATGACCGCCAAAGTGAGTTGTTTGCCATATTCTTAACTTTCCATTGGAGACTGGAGCGTATTCCTTACGTAATCGTCGATATATAGAAGTGCCAAATTTCCCACAGGCGATATCTACTTGACCATGAGTGCAAACCATAAGCTCCCGAATGTGACTTGTTTGTTGCTGATAGTGCTGAAATTTTGATAAATCGTTGGGCTGTTGTATCAACTGTTTCATAATTGCGGTTACTAGAGCATTTGCTTCCTCCTGTGGAACGACAAACTCTTGCTTCTCAAACTGAGAAAAGAGTTTTGCAGGACGATAGTAGTACAGCACGCGGGTAAAACCAGGATAAGAGTACTCGCGATCGGGAGCAATTAGTATTGGTCTTAAGTTAATTCCATGCTTGACAATGACCTTTTGGAAATCGTTTATCAATGCCTTGATTGTTGGATTTTCCTGAAAAATTTCTTGAGGCCAAGGTTGGGGAATTTCCATAATCAACCAATGGTCACAAGTACCTGCTGTACCAATTGGATCTTCTTGATTAGCTTTAGAAATGAGCGAACAGAAACGACAATTTGCAAGGGAAAGTTGATCGGTTTGTTGGGTTTGCATATTTTTAAGTTACATATTTAATTTAAGTAGAGCTAGTAACAAGCTGTGGTGATTCCCCTTGAGATAAACGCCGACAGAGCATCAACATTTTCAAGCCACTAGCAGGGGGATAGTTAATACCTATAGCCTTGGGTTTTTCTATTTTTTCTTGATGCGCTAGGGCTAGTTGGTAGCGTGAAAGAATTGTTGCTAAAACTAGCTTCATTTCAAAAAGCGCTAATACTTCGCCCGGACATCGACGAGCGCCGCCGCCAAATGGGAGAAATTCATAAGGAGAGTATTGTCGCTCTAGAAAGCGCTCTGGCTGGAATTGCTTTGGCTGTGGATATAAGTCCTCACGCTGATGTGTTAGATAAATACACCCTATGACTACTGTCCCTGGACTCAATTCGTAGCCCATTACCTGAATTGGTGATTCTACTAGGCGGGGAAATGTGACCACCTGAGTCGGATAAATTCGTAGTGCTTCATTACAGACAGCACTGAGGTAAGGTAGTGCAACAATCTTCATTGGATCTGGAGATTCACCAAGGGTATCAAGTTCTGCTAACAATCGTTCGCGAACATCTGTTAAACGGTGAATCCAGTACAATGACCAAGTTATAGCGGTGGCTGAGGCATCCTGACCACCGAATAACAATGATGGGAACATATCTCGTATGTCCTCATCAGTGATGGCTTGACCGGTTTCATCACGAGCAAATATTAATTCAGAGAGGACATCGGTGCGGGAGGGGTCTGCTTGCGATCGCCGTTCTGCAATTTCAGTGTAGAGGAGCTTGTCAAATTGTCGTTGCAGGTCAAGCCAATGTCCCCACGGACTCCACCGACCTAAATCCTGTCTTAGGAAGGGATAGGATAGGGAGAATTTCAGCCAACGAGAACGGGCAAAAGTTAAGAAATTAGAAAGGAGTTGCCTAAACTGTTCGTAACGCTCTCCTGAGTCCAAACCAAATAAAGCTTGCAATATTACCTCAAGGGTAATTTTTTGCATGGTCGGGTAGGCATAAAAAGATTTGCCGGCGTAGCCTGCCGCAGGCATCGCTAGATTGTTCATGACTTTATCTGTAACTTGACAGATCCGCTGACCATATTCTTGTACCCTAGTTCCGTGCAGGGGAGGCATCAACAACTGACGCCGATGTTTGTGGCGCAAGCCATCAAGCATGAGTAATCCGTTGTTTCCCACAAGTAGAGCGCTATGTTCGTTCAGTTTACCAGAAGCTGTAATCTCTTTGGCACTGGTAAAAATCTGCTTTATCCCCTGTGGTTTGCTGACATATACTGTTGGTGTAGAACCGGCCATGATGGTGAAAATATCACCATAGCGATCGCTCATAGCATCCATTAAAGCAAGAGGATCGGTCTTAAATTGATGACTTAGCCACTGGGGGGAAGCTTTTGGCCCTTCAGGTAATTTCATAAGGATTTTTATTGTTAAATTATCGATAGCTATTAAATCGAACCTACAAACAATAGCTGTGACTGTCCTTGATGCTGACGACGACCATGCATGAACATTTTCACGCCACTGGCTGGGTAACAAATTAGGCCTCCAAATTGTGGTTTTTCTGGCCGCTTGTCAACTAGCGCTAATTGATAACGTGAAAAGATTGTCGCCAATACAAGCTTTATTTCAAACAAAGTAAAAGCCCCACCAATACAATTACGAGCACCGCCGCCAAACGGCAGAAATTCATAGGGAGAAAATTGTTTTTTGAGAAAGCGCTCTGGCTGAAATTGCTTTGGTTGTGGATATAAATCTTCACGCTGATGCGTCAAATAAATATTACCAATGAGTACTGTACCTGGACTCAACTCGTAGCCCATCACCTCAATTGATGACTCTACCAACCGGGGAAATGTAAATAACTGTGTTGGATAAATTCGTAAAGCCTCGTTGCAAACAGCACTCAGGTAGGGCAATGCCACAATACTTATCGAGTCTGGATCTCCACCAAGGCTATCGAGTTCCTCAAGCAGGCGATCGCAAACTCCTCTGAAACGGTGAATCCAGTATAGTGCCCAAGCGATCGCAGTTGCTGAAGCATCCTGAGCTGCAAATATGGGCGATAGCAGCAAATCGCGCACCTCTTCATCGCTTAATAGTTCACCTGTTTCATCGTGAGCAAAGATGAGATCCGAGAGGATATCGTTGCCTGAAGGATCTGCTTGTTGGCGACGTTCTTGATATCTTCTTGGTTTGTGTAGCGGTATAATAGTATATTAAATGCTGCCAGCAAACTCATAAATAAAGTGGCATCTTCTCGCTGGCTTAATTGTCTGAGTGTATCAGTCAGGGGTGCTGAGAATGTAAAGTATTGCTTGGCACCAGCAAAAGTTGTGACACTAGGTCGAGGAGGGTCTGTGGGTAATTCTAATACAGTCAGATCGCCGCTTAGTTGTTGCTTCCAATAATTTAATTTGGTTGCGAGGAATTCACCTTGGGTGCGATCGCGTTGCCAAATGGTAAAATCTGCATACTGAATGGGGAGTTCGGGTAAAGGAGAAGGCTGATTTGTAGAAAAAGCCGCATACAACGTTGACAACTCCCGCAAGAATACACCACAAGACCATCCATCCGTGATAATGTGGTGCATGGTCAAAAGCAAAACGTATTCTTCTTCACTCAAACGTAGTAAAGTTGCTCTGACTAAAAGTTCTTTAGCTAAATTAAACGGTTTTCTTGCTTCTTTGGCTACAAGTTGTTTAACTTCTTCTTCCCAATCTTTCCCAGAAAAATGCTCAATATTAATGATAGGTAAATTCCAAGTTAAGTTTGGTGCAACTTTCTGTACTGGCTCTCCATTTACAAGTGTAAAATTTGTGCGCCAAATTTCGTGACGCTTGAGAATTTCATTCAGACTTTGCTGAAGCGCTGTAATCTTCAGTTGTCCTTCTATATGAAAAGCAATGGGAATATTATAGAAGGAACTCCCGTGGTAAAGTTGGTCAATAAACCATAGCCTTTTTTGGGAGAAAGATAAGGGAATGTTATTAAATGTTTGCCGCTTGGGAATAGTATTAGCTTGAAACTTTCCTCTCTTCCATTTTTCTAAAATGGCTTTTTTGGTGGATGATAAATTAGAATTTTGTTTATTCATTGCTAATAATTAATTATGAATTATATAGAAGGTGTTCGCCGTAATATGTTGTGCTAGCTAGCAGTTTATCGTAGCTTATTATGAATTATTTAAGATAATCGCTACTTCTTCCTCAGATAATTATTCAATTTTTTCCAATAGAAGTTGCTCAATTATTTCTGCTTGTTTAGCTGGGATCATTGTTTGCAATAAAAGGTTACGCAGTGGGAAGTCCACAGGAAATTTTTCTCGCAATCGAGAAACTAATTGAGTTGCAATTAAGGAGTCTCCTCCTAATTCATAGAAATTATCGTAGATACCAACATCTGCAATTCCAAGTACCTCTTGCCATATTTCGGTAATTTGCTTTTCCAACTCATTTGTCGGTGCAATATAGGAATTAATAAGATTGGGTCTAGAGTATTGTGAAGGTAAATCTAATTGATTGGGAGATTTTAAGTTTACCAGAGAGTCAAGGTCAAATGTATGATTGTTTCTAGTGTTTATATCTCTTGTAGAAACAATTATTTGACTTCCTTTTCCTAAAGATAAAATTCGTTTAAATACTTCAACAATTTCTGTTAAATTAATAGCTGTTTTAGTTCCGTATGCATATTCAACTGTTTTTTTTCTTGGATTAAATTCAGCTGCAATTTCTCCCAATTCACAGTATACCACGGCAGAGAACTATTTTGGTTGCGTTTTGTAATAAAGCTATCAATGATTTGATTACTTGCTGAATATAAACATAATCCAAATCCTCCTAAAATAGAAGACAAAGATGAAGAAATGATCCAAAAATCTAATTTTATATTTTCTAAGACTTTTTCTAAAATATTAATTGTACAAAGTTGTGAGTCCAATATCTTTTTTAATTCTATTTGACAAATTTCTGGGATTGATGAAAATATATTTTCGTGTTTTATTCTATTTGAATAAATAACTCCGTTAATATTACCAATATTCTCAGAATACAAGCTTTGATATATTTGTTCATAATTAGTTGTATCAGCACGAATTACCAAAATTTTTGCACATAATTTTTCTAATTCTAGTAATTTTTGAAGTTTGCAACTCACGTTATCTTCTTGAACATGAGTATCAAGCCATTGCAAGTATTCATGTTTTTCTGGAAAAGTCAAATTCTCAATAAATATGAGTTTGGCTTGGAAAGTTTTTGCTAAATATTCTGCCAGCACAACTTCAATACTTTCTAAACCACCAGTAAACAGGTAAACATCCTGTTTTTTCAACGGTATTTTTTCTTCCAATACCGATTCTAAAAGAAGTGGCTCAAATGTTTGTACCCAACGATAGGAACCGCGATAAGCAACAACTAACGTTGAGGATACAGCCATTAACTCATTTAAAAGTTGGTCAATAATACCGTAAGTATCTCCTTCACCTGCCTCACTATGCAGAGTATTTTGACAATTTTTTAAAGTAATATCAATACAGCGGCAGGTAATACTAGGGTACTCTTGAGGAATTACCTTACATAAACTTAATATTGATGCTTTCTCTGGGTCTATTTTTTCATTACCATCGACCTCTAGAATATTGTTGGATATAACCCAAAGTTGTAAGCGATGCCTTTCGCTAATTTTGAGTTTAGTAAGGCTATGCGTTAAAAATAGCAAGCTGTTGATTTCTAAATAATTCTCTGATTGACAATTTTCAAAATTACTTAAACTCCATAAGAAAGAAATATTTTGGAAAGTTTTACCTAATGCTACAAGTTTTGTAACAAGCCATCATAGTCTTCGCGCCTGCATGGATTAATTGTATAGATACCCTCACTTTGTTTACTAAATTGCTCTCCCTGCTGAACTGTAATGACATTCTTTTCTTGATTTTTTAATGCATTAATTAATTTTTCTCCTATTCCCAATTTATCTACAAAAAACAGCCATTGTTCTTTAGTGGATTCTATTTGATCGGAAGATAAATGAGTGAGCAAGGAGCGTTTCCATGAGGGGATATAGAACCAGTTGCTAATATCTTGTTTATTATCTAATTTTGCTGGCTTATTCTTTAAAGAAGTTAATGGGGATTTCGCATCAATCCAATACTTTTGTCGTTCAAAGGGATAGGTAGGTAAAGGTAAACGATGACGCTGCTCATGGATATAAAATTCTGGCCAATCTATAATCTACACCAAAAAGCCACAACCGACCTAATGTCTGCAACAAAAAATTCACATCAGATTGTTGGTCTTTAACATGGGGTAAGGAAGTCAGCACCTGTTGTTTAGCATTGACATCTAAATGCTGTGTTGTAAATGTGCTTAAAGTTCGTCCTGGCCCCACCTCCAGAAACACACCTGTAAACTGCTCTAAAAGTTGAGATATGCCATCAGAAAATCTCACAGTTTGCCGTAAATGTTGGCTCCAATAATTAGGATTTGTGGCTTGTTCATCTGTAATCCAATTACCAGTCACATTGGAAATAAAGCCTATACGTGGTGGATTGAGTTGAACTTTTTTCAGCAACTGCACAAACTCTTTTAATATTGGTGACATTATTTGAGAATGAAACGCATGAGATGTAGCAACAGCCGACATTCAACACCTTCAGAGGATAATTTGTTTTGTAGAGTGGCGATCGCTTCCTTTGTCCCAGAAACTACGCATGAAGTTTGGGTGTTAATCGCTGCTATATCTACAGAATTTTGAGTTTCTCGATCCAACAGCGATCGCACATCTTTTTCTGGAAGTGGGATTGCCAGAATACTCCCTGTGGGTAATTGTTGCATTAACTCTCCCCTTTTTGCCACAATGAATAGGGCATCTTCGAGCGAAAATACACCTGCGATCGCTGCTGCAACATATTCCCCGATACTATGACCGATCATCGCTTCTGGTAGCACACCCCAAGACATCCACAACTGAGCCAGGGCATACTCAATCACGAATAACGCTGCTTGCGTGAAGGCTGTTTGTTGTAATTTTTGGTTAGCCGCTTCAATCTCTTCTGACTTTGCAAAGAGTAGATGACGGATATCAAGACCGAGGTGGGGTTGCAAAATTTCGGCGCAAGTATCTATATGTCTGCGATATGTCGGTTCGACTTCGTATAGTTCTCTACCCATGTTTGCATATTGCGATCCTTGTCCTGAAAACATGAAGATGACTGGACAGTAGACCTCTTGCAAAAGTCCCAAATACGTGGGACAAGTAGGTTAGAGTTGGGTAGCATTGATGACATACGAACAAGTAAAAATCTGAAAGCCAGAAGACTTTAAACGCTTGTGTGGTGTACGGCCGGAGACTTTTAACCAGATGCTAGAGGTAGTGCGATCGCCAAGCCTTGCAAAACAGAAAACAGGACGGGCCTTGTAAACTCACGTTGGAAGACCAATTGTTGATGACATTGGAGTACTGGAGAGAGTACCGTACCTACTTCCATATAGGTCAATCTTGGGGAGTCAACGAGTCTACAGCTTACCGAATTATCCGAAAAATAGAAGATACACTGACTAAATCTAGGGCGTTCACACTTCCAGGGAAGAAAAAATTGGCTAGTTCTAATTCTAATTATCAGTTAGAAGTAGTAGTGGTTGATGTTACAGAAAGTCCCATTGAACGTCCTAAAAAAAAACAAAAAAAGTTTTACAGTGGAAAAAAGAAACAGCATACACTTAAGTCACAAGTAGTGGTAGATAAGCAAATGGTAAAATCATCTGCACCTCTCATGGTAAGGGTAGAGAGCATGATTTTCGGATATTTAAAAATAGTCAAGTTAGGCTGAGAGAAGATATAGAGTGTTTGGGTGATAAAGGTTATCAAGGTATTCAAAAACTGCATAACAATAGTCGAATTCCCAAGAAAAAACCTAGAGGAGGTAAATTAAGTTATGAGGATAAAAAGAGCAATCAAGAATTAGCCAGAATTAGAGTTTTAGGTGAGCATGTGAATCGGAAGTTAAAGGTGTTTAAAATTTTGTCCCTTACTTATAGAAATCGCCGAAAAAGATTTAGTTTAAGGTTTAATCTGATTGCTGCTCTCTACAATTATGAGCTTTGTCTCCCCAAAATCAAATCTTCCTGAGCGACTTTTGCAAGAGGTCTACTCAACCCGTATGGAACTAGCAGACCGCATTTTGGATGATTTAATCCCCGCAGCCCGAAAAAATAGAAGTGAATTAGCAAAAGATGCAGCTAATGTGTTAACAACTTGGGACAAAAAAGCAAATGCTAATAGCAAGGGTGCGGTACTATTTGCAACTTGGGTACAACAAATAGATTTACACAAAGTATTTAGTATACCTTGGAGTGAAAACAAACCGCGCACTACACCTGACGGTTTAGCTAATCCTCAAGAAGCAGTGGCTAAACTACAAGCAGCAGCCGCTCAAGTACAAAAGACCTATGGAAAGCTAGATGTCTCATGGGGAGAGGTTTTTAAGCTAGATTATGGTGGTATAAATTTACCTGCCAATGGTGGCCCAGATCCTCTCGGTATCTTCCGCAGCCTCTGGTTTTCACCACAGTCAAATGGAAGTTTTAAGTCTGTCGGTGGAGATTCTTTTGTGGCGGCGGTGGAATTTTCTCAGCCAGTACGGGCAATGGTACTTAACAGTTATGGCAATGCTACTCAACCCGGTTCGCCCCATATTGGCGATCAGTTACAGATGTTCGCTAATCAAAAGTTGCGTCCAGCTTGGCATAAGCGCTCTGATATTTTAGCCCATTTAGAAGAACGTCAGGCTTTTTGAAATCACGTCAACGCCGATTAGGAGGACTGACGTAATTCGTGAGGGAGTTACCGAACCCAGAGTCTGCATAAAAACACTCAACTGGATCTATTAAGTCACTGAAGGGTTTTAAACCCAAAATCTGGAATACTGTTGCTTGCCTTTGTAGCTAAGTATCTACAGAGGTACAGGCTCCCTAGTAGTTCAGCTGAAAGTATATATTAAACAGGAAAAAGGCTTGATATGCAAAAGCAAATTTTGGGTTTAGCGATCGCATTACCAACGATATTATTCACTGCATTACCTACTTTGGCAAATCCTGTACAAATTATTACACCCAAAGTTGGTAATTTACAACCAGTTCTGGTACAAGGGGGGTTTCAAACTCCTGTAATTGAGAATCAACTCAGGAACCCAGACGATGGTCAATCACCGGGGCCAGAAGGTGGTAGCAAACCGGTAAAAGGACCAGGACCCAGACCTCCTCGCAGAGATACATTGTTGCAAAACCTGGGTACAGGTTTACAACAAGATAGGATCAATAATTTGAACATAGCGAACCCCGTTCTTGGTCGCTAATATTCGGGTTAGTTTTGAGATAATCCTTTAGCAAATGACAACTGCGAATCAGTAGATTGTCTAAATCTTGGGTTTGCAGTTCTGTGCTAAGAAGACGCCAAAGTTTAGCTGTACCATCAAAACTGGCAGAAGCCAAAAATTTCCCATCGGGGCTAAAACTGACGCTCAATACTGCATCAGTATGACCTGGGAGAGTTTTGAGTTCTCTGCCATCACGGTTCCAAAGTTTGATGCTTCCATCACCGCTAGCTGAGGCTATCATCTTGCCATCAGGGCTAAAGCTGACGCTGTAGACGCCATCAGTATGTCCCGTAAGAGTTTGTAGTAAAGTTCCATTGCTGACTTGCCAGAGTTTGATAGTTTTATCAGCACTAGCCGAGGCGACTACTTGACCATCACGACTAAAACTGATGGCGTTGACAGTATTAGTATGTCCTGGCAGATTATACAGTAACTTGCCATCCTTAACTCTCCAAAGCAGAACTTTGTTATCCCTACCAGCTGAGGCCAGTACTTGACCATCAGGGCTGAAACGAACGCTCAAAACTTCAGCCGTGTGTCCTTGGAGAGTTTTAATTAAAGCTTTTCTTTGAATATTCCAAAGTTTAATGGTCATATCAGCACTGGCGCTTGCCAGAATTTGACTATTAGGGCTAAAGCTGAGACTATTGACATTGCTGCGATGACCTTGGAGGGTTTTAATCATATAGCCGTCACGAGTCCGCCAAAGTTTAATGTAATGGTCAAGACTCGCTGAGGCTAATGTCTCGCCATCAGGGCTGAAGGCTAAACCGTAGACTTCATCGCTGTGTCCATAAACTGAAGTACTATGACCTTCTAGGGTTTGGCGCAAAGTTCCGTCACGAGTCCGCCAAAATTTGATAGTAGTATCTTGACCGGCGGTGGCTAGAGTTTGCCCATCGGGGCTAAAACTCACACTATAGAGTTGACCTTGATATCCTGTCAGAGTTTTGAATAGAGGATTATCTCGCTGCCAAAGTCTAACAGTTTTATCAGCGCCAGCCGAAACTAAGGTCTGGTCATCTGGGCTAAAACTGGCGCTGTAGACTGCAATACTATGTCCTAATAAAGTTTGGCGTAAAGAGCCGTCCTGAAAACTCCAAAGTTTGATTGTGCTATCAGCACTGGTGGAAGCTAGGGTTTGACCATCATGGCTGAAGTTGACGCTAAGAACTCCTGCATTGTGTGCTGCAATACTTCTTAGCAGTGTGCCATCTCTGCGCCAGAGTCTCACGGTTTTATCTTCACTGGCTGAAGCTATTTGACCATCGGGGCTAAAAGCGACACTGGAAACTGCGGCGCTATGCCCAAGTAGGGTTTTTTGCAACAATCCATCGCTAACCCTCCAAAGTTTAACAGTCTTATCTGCACTAGCGAGCGCCAAAATTTCACCATCAGGGCTAAAACTGACACTATTAACAAAATCCTTATATCCGCTAAAAGTTCTCAGCAAATGACCATCGCTAACTTGCCAAATTTTAGCAGTGCGATCGGCGCTACCAGTTGCGATCGTCTTACCGTTGCCAGACCAAGATAAGCTCAGAACTTCCGCAGTATGACCTTTTAGTGTTCTAATCAAAGTACCGTCGCTAGTTCTCCACAGCTTCACGGTACGATCGAAACTAGCAGTTGCGATCGTTTGACCATCTGGGCTGAAACTGACACTCCGTACTATATCAGTATGCCCTGCTAATGTTCGTAGCTTTGTGCCATCCCGTCCCCAAATTATGGCTGTTTTGTCGTTGCTAGCCGATACAATTGTTTTGCCGTCAGGACTGAAACTCACGCTTGATACTTCAGCGCTATGCCCTTCCAAACGGTTGCGCTCTTGGGTTCCAGAAATTACTTGTTGTAAAACATTGAGAGTCTGAGTTTGCACCTCGGCTGGTGCGCCAAAAGTGTTTTTTAGCTGTTTACCTGCTTTGACGCTGGCAATCAATGCTTCTAGCTGCTGATGTGATAAAAGATTAGCTTGAGATGAGGCATTTAAGGCTTCAATTTCTCGCAATTGAGCTGCTTGGGATTTCCAATAGGCTAAAGAGCCGAAACAGACAGCCGCTAATCCCAAAACACTGAGTGCAACTACAGCTCTTTGGGCTTGCTTGAGTCTGGTTTTCTCTTGTAGTTGCTGTTGTTTTCTTTGTACTAAACAAGCTTCAATAAACCGTTGTACATCAGCAGAAAGTTCGTCAGTATATTTAATATAGATATCTTCTGCCTCTGCTAGTCGCACTCCTTGCAACAAAAAATCAGCTTGCTGACTACGTTGCAGCCATAATTGGGAAGCCTGTTCAATTTGCCTTTGTTTTCGCAAGCGATCGCGATTTTCTTCTAACCACCAGCGTAAAGTTGACCAATGACGGATGAGGATTTCATGGGCAACTTCTACTGTTATGGGGGAAGGGAACAAGGGAGACAGAGGGGTACTTATTTTGTTGTCTCCTTTACTACCCTCGACAATATTTGTATCTTCTTCTAAATTCATCACCACTAACTTGGCAGAGGTTAAAGCGTTGAGGGTTTTTTCTACCAATGCGGCTGGATATTTTTTGACTATTAACTCTGATTTATGTACCCGTCTGCGAGTATCTTCTGTACCTTCACCTAGTTGCGTCAAGGATAAAAAAATCCATTTAGCACACTCTCGCATTTGGGGATCTAAACTTTCGTAAACAGCTTGAGACGATCGCTCTAATGCTCCTTGAATTCCGCCTAGTTGCTCTTGATAGGTTTGTAAAGTCAACTCACCAGCAACTCGATGTTGCCATAATTGCTCTAAAACAAATTCTAGTAACGGTAAATCTCCTGGTGAGTGATTTAGCTCCCGCAACAATACTTCCACCAGTTCTGGTTCTACTTTTAACCCGACTTGTTGAGCCGGGTTGAGAATCACCCGTCGATAATCATCCAAACTTAGCTTCGGTGGAACTAACACGCTAAAATCCTGTAAAGCTTTAGCCAGTGCTGGTACTTCTAAACAGGAGGCAATAAAGTCTGCCCGTAAAGTAATAATTAATTTGAAGCGATCGCCAGCATATTGCACCGCTCCCAGCAATAATTCTAAAAATAGCTCTCTGTCTGCGGTTGAAGCTAAGGTAAAGAGTTCCTCAAACTGATCTACCACTAGCACCACAACTCGATGCGGTTGGTTGCGTATCCAGTAAACAAATCCCTCTACCCCTTGGTGAAATATTCCCTCTAACAAGAGATGGGGGAATTGGGGACTGGGGACTGGGGAAGGTGGGGCCCCCTCTGGGGATAAGGGGTAATGGGGACTGGGGATTGGGTAAGAATAATTCTTTTGCTCTTTTACTCCCCCTGCCTCTCCTGCCTCCCCTGCCCCTCTGCTCCCCTGCCCCTCTGCTCCCCCAAGCCGCCGCGCTAAAGCCTCAAGCGGATTTCCCCCTGGACGAATGCTTTTAATCCACCATTGTTCGCTACTGGGTATTTGTTTACCCAATCGCAGTTGGGGAATTACACCAGCTTGCACAATTGAAGATTTGCCGCTTCCAGAAGCACCGATAACGGCTAGAAAAGAGCGATCGCGTAGTTGGTGAATTAACTGCTGAGTTAAAGCTTCTCTGCCGTAAAAATACTGGCTATCTTCTTCCAAAAAAGCACTTAACCCCATGTAAGGGCATACTCCCAAATCCAATCCTGTGGTTATTTCTGATGTGTTCGTGTAAGTTTTTGCTTGGAGAATTTCTATAATGCCTTGTGTGCCTGATAGCCAGATGGAAAGAGGAACACCGCTACCTGCCAAAGATAATTGTAATTGAGCGATCGCTCCGGCGGCTGAGAGTCCATCTGTATGAGTTGCCGCCATCAAAGTATCGAGAAATTTTTGGGCAAAGCGTTCTGGTTCCTTAGCAGGAGAGGCGTAGGCGATTAAACATTGCCCTTGGTGAGAGTCAATTTGCAAATCTTCTACCCAATCTTGCAAGGATGTATCAGCTACAGGACAATCGAGGATAATAATTTGTTGAGCGGTACAGAGGCGTAGCTGTTGTTTCAACCAAGAACGCTTGATGCGGATATTTTCTGCCAGCAATAACCATTCGCCTGCATCGGTTTCTTCAATTCGTCCCCGCAGATAAAGCAGAATAACTTCTGATGCTGGTTGTTGTAAATGACGAGCGATCGCTTCTTTGATTTGATCGGCAGATACTTTTGTTGCTGGCAAATACTCTAGTGCAAAATCTCCAGCACTTCCGAGAAATTTGCCAATATCTAGTGTTGTTTTGCTGACTGATAATCCCTCTACTACTATTCCTATCCGGCGATGCACTCCAAGAGTTGCCTGGGTTAATCTTTTCCCTACAATTAGTTCCCCAACTCCCTCAACAATTCGTTTAGGAGTTTGCAACGGATATTCTCGAAAAAGTTTAGTTTCTCCTTTAGCTTTTTTCTGCTGATTAATCAGCCGCAATTGTTGATTACTTTTATCTATATATTGGAGAGTTTGATGATACACGTATCGATACAAATTATCCACAGAAATTAAGCCTTGGCTATCTGCTGCCTCACCTTGTAACCCTTTCATTAAATAATAAGTGAACACCCCATGTCCCAATTCGGGAAACTCCCAGGATTGCTGGTTAGTATCACAGGAAAGCAAAGCATAAAAACCTTTACTTTTAGCGGCGCACAGTTGTAATACTTCAACCAGTTTTGGTGTAGCATTCAGCAATGGTTCTATTGTTGTACCTCTGAGTGTCATCCCGCCACTATGACAAGCATCTAGCCAAACAAGCTGATTTTGCGCTCCACTATTACCCAACAATAGCAAAAGTTCTTGTAAAGCTAAGGCTGTGTTTTGGAGATGAAATTTTTCAGTATCTGCCAAACACAAAAATGCTTGCTGCGTGTTTGCTTCTAAAATTCCATGTCCAGAAAAATAAAATAAAATAGTATCAATAGGTTGAGCCGCAGTAGTAATTTGTCGGAGACTGGCACGGATGTTTTCTAAAGATGGTGGTTGCGGTGCAAAATCATGGTGTATTGTTACCTCTGTTTGGGTAAATTGTGCAGATGCATCTACCAATGCTTCTGCTAAACCCTGACAATCTACTGTTGAATAACTAAGGCTGGGTAGTCCGTCATCTTGATATTGATTGACTCCCACTAACATTAGCCACAGCTTAGGAGTTGCAGTTTGTTTGACTGAAGTTGAGCGACTAGCGATCCCAATTGGTGGCATTACAGTAGTCCTAAATGCGTTGTAAACAAGGCTGACTTTTCACATTATGTGGAAAAGCCAACGATTAACCTAACCCCCTAACCCCCAACTCGTCGCGGGAAGGGGGAAAATTCAAAGTCTCTCTCCTTTTAGGAGAGAGATTTAGAGAGAGGTTTTCCAGATACCGTGAAAAGTCAGGTAAACAAGTTAGATACTGTTGTAACTTAGGAAAATCAAATTGTTGATGATTATTCAATAAATTAAATAACCACCTAACAACAGCAAAATATTTGCAAAGATGCCAAAATTTTCTCAAAAAGTCCTTTATTCCTAACGATCTGTGACTTATACTTTAGGATAAAACTACAACTCAGATAAGATTGCTATACAGAATTAATAATAACTGAATTGCAGTCCCAAGCCGATAAATTTTATATACAAAGACTTATCATAGGTTGGGGGGATTGTAATTACCAGTAAAGTAACCATTGACCATCGCAAAACAACCCATGACCTTGCAGAGTTATTCTTTCATCGTCAGGATAAATGTAAGTAGTTGGTGCAATCTGATGAAGTGTATGTCCACTGTGTAAGACAATTTCACCAACTTTGTAATGATGAAAAGTTTTGGTTCTAAATCGTTTAAGAATCTCTACATCACCTGCGATCGCTTGACTATAATCATTTATATAGTTAAAATCCCATACATTCAACCCACCGCCACTTTTAGGCAGTTTAATTGGTAAAGTAAAGGATATTGTGTTTACAGTATCGAGTTTATCTTCATCCCATTGGAGGTTTCGGTATTGCAAATCAAAGTGTGTGGTAGCATTTGGTTTAGTGATAAGATTAGAATTTTGCCAAATATGAAACCCAGGCAGCGCTGCATCTGGTTTATACATTACAGGGTTTATAAGCGTCTGCTCTAAATATTCTTTGATTAACTTATAAAGCCAACCCAAGTGTAGTTCTAGAAGTAAATTATATTCATGAGCTATAGTATAATAATCCTTAGAAAAATTAGGTTGATTTAAGAAATCTAAATAACTAGCTGTACCTAAAGTATAGAAAAACTTTGGAGAGTTACCTCGTTTTATCCAGAATTCTCTTAAACTATGAATTACAGAACAAATATCATTACACTGTTCAGATGTCACAATTTGTTCTGAGAAAATTTCATTACTCGAATCTGTATCCCAACTAATACTATTTCCTGCAATATATTCTGTAAGCAAAGCTAATAGGGAGTCGGTTATTTTCCCATCTGCCCGAATATCATATCCATCGTATCCGGGCATTGGATTAACTTCTAAACACCAGTACTCTAAATCGTTAGTAACTTTAAAATCCCAACCTGCAAACTTCAACCCTAACGCAGCAGTTGCATTAATAATTTTTTGATGTAAAGCTTCTGGTAACTCCCACTCGATATACTCAGCTTCTTCATGAAAATGGCGATAGTCTACCTGCGGACATTTTATCAATTCTGCGTGAACTCTATTACCCACTACATGCGCCCGCACATCAGCGCCCTTTATATATCTTTGCAAATGAACTGGGCCAGCGTCTGGGTGGAAATCGAGAAACTCCTCTGATTTTACCAGTCTACTATCGGCACGAACACCCGATGTTGTCTTAACAATTGTTAATCCAGCGTTAGCAAACTCAGTTAAAACTTCTGGATTGGAACTAGTAACGCTATCAGCAACTTGAAAACCTAAAGATTGTAGATGAAATTCATGAAGCGGTTTTGAGAAATTATTTGCGCCAGCACCAGGACGATTAATAACGTTACCGGGAATATGTTCTAGCCAACAGCAAAGTGCAGCAAGAAGACTTTTCCATCGCATCGCATCTTGTACATCTGATTGTACGGTTGAAAGATCAATCAAGCGACAATAATAAGAACCATGAGGATTTAATACATACTTTTGGCTAGAACAACTTATCCAGCTTTGATTATCATCGGGTAATGCTAGCCTCCAATCTCCATTTTGAATCACTTCGCGTAAATTAATTACTTGGAATTCGACACCACGAGATTCAGCATAGTTAACAAAATGACAAAAAGTGCGATCTGAATCAAGACCAATTGCATAAATCATGAGAAAATAGTCTCCAAAAGTGCGGGAGCAAAATCTGACCAAACAAACTGTATTTCTTCCAGCGATGGATAAGGGTTAATACGAGCAATATTGGCACTCTCTAAGTTGCTATCAATACTCCAAGTTACAGTGCCAAATACCAAATCTAAATTCCTCAGCAGCGAAATACTTTTTTCTTCTAGCTGCAAATGTTCTAGAGATGTATTGGTGCAACGCCATGCTTTATCTTCTAAAACAACAACAATTTCATATTCAAGGTTAGCCGAAACCCAACTTGCGCGAAATGGTCCCACCCCTTCAGGGATTTCTGGATATGCAGCAGTATTATAAGTAGTTAAATCTTGGAGATACCATTGTTTATCGAGTAATGCTTGCGGTGATGGTGGAACTTGTGAAGAGAAGATTTCTAGATTGCTAGTATAACCTGCCTTTAATTTAGTTAAGTTAGAAGAATATGATAAATTACCCCAAAGACTATTTGCAGTTGGACGATTAATTACTGGTGATTTAGATAATGTCATCGCTGCCCATAAAGTAGCAAGACACTCATCATAAATAAAAGAATCATCAAAACTAGTGCGAATCGGCATCTGTGGCGGAATTCGTAAAATAACTGGGATTTCTGGGGTAATATCTGGTTTTTCAGAACTAACACTGATAGAAAACATTCTGGCAGCATTGCAAACATCTAAAACTGCACTCGTATAACCTTTTTCTCTAACCAATTCGTTAACTGCTTGACAAAAAATGTCATCACTCGAACCAATAATTAATAAATCCATAATATTTAGTCCATCATTGTTCTCATCGGAGGCTTAGACTCCCGACTTGTTCAAAAAGTCGGGAATCTATTTTTTCACAATCTCTATTCTTTAGAAGATTGGCTTGTTAACTTTAATTAAAGTTTGAGGACGCGCATTTCGTAGTACAGGTATTTTCAGTTGATCTGCTGGTAAAATAACTGGATTAACTCTATCTAAAAAACCACCACCACAGTTACCACTTTCGCAAGTCTCTTTACTATCCTTACCTTTATCGCTAGAATCTTTGCCTTTATCGCTCGATTCTTTTGTTTTACCACCGTCAGTTTCTAAGACACTATTCAACGGACGTTGGTTCAAATTATGAAGAGTATCGCGACGGGCAGCATTGCTAATAAAAGGCTTATTGGATACGTTAGTAAGAGAATTTACTTGTGGGATAGATTCAGCTTTAGCTACAGTACTAATAATTGAACTAGCAATTGCTAAACCCATTACTAATGCTAAACGTGTAGAGGTTGAACTTGTAATTTTCATTCTGATTTTCCTTTAAGTTTATTTCTTGCTTTTGTTGTTTTTACTGGATTTGTCAAGATTGTACGGCTACTGAAGTTTCATCTTTTTTTTCTCCTATAACTCATTCATGACAGGTTAAAACAAGATTACTTTATTAAGTAAATTGTGATAGTATGACAACTGGTGAAAAATCAAATTGAAGTTTTCAGTTTTCACCTTTCACTTAGTCAATAGGTTTGCTTTGATATTTTTATGCAGTCTTGGCAAGATTTTTGAGAATTATTTTTTGAGAATAATTCCATTTGGAATACAAATAGAAAAACCCCGCAGAGGCGAGGTTTAATGCTAGGATAAATTTTACATTTTGCAGCAGTTTTGAAGTACAAAGCTATGGGTTTTGAGGCAAGAACTACAAACTCTTTCTATCTGATTTTCAGTCTTGCTTTGTTTACCTCACCCTGCGGGCGCGCTGCTTCACTTACTTGCAAACTTCTCTATTGTTGTTAGAGTAATAATTGATGCTGATTTTTAGTGATTATTTATCTCACTCTTGTTTGCTTTTGAAAGTATTCACGAGAATAGTAATTTTGTCTGCCGCTATTATCTAAAAACTGCGTGTAGCCTTGTAACAGTAATTCTTGACGAGCAGATCCCAAGGTTAGTAAAGAATTTGCGAACCCTTTATTATAGTTAGCTGTTGCATATTTATGATTAGTATCTTGGACATTAATGCCATAGGTAAGTAATGGTGCAGTTCCCCAATCACAATCACTAGGATGACATTTACCAAACACCTGAATATTTAATTTATTGCCACTACCTGAGGTAATTACTAAACGTGTAATATTAGAAGTATTGGCATCTTTATTTACCCAAGTACCAATAAAGTCAGCAGGTACAGCTAAAGCAGGATTGATTAAAGCAGTAGTTAAGATGCTACTAGCAGCAATAATACTCAAAGAACGTTTCAACATTTTAGTCACACTCCATTATTCGTAATTGTTTTTGTAACTTATTGATAAGTAGACACGATTACCAGTTGGCTAAGTATAAAATATTTCATTTAAGTCGAAATATAATCCTCACACCTTGTAGTAAAGTTTGTGTAGGCGTCCTTTAACGCTTTCAGTCTTTCTATAGGTTGGGTGACAATTTTTTATGCATCCTCGGCAAAGCATCATTGAAATCTTTTCAACTTTTGTGCAATTTGACGCCGATCGCTTCAGTGGTTGGGCGACGGAATCAAAGCTACGTCGCAGTATGCAAAGTTGTCTCAACCGCACGCCTCAAGAAACTTCGGAACATTTTTGGGTTTTGTATTGGTATAAATTTTGGCTGATATCTGAAACGAAGCTACTGGCTAAAGAGCATCTGGCAGCTTACTTGCAAGAATCCTGTTATTGGGCATCCCAAAAAACAGTTAACAGTTTTGCGAGTACTCAGTACAAGCTATCAGACTGTTTTCAAATTGCGATCGCTCAAGTTGATAAAGTCCTCAAAGGATTTAATCCAGATCGAGGCTTTATTTTAAAAAACTACGCTATTGCCCTCTTTAGCAGTGCTATTCGGGAAAATTTACGCCAAAATCGTGAAATTGATATTTGTACCGATTGGGGATTATTACGAAAAATTACTAAGAAGTTTTTGGTAGAGTCTTTACAAAATGCAGGTTTATTGCTAGAAGATATTAACGATTACGTCCTCGCTTGGAACTGTTTCAAAAGTATATATATCCCAACCCAAAAAGGTACTTCTCGCCAAATTCCTCAACCAGACGATGAGATTTGGCAGGCGATCGCCAAAGCTTATAATTCACAAAGTGGTCAGCAAGTCAATTCCCAAACCCTAGAAAAGTGGCTTTTAACTGCTGCTAAAGCCGCACGCCGCTATCGTTATTTTCCCGTTGACTCTCTCAATATCCCTAGAGGGAGCGATGATTCGTGGGAGTGGCTTGATAATATTCCTGGAACACAACAAGAATCTCTAATTAATGAAATTCTTGCTCAAGAAGAAGAACAAACAAGAAACTTTCAACAAACTGAGATTAACAAAGTTTTAGTGGCTGCGATCGCTCAACTTGAACCGCAAGTACAAGAAATTTTGCAACTTTATTATGCTAAAGAATTAACTCAAGACAAAATTGCCAAACAATTACAAATACAGCAATATACTGTCTCCCGGCGACTAAAAAAAGCCCAAGAAACTTTGTTACTCTTTTTAGCTAATTGGAGTAAAGATAGTTTGCATATTTCCGTTACTTCAGACCTACTCAAAAATATAAACATACTAATGGAGGAATGGTTGAAGAATTACTATGGTGTATGACAGGGAATTGGGGAAGTTAGAACCTCGTTCATCCATCTCGAAACTCCGTTCATCCACCTCAAAGCCTCGTTAATCTAGCTGAGAACCTCAACCCCAATCCTCAATCCCTATGATTCTTGACACCACTATATTTACTTTCGCTAGTTCCACAGATTTAGTTTTAGAAATCCCTATAATTACCCAAAACCAAGCGGATTTAAATAATCAAGCTTTTTCTAATGCTAGTTCTCGCTATCAAGCTTATATTAATGAACTTTGTCTGGGCGCTATCTTGCTATGGTTGCAAGAAGACTGGACACCACAGACAAAAGTTTGGCCAACTACCACTGCTTTACCCAGTTTCTGGGAACTGGTTAATGGAATTGCACTCACGCTTGATACAACAAGATTAGTCTTAGTTCCTAGTGAAGCAATTGATTTGAGTGAATTGCGAGTCCCTCAAGAATGGGTGGATATTCCTAGTTGGGTAGGTGATTATTATTTAGCTGTGCAAGTAGAACCAGATGAAGGCTATGTTAGGATTTGGGGTTATTGTAGCCATGAAAAACTGAAAACTCAAGGCAGTTATGATGTCAGCGATCGCACTTATTCCCTGGATGCTACTGATATAATCAACGACATCAGCGTTTTAGCGATGGCGCGTCAATTGTGCCCAGAAGAACCCACCCGTAGCCCTATTGCAGAGATTCCGAGCTTATCACCACAACAGGCAGAAAATTTAATTGCCCGTCTGGGAAACCCGGAAATACTTACACCCCGCCAAGAAATCCCTTTTCAACTGTGGGGTGGATTAATTCAACATGGCGGTTGGCGACAAAATTTATATCAACGACGCTTAGGATTACCAGAACAGTGGTCAGTTCTCCAATGGTTGCAAAGCCGTGTTTCTCAAGTTGCTGAGGCTGTTGGTTGGGGAAGCTTTGATTTACAACTGAGTGCTGCTGGGGCGCGGGGTGAAGACACACAACCAAGTACTATTCTCTCTCGTCGGTTAGCGATCGCAGGTCAAATTTACGAGCTTTTGATTATACCACAAGGTGAGCCAGATGCAACTATTTGGCGTTTTGAATTACGTAATGCTGCGATCGGTGCAGCTATTCCCGGTGGTTTTAAACTCCGATTACTTACCGGAGATTTACAGCCTTTTCCCAATAATGAAGATGTAGCTGCAACGGCTGTAGAACAACTCTGCGTAGAAGTTGCCTTAGAAGCAGGAGAAAGCATAGTCTGGGAAATAGAACCTTTTCCCGACGATTATAATTGGGAAATACTCAAGTTTTAAAAAATAATTTAGGCGTTGCATATTTGCGGGATGATTTTGTTGGTTTTGTGAGATAGGCAACATGAGCGTCCTTTATGCTTCTCTCCAATCTCTGTGATTAATAGGCGTGAGCTTTGTAAATGACCTAAACCACCGCCAAACAATCGCACACCACAGACGTACACCCGCTTCCAAACTTAACCCAAACCTGCCACCAACGCGTGGCTAGAGAGGCATTTTTGGGTATTGGGTTACTAGTACCGCAAGGCGGAAGTCAAAAGTCAAAAAAATTGTATTTCGGGCTTTTGCGCCATTTGAAATGGTATGTTTATTTCCGCCGTGTTGTACTAGGTTAAATTATTTGCTTTTTCAACTGCTTCCTTTAACTCTTCAAAGGTAATACTACCGTCTTTGTCTGAATCATAATTTACTAGCAATTCCTGGGGACTAGTGCTATTTGTTTCTGATGAGATGATTGCACTTAAGCCAGGACTTAAAAAAAGATCGTTAATGGAGATTTTGCCGTCTCGATCGCTATCTAAGGTATTAAAAAGAGATTGAAGCTCTTGCTCGGTTGTCATAAGTTTCTATCTGAAGAACCGTTTTTCAACTTAGTATCTCATTAATCTCTGATTAATCTCTCAAAATTAAATAAACTTGTATCAAAAGACGTAGAAACGGCGATCGCTGGGGCTTAGATCGGATGTACGTTGTGGGTTACAGGGTTTACAGTCTGATGATGAAAATAAATCGACATAGACGCGCCTTCTTTCTAACGTAGTCAGATATACAGCTAACCTTCAGTCATGGCTTAGACAATAATGGGAGGTGAGGGCGATCGCTCTTGGGTTTTCCTCTAAGAATGGGACGATGGTGTACCCACCGATACCGTTGGCATCGCATCGGAGATACTGGTACGAATGGCACTAAGAAAAGTTGAAACCTCCTTGCTGGCAGGGTGTGGGAGGTGTGGGAGGTGTGGGAGGTGTGGGAGGTGTGGGAGGTGTGGGAGGTGTGGGAGGATGGGGAGGATGGGGAGGATGGGGAGGATGGGGAGGCAATGCAGCATTTGTTGATGATATGCAGTTATTCAATTTCTCCTCTTTCTCCCCACACTTCCCCCACTCCCCACACTCAAAAATCTTGTTATATCAGGGCTTTGCGATTAACTTAGTGCCATTCGATACTGGTACGTTGTGGATAATTGAAGTATCACCTGTTGTATGTTCAGATGAGAGTCTGTAACTATGGAATGGATATCAGATATTCGATTCAACTATGACCCAACCAAACGAACGCCACGCTCTTGTCATTGGGGGAAGTATCGCTGGACTGCTAGCAGCGCAAGTGCTGACTAAATACTTTAACCGGGTAACAATTATCGAGCGCGATCGTTTGAGCGCTCAACCAGAACAGCGTCTTGGTGTACCCCAAGCTCATCATCTCCACGTCTTACTCAAACGGGGTTTGGATATCTTAGAACAGCTTTTTCCAGGTATCCAGACTGAATTAGCGGCATCCGGCGCAGTCGCCATTAACGCCAGTGCTGATTACCTGTGGTATGGCTTAGGAGGATGGACACCCCGCTTTAATTCCGATTTGAACTTCTACAGTTTAAGTCGGAACTTACTCGAATGGATTATCCGCCGTCGTTTAGCTACTAATAACCGTGTTGTATTTGTACAAGCAATTGTTACTGGATTGCTGTCTAACCCCAACAAAACTCAGGTCACAGGTGTGCAGGTACGCCAAAAATTTGATGAGAGGCAAGATAACTCTCCTAAACAAACAGATTTCACTGCTGATTTAGTAGTAGATGCTAGCGGACGTAATTCTCTCGCTCCTGGGTGGTTAGAAGCAATGGGTTATACACCACCCAAAGAAACTGTGATTAATTCCTTTTTGGGCTATGCTAGTCGCTTATATCAACTTCCAGAAAACTTTCCGGCTGATTGGCAGGCTGCATTGGTAACGGCAAAAGCCCCAGGTACACGCGGTGGTGTAATGTCTGCGGTCGAAGGAAATCGTTGGATAGTTACACTTGCTGGAATTGGTCGAGATTATCCACCAACTGACGAAGCTGGGTTTTTAGACTTTGCTCGTAGCTTACGCAATCCAATTATCTACCAAGCAATTAAAGATGCTCAAGCCATTTCCCCCGTGAGAGCCTATCACCGCACGGAAAATAGGTGGCTTCACTATGAAAAACTGTCGAGATTACCGTCAGGGTTTGTGCTAATAGGTGATGCGGTTTGTACTTTCAATCCCGTCTATGGACAAGGCATGACTACTGCGGCTTTAGGTGCATTGACGTTAGATGAGTCTTTGAGTAAGCAATTATCTCGCCATGCTGATGGAAATTTAGTCGGGCTATCCCAAAGCTTTCAAAAGCAACTTAGCAAAATAATTGCAGTCCCTTGGCTAATGGCAACAGGTGAAGATTTTCGCTGGCATACTACTGTGGGCGGACGACCCAATTGGATGACGCAACTCATGCAGTACTATCTAGATCAAGTGTTGCTGCTGGCTGCCCAAAGCCCTGACATCCACAAGCTTTTCTTAGAAGTGATCCACCTACTCAAACCCCCCAGCGTATTTTTCCATCTCAGTATTCTAAGACAGGTGTTACAGCGAATCATCAAAAAGAGCGATCAAAATTGGAATAGAAGTGGGTACAACCGCACCCCCACTGTCTACTAAACTCTGCTTCTAGGAAACCCAGATATCCAAATAATGAAGAATAAAACCTGTTTTGGATGCTCAAGTATCGGAGCTTATATGCCAAAGTTCTTGGTATTTAGCGCCTACGTTGTGATTATTGTTGCGGCTTTTTCGCTGTCTGGTTGTATACGCGAGAAAACAAAAAAAATTGTCGGATTTTCGCAGACGGAGAACATCGGCCCGTGGCGCATTGCCGAAACGAACAGCATTAAGGAGGAAGCCGCCAAGCGTAAAAAAACTTACGATTTTCTGATGACGGATGCTCAGGGGCAGACATCGAAGCAATTTGCCGACATTGAGGATCTAATCGCACGACAAGTTGATGTCATATTTCTTGCACCACGTGAGTATGAGGGTCTTACGCCCGCCCTGGAAGCAGCCAGAGCGGCAAAAATACCGGTTTTTCTCATCGACCGTGAAGCGGCGGGAAGACCAGGCGAACATTTTGTCAGCTTTCTGGGGTCGGATTTTATCGCCCAAGGCCGCCGCGTTGGCGAATGGTTGGCTAAGGCAAGCAATGGCAAGGCATCCATCGTGGAACTTACCGGAACAGCCGGTTCATCGGTCGCAATTGATCGGGCTAAGGGGTTTCGTAATGCGATCGCCAGTTATCCCAACATGAAAATCATCGCCACGCAGACGGCGGATTTTTCGCGGGCTGCGGCGCAGCGTGTAATGGAAAACATCATCCAGGCTAAGGGTTCCGATATTACCGCAGTGTATGCTCACAACGACGAAATGGCATTGGGTGCGATCCAGGCTCTCAAATCCGCAGGTATGAAGCCTGGCAAGGATGTGATGGTCGGTTCAATCGATGGTCAGAAAGCGGCGCTTGAGGCGATAATTCGTGGTGAGCTTGGTGTTAGTGTCGAGTCGAACCCGCGTTTTGGCTCACTTGTTTTCGCCACGATGGAAGAGTATTTTGCTGGTAAGAAAATTCCTCCTCGGATTATTCTCAAGGACAGACTCTTTGACGTGACCAACGCTAAGGATTTTGTAGATGAAGCATACTAATACCAATTCGTAATTCGTAATTCGTAATTCGTAATTAAGAAAATTTTAACGAACCGCAAAGGACGCATTCGCGCAGCGTCTCGTCAGAGAAGAACGCAAAGGAAAGAGGTTTCTAGAGAGTTTTTGCACCAGTCCTGTGTCTTTTGGCAAAATTGGGATGCTCCCTAAGATACAAGGTTGGGTTGAACTTTAGTGTTACTCAACATTTCCAGGGCTACACATTTTTATTTTTTAGCGTTAACCAAGCAGTATTGGTTCTCACCCTAAAATAGAAAGAAATATCCTGAGCTTCCACGATGGACAAAAAACATTACTATAGTGCGAAGTGAAGGATCTCCACTATCGGCAATGAAGATAAAAACTGGGTAAAGCCGATGAATCAGGCGACTAGAAATGTCCTGTGCATGACGGGTATAAAAAAAAGTTTTTCTGGCGTACCAGCGCTCTGGGATGTGGATTTTGAACTGAAGGCTGGCGAGATTCATGCACTGGTCGGAGAAAATGGCGCTGGCAAATCGACGCTAATCAAGATTATGACGGGGGCTTATCGACGGGACTCGGGTGTTATGGAGTACGACCAGAAAACCGTTGCATTCCAAAACCCGACTGAAGCGCAGGTGGCAGGTATCGTAGCCGTCTACCAGGAGATTCAACTAGTGGGTTTGAGAACTGTTGCCGAGAATATATTTCTGGGCAGGGAGCCGCATCGCTTCGGCATCATTGACAGACGGGCGATGAACGCTAGGGCAGCCGATATCCTAGAGCGCCTGGGGTTGCATATCAACCCGCAGTCAGTGGTTGGTTCGCTGAATATTGCCCATCGCCAGATGGTGGCGATCGCCCGCGCCATCTCCTTTGGGGCGCGGGTGCTGATCCTTGATGAACCCACAAGTTCGCTTACGGAAACTGAAGTTTCTGTTCTTTTTGATGTCATGCGGCGGCTAAAGTCGGAAGGGACATCCATTGTCTACGTCAGCCACCGTTTTGAAGAACTTTATGCCGTGTGCGATCGCGTCACAGTATTGCGTGATGGGCACAACATTGTAACGCGATCGCTGTCCACGCTCACTCGTCTGGAACTCGTTTGTTTTATGCTAGGTCGTAAACCCGAAGAGGTGAGCAAAGGAGTCACGGCGTTCTCAGGACAGTCGCAAAACACGCCTTGTCAACCAGTGCTACTGCAAGCGGAAGCTCTCAAATATAAAAAACGGCTTAATGGTGTTTCCATTGAAATGCGGCATGGCGAAATCGTTGGGCTTGCAGGTTTGCTCGGCTCTGGTCGTAGTGAAACGGTGCGTGCCTTGTTCGGGGCTGAACCTCTTGAAGGTGGAACTGTAAAACTCGAAGGTAGTCTTTTATCCCTGGACGATCCTCATGATGCGATCGCTGCTGGCATAGCTTTCCTTTCAGAGGATCGCAAGGCGGACGGCATCATCCCTGAGCTTTCGGTGCGCGAAAACCTCACGCTTGCTGCTTTACCGAACCTCACACAATGGGGCATCGTTTCCAGGAAACAACAGAACGAACTTGTAGAGCGTTTCATGCAACGTCTTGATATCAAAGCCGCCAGCGCCGAGCAGAAGATCCACGAACTATCGGGCGGCAATCAGCAGAAGGTGCTTCTGGCGCGATGGCTGTGCAAGAATACAAAACTTCTTCTCCTCGATGAGCCGACTCGTGGTATTGATGTTGGTGCAAAGCGCGAGATCCAGCAGCTAATTGCCGAACTAGCAGAGCAAGGGCTGGGAGTTCTGATGATTTCATCGGAAGTGGAAGAGTTGGTTGAAGGTTCGCAACGTGTCGTCGTCTTGCGTGACGGGCAGTCAATCGCTGAACTCAGTGGCGAGCAGAAGAACATAAAGGCAATTCTGCACGCAATGGCAGAAGGTGCAAATCGTCAGGAAGCCGTCGGTGGACAATCCCAAACAGAGCAAAACTCAAATGAGTAGCAAGAAGTCCGATCGGGGTTGGGGAACCCTGTGGAATCCAAACTTCGGTGCATTTGCGGCACTCTTAATTCTCTATGTTGCGAACGCCGTCTTTACTCCGCGTTTTGCAACAGTTAGCAACACATTAAATATGTTGCTCCAAGTATCCACAACAATGTTGGTTGCCGTTGGTATGACCTTTGCGATCGCCTCCCGTGGCATCGACCTGACGGTTGGCTCTACTATGGCATTGGTTTCAGTCATTGTGGCATTGCTGATTAAGTATGGGATGATTGTTGCCATCTTGTTCGCTTTGAGCGCGGCTCTGTTGGTTGGTTTTATCAATGGCTTTCTGATTTCGGGTCTGAAACTTGATGCCTTAATTACCACCTTGGCGGCTCTGATCTTATGGCGGGGGATTGCTCAGGTTATCGGGGACGGTAAGCTCGTTCCTTTTGTCAATCCGACATTTGAAGCGCTGGGAAAGGGTTATCTCGGTTCTATACCAATTCAAGTTGTAATTGCAGCAGTAGCGATCGCAGGAGCTTTTTTCTGTATCCGCTCTACGCTTTTCGGCCGTCATATCGTTGCAGTTGGCGGCAATGAGGAGGCTGCACGGCTTGCGGGTATCCGTGCGGAGCGCGTGAAATATATAGTCTATATAATTAGTGCCTTGCTTGCCGGGGTTGCCGGACTTGTGGAGACAGCGAGGCTGGGCATGGGCGATCCGAGTAAGGTTGGTGTCAACGCGGAATTTGATGCGATCGCGGCTGTTGTTGTTGGCGGTACGCCCTTCTCCGGCGGCCGGGCAAATGTCCTCGGCACTGTTGTCGGAGCTTTGCTCATGCAGGTGATTTCCACAAGTTTCAATATGCTGCTAATTCCCTTTACCTGGTCATTAGTGTTGAAATCCGTAATCATTCTTTTCGCCATTTTTTTGCAGCGACCGAGGGAGGTTTAACGCGTCATGGCTGCCACAAAGTCTCTTGCGCTTGCGGGTTTGCGGCGTTTTGCCAAGCTCATCACATCCCAGGGCGTGCTGCTCATGCTCCTTAGTTTGGCTGTTTTTGCATCCTTTCGTTATGAAACCTTCCTGACACCTCTTAATCTGATGAACATCATGCGACAGAATAGTATGCTAGCGATCGTGGCGCTGGGCATGACTGTCGTGATTCTCAGTGGAGGAATCGATCTGTCCGTGGGTTCCCTGGTTGCTTTGGGCGGTGTCGTCGCCGCAATGCTTGCCGGAAAAGGAAGCTTTGTGGCGATCGCCGGTGGCATTGCTAGCACCACGTTGCTTGGTGTAGTCAATGGTCTTCTTGTATCGCGTGCGCGACTCCAGCCATTCGTTGTTACCTTATTCACTGCCAGCGCTGCACGCGGGCTGGCGTTGAGCATCACCGAGGAAAAGTCCGTTGCTGTATCATCGATAGCATCGGGATTTATTTGGCTGGGTAGAGGCTTTATTGGTTGGATTCCTGTACCCGTGCTGATAGTTGCACTCTTATATTTTGCTGCTTGGTTTATGCTGCACAGAAGCCGATTAGGTTTGCACATATTCGCTATTGGCAACAATGAGGAAGCCTCCCGACTCATGGGTGTGAACCCAAACCAAGTGAAGCTTGCAGTCTACACATTTAGCGGGTTGCTTTCAGGGCTTGCTGGTATTATTCTCGCAGGTCGTTTAGGAGCGGGTCAGCCTGTGGCTGCCTTTGGTTGGGAAACAGATGCGATCGCTGCGACCGTTATGGGAGGAACGTTTCTCGCAGGAGGTCAAGGGAGCGTGTTTCCGACGTTAGTCGGTGTCCTTTTACTAGGAATGATGTATAATCTTTTAAATCTTGAGGGAACCATTACTCCTTGGTGGCAGCTCGTACTCCGTGGTGGCTTCTTACTTTTGGTCGTGCTTTTTCAGCAGCGTATTGTGCAGAGGGGCTGAATTTATTGAAACGGAAGTTGTAGTTGTTCAGATGTCAGAGATGTAATTAAACTTAAAGGTAGTGGTTGCTGACTAATGTTATTAACATAATCTGCATTAAAATGGGGCAAGGTTAGCGCGTCTCAAACCCTATTCACAGGCGGATAATAGTACGGAATCAGAGTTTGAGACAGCAGCGACCAACACACTTTATGAAATGTACCTTTTTTAAGTTCCCTATTTTCTCTTTATGCGGAAATCGGCATTGCAATATCTACAGCCACAGCTTGTAGCTCTTTCGCTTTCTCCTCTGGTAAAGCATCATTGGCAAACATCCCGGCTGCGAGTTCGGTTCCTGCCAGATACTTTAGCCTTTCGCTTGTCCGATATGGTGGAAAAAACTCGGCGTGTAAATGCGCTTCGGGATGCGCTAAACCGTCAGTCGGTGATTGGAACCAAGCCATCAAGTAAGGAAACGGGCGATTCCACAAGCCGTCATACTTGAGAGTGACAGTTTTTAACGCTTTAGCAAGTCCCCAACGTTGCTGTGGGGTAAGATCCATAAAAGTGCCAACTGGTTCTTTAGGAGCAATCCAAACTTCATAGGGGTAACGAGCGCATACCGGGACAAATGCGATCGCATACTCATCTTGATAAATAATCCGTCGATCGTCTGCAATCTCCTTCTGAATCAAGTCTTGCAGTAAACCCCGCTGATGTTTGTCATAATACTCCTGCTGCATTGTCAGCATTCGCGCTGGAACAGGCGGTATAAAAGGATAGGCGTAAATTTGCCCGTGGGGATGGTGCAATGTTACACCTACCTCTACACCTTTATTTTCAAAGGGCAGCACATATTGAATTTCAGGATTTAGTCCGAGTTCGCGGGTGCGATCGCCCCACACTTCCAATAGCAAATCTAGATGATCCAACTCTAAAGAACTCAAGGAGGCGCTGGCATCTTGAGTAAAAACCACTACCTCACACGCTCCATTAGCTGGTAACGTTTCCACGATGGTATCAGGTGGATTGTTTGCTGTCAGACTCATTGAGGGAAAGCGGTTATCGAACACTGCCACGTCATACTTACCTTGGGGTAGTTCCGTTGGGAACTCAGGGTTGGTGGTAGGTGCGAGGGGATTATATTCTGGGGGCGGCATGAATGTCCGCCCTTGACGGTGACTAGCATAAGCTACCCATTCCCCCCGCAAGGGGTGCCAGCGCAAGTGGGGATTAGCTTGCACTGGCTCATTACTAGGGCTAGGGGCTTCTAACTGACTAGTAATTGGGTAGCGACTGTATAACTTTAGTTTGCGTCCGTCGGGCTTTAACAGCTTGTGGGAGTACATAAACCTTGTCCTGAGAGGGTTGCTGCGCGGATTGCCTGAATGGGAAATTTCGGCGTGCGATCGCCATACAATAAACCGTTAGCTTCTTGAAAGGTATCTGTTAATTGGGTGTAACAGAATCCGCTAAATAGCTCAATGTTATTAACGGTTTCCAAGATAGCCGCGTATTTCATTTGTAATTCGGAGATATTCGAGCAGTTTTCATATCCCCAAGCTTGATCGGCATTAGGTTGGTCAACAGGGGCATAAGCAATACCACCAAACTCGGTCAACATTACTGGTTGTCCCTGGTGGGGATAGTTATCCAACGTAAGAATACGCCCCCCAGGACGGCTACGCTCAAATAGATCCGATATCTGAATATCCGGTCTGTAACGATGGGCTAATCGCTCAGGGTGGCGGTCATAGTCGTGAATAGCGAGGATGTCGGTATCTGTACTTTCCCAACCATCGTTACCAATTACTGGGCGAGTCGGATCGAGAGTCTTAGTCAGATGATACATTGCCAATACGTAGTTACGATGAGCCGCAGTCTCAGTCAAATTTGGCACACCCCAAGATTCATTAAACGGCACCCACGCCACAATACAAGGATGGCTGACATCTCGCTTGATGATTTCCGTCCATTCACGGGTCATCCGTTCCACGGCTTTCGGGGTGAAGCGGTAAGCACTGGGCATCTCCTCCCATACTAACAATCCTAAAACGTCTGCCCAATATAAAAAGCGGGGGTCTTCAATTTTTTGGTGTTTGCGTACTCCGTTAAAACCCATAGCTTTGACGAGTTCTACATCACGCCGCAATGCTTCGTCACTGGGTGGAGTCATTAATGTCTCCGGCCAATACCCTTGGTCGAGAACTAGCCGGAGATAGTAGGGGCGACCGTTGAGCATAAAGCGATCGCGCTGAATGCTAACAGTCCGCATCGCTGTATAAGATTGCACTTCATCTAAAAGACGATCGTTATGCCATAGCTGAATTTGGGCATCTATCAGCGTCGGCTTTTCTGGACTCCACAGTAATTCATTACGGCAGTCGTCAATACCCGGATCGCTCAGAACAATGCGACGGCAAATTTCCCCATTGAATACTTCATAAGTATCGCTTGCTAACACGCGATCGCCAGCGCTGAGTTTAATTTTAATTTGGACACCTGAAGTAGGTAAATTACCAGCCAGCCCAATTTCAAACCCAATTTCCCAGCGTTCGCAGTCGGGAATCCAACGAAGATTACCGATATAAGTCTCACCTACGCGTTCCAGCCAGACTGTCTGCCAAATACCGCTCGTGCGAGGATACCAAATACTATGGGGTTTCAATTGCCAATCCTGTTTCCCACGAGGTTTGGCGAGGTCGTGCGGATCGTCTTGCGCCCACACTGTTACCTTGGTTGTACCGCTGTCATTTAAGGCATGGGTAATATCGAGACTGAAAGAGGTGTGTCCGCCTTCATGCTCGGCGATGTATTTATCGTTTACCCACACACGAGCGCGATAGTCCACAGCGCCGAAATGTAAGACTAATCTACCGTCCCCTGGTGGTGTTTCAAATTCTCGCTCGTACCAGCAGTTTGGATGAAACCCGCGATCGTTAATCCCACTTTTGGTAGATTCGGGCGCATAAGGAACTTCTATATGATGAGACCATTCGCTAAAATCGCTAGGTTCGACACATTTTCCTTGGTCATCAAATGCGAATTTCCACAGCCCATTTAAAGTTTGCCAGTGCGATCGCTTTAACAATGGTCGGGGGTGCGCTGCTGTTAAGTCCACAAAGTTACTATCAGTTTTAGAGGCTAATTTAACCTCAGTATTTTCCAAGTCTAACAATTTCATCAAATTTCCTCCTTATCCATAACTCAATCAACCCCTGCTATAGATTAAATCCAGACCCCAATATTGGATTACCGGATATAGCATGAGTTTTTATCCGATCGATGAACGACGGATCGAGCTAGCAGCATTATATTTTTTTGTAGTCAATACTGATACCTCCGCACTTCAGTGCGGAAGTATAACAATAAGTTTATGTACCCCTAGCTCGTGACATTATGGCATATACATTACTAATCTTTGCCAGGTTATCTAAAAAAAAAGCATTAAATTTAGGTCGCTAATAACTATCATAAATCTGTTACAGGATAAAGTGGTTGTCATGAAAATTTTATTTATATTGTTTAAGTAAATGTTTTAAAATCCTTTATTAGTCAATAATCATTAGCAAACAAAAGGAAAATTACTAAAATCAGATTATATCAGGGAATAACGGAACCATCCATTTAATATTGCTAGATAGATAGCATTTTTGCCTACAATCACGCCAATTCTGAAGATAAAGTCAAGTTTGCCAGTGCAAGTGCAACTGATTTGCTTGAAGAAGAATTCAGCTATTCTGAATTCAGGAGTCAGAATCAATCAGTCGGGGATTCAGACCGCGCAGGAATTGTTCGCGCTTGCGTCTCGTAGAGAAGACCACCAAATTGGGAATTTGGTGGGGGTGCAAAAACGCCGATTATTCATCCGCTTTTTCGGTCAGAAAACATTGCTGAATTCTGACTTCTGACTCCTGAATTCTGTTCGATAAATGCTTGGTGACATCAATTAAGGGTGCGAATGATTAGTATCGCAAGAGACACTCCAAAAACACTTGTATGTGTGGCATTCTACGCGCTACATCTTAGATACTTACTTCTGTAGAAAATAGCTCAAACCCTTATCAATCAAGTAACGGCTGCTAACAGTTACTTTCAGAGCTTAATTTAGCGAATAAAGTTAAATTTTAAAATTTATCAACTCATTTTCAGCCTGAAACCAATATTCTACAGACTTGCCATTTGGATAGCCGATTTTTTGCCAGAATTCATAAGCTTTCAAACGGATTTTAAAAGTGTACTGCACTAGACTTGAAAAAGCCATTATTTCCAAATAGAAATTAAGCATGAGTGAGGGGCAAACAGCAACTTCACACAATACAAACATAATGTTGAGTATCATGCGATCGCTACCTTAGCTCTACTATTCAATTTGGCATTATTGTTATCACTCAATTGGAAAGTGAATTAATGCCTCTAGCAGGAATGGCACTAAGTTAAGCTAAAAGGTAAGCGGCGTAGGGATGCTCCAGGGGCAGGGGAGCAGGGGGGCAGAGGGGAATTTCTAAATATCTGAACGCAATGCCTAAAATTTCTTCTTTCTCCGCCGCTCCTGTGCTCCTCTGCACCCCTGCTGCCTCAACGATTTTCCCTTTTCTTAGTGCCATTCGCCTCTAGCAGTTATAGCAAGTGAACTTAAACCGCAAACGATGTAAACCACCAGATTAAGGTGCTAAGACCAACAACAATAATGGTTGTGGTAACAGGATGCTTCTCAGCCTTCACGTAGAGGCTGCCCGATCGAATCCAACCTTGGTGAGTCCCCCGCTCATGCATACCGTAGCCAGCTCGATAGAGTGCATTGTCTTCTCGATCGCGCGAGGGGCGATCGGATTGTTGCGAGGGAAACGCCCAAAGCTCTATCAACTTGTCCGTGAGCCGTGGTGAAATGCCAGCTAACACCGCCAGAGCCTTGGCTTGAAAACCGACGAACATATCTCGTTTCGGATGTTCTGCGGCATACAAAATTGCTTCAGCGACCGCTTCGGGTGGGTAGATCATGCCGCGATGTGCGGGTTGTTTTGGCATGTAGCTACGGGCATGTTCGTTGTATGGAGTGTCAATCCGTCCGGGGTGAATCAATGTTACTGATACAGGAGCGCCTTCAGCCTCTAACTCTGTTCGCAGAGCATCTGTCCAACCATGTAGCGCATGTTTTGCAGCCGAATAGGTTGACTGAACCGCCACCGCTCGATCGCCCAGAAAGCTGCCAACATTGATTAACGCCCCACTGCCGCTTTTGCGCTGTTTGAAATGGTTTACAGCAGCGCGAGAGCCATAGACAACGCCCCAAAAGTTCGTGTCAAACATCCGTTTCATATCGGGGATTGAAACATCCATACAACGACCAAAGATCGATACGCCTGCATTGTTAACCCACGTATCAAAACCGCCAAATTCAGCGATCGCTTTTTCGGCGATGCGATTCACATCTTCTTCTTGCCCAACATCAGCTACGACATAGATCGCCTGCCCACCTTTGCCACGAATTTCATCAACCAGTTGGCGGAGAGCATCTTCATTTCGTGCAGCCAGGACAAGCTTTGCACCCTGTTTTGCCGCCATTCTAGCGGTTACTAAGCCAATACCACTAGAAGCACCTGTAATGACAACAACTTGGTTTCGGAGAGGTTTCAGGGAAATAGCCATAACTTTTCATTCAAACAAGATTTTTGTACGTTTATCTGTTATTGGGCATAAAGCAGAATGTCAGAGTACAGCTTTATGCTGATAGATAGTCTGCCGAGAACTTGAAGGCGTGAGACTTTTTTAAAGGTAATGGTATTGACTTGGATTTCGCCCCACTAAATTGATTTGAAAGCACATTCTCGGCAGATCCGCAAATGCCTGGGCAGGTTTAGCCGAAGCATCTGCAATGAGACTGATAGAAATTGGCATCAAAGCAAAGCGCTATGGAAGAACGGGCTGACCGCCAGTAACGGGAATCACCGCGCCTGAAACATAACTGGCTTCGGAAGAAGCTAGCAGCACATATACCGGTGCAAGTTCGCCTGGCTGTGCGGGGCGCTTTATTGGGTACTGTTGCCCGAACTGTGTCACCTGTTCCTTTGGCATAGTTGCCGGGATTAACGGTGTCCACACGGGGCCCGGTGCGACAGCGTTAACTCGGATGCCCTTTTCAGCTAGTAACTGCGCTAACCCACCAGTGAAGTTTACGATCGCTGCCTTGGTTGCCGAATACGCCAGTAGCTTCGGCTTCGGTTCGGCTGCATTGATGGAAGCAGTATTGATGATGGCGCTACCTGGTTCCATGTACGGCACTGCGGCTTTGCACAGGTAGAACATCGCGTAGATGTTGGTCTTGAAAGTGCGATCGAACTCCTCTGACGAAATCTCATCAAGGCTTTCTCGCGTCATCTGGAAAGCGGCGTTGTTAACAAGAATATCGATTTTGCCGAACTCACTTTGCGCCCGCTCAATAATCTCTTGACATTGCGCTTCTTGCTGGATATCGCCTGCAACAGCGACGCACTTACGCCCCTCTTTTTCGACGATGTGAACGGTTTCCTCTGCATCCAGTTCTTCGTTTAAATAAGCAATTAGCACATCAGCACCTTCGCGGGCGAAGGCAAGCGCCACTGCTCGACCAATGCCAGAATCGCCACCTGTGATAATAGCCGCTTTACCTTGCAGTTTTCCAGAACCGCGATAAGAATTTTCGCCATAATCTGGCTTCGGGTTCATCTGTGACTCTAGTCCTGGCATTTCTTGTTGTTGTTCAGGAAACGGCGGCTTTGGTTGTTGTTGTAGGTTCTGTGAAATCATTAACTCTCCTTTCAACTAAGTTTTGAATAAAAAAGCTAAATCAAGTAAGGCTGCTTTTGTTCAAGGGCTTGATGCAGCATTTGCTGTAGTGGTTGTCCTTTTGTGGTTCGATTATTTATTCTTTATAGTTACCAAGTAACTGTATATTACTTGACCTAACTTCTGCCTGTAGGCTGAGATTAATTCTGAGTTCAGGTGTGTTTATAAACACAAGTATGTTTAAAGAAATTGCAAGTTATCTTTAAGCGAATTTAGATTAATATTTAATTTTTGTGTTTACACTGCTGATTAGTATCAATCTCGTAAAATCGAGACTGAGGCACAAGAAAATAGTTATGTTTATTTTTATAATCATCCACAATAGAACTATGAATAAGCTTGCAATAATATCGAATGCTTTCAATTGCTTTCAATATACAAAAATCCCCCTTTAACCTGACGGTATAGAGGGGGAGATGGCTAAGTCAGAGGATATCTATCAAAAACTTCAACCAAATTTACTAGCAGTTGAAGCTATCAGGAATGCTCCATAGGTAAGGATGTAGCCAACTGTGAAGTGAGCTAGACCTACTAACCAACCCTGGACAATAGACAGAGCAACAGGCTTATCTTTCCAACGAACTAAGTTAGCCAACGGAGTACGTTCGTGTGCCCAGACTAGAGTTTCAATTAACTCTTGCCAGTACCCACGCCAGCTAATCAAGAACATGAAACCGGTTGCCCAAACCAGGTGTCCGAAGAGGAACATCCAAGCCCAGACAGAGAGGTTATTCACGCCGTAGGGGTTATAACCGTTAATCAACTGAGCGGAGTTAGCCCAGAGGTAATCACGGAACCAACCCATCAGATATGTAGAGTTCTCATTGAACTGAGCGACGTTACCTTGCCAAACACCGAGATGCTTCCAGTGCCAATAGAAAGTCACCCAACCAAGGAGATTCAGCATCCAGAACATAGCGAGATAGAAAGACTGTTCCCAAGAGGAAGTTTGGCAAGTACCGCCCCGACCAGGCCCATCGCAGGGGAAGGTGAAGCCGAAGTCTTTTTTATCAGGCATCAATTTGGTACCACGAGCATCCAATGCGCCCTTGACACAAATTAAGGTGGTGGTATGCAAACCTAAAGCGATCGCATGGTGAACCAGGAAATCTCCAGGCCCAATCGTCAAGAATAGGGAGTTTGTGCCAGCGTTGATCGCTTCTGTCCAGCCTGGCAACCAAGTGTTACCGTAGTTGGGCCAAGCTGTGTAGGCAATGCTATCTGGGTTGGATAATAAAGCATCCATCCCATACAGTAGTTTCCCGTGAGCAGATTGGATGAATTGAGCAAACACTGGCTCAATCAAAATTTGCTTTTCAGGAGTACCAAAAGCAACTACAACATCGTTGTGGACATATAACCCCAGAGTGTGGAAGCCTAAGAATAACGATACCCAACTCAGGTGAGAAATAATCGCTTCTTTATGCTGAAGTACACGCTCAAGTACGTTACCCTTATTCTGCTCTGGGTCGTAATCCCGAACCCAGAAGATACCGGCATGGGCGAACGCACCAATCATCAAGAAACCAGCGATGTACTGGTGATGAGTGTATAGTGCCGCCTGTGTTGTGTAGTCCTTACCGATGAAGGCGTAAGGAGGCATTGAGTACATGTGCTGTGCTACTAACGATGCAGCAGTACCCAACGCTGCCAAGTGTATAGATAACTGGAAGTGCAGCGAGTTATTATAGGTGTCGTACAGCCCTTGGTGCGGTAAGTTGAACTGACCTTCGGTTTGAATGCCAAAGAATTTTCTGGAGTTGAGCATCTCTTTGATGCTGTGACCAATCCCGAAGTTAGTCCGGTACTGATGACCGGCAACTATAAAGATAACTGCGATCGCTAAATGGTGATGAGCCATATCGGTCAACCATAGCGATTCAGTCTGGGGATGGAAGCCACCCAAAAAAGTCAGAATAGCTGTCCCTGCCCCTTGAGATGTGCCAAACAGATGTCCTGCTGTATCAGGATTCTGGGCATATACACCCCAGTCACCCCTCCAGAAAGGTGCTAAACCTGCTGGGTGAGGTAAGGTAGTCAGAAAATTATTCCAACCAACATGCTGACCGCGAGATTCGGGAATGGCAACGTGAATAAGATGTCCAGCCCAAGCCAGAGAGCTAACACCAAACAAACCTGCTAAGTGGTGATTCAGACGAGGTTCAGCACTCTTGAACCAAGCCAAGCTGGGACGATACTTGGGTTGCAAGTGCAGCCAACCAGCAAACAAGAACAATGCTGCTAACAGCAACAAGAACACTGAACCTTGGTAGAGGTCATTGTTTGTCCGCATTCCAATGGTGTACCACCAGTGGTAGACACCAGAGTAAGCAATGTTAACAGGATTAGTAGCACCCCCTTGGGTAAAAGCTTCTATTGCTGCTTTACCGAAGTGAGGGTCCCAAATCGCGTGGGCGATTGGACGAATATGTAGCGGATCTTTAATCCACTGTTCAAAATTACCTTGCCAAGCTACGTGGAACAATAGACTAGATGCCCACAGAAATATGATTGCCACGTGACCGAAATGAGTAGCGAAAATCTTTTGGTAAAGATTTTCCTCGGTCATGCCATCATGGCTTTCAAAATCATTTCCCGTAGCCATCGCATACCAGATCCGACGTGTAGTCGGGTCTTGTGCGAGATCCTGGTTAAATTTAGGATATTTTGTGGCCATGCAATTTAATTACATCTCCTTAAACGCTAATCCAAGTTGCTAGTTCTAACGAGTCAGCAACTTTTTACAATTGAATCAGCACCCTTTCAGCCTTGGATTGGAGGTCAATCTAAATAGCAAAAGCTGATGAGTATTGAAGATAAAACAGGCTTAATTATTAGACTCACATCATTAGGCGGGATGATGCAATTCATTTCCATAGAAGTAATAAACTAATTAATGACTACCATTTCCATCTAACTATCGGACGATATTTGTATTAAATGAATTTGTAGTCTTAAATACAGCCTCAAAGCTACAAATTTTAGTAAATTTTTTATTAAAATGAGCTTAAAATTTTGTAACTACGTGACATAATAATTTTTTTAGCAAAATAAAAAATTAAGCTCAAGTTTATCTACCTATTGGTAAGCCTGGATACCAATAGTTTGTACTTTTTGTGGGATTAAATTAGGTGAACTAGTCAGGGGTTAATAATTCCGTAGTAAAGGGCGACAACAAATAAGAAAGTAGCCAATATAACCACAGTAAACCCATAGCGAGCTAGTGGATTGGGTAAGTCCTGGTTGGTGATTACATTATCCTTTTGTACCTGAGTCATAGGCTCAGATTTATCAGGTTCTTGAGCATTCATGTCGTTAGGTGGGTTCTCTGGCAGGGGAACATGATTCTCTGTTATTTTGTTTTGAGTCTCTTGGGATTTCATGGGCTTTTTTTGATGTCTTTGTAGCTACTGCGCTTTTATAATTTCAAAAATTTACTGACGATTACATCGTTCTTGAGAACTACCTTGGCTCAATGTGCCATTCACCTAGAGGGGTTAGTCGATGTGAAGTTGATCTGTAATTACAAATACACTTTTCTAAGCAACTGGATTAAATTTAAATTTTTGAGTTTTTAGAAAATTACAATTGGGCGAAGTGAGTATATTTACTAATGATGCTTTACCAGAGAAGAAGGCGAAGGGATTATCAGTAGTGGTTGTAAATATTGAAATGCCAAACTCGATATAATACCGTAGCCACGTTTTTCTCAAACCACAGACATACGCATATAAACACAGATAAATCTCATAATTATCTGTATTCATCTGTGGTTGCTAATTTTCTATGAACGAGGAAGTCTCCAAAAAGCTAGAGTTGATCGGGCAAACCTTGTGTGAATCTGAAGTGCAAGGCGTGCGTTTGCGTGGTACAGACTGGTTTGCTTGGGCAACGGCTGGTGCTTCTAATACCGTGCTACTTACTGCTGAAACTGGCGTAGCAGAAGTATTAGTAACTACAGACGAGGCTTGGGTATTGACGGATGAAATTGAAGCCCAGCGTCTTAAGGATGAAGAACTGCCTGCTAATTTTAAGGTATATGTGAACCCTTGGGCTGATTATGCTGCCCGTGAGTCTTTTGTTCGCGATGTAACTGGCGGCGGAAAAGTAATTAGCGATCGCCCCATCTCCAATTTAGAAAAACCGTTACCCCCAACTCTGCAAAATCATAAACGGGTAATGATGTCAAGTGAATTAGAGCGATATCGTCAAGTCGGGCAAAAAGCTAGTCAGGCAATGACAGAGGTACTCAAAGCCGCCAAGCCAACTTGGACAGAATATCAGTTAGCGGGTGCAGGTGCAGAGGCATTATGGGCGCAAGGGCTGCATCCAGCGCTGACGCTGGTAGCGGGTGAGAGGCGTTTACCGCTATACCGTCATGCAACAGCCACCGGAGAACAGATTGGACAACAAGCAATGCTGGTGTTTTGCGCGAGAGGTTACGGTTTGTATGCAAATCTGACTCGATTTGTTTGTTTTAGTAAGCTTTCAGACGAACGGGCGGAATTACATTCCCATGTGCGCGAAATAGAAGCAGTAGTTTTAAATTTGTGCCAACCCGGAACCAGTCTCGATGCAGTTTATCACGCCCTAGCTCAGGCTTATGAGCAGCATGGATTTCCCAATGCCATCCGCGAACATCACCAGGGAGGAACCACTGGATATCTAGCGCGAGAAATCGTCGCCAATCCAACTACTACTGATACTTTGGCAGAAGGTATTGCTCTTGCTTGGAACCCTAGTTTAGCAGGGGCAAAGATTGAAGATACTTTTGTGATTCTCAAGGATGGAAAGTTGGAAAATTTAACTTTCGATCCAAATTTTCCTAATGTTGAGGTAGAAGGAAGGTTACGCCCTGTACCTTTGTACAATTAAAAATTATGGATTTTCAACAAGTATTTGCTAAACCACCTGAAACTCAAGCCAGTGCGCCAGGAAGAGTAAATTTACTAGGCGAACATACCGACTATAACGATGGTTTTGTTCTGCCAACTGCGATTCCTCAATCTACGACGGTAGAGCTAGGTTTGAGTAAGGATGGCCATCATCACTTTTACTCGGAAAATCTCGACGAGCAAGTGAGCATTTTAGACAATCATTCCCCGTCTGGATTTGCCAGTTATATTTTTGGCTGTATTGAAGTTTTGCAAAAAGCAGGACACACAATACCATCGCTTTCTGTATACGTCAAATCATCGGTTCCTATGGGTTCGGGTTTATCTAGTAGCGCGGCTTTGGAAGTGGCAACGCTGCGGGCATTACGCCAACTTCTCAACCTTCCCATTGATGATGTTGAAATTGCCCAATTCGCCCAGCAAGCAGAAATTCACTATGCTGGCGTGCAGTGCGGCATCATGGATCAGATGGCTTCTAGTTTGGCTGACACTGAGCATATCTTGTTTTTAGATACTCGGACTTTAGAACGCCGGGTGATGCCTTTGCCTGAAAAAGCGGAGATTTTGGTTATTGATAGCGGTGTACCTCGCACCCTTGCCACTAGCGGTTATAACCAGCGCCGGGCTGAGTGTGAAGAGGCGGCGCGATCGCTTGGAGTTAAGGCACTACGAGATATTACTGACGCTAAAGTAACAGAAAAACTACCCGAACCTCTACGGCGGCGTGCCCGTCATGTAGTTACAGAAGATAACCGCGTCTTAGAAGTATTGCAGGGAGTAACATCTGAGCGGTTTGGTGAATTGATGAACGCATCCCACGCCAGTTTGAGAGATGATTACGAAGTGTCTGTACCTGCACTGGATACATTAGTAGAGATTTTGCAGAAAACAGAAGGAGTGTTTGGTGCAAGGCTGACAGGTGCTGGTTTTGGCGGTGCTTGTGTTGCTTTGGTTAAATCAGGCCAGAGCAAAGATATTGCAACCCATATCCTTGAACAATATAAGCAAGCAGGTTACACGGGACAAATTTTGGTTCCTTCTTTGGAGTTAAGTGATGCAGCCTAAAGTTGTTTATGGAAACGCAGGCGTTGAAGGTGTAAATCGTTGGGGATGGTTCATGGGTCACTTTATCACCCCTGAAGACGATCCGCGTTCCACGGAAATGCTAGAAGTAAAATGGGCTGTTCACAAAGCAGGTGAGAGTAGAACTGAATGGGCAGTAAATAACCAAGCTGCGACGCTTTCAATTCTCATTCACGGAGAGTTTCGCCTACAATTTGAAGATAGAGAAATTTTATTATCTCGTGAAGGTGATTATGTTCTTTGGTGTGCAGGTGTGTCCCATTGGTGGGTTGCTGAGTCCGACTGTACTATTCTCACTATCAGATGGCCTTCAAAGCCGGGCGATAGTGTTGCATTGCCTGAAGCGTCAAAGAGTCAGTTTGTTAAGTAATTGGGCATAAATAATTTTAATTAATTGTTGCAGAGAATTGGTATCAGCCACTAATTTTGAAAATAGTGCGCTACTATCGACAAGCAATTAAAAAATACCCTAGAGGTCTGATATTAATACGACTCTAGTTATAAGTTGGAGAGGATAAAAAAGATGGTTCAAAGTATAGGCGGTATAGCGAAATATTCAGCTACCGACCTAGACCGATTTGCTGAAGAACTCAATAAAGACGGAATTTGTGTGATTCCCGGTGTTTTTGAGCAAAAATTAATTGACGAGTGGGCACAAGCTTTTGAAAAATTATTTCACGAGCGTCAAAATCAACCAGGTGGGTTGGCTCCTCGTGAAGTTTCCCGCTACTATCTAACCTTGCCTTGGATTTACCCATTCGCTAATGAGTTAGTTTTTGCCAATCCAGCGATCATGGGTATCCTAGCTCGCGTGTTTTACCAAGAATACGTAATGGTTCAGATGGGAGTTGATGTCCCATTCCAGGGTTCAGATTATCAGGAAACCCATCGGGATTTTCGCCCATTATTTAGCGATCGCATAGTTACACCACTTTACGCCCTCGCAGTTAACTTTCCCCTGCTGGAAGTAACCGCAGAAAACGGGCCGTTTCAAATGGCGCGTGGAACCCATGTTATCCCGCGAGAAGAGGGATTAGAAAAAGTTGCCAGTGGTGAAATTCCAATGGAATCCTTTTATATGCAGCCTGGTGACGTGATGGTGCGATCGCCTTTAGCACTACATCGCGGTTCCCCAAATCGGACAAATCACCCAAGACCGATGGTAGTTATGGGCTATGCGATGCATTGGTTGCACACACCAAAGGTAGATTTGACTCTCCCACAAGACTATTATCAAAGCCTCCCAGAAAAACTAAAGCAGATGCTACGGTGTCAGCTAGTAGAAAGCTTACCTAAGAACAAAGTCGAAACTTACGTAAATTTCAAATACTAGTTGTCTATCACACAATACAGTTCAGTTAAGGCTAAAACTCTTTGTCTTTGCCAAAGTAAATTTTTTTAACGAACCGCAAAGACGCAAAGGACGCAAAGAGAAGAAAGACATGCTTAACCTAAGCGTATTGGTCTATGGCATTAAGTCTGATAGATGAATCAATTTTCCTTCTTTCCTTCTTTCTTCTTCCTTTGCGCTCTTTGCGTCCTTTGCGGTTCGTTCTCTTATCTTTCAATAATGGGACAGACCACTAGTGGAAGAAGAATTTTTGTCATTCCATACATAAATAATTAAGATGCAAACTTATACTAATCCAGTCTACAAAGGTTATTTTGCCGATCCTTTTGTTTGGCAACACGAAGGGATATATTATGCGATCGGCACTGGCGCAGCAGAAGCAGAAGGAACGGTAGATGAAATAGCGGACGCACCAAATGTTAACTCCAATCATAAATCATGTGTCTTTCCTCTGTTACGCTCCTTCGACTTTGTAAATTGGGATTATGTTGGTAACGCGCTACAGCGGCCAGATCCCGCCCTTGGCGATAATTTTTGGGCCCCCGAAGTTGCTTACAGCGATCGCCAGTTTTATCTATACTATTCTGTAGGACATGAAGACAAGAATCATCAGTTACGTGTGGCTACAAGCGATACTCCGTTAGGACCATATCAAGATGTTGGTGAGCCAGTCGTAGATCCAAAGTCCTGTCCTTTTGCGATCGATCCGCACCCATTTCAGGATGACGATGGACAGTGGTATTTGTTTTACGCCCGTGACTTTCTGGATACATCGGATGGAGTGCGTGCTGGCACAGCATTAGTTGTAGATAAACTCCAAACCATGACTAAGCTTGCTGGTGAAGGGAAAGTGGTTTTACGGGCGCGATCCGATTGGCAACGGTTTTTAGCCAACCGTTTGATGTACGGTGAAATCTATGATTGGCATACTTTAGAAGGCCCCTGCGTTCGTAAGCATGAAGGGAAATACTACTGCTTTTATAGTGGTGGACGCTGGGAAACTGAGAACTACGGCGTAGATTATGGCGTTGCTGACAACGTGATGGGGCCTTACTCTGATGCAGGTAACGAAACCGGGCCGCGGGTGCTAAAGTCTGTTCTTAATTTTGTTAGAGGGCCGGGACATAATTCTATTGTTTTTGGGCCAGATGGTAAGACTGAGTATGTTGTCTACCATGCTTGGACGAAAAACATGGATATGCGGCAAATCTGCTTAGATATGCTGATCTGGAAACCAGAAGGGCCATCTTGCAATGGCCCTACCTGGATACCGCAGACTATCAGTAACTATTGAAGATTTTGCGATACATTAACACCGCTCACTTTAGCTGGTATAACAACGCTATAGTAGCCAGCTGCGATCGCTGCTAATGCATTAAGCAAAACATTAGCGCCGAACAATGGCATTAAGCCGAAAAATGTCTTACCCAAAGGCAACAATCCGACGATCGCCAGCAATGCATAAGAAACTGCAAAACCACGATTGAATAGACGCGCAGTGGTAGTATTGTTGTAAGAAGTAATTCCTAACAATCCTACGGCACAACGTACAATGTTATGCAAAAAGTTGGTGGGAATTGCACCAAAAATATAACCAAAACCCGCAGAATAAGCCCCAGCAGATTCATCAAGTGGAACAAAAGATTCGCTCGTTCCTGGTAATGAAACCAAAGCTGGTACAAATCCAGCTAAACCTAAAAGTAAATAAATGATTCCGATAGCCAAAGCAATGTAACGCTCGATCATTTTCGCCTGGTTAATGTTTTCCATCTTTTTTCTCTTAGTAAGTGTGTAGATGTTTACGAAATAGTAACCGCTAGCTAATAAATCATGAAAATCTAATTTTTTAATAGATGTAAATAGATTACTTCTAGCTGGTTAACTGTCTCAGCAGAATATTTATAATTCAACTTTCTCTTTCATATATTTCCCTCTATCAAAAGTAATGAATACTATCTTAAGCAAGGCTTAGAGATTTGGCTGATTTCGGCTTCATGCTTTTTTCGCATTAAAAAATCTTTACTGATTAATTATTTGTATTCTTGTCATATCTCCTTGCTTTAGCAACTTCTAGAAATGGCATTTTTTGTTCATGATTTAGCATTTTATGCTGAGAAAAATTATTTAAGGGCGAATAGATATCTACTTCATATAGCCAAATCATAGTCTCATAACCAACTCGACCCATTTCTGGCTCTAAACCCATAGGCATCTCTAGCAAATAAACCCAGCTACCTGACTGAGGCCGGTAATTTTTGATGATGCCTTCTCCCCCGATAAACTCTACCTTTTGACCGCTACGAAACTTAGGTGCTGACAAAACACTTGCATTCATTACTTACAATTCCTTCGACTAATATAGGACTCATATTTGATTATTGAAAAAATTCCCCATAGCTCAAAGAGGTTTCTTGGCTATTCCCTGTTGCCTTCCTGCGCGAACAGAAATCAAATCAGATTGCTCTATGGTGATAACTAAGGTTGTAGCTAATATAAAACTTGTGATTATCTGTCATAGGTTTCAATGTATTCTCTGTCAGTCGTTTTAAGATTAAGTTTTAGTTTTTATACCTAAAGTCATAATTTGAACTGAACAAATTAAATTTTTTAGAGTAAAAAGCTTCCAGCGCTACCTATTTATTTGAAAACTCTGAGATAGAAAAACACGATCGCTTCTAATGGAGCGATCGCGTGAGGTTTATGAATTGAATTACAACCAATGTTACAATGTTATACATAGCCAAAAGGCTTTTAACCTACCCAAGGTTGAGAGAACAGATATATCATTAGGGTGAAAATTATAATACTTGTTTCTAATAAACCAACAATAAAATAAATTACTTCATTTACTATGGTTTATAAAATAATTGTTACAGCAACAAGTCTTCAGAGTCACAAATTAATATTTATTTTGTAAAAAATAATGCTGCTTAATACTTAAAAAAGAATCAATTTATATATTCTTAGGGTTAAATATTTAATATGAATAAAAAAATCAGGTAATAAATAAACTGATTTTATTAACTTTAATATTAATAATAATTATTTTAATGAGCTTATGTACAAAACCGAACAGACAAACATAAATATATTTGCATGGTATTATAAATATCCCAGATCGCGTTACATAAATTAATACTGAATTTTAGATATTCATAAAAATATAGTGCTTAGGACTTAATAAAAAAACTAACTTTATATTTATTTGGGTAGATGAAAAAGTTAGATATAAAACAGTACATTATTATTAATGCAACCAAGTATTTCTTATACCGATTCGATATTGAAAAGCAGCAAAATATGTTGCAAGCTTTTGCATGATAGTAAGCTTGGTGCTGCCTTACAAAGAAAAGGTATTAACGTTTGGCTAGTCAGAATTAATAATTTAAATAATGAGACGAACTATGACAAGTGAAAAATCTCAAGTCAAAAACAACGGTGTCAGCAATGTTATTTCGCCGAAGCAGCGTAAAACAAAGCGATCGCAGTTAGCCCAAACGCAATCATCGAGTCCGTCACGGTTGAATTTAACTTCGTCTAACAAAAAAGTTCAATCAACAGAAACCTTTAAAGACACACCTGATATAGTTTGCTTATCTCATTTGCGTTGGAATTTCGTTTATCAAAGACCACAACATCTTCTTAGTCGTTGCGCCCAAGGAAAGCGAGTGTTCTTTATTGAAGAGCCAATTTTCTCTGAAGAACCCTTGGCAAGCTTAGATGTAAATGAAGATTCTAATGGAGTAGTTGTGGTTGTGCCACACCTACCACAAGGTTTAAGTGAAGAAGCAATAAATGCAGATTTACAAGTATTAATAGATAGTTTGTTTGCAGAACATAATATCAACAAGTACATTTGTTGGTATTACACACCAATGGCGATCGCGTTTACCCGCCACTTGCAACCCCAAGCCGTGGTATACGATTGCATGGATGAATTGTCAGCATTCCAAGGAGCATCACCCACTTTAAAGAATTACGAAGCCGAACTATTCAGCCGTGCAGACTTAGTATTTACAGGGGGACAAAGCCTTTACGAAAGTAAGGTGAACCAGCACCCCAACGTTTATGCCTTTCCCAGCAGTGTAGATGTCCCCCACTTTGGCCAGGCGAGAAATATTCAAGAACCAGAAGATCAAGCTCATATTCCTCATCCTCGTCTTGGTTTCTTTGGCGTAATTGATGAACGGATGGATATCGAACTGCTTGCTGGTATTGCTGAAGCACGTCCCGACTGGCATTTAGTAATTATTGGGCCAGTTGTCAAAATCGATCCAGCAAATCTGCCACAGCATGAAAATATTCATTATCTCGGTGGCAGAGATTATAAACAACTACCTGCCTATTTAGCAGGCTGGGACTTAGCAATGTTGCCGTTTGCGCGTAACGAGTCAACACGTTTTATTAGCCCTACCAAAACTCCAGAGTATCTTGCAGCAGGTAGACCTGTAGTATCTACCTCAATTCGGGATGTGGTGCGTCCTTATGGAGAATCAAAACTGGTGCGAATTGCAGATACAGTTTCTGAGTTTGTTACCGCCGCAGAACTTGCAATGCAAGAGGATACCCCAACCTCAGAATGGTTGAGTCGAGTAGATGTCTTTTTAGAAAAGATTTCTTGGGATCGCACTTGGGCATCAATGATGAAGCTGATTGACTCTGCCATTGCCGCCCGTAATGGTGAAGACAAAGCTAACTCCACAGGTGCAGCTGGTAAACAAGCACCAAATATCATTACCAGAGATTTTGTCTTCGATTACTTAGTTGTCGGCGCTGGTTTTTCTGGTAGCGTCATTGCAGAACGTTTGGCAACTCAAGGTAAAAAAGTGCTGGTTGTAGACAAGCGCAACCACATAGGCGGCAATGCCTACGATCATTACAATGATGATGGCGTTCTCGTACACAAATACGGCCCCCACATCTTTCACACCAACTCCCGCGAAGTCTTTGAATACCTCTCACGCTTTACTCAGTGGCGGTCTTACGAACATCGCGTCCTTGCCAGTGTAGACGGGCAACTTGTCCCGATTCCGATCAACCTCGACACCATCAACAAGCTGTATGGCATGAATCTCAACTCATTTGAGGTGGAAGAGTTTTATAAATCGCTTGCTGAACCCGTAGAATACATCCGCACTAGTGAAGATGTGGTGATAAGCAAAGTTGGTCGAGTACTGTATGAAAAGTTTTTCCGAAATTATACCCGTAAGCAATGGGGACTTGACCCATCAGAACTTGATAAATCAGTAATTGCCAGAATTCCCACACGGACTAATCGTGATGATCGCTATTTTACCGATACTTACCAGGCAATGCCACTCCACGGCTTTACCCGGATGTTCGATAATATGCTAAATCATCCGAACATCAAGGTAATGCTTAACACCGATTATCAGGAAATTCAAAAAGCTATACCTTGCCGCGAGATGGTATATTCCGGGCCAGTTGACGAATACTTTGATTATCGCTACGGCAAATTACCTTATCGCTCGCTTGATTTCAAGCATGAGACGCACAACACGAGTGTGTTTCAAAAAGCGCCAGTAATCAATTATCCCAATGAACAGCTTTATACTCGTGTGACAGAGTTTAAATACTTAACTGGTCAAGAACACTCTAAAACTAGTATTGTTTACGAGTTTCCGAAAGCTGAGGGAGATCCTTATTATCCCGTACCACGTCCTGAAAATCAGGAAATTTACAAGAAATATAAGGTGTTGGCAGATGAAACTCCAGGGATCTATTTTGTAGGACGATTAGCGACCTACAAGTACTACAACATGGATCAATGTGTTGCTCAGGCTTTGTCTGTGTACAAACAAATTGCGGTTAAGGCTTAAATAATTCGTAATTCGTAATTAGGACTGCTCTGTATTTATTAAGGTGCGTTATGGACATTAGTGCTAACGCAACGCGATGTGCGACTTATTCCTGGAACCCCTCTCCAAACCTCTCCCCGAAACGGAGAGAGGCTTTCATTCTTGCTCCCCTTCCCTTGTAGGGAAGGGGTTGGGGGGTTAGCTTTGAAAGAAAGTTGCACACGGCGTAACGCACCGAAAATTTAGGATGGTGCGTTAGCCTCCGGCATAACACACCCTACAAAACTGAAAAAGAACCCATCAAATAAAATATCAACTTGAGTTGTAAATTATGACTTCTGCTTTCAACTCAACACTCAACACTAACAAAGCACAACTTCCCGTAGAAGTTTGGGCTGGTGTCGAGTGTACGGTTAATCGTGTGGGTGAAGAGTATCTCGATCAGTTAGAACGCAATGGTCATGCAACCCGCTTGGATGACCTAGATTTATTCGCTGAACTTGGCATACACGCCATCCGCTATCCAATACTTTGGGAGCGGATAGCGCCCAACGGTTTGGAGAATGCTGATTGGTCGTGGGCAGATGAACGGCTGGAGCGTTTGCGCGAACTCGGAATCTGTCCAATTGTGGGATTAGTGCATCATGGCAGTGGGCCGCGTGATACCAGCTTAGTAGATCCAGAATTTCCTGAGAAACTAGCGGTGTTTGCTCGTGCGGTTGCAGAACGCTATCCTTGGGTTACACATTACACACCCATCAACGAGCCACTGACAACAGCACGATTCAGTGGGATGTATGGTCACTGGTATCCTCACGGTCGAGACGATTTAACTTTCGCCCGTGCTTTGTTAGGAGAGTGTAAAGCGATCGCTCTTTCGATGCAAGCAATCAGAGAAGTCAATCCCAACGCTCAACTCGTACAAACTGAGGATTTGGGTAAAACTCATAGTACGCCAAAGCTGGCTTATCAAGCAGAATTTGAAAACGAGCGTCGTTGGTTAAGTCTTGATTTATTATGCGGTCGAATCAACCCAACTCATCCCATGTGGGATTACCTGCGCGACTGTGGCATTAGCGAGACTGAACTTGAAGAATTTTTACAATATACCTGTCCGCCTGACATTATTGGCATTAACCATTACCTGACAAGCGAGCGCTTTTTAGATGAAAATCTAGAAAACTATCCAGCTTGGACGCATGGTGGTAATGGCCGGGACAAGTATGCAGATGTAGAGGCAGTGCGAGTTTGTGCAGAGGGTTTGGCAGGGCCGCGAACATTGCTCAAAGAGACATGGGAACGTTATAAACTGCCCCTTGCTGTGACTGAAGTTCATTTGAGTTGCACTCGTGAGGAACAACTACGCTGGCTCAATGAAGTGTGGAATGCAGCGCAAGAATTACGAAACCAAGGTGCAGATGTTCGTGCTGTGACTGCTTGGGCACTTCTCGGCAGCTACGATTGGAATAGTTTAGTGACTCGCTCCGCAGGATACTACGAGTCAGGTGTGTTTGATTTGCGATCGCCACAGCCTAGACAGACTGCGATCGCCAAGATGGTGCGAGATTTAGCCACTGGGCATAAACCCAACCATCCACTACTTGATACACCAGGATGGTGGCATCGAGAAGAGCGCCTATTATACCCAGCCGTCAGTTGTCGCATATCTCCCCCATCTATCCCGTTTTCCTCCCCTGCTTCCAATCGTCCCCTAGCGATCGTGGGAGCCACAGGAACACTAGGCAAGGCTTTTGCTCGGTTGTGTCAAGTGCGAGGAATTTCATATTGCCTGCTCAGACGCCAAGATATGGACATTGCCAATCCTGCTTCCGTCAATAAAGTACTTGCCGAGTTGCAACCGTGGGCCGTTGTTAATGCTGCGGGATACGTCCGGGTGGACGATGCCGAACGCGAACCCGATGTTTGTTTGAAAGTAAATGCTGAAGGGGCAGCGATTTTAGCTGCTGCTTGCGCTCAACATAATGTGGCACTGGTAACTTTCTCTTCAGATTTGGTATTCGATGGTACTGAGTCGAATCCTTATGTCGAAACTGATACCGTTGCGCCCCTCAATATATATGGGTGCAGCAAAGTTTTGGCAGAAAAGCTAGTATTGCAGGCTCATCCGGCATCACTAATGATTCGCACCAGCGCATTTTTCGGCCCGTGGGATGAATACAACTTTGTCACGATCGCTCTACGTCAGCTTAGTGCTGGTAATACTTTTGTTGCAGCCGAAGATGCGATCGTTTCGCCTACTTATGTACCCGATCTTGTTCATGCCAGCCTTGATTTATTGATTGATGGCGAAAAAGGTTTGTGGCATTTGGCTAACAAGAGTGCTGTCGCTTGGGCTGACTTGGCACGATTAGCGGCGAAAAAAGCAGGTGTGAGTGTCAGCAGTCTAATTGCTCTTCCTACAGAAGAACTTGGTTTCATTGCTCCCCGTCCAGCTTACAGCGTTCTTGGTAGCAATCGAGGTGAATTAATGTCACACCTTGACAATGCAATTTCTCGCTACTTGGAAGAAAGAAGTTAGTAGTCTGACTGGCAATCTAATTATTAAGGGGAGCAGGGGAGGCAGGGGAGCAGGGGGAAAATTATTAACTCCTAACTCCTAACTCTTAACTCCTAATTCCTAACTCTTTACTCTGCACTCAAAACTGTTTTGCCCAATTCCCCATTCGCAATTCCCAATTTCCCATCGCAAAATTATGTCAACTATTTTAGTAACAGGAGGAGCCGGATATATTGGCTCCCATGCTGCATTAGCTCTGAAAAACGCAGGTTATGAAGTAATCGTTTTAGATAATCTGTCGAACGGACATCGAGAACTTGTAGAAGAAGTTTTACAGGTAAAATTGATTGTTGGAGATATGAGCGATCGCACTCTTCTCGATGACATATTTTCAACTCACAATATAGAGGCAGTAATGCATTTTGCTGCTTATATCGCAGTGGGTGAATCTGTCACCGATCCAGCCAAATATTACCAAAATAATGTTGCAGGCACTCTGACACTTTTAGAAGCAATGATTGCTGCATCAGTTAATAAATTTATCTTTTCTTCTACTTGCGCTCTTTATGGTGTACCAAAGTTCGTTCCTCTTACCGAAGATCATCCACAAGATCCCATTAGTCCCTATGCTACTAGCAAGTGGATGGTAGAACGAATTTTATCTGATTTTGATACAGCCTACAATTTGAAGTCTGTACGTTTTCGCTATTTTAATGCCGCAGGTGCTGACCCTAATGGGTTGCTGGGTGAAGACCACGAACCTGAAACTCATCTCATACCATTAGTACTACTAACTGCTTTTGGTAAGCGCGAATCAATTTTGATTTTCGGTACTGATTACCCTACACCTGATGGGACTTGTATTCGGGATTATATTCATGTGACTGACTTGGCACAAGCCCATATTTTAGGTTTGGAATATCTGCTCAAAGGTGGAGAGAGTGAAGTATTTAACCTAGGAAATGGCAGTGGTTTTTCAGTCAGAGAAGTGATAGAAACTGCTAAAGAGATAACAGGCAAAGAAATTAAAATAGAAGAACGCGATCGCAGACCAGGCGACCCTCCTATTTTAGTTGGCAGCAGCGACAAAGCAACTAAAATATTGGGCTGGCATCCAAAGTATCCTAATTTGAACGAAATTATCGCCCATGCTTGGCAATGGCATCAACAACGACATAAGTAAAGACAATTTCAAACATCCTCTAAGCCTTATACCAATTTAATGTGAAGCTGCACTAAATGAGTAACTCTCAATTCTTGGCGCTCTTCTCTAACGAGACGCTACGCGATGGCGTACTTGGCGGTTCGTTTAATATTCTGTGCATCTTCATACAGAATTGGTATTAGAAATTCATTCTTTAGGTATTCGTAAGCCAATGGTAGAACTTGTTTAAATTAAAGAAGGGCTTAAAACAAGTATCAGTTAGTATTAGTTAATGAGCGTAATCGAGTTTCAAAATTTACCTAATGCACAGCAGTGCCAAAAAAGTACACTGCCCTCTTTAGGGCTAGTTTGCATCACATCGGACAAACAAGTGCGCTTTCGGACAATGACGCGCACCCGATACTTAAAACTTTCCCTTAGCGATCGCGAAAGTGCCCTGAGTGAACTGTATCGGCATAATTTACAACGCTTACATGATGCCCTCTCCTTTTGTCAGCAGAATAAAATTCAGCTTTATCGGATGTCTTCTAATTTATTTCCCCTAAGTGACTTAGAAGACAAAATCGGCGCAAATATATTAGAAGCAATGAGCGCTGATTTAGCAACAATCGGTGAACGAGCAAATGCATTGGGCATCAGAATGGTGTTGCATCCAGATCAATATGTAGTGCTAAGTTCTGATTCTCCCGAAGTGGTACAGGCAAGTATCAATAATTTAGCAGGACATGCACGTATACTTGACTTACTGGGACTACCGCGATCGCCTTGGTCATTGATGAATATTCATGGTGGCAAATCTCAACGGGCTGAACAACTAGTAAAAGTAATTTCCGAACTACCAGAAAACATCAAAAGTCGCTTGACTCTAGAAAACGATGAATACGCCTATAGTGCCGATGAGATTTTAGCAGTATGTCAGCAAGCTGGTGTGCCGATGGTATTTGATGCCCATCATCATATTTGCCACGAAAATTTGGATAGCTACGATCATCCGAGTGTAGCATCCATGTTTTACGCAGCGCGAGAAACTTGGAAAAATCCAGATTGGCAATTAGTCCATATTTCCAATGGTGAGCAAGCTTTCAATGACAGAAAACACAGCGACTTGATTACCGATATGCCTAACGTCTACTACCAAGCACCGTGGATCGAAGTCGAAGCCAAACAAAAAGAAGAAGCGATCGCACTTTTGCGTTCTTCGTGGCTAATGAACAATAGTTGTACGTAAATTAGGGACATCTAGTCTATATTCTTTGTACCTCTGCTGTTGTGTCTGCGTTAACCACAGTGAAACTTACACGTTTACAGTCTCATTCATGGTTGATGCCTCACTTCATTGTTCTATAAACCATTTTATAGAAGCTTTATTTTGAGGTAATTATCTATAGCTAAGTTGCTTATTTCTCTTGGTAGATTAAATCAAAATTCAAAAAGACCAAAATAACAATATACACAGATGAAAACTAAACTTTAAATTGTTAGTTTTATGCAAAAGATTTATGGCAATGTTCAAGGCATCAAAGCTAGTCAAATTAAACGACTGCAACAGCTTTATGAGCAAAATCAACCAGCAGATAGATTTATTACGCCAGAATTTGCTCAAGCCTTAGGTACAATCAGTCAACAAATTCATCACCCGATTTGTTGTTATCTCAATCGGCGTGGGCAAGTTCTCCGAGTTGCTGTAGGAACACCTAGTCAAACTCAAATTCCACCTGAAGAATTACCCCGCCGCAGTGCAGAACGTTTGAGCGGAATCCGTTGTATTGCTACTCAAGTTAAATCAGAACCACCTGATGAAGCAGCATTGATTGCAATGATGCGTCAGCGCTTAGATGCTCTTGTCATGTTAAGCGCAATTGATGGCGAAGTAAAAGAAGCTTTTCTAACTTACCTTTTCCCTGATTCAGAAAGTCCTTGGGTAATTTCACCTCCTCTAAGCTTGGACGATCTAACCGAACAGGAATTTGATGAACTAGTTCACGAATGGGAAAGAGAAATTGTTGACGCAGGGGATGGAATATTCTTATCTCAAGAAATTATTTCCGATCAAGATAGGGTGCTGCTGGTAGGAGTGCAGACAGATGATGTCTCAGTTCAGCGATTTGAAGATGGACTTGCAGAACTGGTACGTTTGGTTGAAAGTGCTGGGGGAATTGTACTCGATACAATGCGGCAAAAGCGCGTAGGCGTAGCCCGTCGCAGACATCGCATCCATCCCCAAACAGTAGTGGGGAAGGGGAAAATTGAAGAAATCACCCTTTTGGCTCAAAAAGTAAGAGCTAATCTAATCGTTTTTGACCGAGATATTTCTGCATCTCAAGCCCGTAACTTAGAACAAGAGATTGGCATCCGAGTTATAGATCGCACAGAAATAATTCTGGATATTTTCGCTCAACGCGCTCGCACTCAAGAGGGTAAATTACAAGTAGAACTGGCGCAACTTGAATATATGTTACCTCGGTTGCGCGGTCGCGGTCAGGAAATGTCTCGATTAGGTGCGGGGATTGGTACGCGAGGGCCTGGTGAAACAAAACTAGAGACGGAAAGGCGAACAATTCAACGACGAATAAACCAGTTACAGCAGGAAGTAAACGAATTACAAGCACATCGCGCCCGGATTAGACATCTCCGAAAACAGCAACAAATTCCGGTTCTGGCATTAGTTGGTTATACCAATGCTGGTAAATCTACTTTGCTGAATGTGTTAACCAATGCGGAGGTTTTCACCGCAGATCAACTATTTGCTACCCTCGACCCAACAACCCGCAAGGTGGTAATTACAAAACCAGAAACACAAGAACGCCGCTCGATTTTGCTCACAGATACTGTAGGGTTTATTCACGAACTCCCACCACCACTGATGGACGCGTTTCGCGCCACATTGGAGGAAGTAGTTGAGGCTGATGCGATGATTCATGTCGTGGATTTGTCCCATCCAGCTTGGGAAAGCCATATTGCAAGTGTCCTGGAAATACTCGAAGAAATGCCTGAGATTCCAGAAAAAAGTTTGATTGCTTTTAACAAGGTTGACAAAGTAGATAGCGAAACCTGGGCTAGGGTTCAACAAGATTATCCTGAAGCTGTCTTTATATCAGCAACCCAGCACTTGGGTTTAGAGACTTTAAAAATGCGATCGCTACAACTAATTGACGAACCTGTTAAAGCGATTGCGGTCCCACAAAATTCATACTAACAAGAAGAAATTATATGATACCGACTATCATTGTTCACGGTGGAGCAAAAACCATCACAGACGATAAAGTTGCAGCCAACAATGCAGGCTGTACAGCAGCAGTAGAAGCTGGTTGGGCAGTGCTAATTAGCGGAGGTACAGCCGCAGAAGCTGTGGAAGCAGCTACTCGTGTTCTAGAAGCTGACCCGACATTTAACGCTGGTCTTGGTGCAACTCTCAACAGCGACGGCGAGGTGGAGTTAGACGCGGCGATTATGGAAGGCTCTTTAAGTTGGGGAGCGATCGCAGCAGTTCAGGGGGTACGTCATCCAATCTCGGTTGCCCGAAAAATTATGGATGACAAGCCCAGGCTGCTAGTAGCGCGGGGTGGAGAACGTTTCGCCATAGATTGCGGTGCTGAAATGTGTAAAAAAGAAGACCTAATAGCTGAAGAACAATGGCAGCAGTGGAAGGAAGATCGAGAAGTTATCGATCGTCCCAACACTATAGGTTGTGTAGCTTTGGATGCTAGTGGTATCTTAGCTGCTGGTACTTCAACTGGCGGGACTACAAAGCAGCAACAAGGTCGCGTCGGTGACACTGCGATCGTTGGCTGTGGCTTGTATGCTGATAATAAAATCGGCGGTTGCTCAACAACAGGTGATGGCGAGTCAATTATACCGGTGGTTTTGGCTAAAACTGCGATCGATTTTTTGACTGGAGATCGGCATCCAGATGAAGCCGCACAGATGGCAATTGACGCTTTGGTTTCTAAGGTTAAAGGTGAAGCTGGGTGCATCCTCATAGACCGTCAAGGACGCGTTGGTTGGGCCTATAATTCATCACACATGGCTTGTGCTTATATGACCGCAGGGCAAGACAAGGTGGCTGTCTTTACTAAGAAATAACTCATACCAATTCGCGATTGGCTACGCTCAAATAATGCGTAATTAATGAAGCCAAGTTACATCTGAGTTTTCAAGTTTAAATATACAGCTTGATTTTTTCAAGTTGGTATTATTTGGAAATCCAGGAAACTCGTTTTCTAAAAAAAACCGCATCCTTTTTATGGATGCGGTTTCTCGGAGGACTAGATGAATTCAAAATATAACTTTCAATACTTTCAAGGGAATTCTCTTTCTGACTTGTTTGCTGAAGATATTACAGATGCATCTTATGGGTTTATTTTAAATTACCCTGCAACTGCCAGTTGGGCTGCTTATCCTAACCGAAAAAAATATTTTATTCAAGATGGCAGTAGTGAAGCCACCAAAACCTCCTTCGACAAGATTTGTCAGAAGGAACCGTGGAAAAATCTGGCTGTATTAGGCGATCGCATTCCTGGAATTGTGATTATTCCACCACCAAAGTCTCTGCTTGAATACTGGCAAGAGCATTTCGGCTTTAGCGACTCCAATCGATCGATGATGGATTGCTCAACTTATTTGGATGACCTCAGCCAGGGCGAACATTTTGACAAACTCATCACTTTATTTCCCTTCGATCGTCTAAAACCTGAAAAACACGCTGTTGATTCAGACACCCATTACCGCTTACTTAGCAAAGTAACGCTAGACCAACTGGGGGTGCAATGTCCAAAATACGAAAGCTACAATTTGCATGAAGTCAATCTCGAAGATATTAAATTACCAGAATTTCCCTATTTAATTAAAACGTCCCACGGACTCTCAGGAGAAGGCACTTATATTATCAAAAGCTCCAGCGATTTGAACTACTGTTTTGAAGAAATCAGGAAATATCTTGATATTCAGTTGCTCGATACGATTATTGTTTCGGAGTTCGTCAAGAATGAAGTGCAGAATTACTGCGTACAGTTCTATGTCAACAAGTTAGGAGAGATAACCCTCATCGGTACGACCAGGCAACTCGTCACTCCAGAAGGCAACTATTTAGGCGGACTGATTGACTACCGCAACACTGACATGAGCAAGTTTTTTGAGATGATTGCTGCCATTGGTCAGTATGCTCACAAACAGGGTTATTTCGGCGTGATTGGGTTCGATGTGTTGGAAGATCGAGACGGACAATTTTATGCGATCGATGCCAATTTTCGAGTCAATGGCTCGACTCCGTTGTGCTTGCAGCGTCATACCCTACTGGGACTAGGAAAGGAAGTAGCTAAATATTCCAGTGACTATCGTATGGAAGGAACGTTAGATTCAATTTTAGTGACTTTAAAACCAGAACTAGATCGCAAAGACTTGATCGTTCTGTCGGCTTTAGAGAAAGCTAAATACGGAAAAATCTATACTGAAATTTATGCGATCGCTACTGGAGAAAGTATCGAAGAAATGCAGCAGATCGAGCAAAAATTACAGGATAAGGGATTACAATGGCTCCCTTAAACACCGCCAGTCTTGATATCTGGCATTATCAAGTTTAATGTATCGTAGGAATTGAAGTTATTTGCCTAACTTTTAAAGTAATTAACTTGTTTTATACAGGAGAGTAGACAATGAAAAGAAATAACTTAGAATACTACGATTTAAACGCAGATAAATGGTGGAAGGAAGAAGAAACTTTATATCTTTCTAACCATCTTAACAAGTCAAGATTCGAGTTTTTTTCAAAATTCGTGCCAGATTGGAAAGGATTGAAAGTTTTAGATATTGGTTGTGGAGGAGGATTAGCTTGTGAATTTGTAGCTAATCTAAACGCAGATGTATCTGGAATAGATTTATCTTTCAATTCAATTAAAATAGCCCAAGAACATGCTAGAGCAAGTAATTTAAAAATTGATTATCAGCGAGCATTAGCTGAAAACCTCCCTTACGAAGAAAATAGTTTTGATGTTGTTTTGTGCTTTGACGTATTAGAACATGTTGAAGATTGGAAAAAAGTTATTTCAGAAGCTTATAGAGTTTTAAAACCAGATGGATTATTTTTGTTTGACACAATTAATAGAAATTTTAAGTCTAAATTTATAATGATTTGGCTTTTAGAAGATACCCTAAATCATATACCGCCTGGACTTCATGACTGGAATAAGTTTATTAAACCCCAAGAAATGATAGAAGTAATGGAAAGGGCTGGCTTTGCAGATTTTGAAATTAAAGGATTTGATTTGACGGGTGGGAGTAGCTTTAAAACATTAAAAAATATCCTGCTTAAAGGCTTAAATAATCAAATTAAAGGTGAAAAAGCAGAATTATTTGAAATAAAAATTAATAATGATACTTCTATTTGCTACATTGGTCAAGCAGTTAAACCAAGCTGATAAAGCATAAATTTTATTTTTGATGCACTCTTTTATAGAGAAAATTTTTCAAAAAATATAAATCTAAAATAGATAATTTTCACTTCATTTAAATATATTTAACCAGGAGAAGATACATGAAATTTCAAATAGAATGTAATACAGGCAAAATTAGTAAAATATGTTTAATTTGCCAGCAAAATTCTCAGACAGGTCGAGCCAGGTTAATTGTATGCAATGACCAAGGCGAAGGCTATGGAGATATATGCCATCAATGTATAGCCAAGGGTGGTAATTGGGTTCAACTTCAACTCCAAAAATTCAGCCATCAACTACTAACTTGAAAATTATTTTAAGGATATTAAATGTTTATATAGCAATCCTAAATCATTTGTGAAATTATCTGTTTCTTTTCTTGGCGATCTTCTCTTCGAGACGCTTCGCGAAGGCGACTTGGCGGTTCGATAGTTTTCACAACTCAAATAGGATTGTTATAGTAAGCGGCTGTAGCCTTTAAAATAGGGCTATAGCCGTTTACTACGAGCAAATTTAATTAATTTTACATTGCATAGCATCAGGAGAATAATATAACTGAGATAACTGAATGAGTAAGCTGCAAATTGGTACTAGTGGTTGGGTTTATAAGCATTGGATGGATATTTTCTATCCACCACCTTTGCCTAGCGATCGGCAATTATCATTTTACGCCCAACATTTTTCCACTGTAGAAATTAACTTTTCCTTTTATCGTTTGCCAGAACGGTCTGTCTTTGAAACTTGGCGCAAGCAAACACCATCTAACTTTCTTTTTGCTGTTAAAGGTAGCCGCTATCTCACCCACATAAAAAAATTAAAAGATCCGATAGAGCCGCTATCTCGCCTAATGGAACGTGCATCTGGATTGCAAGAAAAACTCGGCCCTATTTTATTTCAATTTCCTCATACTTGGCATATTAATGTTGAACGTCTTCAGCCCTTTTTAGAATTACTGCAAACCTACCCACAACAAAGATTTACAGTTGAATTTCGTCATTCAAGCTGGCTGATTCCACAAGTTTATCAACTACTAGAAAGTGCAGGTGTAGCTCTTTGTCTACCTGTCAGCCCAACAATTCCTCTTGATATCTGTTTGACTGCCCCTTGGACTTATATCCGTATGCACAGTGGGCAATGGAACGTAGGTTATAGCGATGAAGAGTTATCTACATGGGTTGAGCATATCCGTTCATTTTTAATGCAGGAGATTGACGTTTACGTGTATTTCAACAACGATCCCGATGGAAACGCTATTCGTGATGCTCAACGACTCTATAGTTTGCTGGGATGTTGTTGAAATACATAATTGAAAACTTATTATTCCACTTTTATCAGATCGGTTGACTGCTTCATTGGGAATAAGAATCGCATTAGCTGACTCAGTGGTATAGAGCGTTGCTCCTGAACAAAAACTAAAGGTACAAGTGCAACCATCCGTAGTAAGCCTGAGAGAACAAACAACCCCAGTAAACCCGCAATACCGGGCAGAGTTGCTAAAAAGCTACCGACAGTAATACCCATTGCTCCAGTGATACCAGCAATTGCAGCTGCGATCGCAAAATAACTCGACTGATTACGCAACGGTGCTATTCCCATCATCAAATTGTTGGTACATAAATCAATTGCTGCCCACGTTGCGCCAGCTAGTATGTGTAACAAGGGTAGCCAGATCCAAAAAGAAATGCGATCGCTTCCAACCAAGAGCCACAGCAGAGGTGTCACCGCCACCAAGACTCCCACTAATAGTAGTAGTGGGCGATTCCCAATCCGGTCGGCCAGTTTACCCCACAAAAGCAGCATGAGCATATTCGCACCAGTTCCTAAGCCGTGATAAATCGTTACTACACTAATATCTATATCCAGGTTATCCAGCATATAGAGGTTAAAGAAAGGATTGCTGATGTTAACAGCAAAGCACCAGATGCTCAGGTAAAGCACAAACTTCAAAAAATTAGCATCTTTAAACAAGCTCAAATCTATTCCTTGGGGCTGTGGGTGTGATGTGTCCAAATCCCCAACTTTTAAAAGCTGCGGGTTTATATCAGTCATCCAGAACTGACAGCCCACACTGATTAGCCCTAAGATGATTCCTACAACCAAGACTGTGCCATAACCTTGAAGGGTTCCACCAGGCCAAGCTGATACCGCTAAACCTAGCAGAGGCACACCAACAAGGTTAGTCAAGCCGAGAATACTATTGCGAAAGCCGAAATATCGCCCCCGCAACCGTTGAGGTACTAACACAGCTGACCACCCAAGCCAAGGCGCGCGACCAAAAGCTTCGATGATATTAGCTACTAAAAGAATTGCCAATGTCAACTGTACTACTTGGTATCCAGTAATACGAGATGAAGTAACTAACCAAATTGCTGGTAGAAGAATCAACCATAGCAGCCGCGACGGGATGAAAATACACATGAAATACCAACGGAAGCTGGTACTTCGATTTACCAAATACGCTCCCAGTGGTTGAAGCAGATTCACCATCTGAGGGATAGCCGCGAGTAGACCAATTTCGACTGGACCAGCACCTAACTCTAGCAAGAAATTACTGAGTAACGCGCCGCCGATGATACTATAAAGAACCGCAGCAAAGACACTTTCATAAGTTAACGCCCTGAGACTTTGGCGAATTTCTGGCTTAGGAATTTTTAGAAACAGTTTTGGAGTTGGGAAAAGTACCGTCTCTGTTAATGCCCTATCCTCTGAGATTTCTTGAATGGGGACAGGGGGAAGAGAACTAGCTTCTACTGAAATGTCATCTTCTTGGGGCTGAACCATATTATTTAGTCAATATTTAAAGAATTAAATTGTTATAGCTACTATTAGCCACAATTAATAAAACTTATATAAGATTTAATCAATAAGTTCTAAAGCATTGCAATTGCTTACTTATCCTGAAGAACTACTCCATAGTAAGTATTGACTATAAACTGCTTGAACAGAAATAACTAATATATAACTGGGGCTAGGCTTCCATCTCATAAGTCAATTATTTGACCTAAAGTTAATATAGATTTTGCTAGAAGCTTTAGTGTAATAAATTTAGCAGTTAATTAATGTTTGGTGAAGAGAAAATAATCGATTTTTTTCAAAATCATTCTTGAGGATTAATACCTTTATATATAAATATTAAAATTTAGCTTCCACTAGTACACATAGACATAAAGAATGCTGCATTTATCTAACCAATAGTTGTGATTGGGGTTAAATTCAAATTATTTGAGTAGTCTTTTTAGATAATGTGGAGATAAAATTTACCATATACGCTGTTTGTCTATTTAACCTCCTAATTTCAGCGATGCCAAATAAGTAATCTAAAACCAATTGCATAAGTCTTGAGGAAATTATGTCACTGAAAATTTATATCCTAAGGTATCATTGCTCATCCTACTGAATGTGTCACTATGGGCTACGCCCCGATAGAGGCGATCGCAACATCAGTAAAAAACTCTTTTATGGCACAAACAGAAATTAACGATATATCGGTAGATAGCTCCTTAGTCGATCCTGAAAAAGACCTGCTAGGAAATGCCAACTTTGCCAAGTATCTAGCAGACAGTATTTGCAAAATGACCTTTCCTGAAGGTTTCGTTATTGCAGTTTACGGTTCTTGGAACTCTGGCAAATCTACATTATTAAACTTTGTAGTTCACTATCTTCAGCAAAAGCCAGAGGAGGAGAAACCAATCATCGTTCCTTTTAATCCTTGGTTATTCTCTGCGCATCAAAATATCACAAGACGCTTTTTTGACCAATTAAAAAACGTTTTAAGCCAACAGTCATCCGTACCAAAAGGTTTGAAAGAGAGACTAGCTGATTTTGCCGCCATTATTTCAGACATTCCTCTACCTTATGCTCAAACCGGCAAGGCATTAGCAGCATTATTGGACGAGAAAGACAAGGAAGCTGCCGAATTAAAAGAAGAAGTAGAAGATACGTTAGTACAGCAGCAACGGCGAATAGTCGTAACAATTGATGATATCGATCGGTTGCCTGCTGAAGATATCAAGCAGTTATTTCGTATTTTTAAAGCAATGCGAAATTTTACTAATCTTGTCTATCTGCTAGTTTTTGATAAAGAAGTTGTAATCAAAAAAATTGCAGATACTAAAGAAATATCTGAAGAAGCATACTTAGAAAAAATTATTCAAGTTAGTTTTGAGTTACCTATTGTTGATAAAACCTCACTTCGCAGGCTGCTTTTTGAAAAGCTTGATAATAATATATTTGCAGAAACTCCAAAACAACAAATCAACCAAAGCCGCTGGGGTGATATTTACTTTCAAGGAATAGAACACTTTATTACTAACATCCGCGATATTACTCGTCTTATTAATACTTTAACAGTGACGTATCCAGTAGTAAAAGATGAAGTAAACCCTGTTGATTTTATTGCTATTGAGTCTTTGCGAGTCTTTTGCCCAAAGATATATAGTATAATCCATCAAAATCCTCATATTTTTGTAGGAGAGGTAAACCTTTCAATAGACGAACTCAAGAATCTTCTGAATACCTGGATTGCTCAACTACGAGATGAGGACAAGCAGCCTGTTAAAAACCTGCTAATACACCTTTTTCCTAAGTTAAAATTCATTTTGGGTAATATTTCTCTAGATGAAAAGCAAGAGTTGGAATGGCGCGAACAACTACGTGTGTGTAGTTTAGAAATATTTCCTATTTACTTTCGTCTGTCGTTATCAGCAGGTGAATTATCTAATATTCAGATAAAAATTATCCTTGGTTTGGTTGAAAATCCAGAAAAATTTGGAAATTATCTCATAGAACTTGCTAAACAAAAACTTCCAAACGGCATAACCAAAGCCAGGGTATTTATAGAACAACTAGAAAATTCCACTGAAGAAATTCCTGTGAATTACATCCCTTCAGTTGTAGAAGCTTTGTTTGATGTCAGCGAGCAATTATTATGTCAAGATGATGAATCTCATAGCATTCTTGCTTTTAGCAATGAAGTTATCATTAGCCGTTGTATCTCGCAACTCTTGCGCCAAATTAATGAAACATCACGATTTGAGTTGCTAAAAAAAGTAATTACCCAAGGGAAAGCGTTATCAATAATTAATCATGAAATTGCAATACTAAAAGAGCAACATAGTCAATATGCTACAGATCAATCTAACTATGAAGAGAAATGGCTTGTGAACGCACAGCACCTCAAAGAACTAGAAGAAATGACTACCACAATTTAGGTAAAAAGCGATACTAGCTATAAATAATATCAACTCTGGATCATTTATAGTGTTTCTTGGTTGGGTACAATATAGTAACAAAAGTGGGTTAAAAATAAATTCAATTATTGGTAATCAAAACACTACTACTATAGGACTCCTATTTATTTTTGAACAACCAAGCTGGTTATAAGCTTGGTATACAAAAGTTTGTTTTTCTGTATACTTAGCAAGGTTGAAGTAGGATTCCTATAGATATATAAATATTCTATAACCCACGAAAGATTTAGATATCTTCAACACTTTCTAATATCAGGGAATATGCTTTAATCCCGACATTGCACTCATGGAATCGTATGACGTTGTAATTATTGGCGCTGGTCATAATGGCTTAGTTTGTGCTGGCTACCTGCTAAAAGCTGGTTACAGCGTCCTGTTATTAGAAGGGCGATCGCTCCCTGGTGGTGGTTGCACAACTGAAGAACTTATGCCTGATGAAGCACCTGGTTTTAAATTTAGTCCTTGCGCGATTAACCATCTGTTTATTTTCTTAGGGCCAGTCATCCAAGAGTTGGAACTGCATAAGTACGGCTTGGAATATCTTACCTGCGATCCAGTTGCCTTTTGTCCCCATCCAGATGGTAAGTATTTCTTAGCTCATCAATCTATAGAAAAGACTTGTGCAGAAATTGCCCGTTATAGTCAGCGTGATGCTGAAAAATACGCTGAATATGCCGATTTTTGGCAGCGCTTTATCACAGGGATTGCTCCTTTCTTCAATGCACCACCTAAATCAATTGTTGATATTGCAGGCAATTACAATCTCAATAGTCTGCAAGACTTATTTTCCCTTCTAGGTGGCTCTAACACAACCCTTGATTTACTGCGTACCCTACTCAGCAGTGCCACAGATAATATTAACGAGTACTTCGATTCTGAGTTTGTCAAAGCACCTCTGGCTAGACTCTCAGCCGAACTGAGTTCCCCTCCCTCGCAAAAAGCTATGTCTTTTGGGGCGATGATGATGATGTTGCGTCATAATCCCGGTATGGCAAGACCGCGTGGTGGTAGTGGTGGACTTGTGGAAGCTTTGGTGAAGCTGGTAAAAACTGAAGGTGGTACAATCCTCACCGACCAAAGGGTAGAAAAAGTCTTAGTGGATAATGGTAAAGCTGTTGGTGTGCGAGTTGCTGGTGGTAAAGAATATCGTGCTAACAAAGGTGTAATCTCAAGTATTGATGCCAAGCGCTTATTCTTGCAATTAATGGATAGTAGCGATGTGGATGAGAACTTGCGTGAAAGGTTAGATCGCCGCATCGTCAACAACAATGAAACCATCCTCAAAATTGATTGTGCTTTATCTGAACCATTGCGTTTTGTCCATCACAATCACCAAGATAACTATCTGATAGGTTCTATTCTGATTGCTGATTCCGTCAATCATGTAGAACAAGCTCATAGTCTGATTACTCTCGGCAAAATTCCTGATGAAGACCCATCAATGTATGTGGTGATGCCTACTGGACTCGACCCATCGATGGCACCGGAAGGTAAACATACATTATGGATAGAGTTTTTTGCACCTTATCAAATTGCTGGTGCAGAGGGTACAGGTTTAAAAGGTACGGGTTGGACGGATGAACTGAAAAACAAAATTGCAGACAAAGTGATTAATAAACTGGCGCAGTATTCGCCGAATCTGCAACATTCAATCATCGCCCGTCATGTCGAAAGTCCGGCTGAGTTGGGAGAACGGTTAGGGACTTACAAAGGTAATTATTACCACATCGATATGACCTTAGAACAAATGCTTTGCTTCCGTCCGTTGCCGGAATTAGCTAACTACAAAACACCAATTGATAACTTGTATCTTACTGGTGCTGGAACTCATCCGGGTGGTTCAATTTCCGGTTTGCCGGGACGCAACTGTGCGCGTGTGTTTTTGCATAATGAGCAACCCATCGCCCAGAAAATCAAGGAAGCAGGAGGTTCAATTAAATCTGCGTTTGCATCTGTCTTGAGGAATGAATCAGACTAAAAGACTGTTTGTAAAAAAGTAAATAGCATCAAGATATTGCTTCATTTGAAAGTTGAGTCTGAAGTAGGTAAACGGCGAGAGATGAGATTTTGTAAAGCTTCTTGAGGAAGTTTCTGATGCTTTTTCGCCCAAAGGATCGAAAGTCTATAAGATATTTACAGATACTTCCTGTGACGCTTTCAGATTCCCCAATAGACAGAGAACTGAAACTGTAATAGTAACTAAGATGTGGATGTAGTAGAGTTATTCAGGAATATTTACAATGGCAACTGAAACTAACAAAGTGGTTGAATTATCTACTGAAGCTAAAGCCTATAACGGTGTCGATCGCAATGCTTGGATTTTTGGATGGAATCCGCAACAAGAGTTGTGGAATGGGCGTTTAGCGATGATTGGCTTTATTTCTTACGTACTTTGGGATTTAGCTGGCTATAGTTTAGTGCGTGACGTACTCCACTTGGTTCGCTAATTCTTCACTGATGAATTATCCCCCCTTGGGGACATAATTCAATAAATAACAATTTAGGAGCGTTGTAATAAACCTACTCGTGAATTAGAGTCTAATACCGAGGTTATATATGGACGCACTAATACAATTACGAAGGAGAAAAATATGATAACTAAAAACACAATACATGCATTAGGAGTATTTGCGAATTCTCAAGGAATAGAGCAGGCAATTAATGAGTTGAAAACTGCAAATTTTCCTATGGAGAAAGTTTCTGTCATTGCTAAAGATGTAGAACAAGGTGAAAACTTAGGTGAGGCGCAAATAAGCGATCGCATTGGCGATCGAGATGTCGATACAACCGGAGCAGTAGGAGACACACTGACAGCAACTACTTGGGGTACCGCGTTACTTGGTTTGAGTAGTTTAGCACTTCCCGGTTTAGGAGCCGTACTCGCAGCAGGTTCCGTAGGTGTAGCATTGGTTAGTAGCGTGGCAGGTGTTGCTGTGGGAGCCGCAGCAAATCAGAATTTACTGAAGGCATTAGGTGATTTAGGTATCCCTGAAGAGCGAGCCAGAGTTTATAGCGATCGCCTCCAGCAGAGTTATTATTTGCTCATCCTAGAAGGCTCAGAAGAAGAAATTCATCGCGTTGAACCCATATTACGCGATCGCGGTATTGAATATTGGGGCGTGTACGAATGGCACTAAGTTAAGCTGAAAGGTAAGCAGCGTAGGGATTGCAGAGGGGCAGGGGAGCAGGGGGGCAGAGGAGAATTTCTAAATATCTGAACGCAATGCCTAAAATTTCTTCTTTCTCTCCTGCTCCTCCGCTCCGGTTGTTGAGCGTAGTCGAAACACTGCACCCCTTCTGCCTCAACGATTTTCCCTTTTCTTAGTGTCATTCGGGCGTATACGATTCCGCGCATACTGAAAACGGTGGAGTGCATTAGTGTTTTGTTAAAATCAAAACTTGAGTTGAAAAATTTTAGACATAACACGATCGTCAGTAAAATTTATGGTAGTGCTTTTAGTTGATCAACAGCCATGATTGGGTTTAGGTGAAAGCACTGCCATATTTTTCTAAGCCTTGAACTTTCCTTTTTTTATCCAAAATGTTATTAGTAAACAAGGATTTTAGCCGATTGTTTGGGACTAACACAAGCGTTAATTTGCGATCGCCACCGGAAAGGGCGGGTACGCCATCGCAGCAGAGTTAATTGACAACAGAATTACTAGAACAGCAGATTATAAGAGGATTCCAGCGAATTCTATACACTGGCTAAAATGAGCAATTGGTAAGGCTTCTAAAAATCTTTTCGATCTACTGAAAGTAAAAAAATTTTAGCTCAGATAAAATAATTCCTAAAATAAACAAGCGGTGTGGGAGCGATGTCTGCGATGAGCTACGCCTACGCACTTCAACTACTCGCATATTCCAGCACTCGTTCTTGTAGTTGATTGTATTCATCCAGCCCAGTTATTCCTACGCACTTCAACTACTCGCATATTCCAGCACTCGTTCCCACTCCCAACGCCAAGCCGTCTCTACCAGTATTTCTTTACCATTAGTGAATTTGATGAATTCTTGCCCATTGTCGTAAAACACATCAGCAACGAGACGATTACGTACATCATACCCCCACTTGGAAACTGCGCCATTCCACCATCTTTGCCCCGGTGACTCTAATATGGGTAGCTCAAGGTACTCATCACGCCATACCTTTGGTTTCCACTGTCTTGTAATGCTCGAATCAAAATGGCATTCGGGACTATTTTGTATGGCGTTAACGTGCCAGAAAAGATTGACTCAACCAATATCCAATTGTCCCAAATATAATTATTGATGTTACAGGCATAAACCATACCCCTAAATTGGGATTTTCTGTAGTCGCTAGATGGAATATTTGCCATTCAATGTAAACAAATATCCAAACCATCTCACTTTTTAGCCAATCCAACATTGAACAAGCAATTTTATACTGTTTTAAAGCATTTTATTCAGTAATTATAACTAGATAATTAAATGTATTGGGATAACGACTAATAAATGTTAAAAGTGCATAAATTGCTAAACCGACAATTGGTAACAACCACAGAACTTTTTTGCTCCCCCAACCATTGGCTTGTCCATCAAATCCAAAGTGGACAGGTATAGTATCCGGTAATGTTGACCAAGCGTGAATAGCGATGCCGAATAATCCCACAAGTCCTACCAGTGCGCTCAAGTTTAGCATCTGTGCCGAATCGAATCCAGGAATTACAATATCAGGTTTAGCATAAATAATGCCAAATAAATTTGGCTCATTCGCTTATATCCCCCGAATTATATTCGGGGGTTTTACGTTCAAAGTTGCAGCGAATTTGGGCGAGAATCCGGGGTTGGACTTCTTGCAAGAGTGCTGGAATGATGATCCGGCTTTGCAGATCGCGATCAAAAAACTGCTGGCGAAGTTTCCGCAGTGGGGTATCGCTTGTGTGGATGGGGTGCTGGTGAAGTGGGAGAGGTAAAAATCACACTGTCTCAGAATAGCGTGCAGCTAAAGCGATTGCTGTTTGACGGTGCTTATCTACTCTTGTGCAGAAGGTGTAGATCGAGATTCCCTTGCATTGATACTGTCAAGCGACGAATTACTTACTGAAAACGGGGACGCATAATCTGCGACTCGCTCCCATCCCCACTTATAAGCAGTGTCAACTAGAATTTCTTTCCCATTTCGGAACTTGATAAATTCCTGACCGTGGTCGTAGAATATGTCTGCAACCAGTTGATTACGCTCGTCGTAACCCCACATATCCACTGCTGCCCTCCACCAGCGCTTTCCGGGGGAGAGCAACTGTTCAAGTTCTAAATACTCCGGCTTCCAGTATTTGGTGCGCCATTGATTTGCTAGTGCCTCGATTAGTATCGCAGTCGGGTAGATCGGCTTTAGGTTTTCTTCGAGCCATAGTATATAAACAATCGCGCTCCTGAAAGCATCTTCTAAACAATAGCTGGATGCTTCTAGAGTGTCTTGGAGTTGCTCGTCATTAAAATTTACGCCGAGCGATTGCAGGGCTGGAGCGTAGAAATCAAATAATTCTTGTTCTACAGAATCGGCAGACCAGAACCACATAAGAAAAAGAAAACTCCTGCTGGGTGGCTAAATAAAATTTAGCATTTAGCGTGGGAAGTGTTGATGTGGGGACGAGTAGCGATCGCTTATAAACGAACGCTATGTCAATACTTCCTCGCTTATAACTCATCCTAGAGGTTTTTTATAAGTAAAGGTAAAAGTATCATCATTGTTAATGAATTGCCGTATTTCTTTACACATTAGGTACTTACTTACCCCACTCAACCTTACCCAAGCTTTAGATGCGGTGAGTGCAATAAATAGCTGGTTACGAAGGCTTGTACTTGGCATAAAATTTGACCTCTCAAAACTTTTCAAACACCCTCTAAGGAGTAACTAATGCCTTTAATTCCTCAGTCTTTAATCTTGGGCCATAGGATGCAACAATCTTAGAAGCTGCGGCCGATGCTAATTTTCCGGCTTCTTCATAGCTCATACCTTGGGTAATTCCATAGAGGAAAGCTCCTGCATACATATCCCCTGCTCCTACTGTATCTACAGCTTTTACTTGAGGTGCAGTGATTTCGATTAATTTCTGACCATCAAATACTACTGAACCCTTGGCACCGCGAGTAATGGCAAATTTCTTACTCAGGGTTTTTAGTTTGTCTACAGCTACTTGAAAATCTTGTGTATCTGCTAGTTCTAATACTTCACTTTCATTAGCAAAAATCAATTCTAAACCAGTCCCAATGATGTCTAATAGACCATCTTTAAAAAACTTCACCATGTTGTAATCAGATAAGGACATGGTGGTTTTTACTCCCGCTTTTTCAGCTATTTCTCTAGCCTTTACAGCTGCTTCTTTTGCTGTGGGAGAAGCCACTAAATATCCTTCGATATATACATATTCTGAATCAGCAATCGCTGATGATACTAATTCTTGTGTAGAAAATTCCCCAGTAATTCCCAAAAACGTATTCATGGTACGATCTGCATCGGGAGTTACTAACACCAAACATTTACCTGTAATTCCTGATTGGCGATCGCTATTTTTTAAGTTGGTATCTACCTGAGAGTTAAGTAAATCTTCGATGTAAAAGTCTCCAAATTCATCATTAGCCACTTTACAGGAATAAAAAGCTTTTCCTCCTAATTGACTAATTGCTACCATTGTGTTAGCTGCTGACCCTCCACAACTCTTATGGCAATGAAGATTTTTGAGATTTTCCAAAATATGATTTTGACTATCTTCATCTAGGAGCGTCATTACACCTTTATCAATCTTTAACTCTTGTAGTAACTCTGGAGATACTTCGTATTCTATATCTACTAAAGCATTACCGACACCATAAACATCATATTTCTTGCCCATTGTTTATCTCCGAGAATAATTTCTGTCTGACTCGAACAGAACTGATAATAACAGATAGACAACAGATAAGAGTTACTTGGTCATAATTTCGTGGACTCGCATCTTTTTCAGGTCTTTTCCCGAATTTCTCACAAAGAAATCAAAAAAAAGGGATCGGGAAATGCGAAAATCTATATAAGATAAGCATTTCAACTGTTATAAACCATTAACTACGAGACTCGCAGTCGTCCTGTACCATGTCCTTTGCCCGTCTCGTAGAGAAGACGTAAATAATTGTAGTCCTCTAAACTCAAGTGATTAAAGTCAGCTAAATTGCTTTATGCTTTTGGCATGGTAGAGTCAACCGACTTACGTTGATGCAATAGCTCAAACCATTGCCTCAGTTTAGGATACTCTTGCTGCCAATTATTGCCAAATCTGAGGCTGTAGTAACCCAACCCTGATATAGCTGCAACATCTACAGCACTTAGAGTTTCATTTAATAGGTAGGCTGATTTCGTCAACTTTTGCTCAAAAACACCTAAAAGGCGATTAATGCTGGACTGATATTTAGCTTGGGTGCCAAAATCAGCTTGGTTTCCTTTACGGGTTTCGTACCACAATCCCACAACATTATCTATCAAACTGTCTGCTAACTCTTCCCCCTGACAACAGCACAAACGCTCAATGCGCGAGCCTGGATAAAAACTCGCCTGAGGATAAGTCTCGTCTAGATACTCCACAATCAGCGTTGAATCCCAAAAAACGAGGTCATTTTCATCTACCAATACCGGAACTTTACCAATGGGAGATAAACTCAGGAATTCTGGAGGTTTATTGTTAATGTCGGTTTGTTTGAGTTCGCAAGGTAACTGCTTCTGGGCCAGGACAATTCTCACTTTCCGAGCATAAGGCGATCGCTGGGTATAGTATAAGGTTCGCGCCATATCGCTGTTAGAAATTCAGTGTTGTGATTTCCTATTTTAATACCCAGATACCCTTGTCTAGAGCATTACCCTGCAATGTAGTTAACTTGATGACACCTCAACGACATTTTGGGCAAAGCTTTTATAAGCATCGCCCATTTGTTTAGCCACCGAGTCAGGAAAGACGTGAAAATCCCCAGCTTTGAGAGCTTTTATTATCCCGTCTGCCACAAGTGCAGGTGGTTGTGAAATCTCACTCATTCCTGCCGCATCGCTCATATCCGTGGTAATCGGGCCAGGGTGAACACTTAGCACAAGCGTGTCCTGCTCACTCAATAGTTCTCGTAATGCCTGGGTGATTGAATAGGCGGCAGCTTTTGAGGCACAGTAAGTGGCAGAGTCGGGGAAACCTTTGAGCGAAGCAACAGAATTTATTTGGGCAAAGACACCACCTCCATTGGCTTTGAGTACCGGGGCAAACGCCTGAGCCATGTAGATCAATCCATATACATTGATGTTCATCTGAAATTCGAGAGCGGCGATCGCATTCTCAGCTAAGGGAGTTCCAGCTTGAAAGACTCCTGCATTATTGATAACTATTTGCACATCTGGGGCAGTTTGAGCAGCAGCAACAATAGATTGGGGATCGCCTAAATCAACCTGAATTGGTACTACTCGATCGCCGTATTGTTCAACCAATGAGGAGACACTGTTGATCTGACGAACAGCCGCATAGACTTTGGTGGCTCCGTGTTCAATAAACGACTCAACTATCGCCTTGCCAATGCCGCGATTTGCGCCCGTAACCAAAATGGTTTTGTCTTTGATGTCGTAGTTCATTTGGATTTCTCCTTATGGTTTTCCATGCTCTGAAAAACTTTGGACAATCGCTCTAAGTTAGGGCAAAGAAATTTTAGCTGCTCTCTTGAAGAAAGACTATGGCTTCCACCGCTCCTTCTAGCATGGTATCATCATCCATCATGCGAATCTAACAACACCAATTTTTTAGCCGTCTTTGAAGTTTGTGCTTTTGGACACCTCTTTCCAGGCATTTAAAGTTGTTGTTAGGGACTGAATATTAGCGCGTGTCCGTTGCAGCGCCTCTGACACTAGTAGTCTATCGCATTAATTTTCAGGGATAAGAGAACGAACCGCGTTCGCGTAGCGTCTCGCAGAGAAGGCGCGAAGTACGCAAAGGAAGAAAGAAAGAAGAGAAATTGAAATTTGATTCACCTATCAGAATTAATGCGATAGACCACTAGTATTAGTGTCTGAAGGAAAAGAGGCTCCAGTTGCAAAGATTCTGAATTATGGCAAGCTTCAGTATCAAAAGAAAAAGCGTCTAGCACTTTGTGCTAGACCAGTAGTAAAGGAAGTTCGGTTTGGTTTGAATATAGGTGTGGCTGATTATAAATTACGCATTGAACAAGCAGTTGGGTGGTTGAGTAAAGGCGATTCGGTGAAGTTTGCTGTTCGTTTACGAGGTCGAGAACATCAATATCGTGACCAAGCTGGAGAACTACTAGACCGGGTTGTAACTGATTTTAGCCAAGTAGGAAAAGTTCAATCACTTGATAAGCGTTCACTAATTGCTTTAATCATTCCTGCCTAAATTACTTTTTTAGAGATATCTAAACTCTCGAAGTGCGATCGCTCTTGACTGCTTCTTGGCGAGTAACGTTACTGCAATTAGACACTTTTGGTGTAAATATACTGCACAAACAGTATCTTATTGCTGCTTTTTTATCTGAGGGATCTCTTTTAGATTTATTTTATAAATAGCTTCTCAGTAATGGGAATATAAATTACAAATTCTGTTCCTTTTCCTAAAACAGAATTAACTTCAATTCTACCCCCATGTATTTCTTCCACAATTTGTTGTGCGATCGCTAGTCCTAATCCTGTGCCTTTTCCCACTCCTTTTGTAGTAAATAAATGGTCAAACATGCGTGCTTTTACATCTTCGTTTATTCCTGTACCATTATCAGCAATTGATATTTTTAAGATATGATTTTCAATGATAGCTCTCACTCTAATTTTATGTGGATTTAGCTTAAAATGCTCAAAGCTCCGACCTCTACTTGACTCATCTAAAGCATCAATAGCATTAGCTAAAATATTCATAAATACCTGATTTAATTGTCCAGGGAAACACTCGATTGGTTGTAAATTATCGTATTCAGTTACAACTATAATTTCTGGACGTTGCTCATTCGCTTTCAGGCGATGTTTGAGAATTAAAATTGTACTATCAATGCCTTCATTGATGTTAAATGGCACTTTATAATCTTTATCGCCCCGGGAGAAAGTTCTTAAGCTGGTGCTGATATTTTTTAATCGCTCAGAAGCGATAAGCATTGCGTCAACCATGTTTGGCATGTCTTCTAAGCTATAGTCTAAGTCAATTTCTTCAGCATGATCGAGAATTTCTACTTCTGGATTCGGTAGAGCTTTTTGATATAATTTTAGGTGTTCAGTGATATCAGCCAAGATAGGTTTAGCTTGTTGGAGGCTAGTCGAAATAAAGCCGAGGGGATTGTTCATTTCGTGAGCTACTCCAGCAACTAAGTTACCAAGTGCAGACATTTTTTCATGTTGTATCATTTGCAGTTGGGCTTGTTGCAGTTCTTGCAGAGCATTTTCCAGTTCTTGAGATTTTTGCTTAACAGCAGCTTCACTAAGTTTGCGATCGCTAATATCAATTAGAATTCCATCCCATACCATTTCACCATCCTCGCTGCGTTCTGGCTGAGAAGCAGCTTTTACCCACTTGATATTCCCATTGGGTGTAACAATGCGCCACTCATGCTGAAATGGGGTAAGATTTTGTGCTGACTCAACAACTGCCTGAAATGCCTCTGCTCCATCGTCGGGATGTTCAAAATCACGCAGGCTAGATTTCCCTGACAGAAAATCTTCTGCTGGGACTTCATAAAGAGTTTGACATCCAGAACTGACGTAGGGTACTGAAGCTGAACCATCGGCTTTAATTCGGATCTGATAAATCATGCCAGGAACATTATCTGCTAGTTTCTGAAAGCGGGCTTCACTGAGGCGTAATTTTTCTAGAGATTGTTCCAACTGTTGAGTATAAATTTGTGCATTTTCATAAAGACGGGCATTTTCTAGAGAAATGGCCGCTTGGGTACAAAGAAAGTTGAGAATGAGGATGCGATCGCTTGTAAACACACTACTAGTAGAACGATTCTTTAAATACAAAATTCCAATTAAGCGTCCTTGATTGAGAATTGGCAAGCACAACAAACTTTTTGGTTGTCGTTGACTTAAATATTCATCAATTACAGGTAAATTGGTTTTGAGTTCGTCAATCATCACAATTTCTTCGGTGTTTTTGACGTACTGTATCAACTTAACTGGTAAGTTGGGGTTGCCCTCTAAAGGTTCGGCACAAAGTTCTGTGGTTTCGGGTGTACCAATGGCTCTTACCAACCATTTTCCTTGAGTATTAGGTAGGATTAAGGCACAACGCTCGCCCCCAGAATGTTGCAGAATAATCTGTGTTAATCTGTGCAGTAGTTCGTCCAGTTGAATCGTGCCGGAAATGGCTTGGGAGGCTTTGAGGATAGCAGCAAAATCAAAGCTACTAATGTCAGTGCTAGAAGAACGACCCAAAAGAGTGGAATTATGAACCGAAAGCGGGTGACTAACACTGCTCGATATGGTTTCCAGCATGTGCAGTGATTGTACTTTCTGCTGGAGAATAACGCGTACTAAATCGGGATAGCGGTTTTCCAAATCCTCGGTTTTGGCTTTTGCGCCCCAACGAGCGTAACAGTAGTATGCCTCCTGCATATAGCCTGCTGCCACCTTCTGTTTGCCCCAACTTAGATAAAATTTAGCGGCCAGTTCATTGCTGAGTGCTTCATCTTGCACATAACCATGTGTTTTGGCTTGGGCAATAGCTAAATCGTAATGTTCCATCGCCTCAGTAAATTGACCAAGCACTCGATAGCGTTCTGCTGCTACAAGTTGCCAACGATGTTGATGATTGAATGGGGCATGAGTAGCCCAAATTTGTAGTTTTTCTTGATGGGCATTGATTCGCTCTAAAATGGCTGATTGTTCTTGGGCATTAACATCGGTGTAGCGTGCTAGATGAATTAAAGCATCATAAAAAACTCGGACAACTACGACGAAATAGCCAGTTACAGCATTACTATACTGTTCTGCTAAGGTTGCTTGTTGTGAGGCTGCTTCGTATTCTCCGAACAAATAACATAGAACAGCTTGATTGAGATGAAGATAGAATAATCCGGTGCGATTGCTGGCAGCTTGGAAGCTGGGTAAGATTTGGGCGGCATTGAAGACTTTGCCATCTAAATAATAGGGAACTTCCGCTTGTCCTAATAAATTGAGAATCGCTTGCTGGTAGCACTCTTGATATTTTAACGTTGCTTCTTGTTTGGCTTGGCTGATGACTTGCCGATAAGTCTCCATTTCCTGTGCCAAATCATTTAATTCTCGACCACTCCAATAGCTACACTGACTATATGACACTAAGTTCAACGCCATACATACCCAATCTCCGGTTTCTAAGCCGCTCTGATAAGCTTCTAACAAAGATGGGATACTGTGATTTAATGGTTCTTTCCAATGCCGAATAAAGCTGTTGACAATAAAGTAAGCTCTGCTTTTAAAAGCGTTAATCTGGTGTTGTTCTAGTAACTTTAATGAAAGCTGTCCAAACTCATACCCAGCATCAATATCTCCAATCAAACCACAAAGAGTCACTCCATAGTCTGCATAAGAAAAGATAGCAATAGATGAATTGCCAAACTGGATAGCCATCTCTACTTGCTTAGATGTAAGTAATGGTAACAGTGTCGGTTTACCAATGTACGCAGAGGAAACCAGTGTAGTCATTATTTGCATGGCTGCAAGTTGATGCGGATCGCTCATTGCAGGCAAATCCAGCAAACTTAAGGGTGCGCGCCCCATCCATAGTTGCCTTGTCTGTTGGACTGCTGCGCTAATATCTGCCATCATTGGCTGTTCGGGAAATTCCACACCGAGTAATTTCAACACTTGTAACCCAGTCTCAATTACTTTAGCAAATTGACCTTGAGACCGAAATGCCGTCATTCGGGTTTCATAGACTTTGATAGTATCAAGCAAAGAATTAGCAGATTGCAACACAACATCACCCCATCCTGCCAGCTTGTCAAAGTCTGTATTGAGGCAGGCAGCTTCTAAACGCTCATTATGCAGATTCAGGGTTAATCTGTAATGTTCTGCCCAGCCATCAAAGGGCAGTAAGTCAATACCTTGGGTACAATATTTGACAGCAGCATTATAGGCGATCGCTGCTTTGGCTTTGCACCCCGCTAGCAAATTCAGTTGTGCCAACTCTAGTTTTTTGTCAAGCTGAGTTATCAAATCAATGCCTATATTTAAGTGATTGACAATTTCAAAGATATTGTCTAGTTGAGTTGCAGGCGTGTTAGCGTGCAATAATTGACCGATCGCCAAATGAGTAGCTTGTTTTTGGTCTTCGGGAATTAAATAATAAGCAGCTTGTTGGACGCGATCGTGCAGAAAGCGATAAGCAACATTTTCGATATTGTTAGTATTAACTTCTTGCTGATGGCTGAGATAAAATTTATAAACTTGATTTTGCGGTAAAATCAATCCTTCTTGCAAAGCTTTCCACAAAGCATCTGCCACTTTTTGTGACGACTGTTGTGAAACAATTGCCAAAGTAGTTAAATCAAAAGAATTACCAATACAAGCAGCTAACTTCAGGATATTTTGCGTTTGCTGGGGCAATTTTTGTAACTGAGTAGCCATAAATTCCACCACATCATCAGTCACAGATAGCACATTGACTTGAGCAAAATCGCATTCCCAGTAACCTTGCTCGTGATTAAATTTAATTTGTTTATCTTCGTATAAAGCCTTGAGAAACTGCGTGATAAAAAAGGGATTGCCTTTAGTTTTGCGGTTGATTAATTCTGTTAGAGGGCGCGATATCTGTGTCGTACAATGTAAAGTATCAGCCACTAACTGATTAGTATCATTCAAGTCAAGAGGGGCAAGAGTAATAGTATTAACAGTCTTGCCAGCCTTCTTAAGTTCTTCCACCTTCAACATAAATGGATGTGCGGCTGACACTTCATTATCTCGATAAGCACCTAACAAAAGCAGATATTTTTGATTTTCCATCAGCAGTTTAATTAACTGTAGCGAAGCCAAATCTGCCCACTGTAAATCATCCAGAAACATTACCAGTGGATGTTCTATTGTGGTGAAGACAGCAATAAACTTTTGAAAGAGTAAATTAAATCGATTTTGTACCGCCGTTCCCGATAGTTCTGGTGCAGGTGGTTGTTTATCAATTACCTGTTCTAATTCTGGAATTACTTCAATCAAAACTTGCCCATTTTCTCCAAGAACTTGAATAATTTGATTGCGCCAGTGTACCAATTGTGCATCTGATTCTGACAACAATTGCGCCATTAAGTCGCGTAAAGCTTGCACAAAGGCGGATAAGGGAATATTACGATTGAATTGGTCAAACTTACCTTTGATAAAATAACCCTGCTGACGGGTAATTGGTTTGTGGACTTCATTCACGACAGCAGTTTTCCCAATCCCGGAAAATCCCGCTACTAACACGATTTCTGATGTGCCGTGAGCCACACGCTCAAATGCTTGTAATAAGCTAGCTACTTCTGCTTTTCTGCCATATAACTTTTCCGGGATGAGGAAGCGATCGCAGACATCCGACTGACCGATTTCAAAATCTCTAATTTTTCCTGTATCTTGGATTTGGGCTAAACAAAGTTCTAAATCATGCTTTAATCCCAAGGCACTTTGATATCTATCTTCAGCGTTTTTCGCCATTAACTTCATGACAATATTCCATAAGACCTTTGGTATTTCTTTGCTTCTGCCTTCTAGCTGCGATGGCATTTTTGCCAGATGACAATGCACCAATTCCATCGGGTCGTCACAATTAAATGGTAACTTTCCTGTGAATATTTCATACAATGTTACACCCAGAGAATAATAATCGCTACGATAGTCGATGCCACGGTTCATTCTGCCTGTTTGTTCTGGGGAGATATAGCTAAGAGTTCCTTCTAAAACATTTGGATTTTTAATTTCTTGGGTTTCTTTAGGTAGTAATGAAGCAATACTAAAGTCAATGAGTTGAATTTTTTTGGTTTGGGAATGAATCAGAATATTTGCTGGTTTAATATCTTTATGAATAATGCGACTTTCGTGTAAATCGTGGATAATGCGGACTAGCTGAATAGCAATATTTAAAACTTCTACTAAGGATAGATTTGAGTTTTTAATGTATTCTCTTAAAGAAATTTCCCCGATATCTGCCATCACCAAAATATAGCTATTGCCATAGGTTTCTAGCGATAACGGATGAATAATTCCAGCAATGTTGAGATTTTTACTGATTGTATACTGATGGCGAAATTGTAGTAATTCGTTAAAACTGGGGTACTCTAAGGTCAGAAGTTTAATCACGACTGGAAGTTGATCTGATTGGCGAATAGCTCGATATACGTTGGTTCTGGAGCCAGCGTACAGTTGAGATTTAATTTGATATCCTGGAATGATGGGGATAGAGTTCACAGTCGCCATCTCTACATACCTTATGACAGAATTTTGTTTTCCTTACTGACATTAGTATTCCCATCAACTTGATGTTGTATAACGCTATCGAGAGGAATTGATGGTTGTTTTCGGGAAAACCAATACTTTTTGGTCAGAAGCAAATCATAGCCGCAATGAATTAACTCAAATTATTCAGGGAGGGGGAGAGTGAAAAAGGAGTACGATTCTCCCTATCAGTAATTCATGCGCTCGACGACAGTGGGCGTTTGCACTGAGAGCAAAAACGCAAAATAGTCCCTCATAACAATTCGCTGCTTTTCCCAATTTGCAATGCCAGAAATTTATACCAAGTTGAAGTCAAAGATAGTAACTTCAGTTCAGTAAATCGAAAAGATTTCTAGAAGCCTTACCAATTGCTCATTTTAGCCAGTGTATAGAATTCGCTGGAATCCTCTTATAATCTGCTGTTCGAGTAATTCTGTTGTCAATTAACTCTGCTGCGATGGCGTACCCGCCCTTTCCGGTGGCGATCGCAAATTAACGCTTGTGTTAGTCCCAAACCATCGGCTAAAATCCTTATTCTTCCGTCAACTTACCAAAGTTTTCGATCTACTGAAAGTCGCTACAGCAGTAGGCTTACATTATAAATTTTCGTATGCTGTTTAATATATTAGTCCTTTTCCCCCCTTTCGTGACAAGAGAAAGTAATGGTAAAGTAAATTTCCAATACTAACAATGCTTCAGGGTGATTTATGAACAAAGGCGAATTAGTGGATGCTGTAGCAGCAAAGACCAACATCACAAAAAAGCAAGCCGATGAAGTCATTAGTGCTTTTTTGTCAGTCGTTACCGAAACTGTAGCGAATGGAGAGAAGATAACGCTGGTAGGGTTTGGCTCATTTGAGCGGCGCGATCGCTCAGAACGCGAAGGGCGTAATCCCAAAACCAATGAGCCAATGAGAATTCCGGCAACCAAAGTGCCTGCGTTTTCTGCTGGGAAGCTGTTTAAAGAAAAAGTAGCACCATAGATGAATTATAAGTGGTCGAGCAATTCAATGACTGCAAAGCTGTAGCGATCGCATCGAGGTTTAGAAAATAAATCAAACGATAAATGCTGATTGTTTCGTTGATTCTTAACCTCGATAGTGAATAAGCATAATTTAGATGCGTTCGCCCTGATGATAGTTATTTGTATAAAAAAGCGCTGGCAAAGATTTTAAGTCAGTATTTAATAAACTCCCTGTAAATAAAGCCCTGGATTTTTCTCAGGGCTTTTGAAATTGAACAGCAATTGTCCAGTTAAAAATATACAAGGGATTTTTTTTAAGTGTATCGTTTTACCGACTTATTGCTTTGGTGACTATTGCTCTAACCAGTTAAGCAGCCCAAGCGAAGTAGCGCCTCCGACAAAGTGAGCGCCAATCAGATTGACATTGGCCAAAACCACAAAAATATCTAGAGACCGAATAACATTTTCAGGTCTATAGACTGCTATTGTTTGAGGCAGAGCTAGCGTTTTCGTTAATACAGCAATAACAGCCACTTCAGATGCTAAAAAAGCTAACAATAGCCCTATAAAACTTACAATTAACCCAATTTGTAATACTTGAATTACGTCCTGTTTACTTGGATGTAATTCCCGATTAGGCGACTGTAAAAGTTTGTCTAAACGCCTGTAGCGGTTCATCCAGTAAAGTCGGAAACACAGCACTAAAATTCCAATAATTCCCAAAAATACTCCAAAACCCATAACCGAATTCGTTGTTGTTTGGACAGTGACGTTGCGGCTAAATATAGCCAGTAACAAAGTCAAGATAGAAACGGCGCCTAATGCTAACTGTACCCAAAAGCTAATTGGTCTTACTACACCGAAAGTGGCTGCAAATTTTCGTTTAGTTGGTACAGGTAAGTATGAATTTAGGTCATTTGTCATCTTTATTCTCCTGAAACTTACGCCAATTTATCATTGCAGTCGAAACCTCTACGCATTGCCTATGTAGATACTTATCGAAGAAGGCTTTTACCTGGATTTCTCTCTTGTGAGAAATCCAAAGGGTGTGGGAGGTGTGGGAGGATGGAGAAGAAGTCTTACCCCCCATACTCCCCACACTCCTCTTCCCCTGAAGCCTACACTATGCGTGAGAAATCCGGGTTTTACTCTATTGTCTAAAGGCAGTACCAAAGTACCAAAGTCACCATGCCCAGCACCTTTAACAGTAACAAAATAACTCAATACGCAAACCTTTCGTAACACTGTCTCCAGACGAGCAGCCTGAGCGTAGGAAACCGTGCGATCCTCAGTGCCGTGGACAGTCAGAACTGGTGGGCCGTTCGCAGTAACATACGTAACTACCGAAGCAAACTTCGCTTTGCGTGTATTCTCGCTCAGGGGGACGCCGATGAGCTGGGCTTTTGGAGCGTCCGCTCTGGTACAATCAATGTCGCTGGACTGACCGACGATCGCGAGGATTTCCGACACACCGAAGAAATTTGCAACACTAGCAACCTTGCTGCTCACTCCCTTATAAAAGCCGATTTCACCTTCGAGTTCTGGCACGTCGCTACTCACACCAAGCATTAAGACCAATCAATAACATTAAAATACTCAGATAAATCTTGAACAAGTATCTAATTGCTGAGATGAAAGGAGTAAAGCATATTCATATATGGGTATATGTTTGAATATACCCATATATGAATATGCTCTTTTGATATAAGTAACACTGTTTACTCGGACTATATACTGCAAAACCGTAGCGCTTGCTGTTTCGTTAAACAATTTTTTGACTGAATCAGTTGATTCTATCAACACTCCCAATACCCAAAAATTTTACTCCAAATTGAATTTAGTACAAAAAGGGGGGGAAGGAGAAGCAGCCAACAGCTGCTTCTCCTTCCCCATCCTCAGAATGATTATCATTATTGTAGTTGGTGATTTTATTCCTTGGAAGTCCCCAATTCGGGGGAGTATGTCAAAGTAGCTTGTCTAATGTAATGGGCAGATCGCGAATCCGTTTGCCTGTAGCGTGATAGACCGCGTTGGCGATCGCAGCTGCGGCTCCAACCGTGCCAATTTCGCCAATACCCTTGGTGCCAATTGGGTTGAGATGCAAAGCTTCTTCCTCGACAAAAAAGGCATCAATGGAGGGAATATCGGCATTCACCGGAATTAAGTACTCAGCGAGATTCGAGTTCACAATTCGTCCCAAATGCGGATCGACGATGCTCTGCTCCATCAATGCCATGCCGATGCCCCAAATAATTCCGCCAATCAGCTGGCTGTGGGCAGTTTTGGGGTTAACGATCCTTCCGGCAGCAAATGCGCCGACATAACGAGTGATTCGTAGTTCGCTTAATCCTGGATGGAATTGTACCTCGGCAAAATGTGCGCCGAAGGAGTAGTGAGTAAATTTCTTGGTTTCTTCATCAGGCTTAACCTGTTCCTGTGCTGAAATCGATTCCATTTGGTGCTGCTGCAAAATTTCTACATAGGTCTGTCCCTGAGTAGGATTGTCCTTGAGATAGCAACGCCCATTATCCACCGTCACCTCAGCTTCGGTATGCCCGTAAAGAGGAGAGTTTGGATTGTTGAATGCCAGATTGAGCAGTTTACGCTGTAGGGATGTGGTAGCAGCATATACCGCAGACCCAACGCTAGCAGTTGTCTTAGACCCGGCTGCAACAGGAGCTTCGGGCATCTGGGTATCGCCTAGCTGAAAGCGAATCGATGCCACCGATAGCCCTAAGGTATCTGCTGCAATTTGCTGCATGATTGTGTAGACACCCGTACCTGGGTCGCAGGTACTACTCTGCACTAGGACATTGCCATCAGCAAATAGTTGAGCCGAGGCAGTCGTCCCAGAAAAGCGGGCATCATAGGCCATTGTTGCCATTCCCCAACCTACGAGGCGATCGCCATTTCGCATGGAGCCGGGTTGTGGGTTGCGCTGATGCCAGCCAAATCGCTCTGCACCTTGCCGATAGCACTCCTTCAGCGACTTACTAGACCAAGGATCTCCCGTTTCTGGGTCAACATCAGCGTGATTACGTAAGCGTAGTTCGATTGGATCGATTTGTAAAGCGTATGCCAGTTCATCCATTGCCGACTCAATGGCAAATAATCCTGGTGTTTCTCCAGGGCCACGCATAGTATAGGGGCCGCTAAGATTGCTGGGAGCGAGACGATAAGTAGTAGTAATGTTCGGGCAAGCGTATATTTTGCGACTAGTGCGCTCGACTGGTGCAACGACCCGGTTATCAAAGGTTGAAGTGCGAGCGATCGCGTGATGTGTCAGTGCCGTTAGTTGCCCTGTGGCGGTTGCACCTAGCTGAATGTGGTGTTGAATTAGCGGACGGTAGCCGACACCTGCAAATTCCTGTCGGCGGGTGAGAACCAACTTAACTGGACGATTCACCTGACGAGCGGCGATCGCGGTAAGTACTACGTGCGTCCAAGCAGGGCCTTTGTAGCCAAAGGAACCACCAACAAACTGCTGAATCACGCGAATTTTTTCGCGCGGCATTTGCAGCCACTCAGCTACAGCATTGCGGATGCCGTAAACCCAGGTAGTTGGTTCATATAATGTCAGGAAATCACCTGACCAAACTGCGATCGTGCCATGAGGTTCGATCGCGTTGTGGTGCTGCATAGCGGTGGTGTAAGTCTGGTCGATTCCAACGGCGGCATCTGCCAGTCCCTTTACTAAATCACCTTGGACGATATCTGGTGGTTTTCCCCAAACGTTATCGGGTGGAAAGGCACGCTCCATCGCTTCTTGCATCGTTACCGTAGGTGGTTCTTCTTCATAACGAACCTTTACTAGTGATGCAGCACGATCGGCCTGCTCCAAAGTTTCTGCAACCACAACCCCAATGTGTTGCCCACTGTAATGAATTAGATCGTCTTGAAGCGGGATATACTGCTCTCCAGCACCTCCCCCTTGACTGGCACTATCTAATGTAACTCTTGCAGGTGCAATTTGAGGCGCATTGAGATGTGTGAGTATTGCTATTACACCGGGAGCAACTTCAGCTGCCTGGGTATCTATGGACACAATGCGCCCCTTGGCGATTGTACTGTTAATTAAGACTGCGTGAACCAGGTTAGGAATCGGCATTTCGGCACAGTAATGTGCGCCTCCGGTCACTTTTAGCCGTCCGTCTACGCGATCGACTGCTTTCCCAATTACCGGATTCATTGCTCACCTCCTGTAACCTTAAAAAATGCTTGTACTAGCGATCGCCGCAGCAGTTCTACTTTAAAGTGGTTGTATTGCTGCGGTTTAGCATCGTGGATTGTTGCAAGAGCGGCTGCTTCAAAAGTGGATGCATTCGCAGGTGAACCGATAAGAACTCGTTCTGCCTCGGTTGCTTTCCAGGGTTTTGTAGCAACTCCACCCAAGGCAATCCGTGCATCGGTAATTTGACCATCTTGAATGTCCAATGCCGCAGCTACAGAAACCAGAGCGAAATCATAGGAGGCGCGATCGCGCACTTTTAAATAGTGCGATCTAGCCGCAAAGGACAACGGCGGTAATTCAACGGCGGTAATCAGTTCTCCGGGTTCCAAAACGGTTTCGCGATCGGGAGTGTCTTCTGGCAATAGGTAAAAGTCGGCGATCGCAATCTGCCGAGTTCCATTGGCGTTCTGCGTGTGAATAATGGCATCTAAGGCAACTAATGCCACAGCCATATCAGAAGGATGGGTGGCAATACAGTAGTCGCTAGTGCCGAAAATGGCGTGAATGCGATTGTAACCGGGAATGGCAGCACAGCCTGAACCAGGGATACGTTTGTTACAAGATGCAAATCCAGCATCCGTGAAGTAATAACAGCGAGTTCGTTGTAATAAGTTTCCCCCAACGGTTGCCATGTTTCGCAGTTGGGGAGATGCTCCAGATAAAAGTGCTTCAGACAACACTGGATACTGTCGCTGAATATTCTCGTCGTATGCAACATCACTATTTCGCGCCAGTGCGCCGATGCGAATTCCGCCGTTGGGTAAGCGTTCAATTTGCGATCGCGGCAACTCATTGATGTCGATCAACTGTTGTGGAGTTTCTACACCCTCCTTCATCAGATCCAGCAGATTCGTGCCACCTGCAATAAACTTTGCCTGATGGTCTTGGATCGCAGTTCTCACCGCAATCGCTGCGTCTGATGCACGTAGATAGTTAAATGGTTGCATCCCCCGCCCTCACGCTTGCTGCTACAGACTGAATTGCTGCTACAATATTTGGATACGCCCCACAGCGACAAAGATTGCCACTCATCAGTTCTCGAATGTCTGCATCCGAGTCTGCTTTGCCTTCACTCAACAACCCGATTGCCGAACAAATCTGCCCAGATGTACAATAGCCACACTGAAAAGCATCATTTTGGATAAATGCTGCCTGCATCGGATGGAGTTCATCTCCTTGTGCTAATCCTTCGATTGTGGTGATGGTTTTTCCCACCTGCATCACCGCTAGCGTTAAACAGGAATTCACCCGTCGTCCATCAATCAGCACCGTACAAGCACCACACTGACCGCGATCGCAGCCTTTCTTACTTCCCGTTAACTCTAAACGTTCTCGCAATAAATCGAGTAATGTCACACGCGGTTCAATTTCGACTGTGTAATGGCGATCGTTAATTTGGAGAGTAACTGAGACTGTTTCTGTCAGCAGGCGATCGCTTGGTGGAGAGAAATTTGTTGATGTCATCATCCTTATCCCTTCTGGGTTAAACACTCCTCAATCGGCCATCCGAATTGCTCCCACATAGACAGTTTGTTCCAGTCCTTGATGAACTCGGCTAATTTTCCGTTCTCTACCCTGAATGTGCCAGTGGCTGTCCACTGTGCCTTCTTTCCAGTAGGATTAATATTCCCATGCGGCTGGCCGCTATGGTTTCCCTCAGCCGTGTACCTGAGACACACTTATCTTCTTTGGCAAAGAGAACATCGAAACTGACAAAGTGGAGATTGTTCACCTGCTTCATGATCTCACCATGATCCTGGGCGTATTCCTCCAATGTATGGACATTAGGAAATGTAGTGGGAGCGATAAACTTGTTGTTTGATGCACACAGATGCCCTACTGCCTCGGCGCTGGCACGCTTGGGATCGTAAGCAATCTGCATATATTCCTTAACAAGCTCAATGTTTTTCTGCTCTTGCGGTGTGTAGTTATCTCTGATCTCTCCCATGCTTGCACTCTCCTTGGATTTTTAGAAGAATTATTATAGATGTCAGGACTCATAGACGAATGACACTAAGAAAAGGCGAAAGGCTTGTTTAACCTCGTTCCCAGTCTTCAGACTGGGAATGTATTCCGAGAGGCTCTGCGTCCTTTTTCTTAACGAGAGGCGGAGCCTCCCAGAATTCGTTCCCAGGCTCCAGCCTGGGAACGAGGCAAAGAATTATATAAATGTCAGGACTCATAGACTCCAACCAGCCGCGCTTGTTCAATCGCATGGTCAGCGATCGCATTCAGTAGTTCCTCGCGGTTGATATTTGGCTTCAGGTCAAGCTTTGCATCTAGGGCATATAACCAGAAATAGTAATGGTGAGGCCCATGCCCTTTTGGTGGAGCAGGCCCGGTATATCCTGGCTGATTGCTACTGTTCATACCTTCAGTAAATTTACTACCATCTCCCTCTGCAATCTGGTTAACCGTTGGCGGAATCCCATAGATTAGCCAGTGGGTAAACCCCTGTGGCAAGGGCGCATCTGGATCGTGACAGATGAGTGCTAATTGCTGGGTTCCGGCTGGTAGTCCACTCCATTCCAAGGGAGGTGAGATGTTTTCACCGTCGCTGGTATACTGTTTCGGGATACGCTCAAGAGAAGTAAATGCAGGGCTGTGAATCCGTAAATCTTTGATATTCAACGCCATTATGTATTACCTTTCGCAACAATCAGTTGCATTGAAGAGTTTATCGCAGCAGCACAGGTTGAGCATTAATGCCAATGCGGAAAAGACTATAAGGCTTCTGACGTAAATCACGCCCCTTTTGGTAGCTTGCTTGACGGTGCAACTGGTTGGCTGTGACGTAAAGATAACCGTCTGTTGCTAATGAAAGGGTATCAGGCCAAAGCAGGCGAGGATCGTGTACTACCGTTTCCCATGTTCCATTAGGATGACGACGCAAAATTGCATTGTGTTCATAATTCGTCGCATAAATACATCCGGCTGCATCTGATTCGAGTCCATCTGCACCGCCGCCTTTATCCCCCTCATCAATTACTGTTGCTGCAACAGCACCATCGTCGATCGCTCGATCTACAAGAGCATCAACTGCAACACTATAGAGACGACGACTAGCAAGCGGACAGTAATACAAACGCGATCCATCTGCACTAATGGCAATTCCGTCTGACCCCATTTTGACGGGTTTGGTTGACCCATCTGGTTGACGTTCCATGAATGGACGACCCTCAACCACAGGCAAAAAGTTGGATAGTTCTTCAGCTTTTGTGGAAGGATGATCGTGTAGCTTGCGCCAACTTTCACCCGATGCCAAATCCACAACAATAATCCCATTTGCGCCTCGATCCGATGAATCGGTAATGAACGCTGTACCCTCAGCACCTCGCCGCAAATCAAACCGGACATCATTAAGGTAGGTTGTTGGCAATGCTACATCTTGGGGAAAAAGAATCGTTTTGATGACGCGATCGCTGGTTAAATCAACACAAACCAGCTTGGGGCCGCCGTACTGTGTCGGTTGGAACATCGGACTACCAGTATCGAGAATCCACAGGCGAGCGCGGGGGTCAACCACAACACTTTGCACAGATACAAGCGTTTCTGCAAGGTTATCTGGGTTCGTGCGATTAATTTCCTCATTGGGATAAGCCACTGGGCGACCATCTCGGATTTCTGCCACCGTGAATTCAACTTCATCGCCCCATTTAGGAAAGTTGACAAAGATGCGTCCTTGATGAGATACCGTTACACCCGTTGGCATAGCACCGTCAAAGTGGGCAACTGGCTCCAGTGTGCCTAATGATTCATCCGTTGGAAGCTTCTGCAATTGACTAACCATAGCATTCTTTCTTGTGTGCGATTACTTATTAGCTGATATCAAATCAGTAGTTTTACGCTATTATTTATTTTTGATAGTATTCACTACAACGATTCTGATATTGCCCTGAATTTTTGTTTGTAATGAGTCTGCAACAATGTTGCCTAGTTCCTTGAAAGCTTGAGCCGATTACAAGCTTTCAACTCTTACCATCCTACGGAAGCAGTAGTGCGATCGCGTCTTCCTAGTGAAAGAGAACAACTGTGTATTTGAGAGTCATTAATAGAACGTCTACCTCTCAAGTTCAATGGCTCTTAACTGAGGAAACCGAATCTAGCAGGTTAATAGTAATTGAAGTACCAGGTTGTAAATCCATCACATCACCCCAGCAAATAATTTGGACGGATGATGAGTTAATTGGCGATGCTATTACATTTAGATTACTATCGATAACTTCAATTTCTAAATCGTTCCCTTGATGCTGAAGGCTAACGCGAAATCGGTTTAGTGAAGTTGGAAGGTATGGATCGAGACAAATATTACCACCGTAAGCGTGTAACCCAAGGTAATGGTGCTGAAGGAGATGCAGTGTGCCTGCCATTGCTCCCAGGTGGATGCCATTTTTTGTCTCTTGACTACTCGCCCCCGATAAATCGGCAAACAGTGTTTCCATGAATAGCTGCCAGGATTTTTCGCGATCGCATCTAGCAACTGCCCCAGCATACACAAGTCGGGAAAGGCTGGACTCATGCACCGTATGCTGGAGATGATGAGCCATCGTCCTCTGCATTTGTGTGCGATTAAAGGAATAACCATTACGCTCTAGTAATTTTGTCAATTCTGCTTCAGACAGTAAAAAGAACAGCATCGCGGTATCTGCTTGCTTGCTAACCTGATAGCGATTGACATCATCCCCTTTTGCTTCCAAGATTAAATTAACTTGCTGATTATAGAATGGCTGCACATCAAATTCTTGCAAGCGATCGAATCCTTCGTACTGGCTTAAAATACCGTCGTCAAAAACTACGTGCATCTTCCGGCTCACAGTATCCCAATGGTTGATTTCTTCTTGGCTCAGGTTGAGGCGAGTGTAAAATTCACGACAACACGAAGGTGGCAATAGATTGAGGACTTCTTGTGTTTTACAGAGCGTCCAGACAGCCATGACGTTTGTGTAAGTATTGTTGTTGATGCCGGGAGTTTCGGCATCTAGATAAGCGGTATGATATTCATCAGGCCCCATTACACCACAAATTTCGTAGCGATCGCAGTCAGGATTATAGGTGGCAATACTCGCCCAAAAGCGGGTAATCTCAACCATCATCTCTGCCCCGTAGTCCATCAAAAAGGCAAGATCGTTCGTGAGATTGTAGTAGCGCCACAGATTACAGGCAATGATAGCGTTAATGTGATGCTGCAAGTTTGTGCGATCGCGCATCCAATGTCCTGAAAGCAGGCTGAACTGAAAACGGGGTGTTTCTTCACGCCCAGTACTAGCACTGCGCCAAGGAAACATTGCCCCTTTGTAACCGTGTTGATGGGCGAGAATTTTTGCTGCACTGAGGCGACGGTAACGATATAGCAGCATCGATCGCGCGATTTCTGGAAAGCGACAGGCAAGAAATGGTAGCACAAAGGTTTCATCCCAGAAAATGTGTCCGCGATAATCCTCCCCATGCCATCCCCGCGCCGGGACTCCCACATCTAAATCTGCTGTATGAGGCGAAACTGTTTGCAGGATATGAAAGATATGCAACCTTAACGCCCGTAAATTTTCTACTGGCTCAAGTTCAATATCACAGCGCATCCAGAGCCGTTTCCAAGCACATTGATGATCAGTTAGCAATTCGGCAAAGCTGGAAGCATCCTGGATTGCCTGCCTTGCTGCTTCAGCACTTTCGGCGATCGCGTGGTCACGGGAGGTATAGAGGGCAGCAATTTTCTCAATTTGGATTGCTGCACCCCGATCGACCTGAAGCCGCAACTGCTCGCTAATTTGTGCAGTTTTGCGATCGACAGTTCGGGACTTTACTTCATGACTATCCACAAAAACACAGGTACGCGTTGCCACAGCTATCTCGATTCGAGACTGCTTGGTTCGCACCATCAACCAGATGCCCTCTGGTTCAATGGTTCCAGTTGTTAATGGCTCCAGATGTTGCTGATTATAAGGTTCGTAGCGTTTGACGTTGTTGTTCGTCACCCGTCCGTCGATCGCTGAACAAATTTCCAGTTCACCCGACCAGTTTTCGGCGGTTAGCTGAAGTTGCAATCCGGCAAGGTGGGGTTGAGCCATACTAACAAACCGTTGCTCGTGCAGTTTAGTTTGTCGTCCCTGCGGATCGCGAAATTGTATCTCACGATGTAGAACCCCACCTTTAAGATCCAGCGTTTGGCGGTAAGTTAGAATTTCAACGGCATCAATAGAAAACCAGTTTCCGCCATCAATGCGAAATATTAGCGGCAGCCAGTTGGGTAGATTGACAAGGGATTCATCCTCGGACACTTCACCTTCAATATATGTTACCAAGCGGTTATAAAGACCTGCTCGGTAGGTTCCAGGATAGTGGATCTCGTCGGCTGTTGCTGCGATCGCTGCCGCACGAGTGACAAAATAGCCATTGCCCAGCGCACAGAGTGCTTCCCGATGCCCTTCATCCTTTGGATCGTACCCATCAAAAACAAGGCTCCAAGCCTTTTTGGAGTCGTAAGTGTTGTTATTATCAGAGAACATAAGTTTGGGGTGTGAGTCGTTGAAACATGTCATCAATTTCCGATCGCGTCGGATAGGCTGGTTGAGAACCATACCGGGTGACGGTAACGTGGGAAGCCGCCGTTGCCAAACTTGCAGCATCCTGAAGCGATCGCTTTTCTAGTATTGCTACAGCCAGTGCGCCTGCAAACGCATCCCCCGCCCCTGTTGCATCAACAACATCCACGGGAACGGGGGGAATATGCAGTGTTTGCTCGTGGTTCATCAGCACGCAGCCTCCGTCTTTCAGCTTCACACAAGCATTCTTGACTCCTCGATCTAGAAGATGATGTGCGGCTTGAATTGCACAATCCACCGAATCAATCTTGATTCCAGTTAACTTCTCTGCTTCCCCTGCATCTGGAACCAGATAAGTCACTTGTGAGAACAAATTTTGCTCCACGCGATCGGCTGGAGATGGATCGAGAATTACTGGAAAATCTCGCTCACAGGCAGCATTAATCGCAGGTTCAACAATAAATGGCGCAATCTCATAATCGACAACCAGCACTGAACCAGAAGGAGCGTTGGCGATCGCATCTTGCACAGTGGCAATATCTTCCTTTGTCCAGATGTTATTTGCGTTTCCAGCCAAAATAATTCCTTTTTTGCCATCGGGGGGCACGGTAATCATGGAAACACCCGTCGGTTCGCCCTCGATCGCATTTACATATTTCAGGTTTACCTCAATCTCCCGGAGGGGTTTGAGCGCCTGTTCTGCCAGCGTATCGGCACCGACATGAGCAATAAGCATAGCAGGAAGACCCAGTTTGCGAGCGAGATAGGCAACATTGGCTGCCTTACCTCCACTCAGTTGCAGAAAATCACTGGCAAGAAGCGTCTCACTTAGGTCTGGACGGCGATCGACTCGTACCTGAAAATCTGCATTAACGCTACCGAGAGATATTATGCTTCCCTGACTCATAATGTCTTGTGTTTTTAGATTCAATAGGAGATTATCAGCCGCCAGACTGCGAAGACAATCTCACTAGTTGCATTAAAGCCTTTTGTATTAATACAAGCATCTAGCTTAAGTTCACTTCCAAGTACCCGCGATCTTAAACTGCTCCTTATACCAATTTAGATTTAAGCCAAAAGGTAGGGCAATTCTTTGAGTCTTGCATTTACGCTAAAGAAGTCTTTAAACCGAATTTTATAGCTTTTGACTTTTTGACTTTTTCTAATGTCAATTGTATGGTCATCTGCTTAACTGTCCATTCCTTATTATCTTGCCTGAAATCAAACAAATTAAGAGTTTTTTAAAGCATGGTTATAAATCAGGAAAAAGCACTTGCCGAGAAAGTTCGTAATGACTTCCCAATTTTACAGAGAACAGTTAACGGTAAACCTTTAATTTACTTCGACAACTCTGAAGCTTCCCAAAAGCCATCGATAGTAATAAATACATTAAAAGATTACTACGAGCAACATAATTCTAGCGTGCATAGAAGTATGCACGTTCTCGGTAAGGAAACTACAGAAGCTTATGAAGGAGCGCGATCAAAATTAGCTAAGTTTATCAATGCTGCTTCACCGCAAGAAATTATTTTTACTCGTAATGCAACTGAGGGGATTAATTTAGTCGCTAATGATTGGGGCATTAATAATTTGACGGCAGGCGATGAAATTATCATCTCGGTGATGGAACACCACAGCAATATTGTTCCTTGGCAAGTACTTCAGCAAAAGACAGGCGTAGTGCTGAAGTTTGTTGAACTGGATGAGAATGAAGAATTTAATTTGGCACAGTTCCAAACTCTCCTTTCAGACCGAACTAGATTGGTTTCTGTTGTACATCTATCTAATACCTTGGGTTGTATAAATCCTGTAGAGAAAATTATTGCGCTTGCTCGCCAAGAAGGGGCAAAAATTTTAATTGATACCTGCCAAAGTCTTCCTCATCTACCTATCGATGTCCAAAAAATGGACTGTGATTGGCTTGTTGGTTCCGGTTACAAAATGTGTGGCCCTACAGGTATTGGCTTCCTTTATGGTAAATCGGAGTTACTGCGGTCAATCCCGCCTTTATTGACTGGAGGTGAAATGGTCGATCGAGTCTTCCGTAATTACACTACTTATAAAGATTTGCCTCATAAATTTGAAGCGGTAACACCGTCAATTGCAGATGCGATCGCTTTTGGTGCTGCCATTGATTACCTTAGTGAAATTGGCATGGATAACATCTATGCTTACGAAACAAAACTGGCTAAATACTTACTCAAACAACTGCAACAAATTCAGTCCATTCGCGTTTATGGGCCGCAATCAGAGAACGCTGCTGTGGGTAAATTAGCGATTGTCATCTTTACTATTGAGGGTATCCCTGCTAAAGATTTATCCTCTCATCTAGATATGGCTGGAATTGCTATCAACGCTGGCTTACACGCTACTCAGCCTTTACACGATTACTTGGGAGTTGAGTCAACTACACGAGCAAGCCTGTACTTTTACAACACCTACTCTGAAATCGACGCTTTCATTGCCGCTATCAAAAAAGTGATAAACAATTCATAAATTGAAACTTGTAAATATTGATAGGTGTCTTAGCCAATCACTGATTCCATTAAGGATTAACTGGACACCTACTGCCATAATAAAAAAACCTAAAATGCGGCTAGAGGCTCTAATACCTGTTTCTCCTAACCAAAGTAGTAACCAACTAGAAGCTCGAAAACATAAATAAATGACTATTCCTAAAATAAAAATTGCTAATAACACTGCTAGAAAATTCGTGAGAGTTGCTACAGAAAAAGTGTGTCCAGCTTGAGCCGATAAACCTAATGTTGCAGCAATAGCGGCTGGCCCCGCTAATAGAGGAATAGTCATTGGCATAAACGAAATGTCTTCATGCTCTTCACTTTTTTTAACTGCTGCTTTATTTTCCTGTACTGTTAACTTTGGTCGTGCGCTCATCATTTGCCAAGCAGTATGAAATACGACAATTCCTCCAGCAATACGGACTACTTCCAGGGAAATGCCAAAAAAGCGTAAAATCCCTCCTCCGATTAACAGAAAAACTACCAAAAACAAAGTCGTATATTGGGCTATTTTTTTAGCACAATGATGACGCTCTTTAATAGAGTTTTCAGATGTTAGTACAAGGAAAGTAGGAATATTTCCTACTGGATCTACAATTGGAAAAAGTGCCACAAAACTCCCCAATGTAAACTCTGGAAATGGGTGTAAGTTCAACTTTAACTCCTGTTATATTAAGGAATAATTCATAATTGTGAAAATTTCTATGTAACTGCTTAATGCTTACTTTTTATACTATTTAAACCGATAATAAATTTTTAACCTTTACTATCCTAAGAAAACTACTATGTCGTTGCGTCCTCCTACTGAAGTGGCTTAGTTTGATCCAGTTGCACTAACACAGATCGCTGTCCTACTTCTTCAACGAGTTGCGCTGTGCGATCGGCTCATGCGATCGGCTCATGCGATCGGCTCATGCGAACACCTATTTGAACACCCATCTATCAGGTTAAAGATTACTCTTTATCTTTTCATCTCACCAGGGGAAGTTACATGGATGAAACTGCTCTATCTACTGAAATAGTTTTGCTTAATGCTAAATACAAGATGCAAAACCATCTTCATACTCCTTAACTCCCCATTCCCCATTTATTAATAATGGCGATCGCTCCTACTGATAGATAAAGCACGAAATTGCTTCAAAAACTAAAAGTTGAATGCAACCACATATATCTAGCTAAAGTTTTGTATCCAAGTCTTATTAAGCATTACTTTAGATAGGTTTGCCATGAGGTAATTCTCAATTTCTTTAAATACATTTGTATTCGGAAACACACAGCAATAATTTACAACTAATCTCATTCTGTAGTTAGAGGTTGGGAAAAAGAATACGTAGTTAATTGTTAAGTAGCAAAAATAAAGAATCAAACAACACGGATAAGAAGCATTACCTGCCCTGGCATTTGCGGATCTGCCGAGAACCTGCTTTCAAATCAATTCAGTGGAGCAAAATCCAAGTCAATAAACTCAGTATGGAACAAAAAAATATCTTCAAAAAAGCCTCACGTCGTCAAGTTCTCGGCGGGCTATCTATTGGCGTTGTCGCAGCGCAAACAGTACCAGTCTTCGCACAACAAACATCTACCCCAGCAAATCAACAAGTGACACCTAACCAAGAAACACTCAACCAGTCTGTCAAGCAGAACCCAGTTAAGCAATATCCGAGTCCACCCTTTTCGCAACAACCGCAGGAGCCACCCGGTCTTGCTAGCAAAATGATCCCGCGACCCGATCACGGTGAGAAAAGTTATGAGGGTTCTGGACGGCTAGTAGGACGTAAAGCGCTCGTCACAGGGGGCGATTCTGGTATTGGTCGGGCAGCAGCGATCGCCTTTGCGCGTGAAGGTGCTGATGTTGCGATCAACTATCTCCCTGCTGAGGAGCCAGATGCCCGTGAAGTTATCCAACTGATTAAGGCAGCAGGACGCAAGGCGGTGGCGATTCCTGGCGATATTCGGAACGAAAACTTCTGCAATCAACTTGTCGCTAATGCCGTGCGCGAACTCGGCGGACTCGATATTCTGGTCAACAATGCTGGTAAACAACAATCTGTTGACTCGATTCTCGATCTCACAACCGAGCAGTTCGACTCAACGTTTAAGACGAACGTTTACGCGATGTTTTGGATTACCAAAGCTGCTGTGCCGCACCTCAGTCCCGGTGCAAGCATCATCAATACCTCCTCAGTCCAAGCTTATGACCCTAGCGAGAACCTGCTTGACTATGCCCAAACCAAGTCGGCGATTGTCGCCTTTACCAAGTCACTGGCAAAGCAGCTTGCGAAAAAGGGTATCCGTGTGAATGCGATCGCGCCTGGGCCTTACTGGACACCGCTCCAGGTTAGCGGCGGTCAACCGCAGAGTAAAATTGAGAAGTTCGGCGGTGACTCACCGATTGGACGGCCCGGACAGCCAGCAGAGCTTGCTCCCATGTACGTACTCCTTGCCTCACAGGAGTCGAGCTACGCTACTGGGCAAGTGTTGGGCGCATCGGGTGGAAGTGGGAATCCTTAATACCCAACCAGCAACACAGCAATTCACATTAACTGGTATCCGATCGAATTAACTACCGATCGTTCCATAACGAGAATTAGCGATCGTAGTAATTCCCCCAGGACAGGTATTTTAAAAGAGACAGTCATAGTATTTGAATCGGGTAAAATGGCTCGAAAACCTTATCCTACAGACGTTTCTGATGTGGAATGGAATTTAATAAAATTAATGATTCCACCAAAACGTCAGCGAAAACGTGGAAAAAAGCGTGAAGTAGACATGCGGGAGGTAGTAAATTCGATCTTTTACATATTACGTGCAGGTTGCTCGTGGCGAATGATGCCTCACGATTTACCTGCTTGTCTTACGGTATATTCATATTTCCGACGCTGGGAGCGTAAAGGGTATGGCAAAAAATTCACACAGTATTGCGATCGCGCTTTTTCGTGAATACCAACCAGATGTAACGTTAATGGATATCACTCTATTGAGCAAAAGTTTCAACTTTTAGGGGACGACAAGTTAGAGTTAATTGCATATATTTGTACAGAAAGCCGCCAAAGCTTCAACTAAGGAGCAGCCTAAGCCGAGCGGAATGACTTTACTGGCTTCAATGGAGGCTCTTAAACTTGTTGAGCATGAGGAGTCAGAATCTTAGATGAGTAGTCTGTACCGCTCAACATTAATTCAGTCACGACTGTATACGCCTCGACCCATGCCTGCTCAGTATTCGGTGTCCAGGCACTCCCCAAGTAAATCGAAAACGTTTTTAACAACGTACTACCTACCATCGGATAATGTTCAGGCAGCACGCCATACTTAACATGTCGAGTTCCTAGTCCCTGAAGTGCGTTAGACAAAACGTCGGGGTTGCGGAGATTTTCTACAACCAGAACAAGTGATTTGAAAAGTTGCTTGGCTTGTTTTCCCATGTGAGTATTAGCAAACAGTGGCTTGACCTCTGGATAGTCCGCAAACAAAGTTTTATAGAAGTGAGCCATAAACTCGGTTTCCTGGGCTTTAATCTGTAAAAAACTGGATTCCAATAATTCAATGTTTAAAGACATATATTCAGTTCCTCTTGTTTACTGTTTATAGTTTGCTAAATTTCTGTGAATTCTTTTATGAGCTAGCTCATAAAAGCGTTTAAACACGGGAAAAAGTTAAATTGGAGAAGAGAATGATCGGATTGCTTGATTAGGGTGGCAGGGCAATGCAAGTTACGATTGAACAATTGCGGCAAATTTAACTTTTTTCTGGACTCGATTTAGATCGGCTTGTCCAGTTGCGAACTCATGCTGTAGTTAAACAGTATTTGCGGGGAGAAATTATTGCTGCATGAGGGCGATCGCTTGTCTGCTAAACTCTTTGCTGTTTTGGGTGGCAGAACGGAACATAGATTACAGTTGCGATCGCGTTTGCCCTACTACCAGATTGCTCGCAGCATCGGGATTACCTATGAAGAATGTGTTCGACTGTTCAAGCAGATTCAGGCAGGTGTCACTTACCAGCGAGGCGGTAAAATTCTGGTGTTAGACCAAAAGAAGTTAGATGTGTTCGCTCAGGGTGAGTATTTGCTGTGAAACGCGACCTTTGGCTTTAATTAAATCGGCTGCTTTTTCGGCGATCGTAATGGTGGGCGCGTTCGTATGCCCCGTGGTTAGCGTTGGCATAATGGATGCGTCAACAACACGCAACCCCTTAATCCCATGTACCCGAAGTTCAGGGTCTACAACTGCCATTGAGTCAATACCCATTTTACAGGTACCAACTGGATGATACACCGTACCGCAGGTTTCCCGGATGTAGGCTTCTAGTGCTGCATCGCTAGTCACGTCGATACCCGGCGCGATTTCTTTGCCTCGAAACTCATCAAAGGCACTTGTATGAAACAATTTGCGGATTAATTTAACTCCCTCAACGAGCTTTTGGACATCAGATTGACTTTGCAGATAGTTCATCTGAATGATTGGTGGGTCGTTGGGGTCAAGCGATCGCAACTTGACACTACCAATATTTTGGGGGTGGGTCAAAGTGACTAGACCTGTAAATCCCAAACTAGAGTGAGCATAGCCAGGAGGTGCGAACAGAATGGGGCCGAATATCAGTTCTAAATCTGGTGCAGTGTCTAGATTACCCTCGCTATGTAAAAACAATCCAGATTCAGCGATGCCATTACTAGTAATTGCAGTATGCAAATCAACAGTTGCCTCGTATGGCACAGGAACAACAACGTGGTCTTGGAGGTTTTGACCAACCCCTGGCAGATTAGCTACGAGTTCAATCCCCAAGGCTTGTAATTGTTCTGCATCGCCAATACCCGACAGCATTAGCAGTTTGGGCGAATCGAATGCGCCCGCACTTAAAATCACTTCGGAGTTGACCCTGACTTGGTGCAGCGTTCTTTCGTGTAGATATTCCACCCCAACAGTGCAGGTGCCCTCAAACAACAATCGAGTTACCAACGCGCCTGTTATTGTTGTTAAATTGGGACGCTGGAGAATCGGCACCAGAAATGCCGCAGCAGCACTGTGTCTTTTCCCATCCTTGACTGTCAACTGAAAAAATCCCGCTCCTGACTGCTGCATTCCGTTGAAATCAGGATTGTGGTCATATCCTAGTGCCACCGCAGCGTCTACAAATCGCTGGGATATTGCAGTAGGGGAAATGAAATCGGTGACACTCAACTCGCCATCAACAGCGTGGTATTTAGAGGCACCGCGTTGCTGGTTTTCAGATTTCTTGAAATAGGGCAACACATCTTGGTAACTCCAACCGGGATTACCTAATTCCTGCCAGTGGTCATAATCGTGAGGATTACCTCGGATATACATTAAGAAATTAATCGAACTGCTACCCCCCAAAACTTTGCCACGGGGACAAAAGATTTTGCGGTTATTTAGGTAGGGTTCTGGTTGGGAGAAATATCCCCAGTCCACCTCAGTGCCTAGTAGATTTGTGCATTCTAACGGAATCTGAATCTCTGGTTTCGTATCTGGATTACCTGCTTCGAGTAATAACACAGTTGTATCAGGGTCTTCTGTCAAACGATTGGCAATTACACAGCCTGCCGAACCTGCACCAATCACAATATAGTCATATTGAGTCATGAAATTCTCCTGTACCTTTGCTGTTTTTCGGTAAATAAAATTGCTAGTACGACAAAACTTTTAAAGAAACTTTTTCATTATTATTTTTGCCATCCCAAAATATTGATGAAAAATTTTCTAACTTTTAGAGCGTTAAAAGGTTGAGAGAATGTTGTATAAACTTCTCCTGTAGGCGTTTTCTCCACAAAATAGGTGACTCCCCGATAAATTAATTGATAAGCTACTCGTGGTGTAGAAACTTCCGCAGGTTCGATATTTGGGTCAACACGATAGGTTTGCCCACGATAAGTTAGGTTATAAGCAGAACCTTGATGATGAACTGGTGCAAATGGTCGTGTTGCTTTTTTAGCCGCTTCTCTTGAGTTATATTCGTAACTAAGACCGCGATAGTAAAGTTTCATTTTTTGCTCAGAAATTATTTATTTTTACAGGTAATCACATACCTATTTGGTGTTTGCTTAATTGGTGCAGGTTTCATTTTGGGTTTAACTGTGGGATAGCAAGAGACATATACCGCAGAATTATCTGTCCAAGTCAGTAGATAAGATTTGTCGCTAAGTTTAGTTAATGTTGGTGGAATATTTGATGCAGTAGCCGCAGCTTTGAAGTTAACTTGAGAAAATGCAGCGATTCCCACAGCAGAAGCGCCGATAAGTAAACTAATACTTGTTATCCAGGTTGTTGATAGTTTCATCCAAATTTCTCCTTACAAATTAAGCGTTTTGAGTTTCATTCAGTTTTCTGTTCATTTCCCTTACGTTTGAGCAGAAAAGGCTTTTCACCATACTTGTTACTCAGCTAGATACGCCTGTTCAAGCAAATCCAGGCGATTAACTAGTTGGACAAAATTAAATTCATTCATAGAGACAGGGAACAGAGATCAGTCTGGTTTATCTGTGATGAGCGATCGCGTAGCGTCTTGGAGAGAAGCTTCGCCTTCGGCGATCGCAGCGATCGCTTCAAAAACTGTATGGGGACTTTTGAAGGTTAGCCGCGCTTCTGGTTTCTGGAGTGCCACCATTGTTTTCACATGTTCGCATTCATCATCACGGATGTTCGCGAACACATCGTAGAGATTATTTACGAATGGCACTAAGAAAAGGGAAAATCGTTGAGGCAGCAGGGGTGCAGAGGAGCACAGGAGCAGGGGAGAAAGAAGAAATTTAGGCATTGCGTTCAGATATTTAGAAATTCCCCTCTGCCCCCCTGCTCCCCTGCCCCTCTGCAATCCCTACGCCGCTTACCTTTCAGCTTAACTTAGTGCCATTCGAGATTATTTCCCTTGGGACGGCGAAATTCATGGTCTGGTGCAGTCTGAACTTCATCAAACATATAGAGATCGCCATCACGATAGAAGTTGATTGCGACTTGGGGCGCTCTTTGAGCTTTCAGTTGGGCTTCATAGGTTTTCAAGTATTCGTCATAGGTATGGTAGGCATGACCTTCAATCAGTTCCATCAGATAGTAGGCATAAGAGGGAAACAGCATGTAAATCAGCACGACTACCCAGTAGTAAGCTACAGCTACATGTTGAGCGACGAAGCGATCGATCCAGTAGCGATCGCCACCCAGTGATTCCATAATCAACAGATGATGTAATTCGTTCCAGGTTTCAGCAAAGTGAAGTTTCAACAAGTCAGCTTTGCGCCAGTAACCTAACGTCTCGTAAAGATGCAGCACCGAGAGATAAGAAAAGTAAGGAACGCGAGCGATCGTTTCCAGCACATAAAATCGAGGGTAAGAACGATTTCCGTAGACAAAATCGACAATAAATACAAAAAAACTGACGATCGCTTGAATCAAAACTTTCATGGTGAATTCCTCTAGAATCAGAACAAATCCCTGATTTGACGATTTCGAGATATTACTTGCGCCAGTAGTTATTAGCAGCTGCGATCGTGGCAAACTCTGTTGCAACCGTCTGTCCAACTGCAATCAGCATCATGGCATCATTGCCATATACGTCTCGCAGTTGGTTGCGTTTTTCTTCGTCCGGCTGAGTCAATTTAATAATTAACCGTGACATTTTGACTGCCAGTTGTCGTCCTTCTTCTGGTGTCTCAGTCAATAGTGAGTTATTAGGAACCAATGTTACTTCGGGTGGTCTTACAGCAGGTGAATTGGTTGGAGCTATTACATTATCCATGTCAAAATTTCCTAAATTAATGTTTACTTGAGAACAATTTCGATTCCACGGCAACAACTAAGGCAAAAGCTTGAAGTTTATGAATCTAACTTTTGCATCACCACCAAAAAAGATATTCACAGCCTATTCTTAATGAACTATTTGAGCTTTATTGACTACGGGTACTTCAAATTTAAGAGGAACTGGAGCATAAACAACATGCACGGAACAAGGAGCATGGTGAAACACATAATTACTCACGCTGCCTAATATCAACTCATTCAAACCAGAGTGTCCTCGACGACCGATTACAATTAAGTCAGCGCCCCAAGTTCGAGCAAGTTCACAGATATTCCGGCTGGGATTGCCAGAATTTTGGGTGAATTCAGTACTCACCCCGGCATTGGTTGCTGATTCTGTATACGATCGCAATAACTTCAAACCCTCTTCTTCGTAACTTTGCCACTGCTTCCAATAATCCTCTAGAAGTTCTCCATGCAATGGGTGATATTCGAGAGTAACCAGTGTAGGTATTTGGGGGCTATTCTTTTCTTCACTAGAGAGGATATGCAATAGCATCAGGCTTCCTTTAGTTGCCTTTGCTAGAGTAAGCGCTTCATCAAAAACAGCATTACCATTTGCGGAACGGTCAATTGCAGCTAGAATCTTGCTAAACATAAAATCTCCTGAATTAAACAAATCAAAGAATTTTTAAACCATTAATGGCAGTAAGAACGCAGATACTCTTTTGCACTTGTGTTTAGCGTTTAGTAGAAAAAATCCAGCCTTTTCTCAATCGCCCTGAAACGAGACGTTATTCTCAACGGACTCACGGCTTATATGCAGATGATTAGCGGGAAAATCAGGATCGGAATAGCCGACGGCTAAACCACAAATGATTAACAATTCCGGTGGAATGTTCAACTCGTTGCGGATGATTTCGGGATAATCCGCTAGCGAAACCTCTACGCAAGTGCCAATGCCACGAGCAGTTAGGCTTAACACCAACGTTTGTAAATACATCCCCACACTTAAAGCATCGGCAACGCCCAAATCTTGGTGCATACAGACAATAGCAACCATTGGTGCGCCAAAAAATTCGTAATTACGCAGAACGGCCAACTGTCTGTTTGCTTTATCGTCACGAGTAATCCCCATCGCCCCGTAGACTTCTGCTCCCAGTTCCTGGCGGTAATGCTGGAAGGCGGAAGGCAGAGGAGAGACGCTGGGCTGCTGCTTGGCTTGGTTTAGCAAAGCCTCTTGCAAGCGATCGCGGCATCCACCTTGGGCAAACACCAACCGCCACGGCTGAATGTTTGAATTCGACGGCGCGAGCTGCGCTAGAGTGAGGGCTTCATCGAGCAAAGCCCGTGGCACTGGTTGAGATAAGAATTTGCGTGTTGAGTGGCGGTCTTTAATAGTTTGGTCAAGATCAAACATATCTTATCAACCTCTATGAGAAATAAATGCGGCTCAACTGTGATTAAAACGATCGAAACAATTCATATAACCTTTTCTGGTTCCTGAATCGTTTTCAATGCCCAGATGCCAATCCAACAGCCGAATCCATCCACAATTAATGTCAGAATGGCTGTGATTTGGAATAGCAATCCCCAACCTGCAAAGGAAACTTGAGAAACATGATCGGGGGTAATTACGATCAAATGATTGTAGATTCCAAAAAGGACTGATGCTGCCATTGAAAAGAGCAAGAGCCAGCTACCAATGCGGTAAAACTGTGTCCAAAGTAAAACGACTGCAATGATGGGAATCGCATAAATCACAATACCCACAAATAAACTCTGAAGTATTGAGAGGGGAACAGGGATTTCCACATGCGCTAAACCATGTAGTCCATGTACGATCGCATGGATGACCGCGATCGCTGTTCCATATTGAGCAATCTTCATTTTTCTTTTCCCTTCAATTCTTAACTGGCATGAGCCACGGCGGTGTTAACCATCCATTCCAAGGGTCGGGGCTGAAAATTTAATTCGCGTTTTGCCTTAGCATTCGATGCGCCTCGCATCTGAGTACCATAATAAACAGCATCCGCACCACTAATTCGCAGAGCATCCTCAACCGATACTTGCGGAGGAGGTGGAGCATTCAGCCATTGAGCATAAGCAGAAAGCCACTGGCGCACTGTTACGGGTTTATCGTCCGTAATCAGGTAAATGCCAGGATTACCCCGTTCTGCTGCTGCAACTGTGGCGATCGCTGCATCTTCAATATGAATCCACGACCATACGCCTTCCCCATTTCCAACGATCGGGAACTGTTGCTGGCGAACCTGTTGGGCAACATCGCCATCAGGGGCAAACCAAGTACCGGGCCCGTAAAGGAAGCCATAACGCAGAGCAATTCCTTCTAGGTTGGGGTTCCCTAGTAAGTCACGCTCGATTTCAGTGACTATGTGAGCATCTGCTGCAACCGCAGGCGAGGCATCAAAAGCTAGTGGCGTTTCTTCGTCTGCCAAGCCTGCGCCGGGAATTCCCCAGAATGCGATCGACTGCCTCAGATAACGACGCACGCCAGCCGCTTGCGCTGCCGCTAACACATTTGCACCGCCTTCTCGACGGATGCGAGTATTCAGGGCTGATGCTGCACTCATCGACTCGCTAGTATAGGTTTTGGGCAGGGAAGTGAGTTGTTCAATCACCACTTCCGGCTGAGTGCGGGTGATGGCAGCTTTAACAGTATCTGCATCGAACACATCTGCGATCGCTAATTCCACGCCTTGTTCAACTAAAGTTTGTGCTTTTTCTAAAGAACGTGTCAACGCAGCTACTTCATGTCCTTGTGCTAGCAGTTGCGCGATTAGCGTCCGACCGATAGCTCCCGTAGCGCCTGCAACAAAAATCTTCATTTATGAACCTCCTGTTGAAACCTGTGAAATATTTATTTATAGATAAGACGGGTATAGAATTGCTAAATTTGCAGCGAAACTTGGTTTATCATTTGATGATGTGAAACTTTACCTTTATCCTCTATATCTCTATATATTTATGGGTCTGAGCAAATCGAGATTATGCAGCTATTGATAAAAAAAATCGGGCGTTGCTGAATCATAGGATGATTTCGCCCAATTTAGAACGAATTATCAATGGTTTCACCCGCCAATTCATCGCACATTTATGCAACGCCAAAATCGAACTTACAGCCATCAATGTAAAATCTTGCTGTCTGTCAACTCAGGTTGTAAAGAAAATCCGATCGTTATTTGCAATTGCTGAGTCTTTTCCGGTAATCTTTATGACTAAAGTATTTTTATGTGGAAACTGGGCTCAACATTTTTGTTCAAGCGTAGCTGGAGGCAAGGCAGCAAGATGAGCCAGTGGCGTATACATCTATCGGTTTTTATAGGCAGTGCTTTGTGGATACTGGGTTGTACCCAACCGAACGCAGCTCAAGTAATACCCGATAATACACTACCTGTGGGGGAGCGATCGCAAGTATCTGGCAATCCCAACTTCCAAATTGACGGTGGGGCAAAACGAGGGGGCAATCTGTTTCATAGTTTCCAATCGTTTTCGGTGCCGACGGGAGGCTCTGCCTACTTCAACAATGCCGCAGATGTGCAGAACATTTTCAGCCGCGTTACAGGTGGATCGATCTCCAATATTGATGGTGTGATACGGGCAAATGGGACTGCCAATCTGTTTTTCCTCAATCCCAATGGCATTATTTTTGGTACAGGTGCGTCACTTAACATCGGGGGTTCTTTTGTTGCCACTACTGCTAACGCGATCGGGTTTGCTAATGGCGAATTGTTTAGCAGCAATGCGACTCAACCTTTACCTAGTCAATTGCTAACCGTTAATCCCAATGCTCTCTTCTTTTACCAACTAACGCCCCAGCTGATTGTCAATCAATCGACTGCGAATGAAACAGGTTTACAAGTTCCCCCAAGACAAAACCTATTACTGATTGGAGGATCGGTTCAACTGGATGGTGGACGGTTAACTAGTCCAGGGAGCTATGTCGAGTTAGGGAGTATTGGTGGGGGGGTAGGGACGGTTGGATTGTCAACCACTGACGAAGATTGGCGGTTGAGTTTTCCCGATAATGTAGCACGGGCAGATATTTCTCTCAGCAACAATGCTAGGATGAACGTTCTCGCTGGGGGTGCTGGGAGTATTGCGGTTACGGCTCGAAACTTGACCCTGAGTGGGGGAAGTAGACTTCGGGTAGGAATCGATGAAGGTTTAGGCTTTGTTGGCGCTCAAGCAGGGGATATTCAGCTCGATGCGACAGAAACAATAAACCTGCTTGATGGCAGCACCATTCGTAACGAAGTACTTCCTGGAAGCAAGGGTAACGCAGGTACTATTACTATCACCACTGGATCGCTTTCTCTTGCAGGCGACGCACGACTGATTTCTGTCACCAGTGGACAGGGAGACGTAGGCAGTGTAAATATTATTGCCCGCGATCGCGTCTCTTTGGATGGCAGTAGTGTATTCAGCGCCGTACAAAACAATGCTAACGGTAACACTGGCAGTATTAATATTACCACGGGATCGCTTTCTCTTACAGGGGGCACTCAACTGATTTTGAGCGCAAGGGGACAGGGAGACGTAGGCAGTGTGAATATTAATGCCCGCGATCGCGTCTCTTTTGATGGCAGTTATCTACTCCATACCGTGGAACAAAGTGGCATTGGTAATACTGGCGATATCAACATCACCACAGAGTCGCTTTCTTTTACCAATGGCGCTCAATTGATTGCCGGCACGAATGGGCAGGGAAATGCTGGCAGCGTGAATATAAATGCCAACGATCGCGTCTCCCTGGATGGTGAATCCTCAGATGGAGCCGTAGCCAGCACTATCTTTACAAGAGTGGAGCCAGGATCTGTGGGTCAAGGAGGAAATGTGACGATCGCAACTGGGTCGCTGTTTTTAACCAACGGGGGGGCCGTGAATACAGCCAATGTTGGTGGGACAGGCAATGCCGGTCGCGTTACCATCCATGCTCGTGACACCGTACAGATTAGTGGAACAGCCCCTACTCTTACAGACAACCGCAGTGGGGTATTTACCTCGGCGACGCCAGGATCTCTGGGAAACGGGGGAGACGTAATCATTACTACAGGCTCACTGTCTGTTTCTGACCAAGGGCGAATCATCACGAACGCTGAAGCGCAAGGCAATGCCGGGAATATTCAGATTCAGGCAAGCAACACCGTCTTGTTTAATGGGGGAGATGCCATCAGCACGCTTGAGCCAGGGGCAATGGGCAAGGGAGGCAATATCAACATCACAGCGCGATCGCTCTCACTCTTCAATGGCGCTCAACTCTCAGCTACCACCTCTGGAAAAGGAGATGCTGGCAATATCAGCATTGCTACCTTGGATACAGTAAATCTCTCTGGTGTAAATTTCTCAGGGGATGCAAGTGGCTTATTTACTAGCACTAAACCATTAGCTACTGGGAACGGAGGTGAAATTCGCGTTGAAACAAGAAATTTGCAGGTTACTAGTGGTGGAGTTCTCAATGCTCAATCCTTTAGTAGTGGACGGGGTGGTGACATCATAGTTAGTGCCGACACGGTGGGTTTGAACGGTGGCGGGCAACTGCTCACCACGACTTCTAGCAATGGTCATGCAGGCGACATCACTGTGAACACTCCAGACCTACAACTATCTGGGACAACCAGTGGTCTGTTAGCTGGTACCACCAGTACAGGAGATGCAGGTAGCTTGACCATTCAGCCACGAGGAAACGAGCAAAGTGTCAGAGTGAAGCTGCAAGACGGGGCACAAATTTCTGCCTCTACCTCTGGCAGTGGTCGAGGTGGAGCGTTGACCATTGCTGCCCCAGAGTCGATTACTCTCACAGGTGATGGTTCGATCATTGCTGCTGGGACTGGTGGTAGTGGTGCGGGTGGGGACTTAAATCTCCAAACGGGAACCCTCAGCATTCAAAATCAGGCAGAAGTGACGGTCAGTAGTTCGGGTACAGGCAATGCAGGTTCGCTGTCTGTGGATGCCAATCGCATTTATCTCAACAACCAGAGCAGCATCCGAGCTGACACCACAGGCGGTGGAGGAAATATCTTTTTGCGTACTCCCTTGTTACTATTACGCAATGGAAGTTCTATCACTACCAATGCCACTGGCGAAAATATTCCCGGAGGTAATATCACCATCAATGCACCAGATGGTTTCATCATTGCTGTTCCCCAAGAAGATAGTGATATCAGCGCTAATTCTAAAGATTTTCGTGGTGGTCGAGTCGCAATTAATGCCCAAAGCATTTTTGGGATGCAGTATCGCAGCAATACACAAACTCCACAAAGTGATATCACTGCTACAGGGGCTAGTCCACAGTTCGATGGTTCAGTGCAAGTCAATACACCAGATGTAGATCCCAGTTCGGGATTAGTCCAATTGCCAACTGATTTTGTAGATCGGTCTGGTTTGATTGCTCAAGGCTGTCCAGCAAATAAAGGTAATTCGTTTACCATCACCGGACGCGGCGGTTTGCCACCTCTACCAACCCAAGCGCTTCGCACTAATCAAACTGCAACTGTTAATTGGGTGACATTGAATCCTCAAGAACAAAGGAGTGCAAGTGTAGGGGAGAATTCGCATTTAAGGGGGATTAAAAGCCCTAAATTAGAAGTTCCGCAAATCAGCCCGACTCTTGTGGAAGCTACTGGTTGGGTAATTAACAAGTCTGGCACAGTGGAGCTAACAGCCTTTGCACCTATACCTACTCATACCAATACTTTTAATTCTGCGATCGCCTCCACCGGGAATTTGCCCATCGCAGCTTGTCCATCTCAAGCCGCCGCTATTCAAAAATAATGCAAGTTGCTTTTTCTTGGACTCAAGTGTGGGAGAAGCCCTGAAAATGTTGAGTTTCGTTCCTCAACCCAACCTACGCAGGTTAAGGTTTTCATGGCTAACTGAACCGTATTGCGTTATAAGCCAGTGTATAACTAATAAAACTCACCTACTTTACCAGTCTATTTTTAAATAATTAGAAGACTGAGGAAGTAATATCTCCTTTAACCAACTTTCAAGTTGTAAATGCAAGCCAAAAGGTACAGGACTGACACAAAAACCCTGTACAAACCTCTTTGCTTGGCGCTCTCGGCGTCCTTGGCGGTTCGTTATTTCATTATTGTTCTAAGCCAAAATTCCATATAAAAATAAACTTGCACATTTGGGATGCTCCCCCGTTTTACTCCTAAATTCTGCTGTAATTGCATCTGACAATTGATATCCATGTCAACAAGAGGAAAAAAATCTATATTCTAAATTGAGAATACTGTTAAATATGGTTTAATTAAAAAAGTATTATATTGGTAATACTCTAGCTTGCATTGCTTTGTTAGATAAGAACGAGGCAGAGTCAATGGCAAAAAAAAGATTTCTATTTTTCCTTGTAGTACAGCACTTTCTCAAAAGTAAGATCGTGACTTGCAATCGCCTTTATTTGAGAAAGTGGTTAAGAAGAATTACGATAGCTGTTTTGGCTACCTTGTTAAGCGTTTGGGGAATTTCAGTTCCTGCCTTCTCTCAATTTACCCAGACCCAACCAAATGCTCAACTATTGGTTGAACAAGGCCAAAAACTCTATGAAACTGGACAGTTATCTGAAGCAGTAATAATTTTGCAACAAGCAACAGATGCTTTTAATCTGCAAAAAGACGAGCTAGGAAAGGCAATGGCGTTAAGCAATCTTTCGTTAGTCTTTAAACAACTTGGACAGTGGAAAAAAGCAGAAGTTGCAATTACACAAAGCCTCAACCTTTTAAAAAACTCACAACTCAGAACTCAGAACTTTGCAATAATCTTGGCACAAACTCTAGATATTCAAGGAAATCTGCAATTAGAACTAGGCAGAACTGAACAAGCTTTAGACTCATGGAAGCAATCTGCTAATACTTATGCTCAAGCAGGTGATGAAGTTGGTATCATCCGCAGTTTGATTAACCAAAGTATGGCAGAGCAAGCATTAGGGCTTTACCATCAAGCTCGCACCACCTTAGAAGAGTTACAACCCCGTCTTGAACAGCAACCAGATTCGCTTGTTAAAGCTATAGCTTTACGTAGCTTTGGTGATGTTTTGCAATTAGTCGGTGATTTAGAACCATCCTTTAAGGTTTTACAACAAAGCCGAGACATCGCCAAAAAATTACAATCTCCTTCAGAAATCAGTGCTACGCTGCTGAGTTTAGGTAATACCGCACTTGCTTTAGGTAATAGCCAAATCTCGCAGCAAAACAGTATCAGTTTTGAAAACTATACTCCGTTACATTGTATAAATAGACCTGTCTCTACAGAATCTCTCAAATTTTATCAACAAGCAGGGCAGTTCTATGAGGAAGCTGTTACCACAGCAACCTCACCACTCTCACAAATCCAAGCCCAACTTAATCATTTGAGTATATTGTTGAAACTTCAGCAATGGTCACAAGCTAAGAAATTATCTTCTGAAATTCAAGTAAAGCTAGCTAAAATCCCCCCAAGCCACACAGCAAATTACGCACAAATTAATTTTGCTCAGAACTTGGTGTGCTTGAAACAAGCTACTAACGCAGACATTCCTTCATCGAAAGAAATTGCTCAAATCTTAGCGACATCTGTACAGCAGGCTAGAAGCATGGATGATGAGCGTTCAGTTGCTTATGGTTTAGGCGCATTAGGTGGATTATATCTAGAAAACCAGGATATATCTAATGCTCAAAAACTGACACAGGAAGCTTTAATGGTAGCCCAAGCAATAAAAGCTGGGGATATAGGTTATTTGTGGCAATGGCAACTAGGGTACATACTTAGAATACAAGGAGATGTGACTGGAGCGATCGCTAACTATACTGAAGCGGTAAATACTCTCAAATATTTACGCAATGATTTAATTTCTCTCAATCCAGATGTACAGTTTTCTTTTCGGGATAATATAGAACCTGTTTACCGACAATTAGTTGATTTACTTTTGCAACCTTCATCTACAGTTAGTTCAAAAAGCATTAGTCAAAAAAATTTAAAGCAAGCTCGTGGCATACTTGAAACACTCCAACTAGCTGAACTAGAAAACTTTTTCCGAGAAGCTTGTTTAAAAGCCGTACCCGAACAAATTGATGAGGTAGTTGATAAAACGGATGGCACCGCAGCAGTAATTTATCCTATTATTTTGGCAGACCATCTAGATATTATTCTTAAGTTACCAAATAAAACTGAATTATCTCATTACACAATTAATAAGAAAGCTAGTGACGTTGAAAGTATTTTAGAAAAATTACAACAATATTTGAGAGAACCAGACAGAATCAACGATGTTAATAAGTTATCTCAACAGGTTTATAGTTGGCTAATTCAACCTTTAGAAATGGAATTAGAAAAAATGAATATAAAAACCCTAGTATTTGTACTAGATGGTGACTTACGAAATATTCCAATGGCGGTTTTATACGATCGGGAACACCAAGAGTATTTAATTCAAAAATATGCTATATCCTTAGCTCCAGGTTTACAATTAATTGAACCAAAGCCTTTACAAAAAGTGCAGATAAATGGATTAATTGCCGGAGTAAGTGAGCAACGCAAAATTGAAGGACGTTCATTTGCTAAACTCAAAAATGTAGAAGTTGAATTACAACAAATTCAATCAGCTATACCTAGAAATGCAGAACTATTTAATCAAGCTTTTACCAAAATAAATTTACAGAATAAAATTAAAAAAATACCATATACAGTAGTTCACATAGCAACTCATGGCGAGTTTAGTTCTAATCCCAATAAAACATTTATTTTAACTTGGGAGCAACTATTAAAAGCTAAGGATTTTGATAATTTAATTCGACTCAGTGGACAAAGAGAATCTAGCGCTATTGAACTACTTGTCTTAAGTGCTTGTGAAACTGCTCAAGGAGACAAACGAGCTACTTTAGGACTTGCTGGTATAGCAGTCCGTGCAGGCGCTCGGAGTACCTTAGCAACTTTGTGGGCGGTAGATGATAAATCTACTGCTCAATTTATGAGTAAGTTTTATCAAGAATTAGAAAATAGTAAAGTAACTAAAGCTGAAGCTGTTCGTCGCGCTCAAATTCAGCTATTGACTGATTATGAAATTCCTTATTTATGGGCACCATACATTTTGGTCGGAAACTGGCTTTAAAAAGGGTATCTTTGCGCGACTACTGTTTAATTTTCACTTCTCCCACAAGAGGTTTTTGGGACAAATTTTCTAGCTCAATATTTCTTAGTAGACTAGCCCATTCATTGTCTAGAGTGGCATTTTTTGGTTCAGCAAGGCGAAGTTTTGCTAACTCTGTCAAGGCTGAGTACCAAATACCATTTTGGGTATATAATTGAATGCGATCGCGGATTGTGGTAGTTGTTTTTAACTGCCTTTCTAAGTCAGGCTTTAGTGCTATACGTTGTACCCATTCATGCACAAATGCAGAGTCGAATTTTTGTTGATTACAATAAACTTTAAAGTACCATTGGTATGTTTTATTAACTTCTAGCGATACGGATGATGGTAAAGTAAAGCTAACAATACCTGGTATCTCAGGTAGGGTAAAAGAAGCCCGGTAAATGTCGTTGTTTGCTTCATCTTGCAATACAAATTCTCCATTAGGTACATCTTTAAGTTGATAGGGTACAAACACCCAGAAGGTGGGATTTGCTTCAACAACTGAGCTTACTGTTTTTTCAGGTGTTAAGGCTACAATTGGTACTTCCACAGATGGACAGTTACCACGGCTACCTGCTCCTCCTCGTTGAGTAGGTCTACCTCTACTCGATCCGTCTTGTGGTGCTTGGTTACCATTGCTAGTTGGCTGCTGAGACTTTGCTATCAATGTTAAAGGATAACTAGTACAGCTAAACAGTGCCAAAAGTAGAGCGATCGCAAATTTACTTTGAGAGAGAGAAAATATTTTCTGTATATTTTTTAGTTTCATAGTCAAATATAAATACTCAATATCCTCAAATTATTGACAATCTTACCATTGGCGTCAAGCTCAGAAAAATAGAATCTTGTCAAACGGAAATTCAGATGAGGATTTTTTACTTCTATATTTTAAATGGGTATAACAGAAATCAAATTATGCATCTGTGAATTCTGTTCGATAATTGTTAAGAGGGAGAGCGTGGCAGATGATAGATCGGTAAATGCGCTCGTCTTCACCTATTCTGTCTGATAATTACAACTTGGCAGCAAACCGGGATGCGACCGTTTAAAATTACATAGATAATTTATGCAATTTTTATTTGAAAACTGCATAAATTGATTTATTTAATACCCATTAGAAGTATAGAGGTATAATAACGGAGTTAAACTTCTGCTCAAACAGTCAATTACAACAGTTTTACTCTCTAATTTCAGATTGATTTTAATCTTTACTTTATGACTCTAACGATGTAATACCAATTTAATGTGAAGCTGCACTAAATGAATGAGTAACTCTCTATTCTTGGCGCTCTTGGCGTACTTGGCGGTTCGTTTAATATTCTGTGTATCTTCATACATAATTAGTATAAAACGATATACTTTAAAAAGTCATTTAAAATAATATTAAAATTTTCTTTGATTAATTTATGTAAAAGGCAGAAAAAATTATGAAAAAACGTGAAGGTATTATCCAACAATTTTCAAGTTTTCTCAGCTTAAGAAATAACAACAAAAATTGTAATTTTGTTTGGCAAGTTGATGTAGACCTAGAACGGGATATAAGTTCTTTAACGCAGTTAGAGCCAGATGCTAAAGAAGAATATTGGGCACGTTACTTTCTGAAGCTTATTAGAGAGGTATCACAGAAAGAGCTACTTAAAATTTGTTCTCAAATGGAGAAGAAACAAAAGCTTACTGTTTCTACATCATCGGTAGAAAAAATATCAAAGTCTTCTTCCAGAGCAGAGAAACATTTGTCTGCATACTTACAGGAAGCTTGTCTTTGGGCAGCTAGAAAAAGCTATCAAAGATTTAAATTTATCCAACATAAATATCCATTAGAAGAATACTTTCAAATAGCTAACTCAGCTATCTTGCCTCCAGCCAAACTTTTCAAAAGTTTTGATTTTGAGCGTTCTCAAAGCAATATAGAAGGTTATGCTAAAACAGCTGTTGTCCGTTTTATTAGTAATACCATTTATCAGAAAGACTTAGAAGGTAAAAGAGAAAAATTTTCTAACTACGGTCTTTTAAAAGATTTGACTAAAAAAGAGATGCAGGAAGCTTTAACGATAAAAGGGATAAATCAAAACCTTGTTAACTCATACTGTTTAGCTTGGCAATGCTTAGATGAAATTTATCAACCGAACCAAAGGCAAGGAAGTCGTAGTTTAGAAACACCTAGCGCCGAATGTTTTCAGGCAATTGCATCATTATATAATGAACGCTGTAGTCAATTAGGATTTATAGAAGCACCAGTTTCAAAGGATAGAATTCAAGAAATATTAGAAATTTGTATCCAGGCTGCTCGTGATTACCGAACAAAGTCTTTTCTGCCTTTAGAAAACTACGAAAACTTAACTGATAGTCGGTATACTGCCTTAGATAATCTTGTCCAAGAAGAAGAATGGCAGCAAGTAAGCTCACTTATTTCAAGCTTATTTTCAACTATCTCAGAGACTAGCCAAATAATGTTAATACTGTGGCTGGGATTAAACTTAACTCAAAGTGAGATGGCAGTAGTTTTAAAAAATAAATATCCTGAACTCCAAAAGCAATATCAAGTAGCTAGACAGTTAGCAAGATATAACAAAATACTCTTAAAAGACTTTATTAAAGAATCTCAGAAAATTTATCCTGAAATTTGTTTAAATGACGAAAAAGATATTGAAATTATCAAAGAATCATTGGATGAATGCTTACAGTCACACTGTCAAAAAATCTGTAAATCTGCTTTAGATAAAATTGCTAAAAAATGGAAAATTGGATGTAAGATAAGTGTTTTGCAATTGGGGTTTACAGACCAAGAAAAAATAGATAAAAAGTTGGATGTACAAACTTTGAAGGTATCTCTTAGTAGAAATGAAGTGAATGAAAATTTGAGAGAAGCTTTTATGTACCAATTAGAAATAGATATGGGTTTACCTAAAAATTCTTTAGTGGTAGTCAGCAATAAACTAGCTGATTTTGTAGATAAATGGCTAAAGGATAATTCTTTTATTAAGACTAGGAATTAATATTATGACACTTGACTTAAATGATTTGACTCTAATCTATCCTGAAAATTTATGTTTAGATATATCGAACCAAGAGCAAGAAACTGCATGGCAGGAAACAATGCAAGAGTCTTACTCGAACACAGCTGCTCGCTGGAATGCCTACCTAAATCATTTATCTTTAAATGCTTTTTTAAATTGGTTGCAAGAAGACCCAGATTTGCAACTAATACCTAGATTATGCTTTCCAAAAGCTGAACTACCGAGTATTTGGGAATTAGTAAATGGCTCTGTGTTAACTCTGGGTGAGACTCGATTAGCGTTAATTCCTAGTGATAAAAGTTCCTTTACAGAGTTTCGGATTCCTCAAGAATGGATTGATATTCCTAGTTGGTCAGCCCATTACTATCTAGCAGTGCAGTTAAACCTAGAAGAATGTTGGCTGCGGATATCGGGTTATGCTAACTATCAACAAATCCAGGAGCAAGCTATTTATGACCCAACGGATCGAACTTATTGTTTAGATGTAGAGTATTTGATTGCAGACTTAAATGTGATGTGGGTAGCACAAGAACTTTGTCCTCCCAAGATTCTAGAGATTAAATCTTTACCAACTTTGTCAAAAGCACAAGCAAAGCAATTGCTAGAACAATTAAATAAGTGGACTTTTTCTTCGCCGAGACTTAATGTCCCCTTTGATATGTGGGGGGCATTTTTAGCAGTGGATGAATTTCGGCAGCATCTCTATCAGAGAAGATTGGAAAAGCAAAACAATAATCAAGTTGAAGCCAGCTACACTGTGGCTAGTAACTTGAGTTTATGGTTTCAAAATATCTTTAGTGTGGGTTGGCAAAATTTGGATACTTTGTTATCACCACAACAAAAAACTTTAGCCGTTCAATTCAGAAGTGATTTGGGGTTGAATGAGGGATATGTTAAACGAGCCAAGTTAATTGATTTAGGGATGGAAGTTGGGGGTAGTGCAGTTGTGTTGTTAATTGGCCTTAAAACAGAGGTTGATGGCAAAATTGGTCTGCGCGTACAGTTACATCCAGCAAATGGAGAACCTTACTTAATACCTAATCTCAGACTAATTTTGCTTTCACAAACAGGGACAATTCTTCAAGAAGTCACTTCCAGAAGTCACGATAATTATATTCAACTCAAAAAATTTAAATCTTCTCCTGGAATTCGCTTTAGTATACAAGTTGCTCTCGATAATGTCAGTATAAAGGAAGATTTTCTCCTGGAGGCACTTGATGACTGATAGCCATGACTAAATTAGTCGTGTTGAACTTAGGAAAGGGTAACTTGAAGCAGGGATTTGCTACCGTTACAGCACAGTTGTACAACTATAGCAACCCTATACCAATACAATTTACAGGTAGCTTGCCTGCGGCTCCAGAACTTATAGAACTCTACAGACGTTGGCAGTTACTCTATTTGTTGCTGCATGAGACTCTTTTCCCTAGTCAACGTTGGCATAGAAATATGGCAAATGATGCAGGTATTGAAATTGATACAGAAGATATAACTAATATTTCCTCTGTTGAATTTAGTAATTTATGTGACAACTTACAAAATGAAATTAATGTTTGGCTGAAATCTGAGCTATTTCGCAACATTGACCAGAAATTACGCACTAAGTTAAATCCTCATGAAGAAATTCGGATTATTCTAGAAACGGAAGATGACCAGATTCGTCGGCTACCCTGGCATTTATGGGATTTCTTTGAGGATTACCATAAGGCAGTATTTGGTTTAAGCGCTCCTGAAGTAGATGAAGTTAAACTATTACGTAAACCTACTACAAACAAAATTAGAATATTAGCTATTCTTGGTAATAGTGAAGGAATTGATATTCAACAAGACCGGGCAATACTTGAACAACTACCAAAAACGGAGACTGTTTTTCTGGTTGAGCCACAGCGCACAGAGTTAGATCAATGGCTTTGGGACAAGAAAGGCTGGGATATTCTCTTTTTTGCCGGACATGGTTCGAGTCAAGCTGATGGTGAAATAGGTCAAATTTATATCAATCAAACTGATAGTTTAACAATTTCTCAGTTAAAAAATGGACTGAAAGCAGCGATCGCTAGAGGTTTACAATTGGCGATTTTTAACTGCTGTGATGGACTAGGATTAGTACGACAATTGGCATCGCTGCACATTCCCCAAATGATTGTTATGCGGGAAGCAGTACCCGATCGCGTTGCTCAAGAATTTTTAAAGCACTTTCTAGAGGCTTTTGCTAATGGAGAATCTTGCCATTTGGCGATGCGGGAAGCTATAGAAAAGTTGCAGGGTCTAGAAAGTAGCTTTCCCTGTGCTAGCTGGCTACCAGTGATTTGTCAAAATCCAACGGCGATGTCGTTGGTGTTGGCGAACAAAGTAGACTCTCAACCTACTAGGTGGCACAGCCGAAATATTATTGGGACAATTTTTAAAGTCAGTATAGTTACGACTGCCTTAATAATGGGGATGCGCTCCGTTGGCATGTTGCAGTCATGGGAGCTTATGGCTTTTGATGCAATGATGCGATCGCGACCTGATGAAGGACAAGATCCACGCATTTTAGTAGTTACCGTCACTGAAGCTGATGTGCGATCGCAACCAGCCACAGAAAGAGGTGGAGCTTCACTATCAGACCGCGCCCTAGCTGAAGTTGTAGAAAAATTAGAGCAGTTTCAACCGCGAGTCATTGGCTTAGATATCTACCGGGAGAATCACGTAGGAGTAGAGTATAAGAAGTTATCTAGACTAATGCAAAAGAGCGATCGCTTTTTTGCAATATGCGAAGTTAGTGAGGAAAACAAAAACAGTGGTGTTTCGCCACCCCCTGAAGTTCCCAAACAAAACTTGGGTTTTAGTGACGTTATACCCGATCCCGATGGCATTATCCGCCGTCAAATATTGGCTATGGCTCCTGCTTCGCCCTGCAATGTTGATAAATCTTTTAGCTTTCAATTAGCAAATCGTTACTTGCTTGCTCTTGGTATTCAGTCCAAACTAACCACAGAAAAAAACTGGCAGTTTGGCAATGTTGTCTTTAAAAACTTAGAGTCAAATAGCGGCGGCTATCACAGAATCGATAATCTAGGTCATCAAGTGCTACTTAATTATCGCTCTTCCCATCAAGCTGCTACACAAGTAACTCTAACAGATGTTTTGAACAATAAACTCACTTCTGATTTAGTGAAGAATCGGATCGTTCTCATTGGTACAAGTGCTGAAAGTTTTCATGATTATTGGTCTACACCATATAGCGCCAGTCAGTGGTCGTATAATCAAATGCCAGGGGTAATGCTTCAAGCACAGATGGTGAGTCAGATTCTCAGTGCCGTTTTAGATAATCGTCCACTATTGTGGATGTTACCAAAGTGGGGTGAATTTATTTGGGTATGGGGTTGGTCGTTAATTGGAGGCATAATTGTTTGGCAATTTCGGTCATGGTTAAGATTGGGATTGGTAGGAGTGCTAACTGTTTGCGTTTTATATGGTGTATCCTTTGCTGCATTGATACAAGGAGCCTGGATACCGCTATTGCCATCAGTTTTAGTTTTGATAGTTAGTGGTTCTAGCGTAATAAAGCACACATCTCATAGTAGTGACGGTCAATAAAGTGATATGTAGGACTTCTGCTGAAAGAGTTAAAAGGGCTGATATCGCACTGAAAAATTAAAGCCGTTATCTTGCAGCGAACTACCGCGATCGCTTGTGCCCATTAATGGTATACCATAGTCTGCACGCAATACCAAACCGTTAAAAGGTTGCCAGTTCAAACCTAACCCCAAGCTGGCAATGGTTTGCGGGTCGGCATTAATACCGCGATTATTCCAAGCTGTACCGATGTCAAAAAACGGGATTAGCTGTAATTTTTCTACATTTGATGCCAGGGGAATCCGAACTTCCACACCTCCAACTACCCCATTGTCAGCCACAATTTGATTTTGATCGTAACCGCGTACTGTATCAACTCCTCCAATGCTAATTTTTTCCAAGGAAAGTAAGGAATCAGGAGTAAGTTGAGTGTTAACTTTGGCTAGCATCAAGATGCGGGGAGATAGTCGTTGTACCCATTGAAATTGTCCCACCCAAGAAAAAAAGCGCCCATCAGTACCACTATCGTTAACGGTTGCGTCAATTGCATCAATCCCAAAACTAAATTGCGATCGCGCCGCTAGAACACTGTTAGCATTACGTTGTAACCAATCTTGAGAAAAACGGATTACCGTAACTCTTGATTCCCCATCTTCGGGGCCTTCGGTAAAGGAGAAGGGGATATCATTCAAGATGTAAGTTTGACTGCGCCGTAAATCGAATGCTAAACCCAAAGCAAATTCTCTGTTTGGCGTGTGAATTAGCGGTTGACGGAGGTTAAAAGAAACGGTTTCGGCTTCGCTGCGGATATTTAAGTCACGAAATTCGCTTTCAATAATGCGGCTAGCGCTGTTGCTGTAGCGGACACCAATGGTTCCATCTAAAGCGTTGAAGGGAATAGAATAATTGATATTGTAAATGTCTAAACCTTCGCTACCAGCATATTCAGCACTAAATTTATCCCCAAATCCTAATAAATTATCATGAGCAAGAAAAACACTCCCTTGTTCTGAGCCGACGCTAGTTGATTGGTTATTTGCAAAGACAACGCCAAGGTGGAATGGTGGCGATTCGGTAATTGTCACCTGTAAGATATTATTTCCGGGAGTGCTACCTGCGGTTAACTCAGCATTAACTCGTTGAATCACAGGGTCAAGTTGTAATAATTGTAGTGCTTGTTCCAGGCTTTTTTGATTTAAAGGCTTACCTGTAAGCCGTTTAATCCGGGAACGCACATACCCAGGCTGCAATCTTTGTAACCCTAAAATGGAAATTCCTTCGAGTTCGCCTTCGACAACTTGGATTTGCACGACACCGCTAGCGACATTTTGATTGTTAGAAATAAATGCACCACTGGTGATATAGCCATTATCAACATAGAGTTTAGTGATTTGCGATCGCAGTTGCAATAACTGCTCAAATGTGATTTTTTTATTTTCTAAGGGCTGTTTTAATTTGATGATTTCATCTTTTAAAACAGAATAGCCTGTGACTTGAATTTCTTTGACAAAAAAACTTTCACCGCTAGGAAAGATGTTATCGGGTAGATTTTCCTGTGGGGGTGATGGGAGTATGGGGACAGTTGGTGTCGCTGGTGTAGGCGGAAGAGTTGGTGTAGGTGATGGTTGGGGTAGAGTTTCTTCGACTTTCCCTGGTGTATCGGGGGGAATTGTGACTCCTGGCGGGGGTGTCGATTGTGCAAATACTGCAAGTGGATTGATGCTGATACAGGTAAGTAATATGAAAAAAAGCTTTGGAAACCGAAAGTATGAACCCATTGTTGATATATGATATGTAAAATTTGTAAAAGATAAGGTCTAAATTTTTGCAAGTCACTATCGGGTATCTGAGAGGATAAAATACTCAGATATCCAACTTATGTTTAATAATTAATCAAGCAGACATGATGTTATATCATGTCTATATTAATAATTAATCAAGCAGACATGATCTTAGTAGATTCTCTAAAATTGTGTTCTCAGGCTGAAGTCTGGGACAGGATATTATTATTTAATTAAAATACCATAATAGTTTTCTTGATGATTGCATAAAAGTGCAAATCATCAAGAAACGATTTGGAAATCTCTAAGATTATTGATGCTCGCCTCCATGACCATAAAAAGTTATCTCATAGGTACTGCAAAGATCGGTCTGACGCATGACATCATAAGTACCATCGCTATAAATGGCTTTGACATCATAGGTACAATGATTACTATTATTGCCAAAAGTAACGGTGTCAGATGAACCGTTAACAATATCTGAATTGAGAATATTGCTACCCCAATATTTAGATTTTGTAGAGGATACATACAATTGAGTGATTTCTAACTCATTGTTGTTGTAAACTAAAAAATCGCGCTCGTCTGCAAGAGCATTTTGGCTGGTTAATGGCACTATTGGTAATGCCAAAGCTGTTGCTAAAAGTGTGTTGCGGAATAGCTTATAAAACATAATAAACCTCTCAATCTGAGTAAATAAAAATTACAAAATTTTTATCGGCAACGGTTAATCAATGATTTTTGGTTGTTTTTCGATTCATTAACCATTTCTTTAATACTCAGATTAAGGGATATGACTAGGTAATGCATTTACCATTTATGCACATATAGTTGCATGATTTGGATGGTGCGATCGCATGATTGTGTGTGCCATTTTGCAGAAAACTACATATAGGGTTTTTCCGATATGTGCAATATTTCTGTTTAACAACTTCGACTCAAGATTAATTGCCCATTGGGTAATCGATACAATCCAGTTGGTTCAATTATTGGGTCGCCTTTTTTCCAGGGGCGCGATGTTGGTTCAACATTACGCACATCACCAGTTGTGTATGCTGAAACGAATCCCTTTCCTGGAGTATTGCGTAAAGCACCAGAACCTGTAATGGTAAAAGAGTTTTCTTGTCGTTTGGTACCACGGGAAATGCAGCTATTGGCAATGAGTGCGTTGGTATCGATGACGTTTGGTGAGAATCCGGTAAAGCTGTTTTGAATAGAACTGTTATCGGGTGTATTGATATTTGTGATGCCGGAAATGCCTAATTCTGAACTTGCAGTAATATCACTATTCTGGGTTAGTTTTGTCCGCGACTCGATACCGAAGATACCTTGCGAGTTGATTTGAATGTTTCCACCAGTTCCAGTGAAGGCGTTAGCGCTAATATCGCTGTTTTCGTTGGGAGGTGCAACGATAAATCTTGAGATGATATTGATGTTACCGCCATCGCCACCTAATTTTTCTGTACCTGCGCTGGTGGAAATTTGACTGTTGTGACGGAGTAAGAGTAAATCACTGTTGATGTTGATATTACCACCGTTACCGGATGCAGTTTCGGCGTTGAGTTCGCTTTGGTTGTCTAAAGTAATTTTAGGTGAGTTGATTTCGATATTGCCACCCTTACCGACACCTCCGGCTTCCACGGTGCTGAGGATGTAAGCATTACCTGTAAGGGAGATAGTATTTTTTGCACCCACTGTCACATTCCCTGCATTCCCCTCTCCAAAAGTTGAGGCAGCAAGTTGAGCGCCATCACTTAGAGAGAAGTCACCAGAATCGATGGTAATGTTACCCCCCTTGCCAACTGTTCCTGTGCCCACACTGCTGCGAATACCACTTTCAATACCGTTTTTCTGCCCAGCAATATCAACAGCACCTGTTACTTTCACATTGACATTGCCTGCATCCCCTCTTCCTGCTGGTTGGGTATCAGATGCTTCACGAGTAACAGTTACCAGTTGAGCGCCATCAGTAAGTGACAGCGTTGCAGCATTGATGTCGATATTGCCACCTTTACCCACACCTCCTACTTGCACTGTGCTGAGGATAGCAGCATTATCTGCAAGGGAAACAGCATCTTTTGCACTCACTGTCACATTCCCCGCATTCCCCACTCCAAAAGTTGAGGCAGAAAGTTGAGCGCGATCGCGTAATGAGAATGAACCAGAATCGATGATAATGTTACCCCCATTGCCAACTCCTCCTGTGCCCACTACGCTGAAGATAGCAGTTGGTTGACCTGTAAGGGAAACAGTATTTTTTGCACCCACTGTTACATTCCCCGCATTCCCCACTCCTGAAGTTGAGGCAGAAAGTTGAGCGCGATCGCTTAGAGAGAAGTCACCAGAATTGATGATAATGTTACCCCCATTGCCAACTCCTCCTGTGCCCACACTGCTAAAAATCGCACTCTTCAAACCGTTTTTCTCCCCAGCAATATTAACAGGACCTGTTACCAAAATATTGACATTACCTGCATCCCCTCTTCCTGCTGGTTGGTTATCAGATGCACCACGAGTAATGGTTAACAGTTGAGCACCATCAGTAAGTGACAGCGTTGCAGCATTGATTTCGATATTGCCACCTTTACCCACACCTCCTGCTTGCACTGTGCTGAGGATGGCAGCATTATTTGCAAGGGAAACAGCATCTTTTGCACTCACTGTCATATTACCCGCATTCCCCTGTCCAAAAGTTGAAGCCGAAAGTTGAGCGCGATCGCGTAATGAGAATGAACCAGAATCGATGATAATGTTACCCCCATTGCCAACTCCTCCTGCTTCCACTGCGCTCAGGATGGCAGCATTATTTGCAAGGGAAACAGCATCTTTTGCCCTCACTGTCACATTCCCCGCATTCCCCACTCCTGAAGTTGAGGCAGAAAGTTGAGCGCGATCGCGTAATGAGAATGAACCAGAATCGATGAAAATGTTACCTCCGTTCCTAACAGTCCCCGTTTGCACATTGCTGCGAATCCCACTTTGAATACCGTTTTTTCCCCCAGCAATATCAACAGCACCTGTTACCTTAACGTTAACATTGCCTGCATCCCCTCTTCCTGCTGGTTCGGTATTAGATGCTTCACGAGTAATAGTTAGCAGTTGAGCGCCATCACTGAGTGACAACGTTACTGCATGAATGTCGATATTGCCACCCTTACCTACACCTCCGGCTTCCACGGTGCTGAAGATATAAGCATTACTGGCAAGGGAGACAGCATCTTTTACACCCACTGTCACATTCCCCGCATTCCCCACTCCTGAAGTTGAGGCAGAAAGTTGAGCGCGATCGCGGAGTGAGAAAGAACCAGAATCAATGGTAATATTACCCCCATTGCCAACCCCTCCTGTCTTCACAAGGGTGCCAATCCAACTGGGATTACCGTTTTTCTGCCCAGCAATATCAACAGCACCTGTTACTTTCACGTTAACATTGCCTGCATCCCCTCTTCCCGCTGGTTGGGTATCAGATGCTTCACGAGTAATAGTTAGCAGTTGAGCGCCATCACTGAGTGACAGGGTTGCAGCATTGATGTCGATATTGCCACCTTTACCCATACCTCCGGCTTCTACCACGCTGAGGATGTAAGCATTATCTGCAAGGGAAATAGCATTTTTTGCACCCACTGTCACATTCCCTGCATTCCCCTCTCCTAAAGTTAAGGTAGTAAGTAAAGCACGATCGCGTAACGAGAATGAACCAGAATCGATGGTAATGTTACCCCCATTGCCAACCCCTCCTGTGTCCACACTGCTGCGAATACCACTTTCAATACCGTTTTTCTGCCCAGCAATATCAACAGCACCTGTTACTTTCAGATTGATATTGCCTGCATCCCCTCTTCCTGCTGGTTGGGTATCAACTGCACTACTAGTAATGGTTAACAGTTGAGCACCATCAGTGAGTGACAGGGTTGCAGCATTGATGTCGATATTGCCACCATTACCGATACTTTCGGCTCTCACTATGCTCGCGATGCCAGCATTAGCAAGGAAAACAGCATTTCTTGCACTCACTGTCACATTCCCCGCATTCCCCTGTCCATAAGTTGAGGTAGAAAGTTGAGCGTCATCGCTTAGAGAGAAGTCACCAGAATCGATGGTAATGTTGCCTCCTTTACCTTTTGCTCCCAAACGCACTAGATTGCTAATCCCGCTCTCAAAACCAGCAACTTTGATTTCTCCGGTAGCATTTAGGATAATATCCCCTGCAACAGTCTCAGGTGTCCCCAAACCCGCCCCAATACCAGCAGAAAGAACACTTCCGCCTAATATCTCTATATTTCGGGCATTGATAGCAATATCACCGCCACCAGCCCCAGCCACAAACACATGCGCTTGATTGGTAAGCGATACAGAAGCACGAGTCACATCAAGAGGAAATTTCAAGCTGAGATTATCACTATTGAAAACAAGATTAATATTTCCAGGTTCTGCTAACCCTCCTAACTCCACTCTCCCACCAGAAGCAAATAATTGCCCACCATCCATGCTGACATTACCGCCCACTAGCAGCAAACTTTTACCATCTCCTACTCGTAAGCCAAACCGACTAACCCCAGATGAATCTATTCCTGCTGGTGCAATTGAGTTATTTTGAATCCCTGCACCAAGATTTAGCTGATTAAACCACAACGCTGAAGGTTGAATCGTCAACAATGGTGGTGCTTTGGGATTGGTGGCACTGAAAATACCCTGATTCCCAAACTGTACTCCATTGGCTGTTGTCCCGACAAAACTCCCCTGCACATCTAACCGCGCATTCTGCCCAAATAAAATTCCATTAGGATTAATCAAAAACAAATTTGCTGTACCATTAACTCCCAATGTCCCAAAAATATTCGACGCATTCCCACCTGTTATCCGTGTCAATATATTTTCTATACTACTGGGGTTGGCAAAATACACACGTTGCCGATCTTGGATATTAAACTCGCTGAAACTATGAAAAAGATTGTTGCCGCGTGTTGCACCACCGTTAATTTTGTCGCCCAGTGCCCCATTAATTATCTGATTTTGATTGAGTTGAGAAGCTTCTGCACCGAGTGTGTTATCGGGTGTGATTTGTGCTTTCGCTGGCGATGCTTGGCTAAATGCAATCGATATTAGGCATAAAAAAAGAATATTTTTAATACTGGCTTTTACCAGATGAGCTGCTTGATTCATAACTAATTTACTTTGGACAAATTAAAATAAAACTTACAATCAGGTAAACGACTGGCTAATACATCCACCTTTAATGCAAATATAGTTGCATAATTTTGTATCGTGCGATCGCATGATTATGCGTGCGATTTTGCACAAAACTGCACACTTTCCCAAAGCTCAGTTTTCGATGCCTATTTCTGGTAATTTAAAAATAAAAATCACATACACATAAATATTCCCTTTATCAATTAGCTGGGAATAACTGGCGATCGCCAAATAGCCTGTATAAAAATAACTTATTAAAATGGCTAAATTAAAGATGAAATCCCCAAAAAAATATCTCAAATTCTTACTCTTTAAGCCTTTGCAACTACCGTTCGCGCTTTGCGTAAGGTTAATTCATTTCTTCACACAGCAACACCAAAAACTAAACCGTCATCAATTTCTCAAAGTATTATTTTTAGCAACCCTCGTAATCTGTTTATTGTTTGGACAAGTCGTATCTGCACAAACTCAAAATGCTAGTTTACTGGTTGAACAAGGAATTAAAGACTATGATGCCGGAAATTTTCCGAATGCGGTAAAACACTGGCAAGAGGCATTAAATCAGTATAAAAATAATCCATCAGATGCTGCGGTTGTAAATGAAAATTTGGCGCGTGTCTATCAACAACTAGGACAAAACAAAGAAGCTATTGAGTCCTTGTCAGCAGCAATTCGTGACTATGGGGCTGTGGGAAACATCCAGCAAGTCGGACGAATGCAGTCAGAACTTGCCCAAGTTTACAGCAATTTGGGACAACCTCGCAAAGCGATCGCACTTTTGTGTGGCAAATTAGTAGATAAGTCGAAAAGCTCCGAAAATCAACCAAGTCAGGAAATAAAATGCACTCCAGAAAGTGCTGAACAAATCGCCACCAAATACAACGATAAACGCGGTCAGGTTGCGGCTTTGGGTATTCTTGGTGAAGCATATCGCTTAATCGGAAGTTACGACCAAGCAATTAAGTATTTAGACACAGCCCAACAAGTTAGTCCAGAATCTAAATTTTTGGTGTTTAATAGTTTGGGCAATGCTTACAAAAGTCGCGGTCAATTACGAGAGTTACAAGCAGATTCTGCAAATAAAGCTGGGATTTTTAGTAAAGAAAAGGAATTTACTAAAAAGTCACAAGAAGATTACGACAGAGCTTATCAATATTTTCAGGATAGTATAAAGTTCGCCCGCAATGAAAAACAACCTTTAGCAGAGATGCGGGGATTATTAAATTTAATTCAGTTGGGTTCCCAGACAAATCAGAGCAAATTTATTAACGATGGGGAGTTTAACACAACAATTAAAGATGCTTTAGAAGTTCTCGAAGAGTTGCCCGATTCAGCCACAAAAGTCTATGGGGCAATTGATTTAGCATACTTGCAGCACGATGCTAAAGGAACTTCACCCTTTACCTACTGTCCAACTGGGCTGGTTTTATCTGGTGACAACGAAGCATTAAATTTGCTTGAAAACTCAGTATTAACAAGTAAAAAATTACAAGATAATCGTCTAATTTCATTTTCTAATGGTGCTTTGGGCCATTTCTGGGAATGTAGCCCAGATAATGAAAAAGCATTAAAGAATGAAAAAGCATTAAAATATACCCAAGCTGCTATCATCGCAGCAGACAGCAAGTTGAGTGCAAAAGATAGCTTGTATTTGTGGGAGTGGCAAGCCGGACGGATTTTAGATAAACAGAATCGACAAGAAGAAGCGATCGCATCTTATCAACGAGCATTTGATACCTTAGAAGATATCCGCCAGGATATTTTGACTGCCGAACGGGATGTACAGTTTGATTTCCGTGATGTTGTTCGACCACTATACCGGACATTGGCACAGTCGCGGCTCGATTTGCTAGGAGTTGGGGCAATTGCAGACGAAGGACGTGCGAAGGAACTATCGAAAGTAGTTAACACCATCGATGCGTTGAAACTTGCAGAATTACAGAATTATTTTGGCAATGATTGCATTTTGAGCGGGTTGAATCCCAAACAGGTGGGCGAACTTCTCGAAGATAATAGTGTAGCGTTTAAGAATACTGGCTTTTTGAGTTCAATAATTTTAGATGGCAAAACCGGGATATTATTGCAGTTACCCAATCAAGCAACTAAATTTAAGTGGATTGAAGACCCCAATCAACAAGGTGACAAAGTAGTTAGCAGCGATACTTTACAGAAAAAAATTGCCGAGTTTCGCACCGGACTAGTTAAAAGAGAAGAAATTAACTACGATACAACAATTGCATCACAGCTTTATGATTGGATAATTCGCCCCTTTGCTGAGGATATCAAACCGGAGAAAGTCAAAACTCTGGTATTTATTCAGGATGGGTTTTTGCGTAGCATTCCAATGGCGGCACTTTATGACAGCAAACTCAATAAATATTTAGTTGAAACCTACGCGGTTGCCACAACTCCCAGTTTACGACTTAACACACCTAAACTACGCGATCGCAGTACGCAAAAGGCGTTAATTTTGGGTTTGACAAAAGAAGCCACTATCGACGGCAAGACTTTTGAACAGCTTTTTGCGGTTCCCGATGAAGTCAGTGCAGTTGAAAGTATATTCCCCAATCATACCCCCCTAATTGACGATAATTTTCTCGCCGAAAGTTTTCAGCAAACACTTGATAAAACCACATATCCCATTGTTCACATAGCTAGTCACGCTCAATTTGGGATTATTCCTGAAGACACCTTCATTGTCACCGGGAAAAACCAAAAACTTACCATTAGCCAATTAGAAAACTCACTGCGAAACCTCAACAGTAAATCAGATAGCGTCGAATTACTCACACTAACTGCCTGTGAAACCGCAGTTGGCGATGACCGTGCCACACTAGGATTAGCTGGAGTTGCATTACAAGTTGGAGTTAAAACTGCGATCGCATCTTTGTGGAGTGTTACCGATCAATCGACATCCGAACTAGTCAAAACATTTTACACCAACTATCGCAATACTGGCATGAGTATTGCCGAGGCTTTACAAACCGCTCAAATCAGAATGATTCATGCTAAGAAATTACCGCCATCTGAAGGTGTCAATCCCATGTACGATCATCCTGCATATTGGGCACCAATGGTTGCGATCGGTAATTGGCTTTGAAAAAGGGCGTTGCATATTTGCGGGATGATTTTGCTATTTTTGTGGGATGGGCATCTTGCCCGTCCCTTGTATTTCAGGGCGCTCGTGTCGCCCACCCTACAAAAATCATCCCTTGATTCAGCAACGCCTGAAAAAGATTCCCAGTACCGCAAGGCGGAAGTCAAAAGGGACGCATAGTTATGCGTCCCTAAAGCAAATTGCGTAAACTTTTAGAAGGTGAAAGTTGTTCTCAGCGTACCGATAATTGCATCATCGTTATTGCTGTTTTGACCAGGAGAGGTCAACCAGATTACGCCAGGGGTGATTGAGATATTATCTGACACGCGATACTTGTAAAAGCCTTCAAAGTGATAAGGTATATCATTACCAGTACCAGCAAAAGCTCCGCCTCGGTTAAAGGCATAAGGTTCAGCACCTGCAAAAATCCCTAAAACGTTACCCTTTTTACCGAAGTCAGGTAAGGCTACCCCAAGACCGTAGCTCCAAGCTTCATAATCATCACCAGCACCAAAGCCTGTGATATCGTGGTAAGAAACGAAGCCACTGACTGACAGTTTGTCGCTGGGTCTGAAAGCTGCTTCTATACCGTAAGAATTACTGGAAGATCCGTTTAGGGTAGTTAGAGTGTTAGCTTGACCAGTACCTACGACGCGGTTAGTACTACCCAAACCACCACCTAGATCGAATAAATTACCACCCCCAGCACCATGATAACCGTGAACGTAGGTAGCAGCTATAGATAAGCGATCGCCAACACTAAAGTTCAATTGTCCCAAGGCTGCATAGTTACCCTCTAACAAACCTTGATTTGCCCCAGGATTATTAGCATTTGATGCCAAGTAGCCTATAGTCAGTGAACTTGGTTTGAAAAAATTGCCACCCTTACCAAAGGGTAAAGTTAGTGCCGCACCGGCACCACCACCAATGCGATAAATCGGACTTTCAGAAGCAAAGGTAGACAAAGCACCATTACCGCCATCAAAATCCTCAAAGTAAGGGTTATTAGTGGCAACATAATCGCTATGAATACCTCCGGTGCCCGCAAAGTAGACTTGGGCTGGGCCTATGGGTACGTAATACGCCAGCCAGTCAATAATGACACTGTTGTTACTAGTGCTGCCGAGTTGAAATGTTTGCGTACCTTCAGCAGTATCGATAGCACCACCACCATCCCCTACTTGAGTAAAGGCTAGTGCATTCCCGGCTGCAAGACGGGTGTGTAAAACGTCTTTACCCGTGAAGCTGGTTTGCAAGTCTAAACGTACCCTATCTTGGAAAACAGTATTATTGGCATCACCACTATTATTGCCAAAAATATCAGTAACGACAAAAATGGCTTCACCCACCAATTTTGTGGTAGTAGAAAACTGATTAGCTTCAAGTTCCGCAGTCCGTGCTTCTACAGAATCTACTCGACCGCGTAGAGTTGCCAGTTCTGCCGAGAATTCCTCTTGCAAACGCTGGAGAGTCGCCAAATCCTGTTTTGTCACCAAGTCAGCAGTTGCTGTCGCAATCAGTTCATTAACTCGATCTAAACAAGCATTTAAACCTGCGGCAAACTCATAACGAGTCAGTGCCCGATTGCCACGGTAAGTAGAATTTGGGTATCCAGCAATACAACCGTAGCGCTCAACCAGGGATTGCAAAGCTTGAAATGCCCAATCAGTCGGCTGTACATCAGAAAATTGAGAAACTGATGTGACTTGAGACAGTGAATTCTGGTTCTTGCCTTCGTTGCTGTAGCGATTAACCTCTTCTAAAACCTTATTTTCATCAGTCTTTTGAGCAACCAATTGCTGATTAACTTTTGGTTGCTCTGTTTGAATGAATATTGAAGCATTAGCAGCTATTGGCTTTGTATCTTCAGCAGCAGCCATAGCCTTAGCGGAAACCAACACCGTCACTCCCAAAACTACTGGACTTAGTACCAGAGTTTTCCACAATAGATGAGACATTTTTATTTTCCTTTTCCAAAAAATAACCAAAATCAGTTGGTTCAAGAAAAAGAGAACAAGTGATTATTCTACTTGTTGGGAATCTTATCAGATTGCTGTTACCTAAGCTATATGTCTAAGAAAATTTTTCCAGATCGGGAATTGTCAAGTTTTGCAGATATCTTATTTGCCAAAGGTTGAGTTTATAATAAGGGAATTTCGGTCGTTTTTGTGCTATTGATGGACTTGAGCTTCTTGTTTTTAAGGCTGATTTGCGTTAGTTGCTTTTTATCTTTAAATTTATTCCTGAATCAAGGAAGCGTATTTCTATATGGGGTTTTGCTGATAAATTAGTAATTATTGATTATTAATTATTTTGAACCTCCAACCTGCCGAATGTCGGATAAATCAATACTGTTCAGTTAAGCCCAAAATCCTTAGTAAAGACACAAAATTTTACTTCTTACCGCTGCACTAACGCGTCTCTACAGGTTGAAAATCAGTACCAAAAATCTTTATCCAAGGGGATTTGGATATAAATGTTAGTGTAAATAATCTTTAATAGTAGCCAGTTTTGTGTCGAGATAGCTATCCTCAAACACATCTCCATCTTTATTTAAGTCTTTGATTTAGGCAGATAATTTTTCATAACTATCAGCAGTTATTGCTTCTAATCCCAGAATGGGATACACATCTGGTTCAGATGTTCCGTGTATCGTCAGAAGCAGAGCGTCGATTAAGGCTTTGGCTTTAAGCAGCGTTTCCTGAAACTCCATCTCAGGCTCAGAAAGGGCTATAATTCCGCCACCAATACCAATAGAGGTTTGATTGGGAGTCAAAACAGCAGTCCGAATCACAATATTCAAATCGGCTGAATCATTCAACCCCAAAAAACCGATCGCACCTGAATAGACTCCTCGCGCCTCTTGTTCTAAGCGATCAATAATTTGCATGGTGCGGATTTTCGGCGCACCTCGAAAGTTTTCTAGTAATCTTTGCCCATATTCTGTACAAATAGACTCTGGGTGAAATTGTACACCCCAAAAAGGTAGATGCAGATGACGCAATCCCATCACCAATCCTTCTTCAGTCCAAGCAATTTTTTCTAGACACTCAGGTAGTTCATCAGCAACTAACAACGAGTGATAGCGCACCACAGAAAACTGATTAGGAATACCTTGAAATAATTCTGAATTATTATGATAAATTTTACTGAGTCTGCCGTGTCGAACTTCCGGTGCATGAATCACTCTTCCACCATATAAGTAGCCAAGTCCTTGATGCCCTAGACAAACTCCTAGCAAGGGCACATCCACATTCTCAATTATTTGGCGGCAGACTCCAAAATCTTCTGACCTTTCTGGACGACCGGGGCCAGGTGAAATCACAATGTTATCAAATGCAATTTCTTTCAATTCATCCCAATTAAGCCGATCGTTATAAATTACTAGAGGTAGTTCCCCATTTACCTCGGCAATCATCTGGTAAAGATTAAATGTATAAGAGTCATAGTTATCAATAATTAGCGTTTGCATACATAGTCCATTAGCTAGCACATAGAAGGTTTTTGCATCTAGAATAGCACCTAGATCGTAACAATTCTATGTGAGGCTGTGCTTTATTCATCTAGAGGCAATTCATGAATTGCCTCTAGATGTTGTAATTTGGCTTAAGTTCTATAGGCGCATCTTCAAAAAGAAAGGGTTTGAGAACATTTTCCCGGATGAATGATAGCTTGTTTGCCAAAGGTCGCATTTATACGAGAATGTCGCTCGATTTTGTGCCATTTCTAGACTTTACCTTCTTGTTTTTTACCCTAATTTGTGGTAAATCTTTTTTGTCTTTGTAAAAGTAACAGATTTCCACTAGAGTTGGCCATATTTCTAGAGAACCGTGAAATTGGCTAATGACATCATCGATAATTCTGGAAACATTTTGCTGAAAAAAGTCTGGTTCAAATCCATAAAATACTCTCGATAAATTCTCAGCAAATAATTGAAGAGACAGTTTACGTTCTTCATTCTGGGCAGATATTGAGGCTTTGATGACCTGTCTGTGGATAGCAGCGATTTTTTCCAGGATTTCCTCAGAGTCTTGTAAAGTGACTTCACCAGAGTAATCAAACTTGATTCCCAAATCATCAAGATGATAAACACTGCTTTTAATCTTCTTTTTCAGCAAGCTACATATTTCTTCATTAAATAGTTCGCTAGCTAAAGGATTACGCATATAGTTATTTCTAATGTGGTTTTGGACAGCATCAACGTGTGCAGCCACAATCCCTTCTTGCTGTATCCAAATTCTATAAATATAATCTTCAAACCTGAGTCGAGTGGGAAAAAATGGTGGTAAACCTAGCTGATTATCATATCCAGCGACTCCACAATCCATTCTCCAGTTTTTGTTAGTAATAACGGGTCGAAAATTGGTAAGAATATAAAAATCATTCAGATCATTTGGACTAATTTGATTTTCATCATTGAGATACATGTGAATAAAATCAAGTGTATCGATATCATTAGTTCCTGTGCGAAAAGTTTGGGCAATCTTAACGATCGCATTATTCAATACTCTCCCCTGTTGTAATAAAAGGCTATTTTCTCGAAAGTAACCTTTAGTTGTATTAGTTTCTAAATCCATTGCTGTATCAAGGACTAATTCTCCAGCCTCGAAGTTTTCTGGTACATGACTGGCTTTTTGACCTAGAACATCACCAAAAGCCGTGAGTAAGTCAAAAGATTTATGGACGTAGCCACCTTGTTGGCTAGACTTGATTAATTTTCCTCGACATATTTCATCACCTGATAAAGATTCTGGGCTAGTTTCAATTAATGCATCTGGGCGCATATCGTCATCTGCACTAACCATTAAATGTCCAAGGGTATACATCAGCGTGAAGTTGCGATTTCCGCCATAACTAGGTCGGAATAAGTTTTTGACTAGTGATTCTAGCTTGCGATCGCGCAGTCTTTCGTTTAAAAATGTAATAAATTGCTCTTTCTGTTGTGGCCCAACATAAAACACGTCATTGACTGTCTTAGTCTGCTCTAAAAGCGGATAATATTTCTCATGGTTGGCAATGGTAGAATCATCGAAGACGATAATTTTTAAAGCATGACCATTTGCCCAAAAATTCTCATCATACTTTTCGATGGTCTGTGCTACATCTCTCAGTCGATGAGTCGGAATAACAAATACTGTTTCTTTTTGTTTCATAAAACTTGTTTGGGTTTTTCAAATGAAGTTTTCAAGCTTCAAACTTTGTTTAAAGGTTGTCAGGTTAACACGGCATTGCTCTGATTACAGCTACATGAGAATTATATATAGTGAGAAACTCACCTATTTCGGGCTGTAGTCAGAACAATTGAGTGCTTGTTTTGTGAGAGCAGTAGTAGGATGTACTGCACACTTTAGGAAATAGTTATTGTTAAAAAATTGGCATTTTTTACAGGTATGTTGCTCTAAATGTTTGATGCTTACTATTTCGTCTTTATCTTGTGCCGCATTTTCTGGGGGATCTTCTAGTGCCTTGCAGACAGATGAAACGAGAAAAACAACAATTGCCCAAACTAACATGAAGGAAATGTGAGCTAAAAACACTGCTAAAAAGGGAATGTCTCCGTCATGTGGTTTGCTGTTACTATGTGTTGTCTTAGACAAATTAGCTTCAATCAGGGTGGACTGATGAACACTTTTTTGGGCGGATACATAAAGTCGGAAAAGCTCCGAAGTATGCATATTAATAACCTTTAGTTAGTCGAACTCAGATTTAGTAAAGTTAAGGAGGCAGGAGGGAATGGCACACTTGAAAAGCTGAAACCTCCTTGCTGGCAGGGTGTGGGAGGTGTGGGAGGATGGGGAGGCAATGCAGCATTTGTTGATATGCAGTTATTCAATTTCTCCTCTTTCTCCCCACACTCCCCACACTCAAAAATCTTGTTAGATCAGGGCTTTGCGATTAACAAGCGTGCCATTCGAGGCAGGAGGCAAAAATATATCTTCTTACTCTTGTCGCAAACTCGACCTGCCTTCTGCCTTTATTCGGGAAATATTCATCTGTTTAATAATATGTGGAATTGAAAGTACTTGATAAATCTGAGTAATCTGAATTAACAGATTGGCTGTCTGTTAGTCGAGCTTCCAATAAGCAACTATTCAGGGAATAGTAAACAGAATGGATTTTTTTAAGAGTCACTTTGAGAGCGGGAACCATCATGGGATGGGTTGCTATTGCTAAAATGTAATCTCCGGCGAAAATACTAGGATTATCTGTTGCTGAAATGACTTGAGTCTCTCTTAAAACTCCTAGAAAAACGCATTTATTCGGCAACTTAATATCACTTAAATTAATGCCACAGTAAACGCTATTATCTTCGATAAAAACACCAAACAGGCTTGGTTCTAAAGCTTTTTTATTTTTCAACACAAACAAAATGTTTTTTAACTCTAATAGTATTGTCCAATACTTTACGAGGAAAATCTGCTGTTGCAGAGATATATTTTGAAGATATATAAAATGTATTAAGTAAATCAAGGATGTGTTTATTAATTATCTAGACAGGTATATGTTGAGAGATATAGGTTTTATATATACCTACTAAAAAGCAGATTCTCGGCTTATTAAATTAAGTCGAGAATCAAACATTTAGATTTTAAGTAATCATTAAGGATTACTATAGATAACTATTCCGAATAGGAGGCATAGCAAGAATCAGCAGCACTCTCTCAAGCCTTTATCCCTTAATCTTATCCAGAGCTAAATTCAGCTTTAACACATTAACTCCAGGCTCGCCAAAGATGCCAAGAAAGCGCCCGTCGGTGTTTTGAGAAATTAAAGTTTCGAGTTGGTTCGGTTGAACTCCTCGCGTCTTGGCTACTCGTGCAATTTGCGCGATCGCAGCTTCCGGGGTAATATGCGGGTCAAGGCTGGAACCAGAGGTGTAAACTAAATCGCCAGTCGGCTGCACACCCGCTTTTTTCAGACGATTGAAGTCACCTTCAACTTTTTTGCTGGGGTCTGGGTCATCTTTACCTTTGATGCGTTCCATTAATGTGGGATTACTGGGAGCCAAGTTACTAGCACCGGAAACTCCAGTTTGCAAAACTCCCGCATCATCTTTTTTGGGATCGGCTGTGCTGTAACTCGTAGTACTGGGACGGCTGTTAAAATAGCGATCGCTACTAAAAGGTTGACCAATCAAAGCAGAACCGACAACTTGACCTGTAGCATTTTTCAGGAGACTACCGTTTGCTTGAAACGGAAACACAATCTGCCCAATGGCAATCATCGCAAAAGGATAAATAATCGCTCCAATAACCCAGAGTACTAAGGTAGACCGAACAGCTCTACCAGCTTCACGTGCAAAACTCATTAGAATTTCTCCGGTACAAACATTACAAAAAATAAATAGATAGAAAGCCCTAGTGTCGTCAGTCCTAACAATCCCAATCCCCAAGATTGACTGCGGGAAAGTTCTTCACCAGTAGCTGCATAGACCATAGGTGCAACCACTAGGTTGAAAGACATCGCCAAGAATAAATACAGTGGTAGCTTTTGTCTACGCCATTGACACCAGATTTCAGTTATTTCTTCTAATACTTGGGATGTAGCAATCGCGCGGCGGATCTGAATAGGTTTCATAGTAAATTAAGACAAAGGTAGGATAATATCTATCAGTTTGATGGCAATGAAGGGAGCAACGATACCGCCAAGACCAAAGATCAAGATGTTACGACGTAGCAGTTGATCTGCTGTTAAAGGTAAAAACTTCACCCCTCTGAGTGCTAGCGGAATTAGTGCCGGAATAATTAAGGCATTGTAAATCAGCGCCGAGACGATCGCAGATTGGGCACTCTTTAATCCCATAATATTAAGTGCGCCGATTCCAGCAGCGGCAAAGATTGTGGGAATGATCGCAAAATACTTGGCAATATCGTTAGCGATGGAGAATGTTGTCAAGGCCCCACGAGTAATTAGCAACTGTTTACCGATGGTTACTAAGTCAATTAGCTTCGTGGGATCTGAGTCTAAGTCCACCATGTTAGCAGCTTCTTTGGCAGCTTGCGTCCCCGAATTCATCGCCACACCCACATTTGCTTGAGCCAAAGCAGGCGCATCATTAGTACCATCCCCAGTCATTGCCACCAGTTTACCCTGGGATTGTTCCGAGCGAATTACTTCAATTTTGTCTTCTGGAGTCGCTTCGGCAATGAAATCATCCACCCCAGCTTCCTCGGCAATCACCGAAGCGGTAATTCGATTGTCACCTGTGAGCATGATCGTGCGAACACCCATGCGGCGGAGTTGGTCAAATCGCTCCCGCAAACCGGGTTTGACAATATCTTTGAGATAGATAACACCATAAATTTTGTCATCTTGGCAAACAGCTAAGGGTGTACCGCCTAATCGGGAAACTCGCTCATAAGCTGCATCTATATCATCAGGAACGTTACCGCCACGGGAACGGACAAATCCCTTAATGGCATCTACCGCACCTTTGCGAATTTGTTTGCCATCGGGTAGATTCGTGCCACTCATCCGGGTTTTGGCGGAAAATTCTACACCTTCGGCTTTATCAATGTTAAAGTCTACCCCAGCCTGGGACTTTTCTGCTAAAATCACAATCGATTTGCCCTCTGGCGTTTCGTCAAACAAGCTAGCAGCTAGGGAGACTCGTGCCACATCTATGATTGAGTGATTATCCAAGGGAATAAACTCATCAGCCATCCGATTCCCCAAGGTGATTGTGCCTGTCTTATCCAGCACCAAGGTGTTGATGTCACCGCAAGCTTCTACCGCTCGACCAGAGGTCGCAATGACGTTAAATTGAGCAACCCGATCCATCCCGGCGATACCGATCGCACTGAGTAAACCACCGATAGTTGTGGGAATTAATGCTACCAAGAGCGAGATGAGAATAGCAACGCTAGCACCCGCCCGCAAACTGTTTCCCGCCTCAACTCCAAAGGCTGTGCTGATAAAGCTAGCGATGTAGCCCACGAAGGGAGGCATTGTCGCCACCACAATTAAGAACACTTGCGTTAACACTGCCAACAATACCGTCAAAGCAATCTCGTTGGGAGTTTTGCTGCGTTCTGCTCCTTCTACCAAAGCAATCATGCGATCGATAAAGCCTTGACCGGGATCGGCACTAATGCGAATTGTCAACTCATCAGAGAGTAAGCGTGTACCGCCTGTCACCGAACTCGCAATATCTGTACCTGGTTGCTTCAATACCGGGGCAGATTCCCCAGTAATTGCCGACTCATCCACCGAGCCGATGCCTTTAATGACATCTCCATCGGCGGGAATCATATTATTGGCACTGACTTTTACCAAATCGCCCCGCCGCAGTTCTGTAGAATTGACTTTTACTATCGAACCATCGGGGAGGATTTTGTTGGCAACAGTATCCGATCGCGTCGATCGCAGTGAATCAGCTTGTGCTTTACCGCGTCCTTCAGCTACGGCTTCGGCAAAGTTGGCAAAAACGAGGGTGAAAAAGAGAATAAAGGTAATCAACCCGTTTAAGACGCGTTGTTGGTTAATATCTGCCTGGATTGTGCCAAACAGATTTGGGTTTAAGGTAACAAGCAAGGTGACAATTGTCCCTACCCAAACAACAAACATAACTGGGTTTCTGACAGTAATTCGCGGATCGAGCTTAATAAATGACTCACGAATTGCTCTCTGGTAAAGTCCCCGCATATCTGTTTTGGGAGTGTGTTTGCGCGAGTCACGAGTTCCAGATGGAATACGGGAGGAGGGAGAATCAGTAGTAATTGGCATACATTAAATTTTGAGCATGAGTCTTTGAAGTCTATGAACGGAGTTCTGAGGTCGATGAATGGTGTTCCGAAGTGGATGAATGGAGTTCCAAGGTCGATGAATGGAGTTCCGAGGTCGATGAATGGAGTTCCGAGGTCGATAAATGGAGTTCCGAGGTCGATGAATGGAGTTCCGAGGTCGATGAATGGAGTTCCGAGGTCGATGAATGGTGTTCCGAGGACGATGAATGGTGTTCTGAGGTCGATAAATGGAGTTCCGAGGTCGATGAATGGAGTTCCGAGGTCGATGAATGGTGTTCCGAGGTCGATAAATGGTGTTCCGAAGTTGATGAATGGTGTTCCGAGGTCGATGAACGGAGTTCCGAGGTCGATGAACGGAGTTCCGAGGTCGATGAACGGAGTTCTAACTCTCCTCTGCTCCTCTGCTCCCCTGCCCCTCCGCTCCTCTGCCCCCCTGCTCCCCTGCCCCTCCGCTCCCCACTCCCTAGCCGATACCTTTGGCAATAAAGAAAGCTTCACCAATGGGCCCCAATGCTAAGACTGGGAAGAATGTAAGTGCGCCCAGGATTAAAATCACGCCTGCGGTAACGCCTGTAAATAGCCCGGTATCCGTTCGCAATGTACCAGTTGTGTATGGAACAGCTTGCTTACGAGACATACTATCTGCCAAAAACAGCAAACCGATGATGGGAATATAGCGTCCTGCAATTAAACTGAAGCAGGTACTTAAGTTCCACCACAAAGCAGTTGCAGTGGTTTTTGCACCTGTAGCGATCGCCAAAGGAGACGGTTGTGAATCTCCTAAACCTTCAAAGCCAGAACCGTTGTTAGCAGCAGCGGACGCATATTCATAGATAACTTGAGCAAAGCCGTGAAAGCCGGGATTACTAATTCCTGATAGCTGATCGGGAAACGCCAAGGCGATACCTGCGGGAATCATAATTGCGATCGGGTGAACCAGCAAAATCAGGAAACTAGCAAGTACAACCTCGCGCTTCTCAATCTTGCGTCCGAGAAATTCCGGTGTGCGTCCCACCATCAACCCTGTAGCGAACACAGCCAGAATCAGATAAGCGAACAAATAAGCGGTTCCTGTCCCCTGTCCACCCCAAATAATTTGCAGGAACATATTGGAAAGGGTAATAAAACCACCGTTGGGCATGAAAGAGTCGTGTAAACTGTTGACTGCGCCGCACATCGTGCCAGTTGTACTTACCGCAAACAGCACAGATTGCGCCCAACCAAACCGGACTTCTTTACCCTCTAAATTCGGTTGCTGACTACCCAGTACTCCATTCACAGCCGGATTGCCGTTGTATTCACCAATGGCAGTAACGATGATAAATACTAAATAGAGAACGCCTACCATACCGTAGACTAACCAAGCTTGCTTAGTGTTATTCGCAAACAACCCATAAGTGTAGATTAGGGATGTAGGAATCGAAAGCATGGCGACAATCTGAATCAAGTTAGAAAATCCGTTGGGATTTTCAAAGGGGTGTGCCGAGTTGATGGCGAAAAAGCCGCCGCCATTTTCCCCTAATTGTTTGATAATTTCAAAATGAGCAACGGGGCCACGAGCGATCGCCTGACTAATATTCGGATCTTCCAAGGTAGGAAATACAACTGCACCCCCCAGAGTTTCGGGAACGCCAGCTGCCATTAAGACAATGCCACCGACAAGACAAATAGGCAGTAAAATTCGGGTAATCGAGCGAATTAAATCTACATAAAAGTTGCCCAACGATCTACCCGTCAATCCCCGAATAAAGGCTATCCCCACCGCTAAACCAGTAGCAGCAGAAGTAAACATGTGATAACCAAGTCCCCACATTTGGCTACCATAGCTCATGTAGGTTTCACCAGAATAGTGCTGTTGGTTGGTGTTAGTAATAAAAGAAATAGTCGTATGCAGCACTGTATCCCAAGTTGGGGCATTTATCTTGGTTGGATTTAATGGCAACCATCCTTGATTAATGATGATGAAGAAAATCAGTAACCCCATTGCGACGTTACTGTATAAGATTGCCCGTCCATACTGCCAGCCAGTCATATTTTCTTTGGTTTTAACGCCAACCAAAGAATAAAGCACTCGCTCAACCGGATTCAAAATCGGATCGAGAAAAGTACTTTGCTCTAGATAGACCCACGCCATATAGCGCCCAAAAACAGGAGTAATTGCTACTACAATTAGTAGCGTTAATACAATTTGAATCCATCCTTCTAGCATGAGTTAATCAAACTCCAATCTAAGTAAATTTGAGATCAATATCAGATATTTTCTTGTTATGAATCGGAAATATTTATGAAGTATATTGGCATGGTTATTAACCAACCAATCTATAGTTATGGGCTTTCTCAATCAATCATGGAGCTTTTTTTGAAAGAACACAAGGTATAAATTGATATTTAAACTAGGCTATATAAGGAATATATGTTTCTATCTATAAGAGTGTTGCTCTCGATATATATCTGCAAATATAGAAGGACGGCTAAATACTAAACAAATAGCTATTTGACACTAAAACTAGCTGAGTCTTTGAGGATTACAGTAATTTTCAGCTTTCTTGACTACGTAGGGAATGAGTAAGAACCTTAAAAAGGTGGTTGTCAACTGCAACGATACAAACAAAACCACGATTTACGCGCAATTCGTCAAAAACCTTCATTTATTAAATCACTTTCTCTACAAAATGCTACGCTTTGCTTCTTTAAATATTTTACAAAACACCAAATTAACCTAAATATGGATATTTGCTAACATTACATTTCAATAATTGCATCCAATATTTTGTAGCGTTTTTTTGAGTTATTTCTATATCGCGCAAATTATGACCTTTGCCGATATTTAACATATAATATGTCAGTAGTAGAGCTGCAAATAAATAATTTAAACCCAAAGGTTTTAAATGTTGCAAAAACAGGTGATATATAACTTGAAGTTTCTGTCTATGGCGAAAATGTATCCACCATTTTGTTTGATGTTCGGCTATATTTTTTTGTAGACCTAATATAGCCTCAATCTCTATAAATTTATCTTTGACTTGATTATAAAATTTTATTTCTTTTTCAATTTCTCCAGCCTTATATGATAAATCAGCATCATCAGATAACTGATAGGCTTCACTAATTAAACGACCAACATTTTCTGCTTTTTGTTGGTCATATCCAAGTTTAATATATATTTCAGTTGCTGCTTCTGCCAATTCAGCAAATTTTTCAGCATCATGTAGCCAATATATTTTTGTTTGTAGTTCTCCTAAAGTAGAAGCTAGAGTATGATTCATCAATTTGGCTTGAAATATGCTTTCGATTATCTAACTTAAAATTAAACACTAAAATCTAGCCTTTTGAGCATCTGAACTCAACTCGCTCCAAAATTAGAAAATTAAGATTACCTAGTGCTACTCTGATGTATTAGATTTAGCCGATCTTTTTACCCACCAAACTCATTAACTGCTTATCCAGTTCGATGAGGTAATCTCTACCGTAAGCTCCATTCTCTAACCCAGTGACAAGATGATTAGGAATGTCTTGAGTAATTTCCTCGCTACAAGAACCAGCAGCCAAAGCGATCGCGGCTACTGTATCTACATCCCCAGTAAAAGCGATACAATCTTGTAAAAGTTCGCTCATGCTGTCATTACGCATCACCGCAGTAATCGCTGCTCTGACACTCATCCAGCCTTTGGACTTGACTTTACCTTCCCACGGTTTATTCCACTCTCCAGATACATAATTTTCCAGAAACTGTCCTAATTTGCGTTTTGCTCCCAGTCGATAGATGAAATAATGCGACATTAAGGCAGCCGCAACGGCAGCATTGATCCCATCGGTTGTATTGTGGGTAATTGCCGCTTGAATTGTTGCTGCCTCAATGACTTTTTCTGGTGTGAGATAGATGCCAATGGGCGCTGCACGCATTGCCGCCCCACTTTTGTCACTATCAGGGTTAATTTTGGTTAAAAACTCTTCCCCATCCTGAATTTCTAGTAGAAAATGGTAGAATCTTCGAGCATAACCTTCTCTTCGATCGCGTTTAAAAGCTCTAACAAAACTATCGGCTAAAACTTCTGGCGTCCACGGTGCTTGAGCGACAATCACTTCTGCAATGGCAATACTCATCTGGGTGTCGTCGGTGTAGCTGCCAGGATTGAGTCGAAACCGCGGATGTTCAACGTATCGACTCAAATCGTTGTTAGCGATCGTTTCGTCTGCATATTCAAAGCCTGCACCGTAGGCATCTGCGATCGCTAACTCTAACAGCATAAGGGTATTAAATTAAAAACGGACGCGCCAGAAAAAAGCTAGAAACTGATTTAGCATCTACCGACTCTCCCTCCAGAATAGCTTTTTCTAATTCTTCAGGAGTCATAAATACAGTTTCGATATCTTCGTCTCCATCTTGTGGTGGTGGTGTCTCCAGCTTTTCTAAATCTCGCGCCAGAAAAGCATAGATAATTTCATCAGAATAGCCAGGAGCTAGGAAAAATTCGCCTAATTTGTCCCATTTTTGGGCACTATAGCCAGTTTCTTCGGCAATTTCACGCTGTATTGTTTCTAAAGGCTGTTCATTTTTTTCCAATGTCCCCGCCGGAAATTCTAATATCCGTCCCTGAATTGCAAAACGGTACTGGCGCACCAGTATAAGTTTACCTTCCGCTGTCACTGGCACAGCTAACGCACCGCCAGGGTGACGAATACATTCCCATTCTCCTTCCGATTTATTCGGCAAACGCAAGCGATTAACTTCAAAATCAAACTTGCGTCCTTTATGAAACAGGCGTTGTCTCAGCAGTTGTGGTAATTCTCTACCTAATGGCATAGTAAAATCTGATTATCTGTGAATACAGAGGCAAAATCAGTGTTCTTCTGCTTTTAAGGATGGTAATTTTAATTGTCCATCCATAAATCTACATCAGAACAGTCTACCTCTTTCAGCAGCTCTTTAATAACACACCCGGAAACTGGTTCTATCCAATCTGGGGCAATTTCTGCCAGTGGGACTAACACAAAGGCGCGATCCCGCATTCGTGGGTGGGGAATCTGGAGATTTGGTGTATCCAAAGTAATGTCATCATATAATAACAAATCCAAATCTAGGGTTCGTGGTCCCCAGCGTTCCTGACGCACGCGCCCAAATTGTTGTTCAATCCCTAACAAAATTTCTAATAACTCCTGGGGGAGTATTTCTACCTGCAATGTGACGCAGCCGTTGAGGTAATCTGGCTGTGGTGGCCCGACAGCTTTGGTTTGATACCAATGGGATTTGGCTTCTAAAACAATACCTGGCGTTTGGGCTAAAGTCTCTATAGCTGCTTCTAAAATTCTCTGGGAATCGCCAATATTACTACCAAGAGAAACGGCGCTTCGTCTTAGCTCTGCTTCGTCGTAGCCCGATGTAGACATTATACTTTCCTGAAATAAGCCGTTTTCGGGCTGTCTTTGCGGATATTTGTCAATAGCTTTTATATTCGCGGTATTTATCAAAACTGCAACATTTTTTACAAAACTAAATTAACCAAATTTAAAAAACATTATTCTATAGTGAATTCAGTTAATTATTTATAGGATATTATACTAACACAATGGTAGTGCTATAACCCCAAAGTTGATTGATGGTGGTTATATAATAATTGCTTACTACTTTGAGCGAGGAACTGACGTGGGGAAGCTTACCTCCTGGTTCAAGCGAAGACCAACTAATTTGAGTGACTCTGGACGAGGAGGAACGAATGAGAGCTTACCACCAGCATATCTGGCGCAAACGAGGCAGTTACTAAGCAAAATGAAAATTTTACCATCTAAGATGAGGGTCAATCGGGCAACTGGCGCTAGACCACTCTATCGCCGCATCTGGTTTTGGGCAGGTTTGGGTGTTGGTGGTGGGATACTTGCCTTCATCTACGGCATCAGTTTAATAGATCGGACTTTGCCAGATCAGTCCGAGCTGAATGCTGTGTTTCGAGAGCAAACACTGACCATTAAAGCTGCTGATGGCACTATATTACAACAACAAGGTGAAGCGACTAGAGAACAGCTACAGCTAGAACAAATACCAGATAATTTAAAAAAAGCTTTCATCGCCTCAGAAGATAGAAGATTTAGACAACACAACGGAGTCGATCCGCAAGGTATTGCCAGAGCGGGTTTGAATAATTTGCGATCGCAAGGTGTGGTAGAAGGTGGTAGCACCATCACCCAACAGCTAACGCGGATTCTGTTTTTGAAACAAGAGCAGACAATCTGGCGCAAACTCAAGGAAGTCCGCCTTGCCCAAAAAATGGAGCAAGAATTAACCAAAGATCAGATTTTAGAGCGTTACCTAAATCTGGTTTATTTGGGATCTGGAGCTTATGGTGTGGCAGATGCCGCCTGGGTATACTTTAGTAAGACGCCAGATCAACTTTCCCTTGCGGAAATGGCAACGATTGCGGGATTAGCTCCTGCTCCTAGCTTGTACGCCCCAGACAAAAATCCCGAAGCGGCAAAACGGCGGCGTGACTTAGTATTGCTACGGATGCAAGAAGATAAAGTAATTACACCAGAGCAAAGGCAAGCAGCCATTCAGGAGCCATTAACCCTCAAAAGCAGTTTACCCAAACGAGTGCAAGTAGAATCACCCTACTTTACCAGTTACATCCAAAAGGAATTGCCGAAGTATGTTTCTCCTGACGTGCTAAAAAATGGAGGTTTAGTAGTAGAAACCACGCTCAATCCAAGTTGGCAGAAGGTGGCAGAAGAGGCAGTTGCGAAAACATTGCGAAATCAAGGACGCTGGGAAAACTTTAAGCAAGCGGCAATGGTGGCCATAGACCCCCGCAACGGTGAAATTAAGGCAATGGTTGGGGGAAAAGACTTTGGTAAAAACCAGTTTAATCGAGTTACCCAGGCACAACGGCAGCCAGGATCGACATTTAAAGGGTTTGTATATGCGACTGCGATCGCTACCGGCAAAAGCCCCTACGATAGCTACGAGGATGCGCCCTTTGTCGTAGACGGCTATGAACCAAAAAACTATAGTGAAAACTTCCGGGGTTCAATGAACATCCGAGATGCCCTCACCCGCTCTGTTAATATTGTTGCCGTCAAGGTGTTGATTGATGTGGGATTTACACCAACGATTAAACTTGCCCATGATATGGGGATAAAATCTGAACTTAAACCCACCTACTCCTTGGCTCTTGGTTCAAATGAAGTCAATCTGCTAGAGTTAACCAGCGCTTATGGCAGTTTTGCGACTCAGGGATTGCACGCAGAACCTCATGGTATTACCCGCATCCTCAACCGCCAAGGCAAAGTCATCTGGTCAGCTAATTTCAAGTCAAAACGCGCTCTGGACGCTGACAGTGCCGCCATCATGACTTGGATGCTACGCAACGTCGTCGAAGCGGGAACTGGCGGTGCTGCTCAATTAGATAATAGACCAGTTGCAGGCAAAACCGGCACCTCCGACGAAGCCCGCGATTTATGGTTTATTGGCTACATTCCTCAGATGGTAACAGGGGTATGGCTAGGTAACGACGACAACCGCCCCACTTATGGCAGTAGTAGTAGTGCCGCTTACACTTGGCACGAATTTATGGAAAAAGCGGTAGAGGGGATGCCTGTAGAAAAGTTTCCCAAACGACCCAAGTTAGACGGTCGCAAAGGCACTATCAAAGCCCAGTCCATCAAGCCCAAACAAATCCTGAATCGTTCTATTGCCTCTAAAGATGATGACTCAGAAGGGGAAAGTGCGAGAAATTCTGATGACAGTGGTTCATCTGGCAGACGTAGAAGAAGGAGAAGCTATTCTCAAGAAGAACAGCAATCGAGCGATTATACCCCAAGACGGAGAAGGCGCGATCGCAGCGAATCAAGTTCTACTAACTCCTCCTCAGAATCATCTACTCCACGGCGACGCTCTAGAAGAGTAGAATCTGATTCACCCCCGCCGAGAAGAAGTCGGCGAGAGTCCTCTCCTGCAAATAGTTCTGGTTCTTCAGGTTCTTCATCGTCACAACCATCTTGGCGGGAAAGACTTAGACCTTCTAACTAGTAATGAGAAGTGGGCATTGTTGATACTATGCACGACTAGTGCTTAAGTTACCTATCCCACTTACACTTACTTCTATGCTTTATTCCCCGATTGCTGTGTAACAATCTATACGTTTTATCGTAGGGTAGGGGGCAGGTGAGACAAGGAAAGATGAGTGAGAACTTGCAATAAGTCTTTCCCCTTGCCCTTTTACCTTTTTAGTCAAGCAGACTCGATTTCAGAAGTCAAAAGATAAAAACGCCCAGTTAAAAGCATTGCACCCATAAGTAGCCCTAGTACTAAACCCAACCATAAACCTATAGCACCCCAACCGAAAGTGAATGCCATCAGATAGCCCCCACCTAGACCTACTATCCAGTAAGCGAACATAGTAATTAACACTGGCACTTTGGTGTCTTTCAACCCGATTAAAGCACCAGCAGCAATAGTCTGAATAGAATAAAATATTTGGACTATTGCCCCCGCAGCAAGGAAAGAAGTTGCCGTTTTAACTATCTCAATATTATCTAGATTGCTGGTGTCCAAATACATGGCCACAATATAGTTAGGAAACAGCCAAAAAATTAGTGCCACAATACTCACAAAAGGAGTGACAAGGGCAATGCAGATTAATCCCGCTCTGCTTGCACCCTTGAGATCGTTTTGTCCCCTCAACTGTCCTACTCTCATCGTGACGGCATAGGAAATACCTATAGACACTGTTTCGACAAAACTTTCTGTCTCGACAGTAATTTCATGTGCTGCTAATGTCTCTGTTCCAAACCACCCCATCAGTAAAGCTGTGGCAGTGAATACTCCAATTTCTGCTCCATACTGCAATCCCAAAAACCATCCAGTTTGGAAGATATCTATAAACATATCTTTATCGAACTGATGCAAAGCACAATCAAGCTGATAGTCTTTAAAATAGTTATCAAAGCAAATCCAACTGGCGGCAGCGATAAAATTAAGCCAAAAAATGAGTGTGCTTGCCCAACCGATACCGGCTAAACCAAGGGCTGGTAAACCAAATTTACCGAACATTAGCATGTAATTAGCAACTGCATTTAATAATAGTCCAGCTACCGTAATTACAGTTAAGAATTGGGGACGATTGAGGGCAGAGCTAACTTCTTTTAAGATACAAAAACCGAGGGCAGCCGGAAAACCCCAAACAATAGACCGCAAATATGTTTGAGCTAATAATACATTGCTTTCTTCTTGACCCGTTAGCAGCAGGATATAGTCAAAGTGCCAAATGATAAACATCACAGGTAAGCACATCGTCACAGCTAACCAAATTCCTTGACCGGTAGCACGGCTCACTTGGTCTATCTTTCCTGCACCAAAAGCATTGGCGACACTCACACCCGCGGCTGAAAGAACAGAACGACAAACGGAAGCTAGAGTAGAAAACGTAACAGCACCTAAAGCACCCGCAGCTAAAGCTTGGCTGTTAAGTAAGCCCATCATCACCCCATCCAATAAAGGAATGCCCGCTTCTAATATTTGAGTAATTACCAAGGGAACTGCTAATTGCAGGCAGGCTTGGACTTCTAATATCAGTTCTGACTTAAATTCTTTTGAGGTTAACTCCATTGGGGCGCTAAAAAAGCAATACTGAATACATTAAGATATATTAACGCCACAGGTGTAATCAACTCAAGCTATTAGCGATCGCCTCTCAAAAAATTGTGTTTAATAACACTCTTACCAGCACATGACAAGCTATTGGTGTTTAGACTAAGAATTTAAGAGATTTAATAAACTTTTTATCTTTTGGGTGTACAGAATTTCGATTCCAAATTTGTACTTAGATATTCAGTACCTTGTATCTTCAGTACCAGTGCAAAGTGGGAAAGGTGGGAAAGGTATGATGTTTTGGCGTTTCCGTTGATTTTGCTGGTTACAGTTGCTAGCCTGTTATTGAACTGATATTAGGATTTATGAATATGAAAACGATAGAAATCAAAAACCTGCAAGCTCCAGAAATTGAAGAACTTGACGATTCAGAACTAATGGGTGTGGTTGGTGGGGGATTGTTGGATGGTGGTGGGGGAAAGTATATTCCGATTGAGAAACCTTTTAAATTTGTTGCATCTAAACTACCAAACTCTACAGAGTTCAAATGGTGGCCTTCTATTTTTGACGGCAAGACAGACGATGATTAATAAATTATTGGGGTTCGTAATGACCCCAATAATACCTCACACCCCCACATCAAACCTATTTACCAGCTTTAACTGTCAATAATGGCACATCGTCAACCTGGGTAAAAGTGATGCTTTTGACCAGGCTTTGCTATTACCTATGCCCAGCTTCAATGTACCAGCATCGTAGTTAGCATTAAAGGTAATACGTATTAGTAATTAGTTAAACAGATATCACTATGAGTTGTGAACTTTGAATTAAAAAATTGCTTGAACTCAACACTCACAACTCATAACTTTCTCAGATTATCGCGTCGGCAGTTGTGGGTGTGTAGTCGAGTACTTTGTCACTATGCCAGAAATTTCCGGGTTGTAAAGCCTTAGATAATTCCAGTAGTTGCCAAATACTTGCCGCACATAGTTTTTAGTTTCATCAAAGGGAATTTCTTCAACAAACTCATCTGGATCTTTTGTAGTTAGAGTTTGCAACCATTTGGAGACATTGCCGGGGCCAGCATTGTAACTAGCGATCGCCAGCAAGGAGTTATTGTTATATTGATCGTGGGTATGACCCAAATACCATGTACCCAGCATAATGTTATCGTTGGGATTTTCTAGACTTATTGTTTTGAAATCCACCTTGATTTGGGGCGCGATCCATTTAGCTGTACTCGGCAATAGCTGCATTAAACCAGTAGCTTCAGCGACAGATTTGATTTTTGGTTCAAACCGTGACTCTTGACGCATCAGAGCAGTTACTAGCAGAGGATTAAGTTTACGATCGATAGACCACTTTTCAATCTCTCGCTGATAGGGAAATGGATAACGCGCTTGCCAGTAGGTGATTTGTTTACTCAGAGTCTGATATTGGGCAAGTTCGGCTGGTATTTCTCGATCTTCTAATTTAGAAATTTCATCAATTCCGATGAGATTTTCTCCTTTAGCCTGCCGCATCAACCCTTCAGTAAATTGCTCTGCTACTGTTGGCTGAATTTTGTTCTGAAATTCTGTTTGCCATTGTAACCAGGCATCGCGGTCTTGACCTAGCAGATACAACTCTTTGAAAGTTTCAGAACCAGCAGGCGGTACTGGACGCTGGGATGCGATTACTTCTGGGTTCATGACGCGCACGTTGTCAAAGTTGCCGACATTTAGCCCCAACATTGTCGCGGCTCGCCATGCATAGTAAGAGTAGGGAAACTGGCTAACCACATATTCATAAGCAGTTTTAGATTCTTGCTGTTTCCCCAGTGCAGCCGCCCATTTGCCTACCCAAAAGCCCGCTCTTGGAGCCAAAATGCTATTGGGGTTATTGGTGACGATTGGTTCTGCCCATTGCCAAGCACCGACGTAATCTTTGGCATTGGCTTTATCTTGGGCGATTTTCCAACGGTATTCTGCTGCTTCGTCAGAGTTACCGTATTTAGCTATGAGTAATTGCCACGCCGCGCTAGCTGACTTTTGATCCTTGGGAGTTTGGATTTTGGCTTTTTGTGCCAGTGCAGTACCAGCTTGTTTGGGAAATTTACTAATTACCTGGTCAAGATATGGTAAGCCGTCTTGAGGTGTTTTTGCGGTTTCTGCTAACCGCAGTAGTGCCGTCCCAGTTTCCTCACTATTGGGAAATTGCTGCACTAATTGTTTATAGGTGGCGATCGCTTTTTCTTTATCTTTGCCTCCCACCTGTAAGCCTCGTGCAGTACGGTAGAGGTTGCGCGATGTTTTGGGCGCTTTGGCGTAAGCACTGGCCGCTTTGGGAAATTGACTATTTTCCCAATAGCTAGTACCAATGAGTTCCCAATCTTCGGGTTTGAGGGTAGTCTGTTTTGCTAACCGATCCAAAACGCCCACTATACCTGGTTGATCGTAGGCATACTTAGCCAAAATCAATTGTAATTCTGGCTGATTGGGATTTTCTTGCAAGCGTTTGCGGATAATTTCCCAAGTTAGAGGATTGGAAGGAAATTGAGCGATCGCAGTTTCTTGTTGCTTTGGTTGAGCAATCAAATATAACGCTTTCACGCTGGCCGCTTCTTTGGGATACTGTTTCAGCACCCTTTGCCTGAGATCCGAGGCTTTGCCGTCCTCGCCCAGCATATCCTCTGCCTGGGCTTGTTTGAGCAAAATGTAGGGCGCGAGGATGGGATAGTCTTTCTCTAGTCCTTGGAGTAAAACCAGAGCTTTTTGCCCTTGGGTTCTTTCAATATAATCACTCGCCAAAAGATAACGAGCGCGATTCCGATCTGGCGATCGCGATTCTTGAGCGATCGCAGCCAGTTTTGCCGCTCGTTCTGGCAGCGATTGCGATATCAACGGAAAAACGGCTGATTGAGCAACACTACCGTCCGATTTTTGCTCTGCTTGATTCTGACTCAGTTTGAGCCACTTCCCCAGAGACTTGCCAATCTCAGGTGCTGATACCATTGCCCCAGTTAAAAAGGCGAACAGTGCTGCACCCGCAATTATCGAAATTTGCTTTTTCTGTAATTTCTTCAGCATGAATACCCGCTGAAAAGTTTCGGTGAATTTCTTGAAACTTTAACACTCCTAACCATCAGTGTTACCAATTTTTAATTTTAGATTTTTTATTTTATGTAGAAAAATACTAATTTTCAATCCTTCAGTTGGTAGTATTGAGTAATTAGCACATCTTAGATACTATTACATCTATCTTGGGTATATCTTAATGGTTAAATATGGCAGGAGGTAGCTTTTCTGTTGGGGATTCGACTCCTACTCATTTGGGGCCACTGAACTCTCGTACCCTGCAAGAAGCTGACGCTGCAAATCTAAAACTCTTCTCTCGATAGATAAAATTTATCGCCACCACTTGGGCGTTTTTCCAAGCCATTAGTTTTGTAGTGACGTGGCAAGCTTAAAATGATGTATAAAATGTAGGTTGGGTTTCGTTCCTCAACCCAACCTACAAATTTTTTTTGCAACATTTTAGCTGTGTCACGCCAGTAGTGGCTTGGCAAGCCTAAAGTTGTAGATGGAAAAAGCAGAAAACATTAGAGGTTCTTTGAAAAGTAGTTAGCTGTGATTTTAAGCACTTGTCGATCGCCCCTAACCCTCCTTAAAAAAGGGGGGAACTGGGATGAAAGTCACCCAATTTATCGGGGGATTTAGGGGGATCTAAAACTTTTTGTTACCGAGAAAAGGACTTTTCAAACAACCTCTTAGAATTATCTCCATTTTCTGACTGTAGCCGAAACAGTGAGAGGAATGAAAACAGGGTTTCTTAGTATACTTTCAGACTTGACAAACATTCTCTAAATTCCCCATTCATGACATTCTGAATTCTGAATTCTGAATTCTGACTTCTCATTTAAGTTTTTCGTGAGCAGCCAAAATAATTTTTTCAGTTTCTTCCCAGTTAATACATTTATCAGTTACAGAAACACCATATTTTAATTCTTCTTGTTTACCAGTAATTGGTTGACTACCTTCATACAAATGCGATTCCAGCATCATGCCAACAATTGATGTATTCCCATCCACTATTTGCTGAATAATATTTTCTAAGACAGCACCTTGTAATTTGTAATCTTTATTGGTATTGCCGTGGCTACAGTCGATAACAATTCTCGGTGGTAAATTTGCCTGTTTTAATTTCTCTTCTACCAGTTTGACATTTGCTGGGTCAAAGTTGGGTTGACTACCACCCCTTAAAATTACATGACCGTAGCCATTACCTTTAGTTTTAAAGACGCTGACCTGACCGTTTTGATTAATTCCCAGAAAATTATGCGGGTTCCCAGCAGATTGTAGGGCATTTAAAGCTACTTGAATATTGCCATCAGTACCGTTTTTAAAACCCACAGGCATCGAAAGCCCACTTGCCATTTCACGGTGAGTTTGTGATTCGGTTGTGCGTGCGCCGATGGCAGACCATGTAATCAGTTCACTGATGTATTGAGGGATGATTGGGTCTAGTGCTTCTGTGCCAGCAGGTAATCCCAACTCTGTAATTTTTAATAGTAGCTCCCGTGCAATTAATAAACCTTTCTCTACATGGAAAGAATCATCCATGTCTGGATCGTTAATTAACCCTTTCCAGCCTACGGTTGTTCTTGGTTTTTCAAAATACACTCGCATAATTAGTAGCAAGTTGTCCTTGACTCGCTCGGACAATATTTTCAATCTCTCAGAATATTCGATCGCTGCTTTTGGGTCGTGGATTGAGCATGGACCAACTACTATAAATTTTCTGCGATCCTTAAAATCAAGGATATCTTCTATTTCCTGTCTATATGCTAAAACTCTTTGTTCGGCTAGTTGTGTTAAAGGTAATTTTGACTTTACTTCATTGGGGGTTAATAAAATGCGATCGTTCTCAATGTTAGCGTTGTCGATATTACTATTAAATAATTTGTTGTGCATGGGGATGCTTTGGCAATTTTATAGACGCACTTCAACTCAAAAGTGTAACACAAACCTATGAAATTTTAAAATAGCTTATTTTCTGCTTGACAAATTTTTAATTAGACTGTACTTAAACTAAGATAATAACTGAAAAGGGGAAAAGATGTTTCCCCTTTTCTTTGCTATTAGACTACTGATTCAGTGGTAGTGTATATAATTACTGCCATACAAACACTTTCGCTTCATATGGTCCCAAGTCTGTGATGATCCCATCATCACCAGATTCGACATCATAATTACCTGTCCACTCGTGCCATGTCCCAGCGCTAGGAAAGTTAGGAACATGATAGCCAGCTAGAAAATCTCCTGAGAAATTTGCAATTACGACTACACGAGAACCTTCATCATTCCAACGAGTATAAGCTAATACTTTTGCTTCAGGATTTTCGTGGATAAAATCAATATTTTCTGTGTAGAGAGCATGATTGCTTTTACGCAGGTTGGTCAAGCCTTTGTATGATTCAAATAAACTACGATTTAGATCGTTACCTAACAGCGTCCAATCGATTTTGGATGATTCAGGTTGTTTAGGTTTATACTCGCCAAATTCTTCTCCCATCCAAATCAAAGGCACACCAACAGCAGTCATTAAGATGGCTACTCCTAATTTAACCCGCCGAAATGCTTCTTCGTCAAAAATCTCACGGTTCCCCAGTTCAACCATGACATGATTATGGTCGTGGTTGGTGAGATAATTTACTACATTGGTGGCACCCAAAAAGCCTTGACGCTTGCAGTCAATCACATCTTTGAGACACTCCAAATCAAATGTATCACCGCAAATATGTTCTAGAATGCAGTGATAAAAACTGTCATGCCAGCAACCATCCATTGGCCCATCTACATTGGTAATGCTGGGAGTTTCAGGAATGTGTTCGGCAACATTGTAAAAAGGCTTCATGCTAGCAGTTTTTTTGGCTTCCTGAACAATCCAGTGCATGAAATCGTAATTAGCAATTTGCCGCGCCGCATCATAGCGAATACCATCAAGATGATATTCTGATATCCAAAAACGGATTGCCTCACCAGTAAATTTCCAGGCTGGCTTAATATCTAATTTTTCATCATAATGTTCGTAATTAAACTCAGGTCCCCAATTATTATCAGGGTCGCGAGGTTCGTGATGATACCAATAATCGTGGTCAATTTGTGTTAATGGAGCAGATGCTTCTGAGTGGTTATAAATACCGTCAAGAATTACCCGAATACCTTTAGCATGACACTCATCAATCAAATTTTTTAACTCAGCAGTCGAACCATAACTTGATTCTGTTGCAAAGAAATGGCGGGGATTATAACCCCAACTATAATCACCAGGATATTCTTTAAGTGGCATCAACTCAATAGCGTTGATTCCCAGTTCACATAAATAATCTAACTTTTCAATGACGTGTTTGTACTTACCTCGTGCATAAGGATCGTCCTCGCCACCAGAAAAGTCACCGACGTGCAATTCATAAATTACTAATTCGTGGTCAGCAGGTAAAGGTTTATCATCATGTTGCCAAACATAAGTATCGGTAATCTTTTTGCCGTCTTTTATCCTGATAATACCATCGTCTTTTCCACTTTGTTCATCTATATCAGTTGCACAAGGATCTGTAACATCAACCCATTGCTCTGGTTCCAAAAACCATGAATTTGATTGAACGCGGAATTTATATTTATAAACGCCGTCTTCTAATTCAATACTTGTGCGAAAATAACCATCATCACCTCTTTCCATTGGAATCTCTTGCCAATCAGAAAAAGAACCAATTAATGCGGCTCCTTTGTTGTAAGGTGCAAATAAATTAAATTCAATTGCCTTTGCCATAGAAGTATTTGTAATATCAAGGTTTGATATAAATATTCTCTTATGCTGAATTGAATTTGCAAATAGCTCTAGAGAAATAATTAGATCGTGAGTGCTTCTCTCTTCAGGAATAATTTATATCTTATTTATAAAATTTAACTGGATATTTTTGATTTTTGTCTGTTTATAGTATTTTAGTTTTTGACTCAAATACGGATTTACTATTTTGCTTGTAAAAATTGTCTATAAAACTAATGTTTTTTAACCTTCCGCATACAAATGCATAAAAAGATTAAATAAAACAATAGTTTTAATAATGTTCAAAGACAGTATGTATCTGATGAAGAGTGCTGAGTTCCGAGTTCATCAACTTAGAGTTAAAAGACCGCCCACAAACGCGAGTGCGTCTCGCAGAGAGGGGCGGGGTATCAACCTTCTCCCGCGTAAAAATAGGATGTTTTTTACCAAATATATGCTACAAAATTAATCTTTTTTGCTATTAGCTTGTTGTAGATAACTTAATAACCAATTTGCCGCTGTCGCCCTGCGAGTTTGCCGAGGCCCAAATTCCCCAATTTTGTAACCTTTGAAACCCAGTTTTTCTTTTAGCATTTGTTTATTTTCAGCCGGAATGGAACGAGTCAACTTGACAGTTGCGGGGCGAGATTCAATGAAATCTGGTGGTTGTGGGTACTCATTATGCCATTCTGGTGCAACTTGGCTAACGTCCCATTGTGCAATTGAGGAGTCATAGCGATAGCCTAAATAATGCCATAGCAACTGGTTGACTATGGCATCATCAAGTTTATCGTCAAGAATCGCCCAAATTGTTTCTGTATTAAGTGGTGGCAGGTTAGACATAACAATTCAAAATTCCAAGTGGAAAAACTGACTACTGATTAAATTACAGCAGTTTTCAGGTATTTAGACTAGGACTTCAATGAAGAGTAGGGTAGTTCAATTACTTGAAAAGTTCGGGAAATATATAAAAACTAGTAGGTATTGAGAAAGACTGGGATTAATTTGGCGAGTTGGAGTTAAAAACAGATTGTGTATACACAAACTAGGTAGACTGGAATCGTAAAGATTAGACCAGTCTATGCAGAATTCTACAGCACTGCCAAAGATTATCCGCGCCCATGTATTCATTTCTGGCCGAGTCCAAGGAGTGGGCTATCGCTATTCCACTGTCGATACAGCTAGGCAATTGGGATTAACCGGTTGGGTGCGGAATCTCCCCGATAATCGAGTAGAGGCAGTTTTTGAAGGGGGACGAGAGGTTGTAGATGACATGGTTCGTTGGTGTCACTCTGGGCCACCTGCTGCTGTAGTTAAAGATGTTGTGGTTGAGTATGAAGTACCAGAAGGGTTGCGGGGATTTGAAGTTAAGCGGGTTGAGTAAGGAGTTAACAAGGGCACAGGAAAGACAAACTATCCCCTGTACCAGCCTATAAACTATGCTGAAGTAACTTGTATACTCGTGGGTTTTTTCTGTTCATCTTTTGAAGCAGTTTACCGCGTGTGAAAAATTTTGATTACAATGCAGATGTCAACTAGGCGGCGTGCTGTCTATCCACGTAAATCCACAAGATACTCAATGAGTAATCAATTAAAAGACTACAATCCCAGCGGCGTAGGTGAAATAAATGGCAACCTCTTAGGTTTGCCCTGCGATTATCAGTCTGCAAACTTGATTGTCTTTGGTGTACCGTGGGAAGTCACTGTTTCCTATGGTGCTGGCACTGCTAATGGCCCACAGCGAATTCTAGATGCTTCGACTCAATTAGATTTGTTCGATTTTGATAACCCTGATGGTTGGAAGCAGGGAATTTTTATGGAAGAAATTCCCCAAGATATTTTAGAGAAGAACACATATTACCGCGCCTTGGCAGCAAAAATTATCGAACGATTAGCCCAAGGTAAACAACTCTCCGATATACCAGATTTAACATCTGTGCTGACAGAAATTAACCAGGCTGGTCAACAGGTCAATCAATGGCTGTTTGAAAATTGTCAGGCAGCATTTAATAATGGTAAGCGAGTTGCAGTCATTGGTGGAGATCACAGTTCGCCTTTAGGTTATTTCCAAGCATTAGCAGCTAAATACCCAAATTATGGTATTTTGCACATTGATGCCCACGCAGATTTACGCGATGCTTATGAGGGATTTGAGTTTTCCCATGCATCGATTATGTTTAATGCGATGAAAATACCGCAAATTTCTAAGTTAGTGCAGGTAGGTTTGCGTGATATTAGTCATGATGAAGTGCAAATGATTGACCAATCCGATCGTCGCATTATTGCTTATTACGACCCGGCTATTAAGCAAAAGCTTTACTCTGGAACAACTTGGATTGATTTATGCCGAGAAATGATCGGTCATTTACCTGAGCATGTTTATATTAGCTTTGATGTAGATGGTTTAGATCCAAAACTCTGTCCGAGTACGGGTACTCCTGTTCCAGGTGGGTTGGAATTAGAGCAAACTTTTTGTCTGTTTCGAGAATTGGTCAATAGTGGAAGAAAAATTATTGGCTTTGATATCTGCGAAGTTGGTGATGCAGAGTGGGATGGTAATGTTGGAGCGCGGGTAGTTTACAAGTTGGCAAATTTGATGGATTTATCAAACAGAATTCAGGAGTCAGGAGTCAGAATGGGCTAAACCTTAGCTATCCGCTATCAGAATTAATTCTGTACGGCTGGCGGATGAATAAGAGGGTTTATAACCCCCGCTAAATCATTCACGTAACGTCTATGAAAGAGAAGATTTAGTGTTATTTCAATCAGTGGCGGGTCTGTAGCAAGCAAGATCCCACAGGGTATCCCCCACTGATTGTTCTGAATTCTGAATTTTGAATTCTTCTTCAAACAGAATTTATATAAGGAACAAACAATCAGTACATCAACGTCTGTCTTTATATCTCTCTCAAAATATAGATACTAAATTAATTCCAGATAGTGAATGTATGGAATTATATAGTTTATTGTCTATTATAGCGGTTCTCAGTTGAGTGAGGTACAAGAACCCCACCCCCAACCCCCTCCCCGCAAGCGAGGAGGGGACTATGATGTACATCATGTGATTAGTAAACGCTATAGTGGCTGAATACTATTTATTTGTTATATTTTGCTATGAAAATCATGCTGAAAAACTACTTTAACACCAATCAAACGCGAATTTTCACTGCTTTGATTTTGACTGGAATTTTGTCTGTTAGTAGCAGTTTAACACTTATCAAAAGTGCTACAGGCGCTTCTGCAAACTTTTCTCTAGAAACAAGCAATGAAGTTCTCAAAGACAATATTAAACCAAATCGCTTGCCACGTCCAGTAGCTAATGCGGTACTGCGAGATTTAGCCCGTAGGCAGGGAATTTTTACTAGACAACTGCAAATTATTGACTACAATCAGCAGACTTGGCGCAATGGTTGCTTGGAACTACCTCAAGCTGATGAAATCTGCACCCAAGCGTTAATTCCTGGTTGGCGGGTTGTGGTATCTAATGGCAAAGAAAACTGGGTTTATCATACCAATAACAATGGGCGATCGCTACGTTTAGCTTCGGCAAACACTCCCTCAGAAAATCTGCCAAATAAATTACCCACATCTGTCAAAAATACTGTTTTACAAGCCGCATCCAGACGTTTGCAACAGCCAATTTCTCAGTTAACTATTATTGAGGCTCAACAGCAAACTTGGAGAGATAGCTGTTTAGAATTAGCTAATGCTGATGAATTCTGTACCCAAGCTTTGGTATCAGGCTGGCGGGTGGTTGTCGGTGGAGTTGGCCAAACCTTGGTTTATCATACCAATCAAACAGGTTCCGCACTCAGGCTGAATGAAAAGGCTAACGAAAATACATTGGGGCCTGTACAAATTCCAGCTAGCGAGTTACCACCACCGTTAGATCGAGGTATAGTATTTCGCCAAATCTCCAGTGGGGGTTTTGCTGGCAGAACCTATGAGACTGTTTTACTCAAAGATGGGCGACTGATTCGCGTGCGGATTGGTGATGCTAATGATTCTGAACGTAGTGTTCGCCGTGTTTCTGTACAACAGGTGCAAGAATTTGTGCGATCGCTAAAACGTTCTCAGTTTAGTCAATTTCGGAATCTGAGGTACCCAGCCCCCAGTGGTGCTGCTGATTATATCACCTACACCCTCACTAGCCAAGAAGGTACGGTTCAGTACAACGATATTTCTCAAAATAACCTGCCAAAGAATTTACAGACAGCAGTCAAAGCCTGGAATCAAATTGTAGACAACGCACAATCATAAACTTCATTGATGGAATAGAAGAATAAGAGAGTGGCGGGAACCTAGCTATAGACTCGCCACTCTCTTATAAATTGATGGGTTTTAAATTTCCCAGATGCTGGCGATGTCTACGACGGGCTACGCCTACGCGCTATCTTGAAAATAAACTTTCAAGATAGCGAAACTAATGAAAGGTGTTTACGGCAATATTTGGTTGAAATACTTATCTAATTCGCCGTTTTGTAAATACCACATAGGATTAAAATTAAACATGAAGGCAACTGTTAACTAGAAGCTGCTCAGACAGCAATATTATATTAAATTGTCAATCATCCAAAAGAAGTATATTAAAAATATTAATCAAGCTTATTTAGTTTAAATTGATGGGTAAGCAAGTTTGCAGTAATAACTAAAGTGCTTATTACAAAACCTCTTGTACTAGCTTAGAGATTGTACTAGTATAGCACGATGTAAATCTAGCTACTATCTCAATTAACTAGATAAGTTGCTTTGAACAAGTTGTTAAAGGTAGGCAAACTTCCGCCACAGCGAACTAATTCTTTTTGCTCAACTATACTCGATTGCTTTGAAAAAATAGCACACTTAATCAAGTAATATAGATTTGGTAAAAAACTGAGTAATAATAACTTATATAAACTTTAAAAATAATAGGCTTGTATATTAATCAAACATTTGAAAGGATTGCTAAAAAAATCACTAGTTATGTTGAATTATAATTATGATTATTGAGTTATTAATTATCACTATAATTATAGCGTCATCTAGCAAAAATTAGAGATTTTATCTTCCTATCACTTGAAATATTCTCTTTCCTCAATCTCATACATAAATTACATGGAACAAGTCATTACTTCAATGGCAGATGCTTTGTTAGTAACCAGTAATTCAGGAAAAATCAAAAAAGTAAATCGTGCTGCTCAAAAATTATTTGGTTTTGAGGAAAAAGAATTAATAAATCAACCAATTTCACTAATTATTGACGAGGATCAATTTTTAATTAAAGCTATTTATCAACATTCTTATTTAAAGCGTAATTTACAGAATCTAGAAGTAGTTTGTCGAACCAAAACTAGAGAGAAACTGTTGATTGCTTTTTCTTGCTCAGTGATTCCCAAAAAAACAGAAGAACTAGAAGATATTGTCTATATTGGTCGGGATATTACTGCTTGGCAACGCCGGGAACAACGTACAAGTGCCCAGTATTCTATTACTCGCATATTATCAGAATCACAGAGCATAAAGCAGGGAATTCCCCAAATTTTGCAGTCGATTTGTCAAAATTTGGGATGGGATTTAGGCGAACTTTGGACACCAAGCCAATATATTGGCACTTCCGTACAAGGAGATAGTCTCAATGCAGTACTAAGGTGTGTGGAAATTTGGTCAAGTCGATTAGTTTCTGTCCGAGAGTTTAAAGCAATCACCTGGCAAACTACTTATACACCTAGTGTTGGCTTACCTGGTCGAATTTGGATCGGGCGTCTGCCTTTGTGGATTAAAGATATCACAGTAGATGGAGATCAAAGGCGATCGCAACCTGCTGCTGAGGCTGGATTATATGCAGCTTTTGGCTTCCCCATTTTAGACGATAGTGAAATCTTAGGAGTGATGGTTTTCTTTAGCCGGGACGTACAACCAAAAGATAAAGACCTATTACAAATGATGGGTTCTATTGGTAGCCAAATCTCTCAGTTTATCAAACGCAAACAAGCAGAAAATGCTCTTGTAGAAAGTGAAGAACGATATCGAGATTTATTTGAAAATGCTAATGACTTGATTCAATCCGTCAATCCATCTGGTCGTTTTTTATATGTCAATCGTGCATGGCGAGAAACTTTAGGATATAGCGAAGCTGAAATCGCAAATATGAGTGTTTTCGATATTATACATCCAGAGTTTAAGCAACACTGTTTGCAAAGGTTTTATCGGGTTTTATCAGGAGAAAATCTTGGGCAAGTAACAGCCATATTCGTTACTAAAGACGGTCAAACAATCTTTTTAGAAGGCAATATTAATTGTAAATTTGTTGAAGGTCATCCAGTTGCGATTCGCGGCATTTTTCGCAATGTAAGCCAGCGAGTAGCAGCAGAAGAAGCACTTCGTTATCAGCAGAAAGAAACCGAACGTTTATTGCTGAATATTTTGCCAGTCGCAATTTCTAGAGAAGTAAAAGAAGAAGCAGCTAGCATTGCCGAAGACTTTGCTGATGTCACAGTTTTATTTGCAGATATCGTTGGCTTGAGCGAAATTGCTACTTCTATGAAAGCAATTCAACTGCTGAATCTACTCAACCCAATTTTCTCAGTTTTCGATCGCCTCACCGAACGATATAGTTTAGAGAGAATCAGAACTATTAACGATGCTTATGTGGTGGTTGGTGGCTTACCTACACACCGCCATCGTACTCAAGCGATCGCTCTGATGGCACTGGATATGCAAACTGCGATCGCTTTATTTAATACTGAGAATAACCAAAATTTCAGCATCCGTATCGGCATCCATAGTGGTTCGGTAGTGGGGGGAGTTATCGATCTGAATAAGTTTAATTATGAACTCTGTAAAGACACAGTAAACATCGCTAGCTATATGGAATCCCAAGGTATTGCTGGTAAAATCCAGGTTACAGAAAATACTTATAAGTGCTTGTGTGATGAATTTGTATTTGAAAAACGAGGCGAAATTGAAGTTAAAGGCAAAGGGAAGATGACAACTTATTTGTTGATTGGACGGAAGGAATGAGGGCATTGGGCATTGGGCATAAAAAGAGGCAGAGGGGAAAACATTACTGCAATTTCTCCCCTGCTCCCCTGCCCCCTGCCCCCTGCCCCCTGCCCCCCGCCTAATCCCCTAGTGAGTATTCGGAATCATCCGACCACAGGGATAAGTCGCTGTTGGCTGTGAAGCACTTTCAGCAACTGCTGCTGGAACCCGATCTGATGGTTGAGTTTTGGCTGCTAGATAATCTTTTTGCAGTTTATCAAAAATGGCTTCTCGCCTGTCGTAAATACGTTTCAGAGGACGAGGTTGGCATTTGTTTAACACATACGCTGTCACCAGTGGTAGAGCGATCGTGCTATCGGTATAACAAACGATTGTGTTAGGTAACTCATCCGGGTCAATTTTACCCCAGCTGACAGCTTCCGATGGGGTCGCCCCAGATAAACCGCCTGTATCTGGACGCGCATCGGTAAATTGCACAAAGTAATCGTGTCCTCGTTCTTCTAACCCCAAAACCTCGTGAAGTTGCGGTTGGGTTTGTAGCAAAAAGTTTTTAGGACTACCGCCACCAAGAATTACAGCCGCACTTTTACCTCCTGATTCACGGGCATTATATGCGATCGCTGCTGTCTCATTTACGTCAATTGATGGATCTATCACCAGCTGCGAACCTTCCAATGCTAAAGCCGCCACGTTCATCCCAATTGAACTATCTCCTGGAGAAGACGTATAAATCGGTACGCCATATTCATAAGCTGTAGCTAGCAAGCAGGAATGCTGCACACCCAATTGCTTTTCTACTTCTCGGACATATTTACCTAGTAAATGGTGAAATTCAGCCGTTCCCATCCGCTTTTGAAACGCTTCTCCTTGGAGAATCTTGCGGATGAACGCATCAGTTTCTAGCAGCACATCGTAACCAAAGATAATGTCATAAATGCGGATCGTGCCTTCCTGGCGAAGTTTCACATCATCCAAAAACGGATTACCAGCAAAGAGTTCAAAACCCAAACCGTAGTGCATATCGTGATAAAGATTTGCACCAGTGCTAATCATCCAGTCAATAAAGCCGTTGCGAATTAAGGGTGCAAGCGCTGAAACCCCAAATCCTGCTGGCGTCATCGCACCGGAAAGGCTAACTCCCACCGTGACACCTTCCGTTAGGACATCGCGACTCAGTAGTTGGCAGATTTCCCGCAACCGCGCTGAGTTGTAAGCGGTGAAGTATCGATCGATCAAATCCACCACACTAATATCATTTGATATAGGTGTGGGTGCAATTTTTTGACCCAGCTGTTTAGACATTTTGGCACTCCCGAACAGTAAACACGCCGAATCTAATGGTATCTAGCTTTCAGCCAAAGTGACAGCAATACTTTTTTACTACTAGCTTGAAAAAGCAAGTGAGGAGTAGGAGAAGAAACCTTTTTCAGCCCCTTTAGGATTTTCCTATAATTATCTGTCTTGAAACCGAATGACACTAAGAAAAAATACAGCCCTTGCTCTAACTGGTTCTCTACCTCTAGGCAGGGAACCTATTCTGGGAGGGCTGCCGCCTCCAGTAGCTTGACAAGAGGCAGAACCTCTTTTAAATAAATATATTCCCAGCCTCCAGGCTGGGAACAAGACGACACAAGCCTTTGGGCTTTTCTTCGTGCCATTCGTCTTAAAACCTTATAAGCATTTCACAGGCATATTAGTCACATCTCAAATAAAAAATATCCAATTATTTATTGTGAGGTAGTTCTAGAAAGCGGGCTTTCCGTACCACTCTCTAAATAGTAGTAATTTATTTTTGGGAAATCGCTAATACCAATTTCAAAAAAGAATACAAAGGTTTTTATGTCAGTTTTTTCTCTACCTTTGTGAAGGAGAGAAAACTAAATTTCATGTTTTCTCGCAATATGTATTACCGTGTATACACAAGTCTAAAATAGCTGATAAATTACGGTTTTACCCCGCCCTAACCCTCCCTGTATTTATTGGGAAGGGAACTAGATTTTCTGGTTTCCCTCCAATACATCGGGATGATTAAGGGGGGTAATTCGACTTGTGTGTACACCGTAGCAATATATCGGGGGATTAAGTGGGGTAATTCGACCGTAGCCAATACATCGGCGAAGGTGCGCAGGATACGCAAATATTTTTGGATTGCTATAAGCCACAAATGCTTATCCTGATGTGGTTTCAGGTAAACGCGTAATTTTCCGGTTTTGCCACGGTGATGCCTTAATAGACATTATTTGCAAAAATTAACAATTAGTAATTATTCTTTAATAACTATCTTAAATCTTTTAACTATCTGCTTAACTGTCTTAACTGTCTCCTAATTCTTCAATTTTTGATTTAACTATCTGCTTAACTGTCTTAACTGTCTCCTAATTCTTCAATTTTTGATTTAACTATCTGCTTAACGGCTTTAATGTACGGATTGCTTTTTATTTACAACTATGAAAAATTATGAGAACACGACGATCCAGTATTAAAAATTTATCTGCCAACATCGGAAATAAGTAATGACTTAAACAGCTTTTTCAAATGCTCGATCTTTCGGTATGGGAAACTTCAAATAAAACATACATAACTCATTCTTTAGATTAGGAGCATCTTAATATTATCGCCTTGAAACGAGCCACCACAAGCCAACCAGATGTGGGTATCTAACTGGGTAGTGATGATACTTATGAACTGCAACGATGCTCAGATCGGCCGCGAAACAAAGATAGCAAGAAGACCCCAGAGGAGGTTTAGCGCAGATCATGCAACCCTTTGAACTGCCAGAATTTTACACGCCTTGGCCCGCACGGCTGAACCCAAACCTGGAAGCGGCACGAGTCCATTCCAAAGCGTGGGCTTACGAGATGGGGATACTTGGCTCAGAAGAAGAAGCGCAAAGCTCGATTATCTGGGATGAACACACATTTGATTCCCACGACTACGCCTTACTTTGCTCCTATACCCATCCAGATGCGCCGGGAGCGGAGCTTGACCTAGTAACCGACTGGTATGTTTGGGTGTTTTTCTTCGACGATCACTTCCTGGAAATCTATAAGCGCACCCAAGACATGGCTGGGGCAAAGGAGTACCTTGACCGATTGCCAGCGTTTATGCCAGTGCATCCCACTGATACCCCTTCGGTTCCAACCAACCCAGTAGAGCGCGGCTTGGCTGACCTGTGGTCTCGCACCGCTTTTACTAAATCTGTGGACTGGCGACTTCGATTCTTCGAGAGTACCAAGAACCTCCTAGAAGAGTCTCTGTGGGAACTCGCCAATATCAACCAAGATCGAGTCGCCAACCCTATCGAATACATCGAGATGCGCCGCAAAGTTGGTGGCGCTCCGTGGTCAGCGGATCTCATCGAACACGCCGTGTTTATAGAGATTCCGGCCGAAATCGCCTCGACTCGGCCAATGCGTATCCTCAAAGACACATTTGCCGATGGAGTGCATCTTCGCAATGATTTATTCTCCTACCAGAGAGAAGTAGAGGATGAAGGCGAGAACGCTAACTGCGTGCTGGTCTTGGAACGCTTTTTAAATGTCAGTACTCAGGAAGCGGCTAACCTCACCAACCAACTGCTGACCTCGCGGTTATACCAGTTTGATAATACTGCCGTCACCGAATTGCCCCCCCTCTTTGAGGAGTACGGACTAGACCCAGTGGCTCGTGTGAATGTTCTCCTTTACATCAAAGGACTTCAGGACTGGCAATCAGGCGGTCACGAGTGGCACATGCGATCGAGCCGTTATATGAACAAGGGAGGAAACAATTCTTCGACATCCACGCCATTTCTGGGAGGCCCCACAGGGCTAGGCACATCGGCTGCGCGGATTGAATCGCTATACGCCGCCTTGGGTTTGGGAAGGTTCAAGAGCTTTACTCACGTTCCATACCAGGCTGTCGGGCCAGTAACACTGCCGAAGTTTTACATGCCCTTCACTACAAGCTTGAATCCCCATTTGAATGCTGCGCGGAAACATTCCAAGGAATGGGCGCGTGAGATGGGGATGCTGGAATCACTACCTGGGATTCCTGATGCCGTCATCTGGGATGACCACAAGTTTGATGTTGCCGACGTAGCCCTTTGCGGTGCGTTGATCCATCCGAATGGGTCTGGTGCTGAACTGAATTTGACAGCGTGCTGGCTTGTTTGGGGAACTTATGCCGACGATTACTTCCCGGCGCTCTACGGGAATAACCGCAACATGGCTGGTGCGAAAGTGTTCAATGCCCGACTGTCAGCGTTTATGCCTCTGGATGACTCCACCCCCAGCGAGGTTCCGACCAATCCGGTGGAAGCCGGCTTGGCAGATATTTGGTCTCGCACAGCTGGGCCAATGTCTGCCAACGCGCGGACTCAGTTCCGCCGCGCAATCCAGGATATGACTGACAGCTGGGTGTGGGAACTCGCCAACCAGATCCAAAATCGGATTCCCGACCCGATAGATTATATTGAGATGCGCCGTAAGACCTTTGGCTCGGATCTGACCATGAGTCTGTCGCGACTAGCTCAGGGGAGCGAGATCCCGCAGGAGATTTACCGCACCCGAACGATGCGATCGCTGGACAATTCCGCTGCCGACTTTGCCTGTTTTACCAACGATATCTTTTCCTATCAGAAAGAAATCGAATTCGAGGGCGAAATCCATAACTGTGTGCTGGTCGTTCAGAATTTCCTCAACTGCGGTAAACCACAGGCTGTTGAAGTTGTCAACAACCTGATGACCTCTAGGGCGCTCCAGTTTCAACACATCGTCGCCACCGAACTGCCAGTTCTTTTCGATGATTTCGACCTGGATGCAAGTACCCGCAAGAAACTGCTCGGATACGTCAAGAAACTAGAGCAGTGGATGTGCGGCGTCCTCAAGTGGCATATAACGGTAGACCGCTATAAGGAATTTGAATTGCGTAATTCGTTAGCAGGGCGGCTACTTAGCGGGCCCAGAGGGCTGGGTACTTCAGCTAGGCGTATTGGATCGGTAAGGGTTTAAGGTCATTACTCGGTCAATGAAGTTAGGTTTTTTGTCGGTGAATAGAGTTTTCAAGTTTCAAGGTCAGTGTGCGATCGCGTGAAATCGGTTTTTTTAGTAACTAAAAAGTGGAGGATTAAGTTGTGACGTATTCTAACGATCCCAATTTGAATGTAGAAGATCAGCAGCCCCATTTAACTTTAAGTACAGCAGCAGCGCGGAATTTGGCGACAACAGCCAAATCTGCACCGCAAACCCAGGAAATTACATCGCGGTGGTTATTGAAGTTATTGCCGTGGGTGCAGACAAAAGGTGGCGCTTATCGGGTCAACCGTCGGTTGAGTTATTCCGTGGGTGATGGACGGGTGACTTTCACCAACACTGGAGCTGCGGTGCAGGTGATTCCCCTGGAACTTACTGAGTTACCCTTGCTGCGAGGGTTTAACAACCTTGACGTATTGATCGGGTTAGCAAACCAGTTTGTTCAGCAGGAGTACGCTCCAGATGATGTAATCGTTGAACTGGGCCAGCCTGCCGATCGCGTGATTCTGATTGCTCGTGGTAAGGTCAACAAGATTGGTGTTGGTAAGTATGGCGAGCAGATCGTGTTCGATGTGCTAGCTGACGGCGACCATTTCGGCGATGAAACTGTGGTGCAGTCGGAGGATACTTGGCAGTACACCCTCAAGGCGATTACCAGAACCATAGTTTTATCGCTGCCTCAAGCGGTGTTTGAGAGGGCGATCGCTCAGTCTGAGGCGTTGCGAACTCATGTTGAACAGTTCCGCGTTCGCCTGAGCCAGCCACAGACTCCCCAAGGTGAAGCCGCTATTGAGCTGGCGGCTAATCATCCCCAAGAAGCTGAGTTGCCGGGAACCTTCGCCGATTACGAACTCAAACCTAGAGAATATGAGTTGAGCATTGCTCAAACGGTCTTGCGAGTAAGTACGCGGGTAGCCGATCTGTACAACGAACCGTACAACCAGACAGAAGAACAACTGCGGCTGACTATTGAGGCATTGCGGGAACGTCAAGAACACGAGCTGCTCAACAACCGCGAATTCGGGTTACTGCACAACGCCGACCTCAAACAACGGATCTACAGCAGTAGCGGCGCACCTACTCCCGATGACTTGGACGAGCTGTTAGCGACGGTATGGAAGGAGCCGGGATTCTTCCTGGCTCACCCCCGCACGATCGCTGCTTTCGGTCGTGAGGCCAACCGCCTGGGTCTCTATCCACAAAGCGTAGATGTGAACGGCGTTCAGGTGACATCTTGGCGCGGCGTACCTATTTTTCCTTCCAATAAGATTCCCATCACCAATAACCGCACCAGTTCTATCCTTTTACTCCGCACTGGTGTAGAAAAACAAGGTGTAATCGGCTTACATCAAACTGGTATCCCCGATGAATACCAACCCAGTCTGTCTGTCCGCTTCATGGGCATCAGCGAAAAGGCGATCATCTCCTACCTCGTTACCGCCTACTACTCCGCAGCCGTCCTCGTTCCTGACGCACTTGGCATCCTCGAAGATGTTGAAATTGGGCGCTAAATATTCGTGAAAGGATTTAGGCAACTGGCACATAGAACTAATTTGGCTCTAATGCTGAAAAATAAGAGCTTACAAGCATTACAGTAATTTTCAGTTAATTGAACCACAAATATTGGTAAGGGCACAGCATTGCTGTGCCCCTACTGCGTGGTCTATTTACCTACAAAAGGCTGTATGCAATTGAAGTATATGTAGCAGTTGACGCACTTTTATTAATAACTATGAGGATGAGGTGATGACGGATTTTATTGAGTCAAATTTAAATGTTGAGAGCGGACAACCTCAACTGAGTTTGAGTAAAGATGCTGCGCGTAATTTGTCCACCACCACCAAATCTGCACCGCAGACGCAGGAAATTACCTCACGGTGGTTGTTGAAGATGTTGCCGTGGGTACAGACGAAGGGTGGGACTTATCGGCTGAACCGTCGGTTGACCTATACGGTGGGTGATGGACGGTTAAGTTTTTCTAACACCGGAGCTGAGGTGCAGGTGATTCCCCAAGAACTTGGTGAATTGCCCTTGCTGCGAGGGTTTGACGACACCGAGGTGCTGAGGGCGTTGGCAAGTCGGTTTGTTCAGCAGGAGTTCGCGCCTGGTGATATCATAGTCCAGTCAGGTCAGCCAGCCAATCAGCTTTTCTTGATCGCACATGGCAAGGTAAACAAGATTGGTATTGGCAAGTATGACGAGCAGCCTCTATTGGATATGCTAGCTGACGGTGATTATTTTGGCGATCGCGTTTTGGTGGAGTCAGAAAGCAATTGGAAGTTCACCGTCAAAGCTGTCACCCGATGCACCGTATTAGTGCTACCACAACAGGCATTTCGGGAACAGCTCAACCAGTCGCAGGCTTTGCAGGCTCAGGTTGAGCAATTTCGGACTCGCGCAGAACAACCACAAAACAAGTATGGGGAAGCTGCGATCGCGTTGTCAACCAGTCATAGCACTGAGACGACGTTACCAGGAACATTTGTTGACTACGAACTCTCACCCCGCGAATATCAGTTAAGCATTGCTCAGACTATGTTGCGAGTGAATACTCGCGTTGCGGATCTGTACAATCAACCGTACAACCAGACGGAAGAACAATTGCGGCTGACAATTGAGGCATTGCGGGAACGTCAAGAATACGAGTTAATTAACAACCGCGAATTTGGATTGTTGCACAACGCCGACCTTAAACAGCGCATCTACACCCGCAGCGGTCCCCCCACTCCCGATGACCTTGATGAATTAGTCACCCGTCGGCGGAAATCGAGGTTCTTCCTAGCTCATCCCCGCACTATTGCAGCCTTCGGTCGCCAGTGCAACCGTCGAGGCATCTATCCAGACACCATCGATATGGATGGGAGCAAAATAATCACGTGGCGCAATGTACCAATTCTTCCCTGTAACAAGATTCCGATTACCAAGAATCAGACCAGTTCTATCCTTATACTCCGCACTGGTGAGAAAGATCAGGGCGTGATTGGCTTACATCAAACTGGTATCCCGGATGAATACCAACCTAGTTTGTCCGTCCGATTCATGGGCATCAGCGAAAAGGCCATTATCTCCTACCTCGTTACCGCCTACTACTCCGCAGCTGTCCTCATCCCCGACGCACTTGGTATCCTTGAAGATGTGGAAATCGGTTTGTAACTTTTTTGAGTAGAATATGAGTCAATTTTGGTAGTGTCAAAATAAGAGTTAATACGAACTCATAACTCACCACTCAAGACTGATGCAAGATAGGCAAGAACAAATTTCGCAAGTGGTAGTGACTGCTGGGCAGATGCGCGATATTGAAAAGCGGATCTTTGCAGCGGGAATGCCTGTAGTTGCTTTGATGGAAAAGGTGGCGGGATTAATTGCTCGTCGCATTCCAGAGATTCCTGCAAACACCCCTTTGTTAAGGGGATCTCATGTAGGAATTCTTGTCGGCCCCGGTCATAATGGTGGCGATGCTTTAGTCGTAGCCCGTGAATTATACTTTCGCGGGTATGAGGTTTGGATTTATTCTCCTTTTTCTAAGCTTAAAGAATTAACTTCACAGCACTTGCAATATGCCCAGAGTTTGGGCATTTCAATTTATCAAACAATTGAGCAACTGCCAGATTCTGATTTGTTGATTGATGGCTTGTTTGGGTTTGGTTTAGAAAGAAATTTGACCGATCCCATTGCCTCTGCAATTAATCAGCTAAATGAATTATCTATACCGATTTATAGTATCGATTTACCTTCAGGTTTACACACCGACACAGGCGAAGTATTGGGAACTGCCATTCGCGCCACTCACACATTTTGCTTAGGTTTATGGAAACTCGCTTTCTTCCAAGATCGAGCGTTGGAATATCTTGGTAAAGCTGAGTTAATCGATTTCGATATTCCTTTAGCTGATGTAGAAGCCGTTCTCAAAGATGCACCTAAAATTAAACTTATTACACGAGCAAAGGCACTTACTACTTTACCTTTACCCCGTCCAGCAGTTACTCACAAATATAAAGAAGGACATTTACTGCTAATTTGCGGTTCGCGGCGCTATGCAGGTGGAGCAATTTTAACTGGTTTGGGTGCTAGGGCTAGTGGTGTCGGGATGCTTTCGATTGCCGTACCCGAATCGCTGAAATCTCTTTTGGTGTCACACTTGCCAGAAGCGTTAATTGTCGGTTGTCCAGAGACGGAAAGTGGAGCGATCGCCCACCTACAATTACCACAAAACACCGATTTAAGTTCCTTTAATGCGATCGCTTGTGGCCCCGGTTTAACACGAGATGCGACTCCCATTGTGCAAGAAGTCATAGAAAGCAATCGCCCTTTGCTTCTCGATGCCGATGGTTTGAATATCTTGGCACAAATGGGAGCGATCGCCACATTAAAAAAACGCCAAGCAGTAACCATACTCACACCGCACACTGGCGAATTTGAGCGATTGTTTCCTGATGTCGCCGATGCCAAACATGACAGAGTGAAAGCCGTACAAGAAGCAGCCGCGCAAAGTGAGGCAGTAGTGTTGTTGAAAGGGGCAAGAACTGCGATCGCAAACCCTCAAGGTGCTGTTTGGATTGTTCCTGAAAGCACACCCGCCTTGGCACGTGGCGGTAGCGGCGACGTGTTAACTGGGCTACTGGGTGGATTGTTAGCGCAAGCCGCAACTAAACAGATTCCTGTAGAAGATATTGTGGCAACTGCCGCTTGGTGGCATTCCCAAGCTGGTATTTTAGCAGCCCAAGAGCGTACCGAATTAGGTGTAGATGCGTTTACATTGACACAATATTTGATGAAAGCTCTAACTTAGTCAAATTCCTCGTTCCCAGTCTCCGACTGGGAACGAGGAAACGAGGAATGAGGAATTGGGATCAGGGATTGACTAAATACCAACGCTGTAGCGCCAACCGTTGAATTTCGCGCCAGGGAATATTATGTTTTCGGGCTAAGTCTGCACAATCTTCATATTCGGGCTGCACATTTGCAATAACTTTTTCTGGTGATTGCCCTTTCCATGCTATCTTGACGCGCACCTTACCATATTCCGTTTCCACTTGTTGAATTTCCCGTTGTAAAATGGCGCGTTGCTGAGTTGTGCGCCGAATGCCTAAAGTTGTAGTTTCGCGGAATATGACAGCTTCACAACTGAGTAAATTTTCTGGCTGACAAATCACAGTTAGCAAAATTCCAGGACGCGACTTTTTCATACCGATCGCTTGGGTAAAAACATCCAGCGCACCAGCAGCAAACAACGCCTCAAACGCATAGCCAATAGCTTGTGGACTTAAATCATCAATTTGGGTTTCTAATACCGAGATGGTTTCCAAATTTGAGCTAGTTTCTTCAGAATCACTGAAATTTGACTGTAAACTTGTGCTTTCACCCAACCAGAGGCGTAAAATATTGGGAATGGGTAAATTTATGGTTCCCGCTCCCAGTCCTATCTGCTTGATAGCGATCGCAGGTGGTGAACCAAAATCCCTTGCTAAAGTAGTGGCGATCGCGGCTCCTGTTGGCGTTACTAATTCTCTGTCAATGCCATTGCTATAAACTGGACAACCCCGCATTTCCCATAGCTTTAATACCGCTGGGACTGGTACTGCCATCTGACCATGTGCAGCCCGAACAGTGCCGCCACCAGTCGGAAACGCCGAGCAGTAAAGTAGGGGCAATCCTTGCTGATTGCTCTCAATCCCCAACCAATCCAACCCCAGGCAAGTACCCACAATATCTACGATCGCATCTATAGCACCAACCTCATGAAAATGAACTTTTTCAGGTGCAATGCCATGCACCGCCCCTTCTGCCACCGCTAGCTGTCGGAATACCGCCAAACTCCAAGCTTCTACCCTTGATGGCAACTCCGCTTTGAGAATCATCTGCTCTATTTCTGGCAAGTGGCGTGTGTGATGGTGACTGTGTTCGCCATCGTGGTGATGGTGGTGATGGCGATCGCGTACTAAATCCACATGGACTTTAGTTGCCTGTTGACCATTCCGTTGGACAAGTTCTGCCCTTAACTGATATTCCTGTTCAATACCCAACCCATTAAGTTTTTCAATTAAATACTCCACAGGAACACCCAAACTTACCAAAGCACCCAGGCACATATCACCAGAAATTCCTGTCGGACATTGAAGATAAGCGATTTTATTCATAATAAATTTGTCATTAGTCATTAGTCATTAGTCATTAGTCATTAGTCATTAGTCATTAGTCATGGGGCATTGAGAATTGATCAATAATTAATAGTTCTTCTTCCCCTGCTCCCCTGCTCCCCTGCTCCCCTGCTCCCCTGCTCCCCTGCTCCCCTGCTCCCCTGCTCCCCTGCTCTCCTACTCCCTCCCCGTCCTATGGCAAAAATTTTCCCAGTTCATCCGGATAATCCTCAAATTCGCCGAATAGAGGAAATAAAGTCGGCACTCTCTAGTGGCGCAGTCATGCTTTACCCTACTGATACAGTCTATGCCATCGGTTGTGATTTGAATGCTAAGTCAGCGGTAGAACGAGTGCGGCAAATTAAACAGCTAGCAAACGATAAACCATTGACATTTTTATGTCCCTCGCTTTCAAATGTGGCAACTTATGCCTTCGTAAGTGACACAGCCTATCGGATTATGAAACGCTTGATTCCAGGGCCATACACGTTTTTGCTCCCAGCTACGAAGTTAGTACCGCGATTGGTGCAAAGCCCCAAGCGGAAAACTACTGGAATTAGAGTACCAAATCATACTGTGTGTTTGGAGTTGCTGGCAGCCTTGGGCAATCCGATTATTTCAACTTCAGCACATCTGCCACCAGATGAAGCAGATAATGGCATAGTTCGGATAGATCCTGAAACGATTCAGTCGCGGGTAGAGCTATTCGATCGTTTGGACAAGTTGGTAGACATAATTGTAGACACTGGCGAGGAACCTACTTATGAAGTATCTACCATCCTAGATATGACTGGAGACGAAGCAGCAATTATACGGAGGGGTTTAGGTTGGGAAACAGCAGCAGCATGGGTATAAGAATCCCACTTCACAGGCGCACCTTTCCGTTTCGGAAATTGTGATAAAAATAACTCCAGTTTTAAAATTGTCATATTTAAAAGCGATGTCTAGGATGGGCTGTTCCGTGAAGCCGTGGATATAAGAGGATGGTGGCAAAACTTGGCACAGTAAGGTATTTGACAACTTTAAGAAAATAGCGGGTACTCGTGTGCCAGCGTTGAGATGGTGGCTTGTGAAGAAAACCGACACATTGCCATAACTGTAACTCTTTCGTATTTCCTATAGTTTTGATATATGAGCTTTAGATGTGAGCATTATATACGGCAAGTCTTGATGGATGAATGCCTAAAGATTCACAAGCCTTGGACGGTCTTGATTGCTGTGTCTGCGTTGTAATTACGGTGCAATACTACTGGAAAAGTTATGAAAGCTAACGTCGTCAATCTACCAAACTCTACACCAATTTTTGAGAACCACGTTTCAACAGAAGAATTTTCAAATAGCAGCAGCGATCGCTTGATTCAATTGCTGTCTGAGGAAATGCAAGCGCAAGTGAAAGCAACACCCAAGTGTGTAGAAGCTTTAGCAAAGCGCATAGCCGTAGAAGTAGAACGCATTTGCGATAAAAGCTCCCGCATTCAAACATCTGGGGAAATCAAATCCTGGCAGATGACGTTGGGAAGGCATCGGATGCAAAAATGCTTACGTTACTACCAACTAGGCTCCAAACAAGGGCGGGTGGAATTACATAGCAATTTGGGTGCTATGGTTTACCGTCATGTCACTATGTCCGGCTCTGAGTTGGGCTTTGATGCTCGTTACAGCCTGATTGAAGATTTTTTACAAGCATTTTATATCGAAGCGATTAAAGCTTTCCGTAGAGAAAACGAACTACCAGAGAATCACACGCCGCGTACTCAGCTGCAATTAGCTGAATACATGGCTTTTACAGAACAGTATGCCAAACGCCGGATCAATTTACCTGGTGGTGCAAATCAGCAATTGATTATCTTGCGCGCCCAAGGTTTTGCTCGTCGTCAGCCCCAAGAAACTACCGTGGATATTGAAATGGCGGTAGAGTCTGCTAAGGGTGAAGAAGCAGAATCTTACCAGCGTAACTCGGCGGTGCAACAGCTGCGATCGCAAATGATCGCCCAAACTAATTTCGATCCATCTGAAGAATCAGAACGCGATCGCGTCATCACTGAATTGATGAAATATCTGGAGTCTCAAGGTCAATCTGATTGTATGAACTACCTCAGCTTGAAACTTCAAGACCTTTCAGCCCCAGAAATTGACCAAATTCTCGGTTTAACCAGCCGTCAGCGCGATTATCTCCAACAACGCTTTAAATACCACGTCGAAAAGTTTGCCAAACAACACCACTGGCAATTAGTACATCAATGGTTAGGCGCGGGTTTAGAGCAAAAGTTGGGTTTATCTTCCCAGCAGTGGGAAATCTTTGTAAATCAACTCACAGAACAGCAACAGCAAATATTGCAGTTAAAAACTGCACGGGAAAACGACGTTGCGATCGCCAAGACCATCAAATGCACCCCCAAACAGTTGCAAAAGCGCTGGACTCAACTTTTAGAAATAGCATGGTCTATCCGCAACGGCCATACTGAAGCTCAGACAGGTTGAAGTCAAGGCGAAATCACTAAAATTTATCCAAGCTAGATTCCAGTTATTAGAGAGGTTGTTGAAGACGTAAAAGCTAGAATTTCTCAACGTCATGGCTAGACAAGTTAACTATCCTTATAGCGGCAGAACTAGACATTATTGAGGCTTATGACTGGTAAAACGGACGCGAATTTGGGTTAGGCGCTAAGTTCCTACGCTGTATTGATACCTGTTTAAATTTAATTCAGCGTCACCCCAACACATACTAGATTGTTGATGAAACCTATAGCCACGCTACAATTAGGCATTTTCCCTACGTCGTTTTGTACGAGTTAATGAACAGGAGATTATTATCTACACTGTTTTCTACTGTTCCTAAGACCCAGAAAAATGGCGTAGTTGCTTGCAATAGTTGGTCTTTAAGACTAAAGATAAATCCATTATTTTAACTATTATCTAAATTAGTAACTCGTTCCTAATCCAAATTATTAATACATTTGTATTTGTTTAGTACAAAAATACCAATAAATTCGGATTTTTTACCTATTAATCCAACCAGATGTAGCCAAAATCAAAAATTCATATTAAGCAACTGAACCTTTTTTACTGCTTCTGTGAAATCCTATAATAAGCAGGAGTTTTGGCAGAGGGATTGAAGATGGCTCTGACTCAAGGCGGACGGGCAAATAAGTCTGGGAATATTTTAGAAGCAAATGTAGAAGCAATCTTGTATGGGCATCATTATTTCCAAGTAGGGAACTATGTGCAAAAAGAATTTATACTAAATGCTACTTTATTGCCAAAACGTTATGGCAAAGAAGTCTATATTGGAACTGGAATTTATCATACCTATCTGAAAGTTGATTTTTATGTTATCGGCTCATCTGCAATGCCATCTGGTTTAATTTTTGAGTGCAAATGGCAAGAAAGCCCCGGTTCAGTTGATGAAAAGTTTCCTTACTTGAACATGAATATTCAGCACTATTACCCAGCACCAACTATCGTAATTTTAGGCGGTGAAGGTATGCGAGAAGGCGCAAGCAAATGGCTGAAAGCAAGAGTTAATGATAACCATAATTTATTAGCAGTTTATAGCTTAGATAGATTTATTGCTTGGGCAAATAAAAATCTTTAAAAGATGTAATTAATAGTTCGTTAATAACGCCTCTATTTTTTATATTTGAGTTAATTGAACGCGCAGCTTTAATTTTGTAAGTTTCAAAATTGATATCAGTATAAATTTTTTGAATAAATTCACTATCAGAATTGCATACCATAACTTTGACACCACGACTTGCTAATTCTGCACAAGTATCTCTTAAAAGTTCTTGGTCTTTTTTACTAAAACAATTTTGACTATAAGCCGTGAAATAGCTAGTATGACTGATAGGATGGTAGGGCGGATCGAAAAATACAAAGTCATCACTGCCAGTCGCATGATTTAGGACTTCTGTAAAATCTGCTTGTTTAATTTCTGCATGGGAAAGTGCTTGGGAGGCTGCTTTTAGTAAAACCTCAGCACAAATATTGGGATTGTCATATCTGCCTAATGGCACATTGAATTTTCCCTGTGAGTTGACTCGATAAAGACCATTAAAACAAGTCTTATTAAGATAAATTAGACGAGCCGCTTTTTCTATATCAGTACCACTATAATTGTTTCTGACACTATAGTAATAATCTTTATCATGTCGGATTTTATGCTCTTTTAATAGAGAAATTAAATCCTCAACCCGATCTCTAACACAACAATAAGTGTTAATTAATTCGGCATTAATATCAGTTAAAATGGCTGCACTTGGTTGGAGATAGAAAAAAACAGCACCACCACCTAAAAATGGCTCATAGTAATTTTTATAACTCTTGGGAAAATAAGGAATATATTGCTGTATCAACCGACTTTTACCCCCCGCCCACTTCAAAAATGGACGCGGGCTAGTTTCCTTCGAGACTTGAATTACCATTTACTTACTATTTAACTGAAAATAATTATGACTAAATAAAGCCAATATAACCGACAAGCCAAATTTTAGATTAACTGGCTAATTTTCCAGCCGCATATATTACAATTGAGTAGATAAAGCATATCAAAACAAACGTAAGTATATAACAAGGCAGTTTACATTCAGATGTTTGACGGATTTTGGGATAACGTCTTTCGCTACCCCCGATACTTAATTACGATCGTCTTAGGCTTGTTTCTAAACACCTTTGCGCCATTAATGCCATTGTTGAAACGCCCTATCACCTCGATCGCTATCTTGGGTTTATTTGTGAGCAGCCTAGTCTTTCTTACTTTCACCCTACGGGCAATGCTGGGCTTAAGTCCAATCTAGACTAGCGTTATATCGGGGCTGTGCCCCACAGACGGTTGCTCTTGGCGTTGCTCCCGCTAAGTACCCCGTCTACCCTGCATCTATTTTTGTCGTACAACCTCTGTGATGAGGCGAAATTTTTATGGCTACAAATCGTCGGGTTTCCCGCGTTGCTGAACTGATCAAACGGGAAGTTAGCCAAATGCTACTCAACGGCATTAAGGATGACCGTGTGGGTACTGGAATGGTTAGTGTGACTGATGTTGATGTTTCTGGCGATCTCCAACACGCCAAAATCTACGTCAGCATCTATGGAACAGATGAAGCTAAGGTAGAAACAATGGCAGGCTTAAAGTCGGCCACCGGTTACGTCCGCAGCGAACTTGGGGCGCGGGTACGCCTACGTCGTACACCAGAGGTGATATTTCTCGAAGATCGTTCTATAGAACGCGGTAATAAAGTATTGGCATTACTAAACCAACTTAACCACGATCGCCCGCCAGAAAATCTGGTAGCAGTAGAAGACAGCACTGTTCAAAATGATGAAGAATTCTCCGAATAAGTAACTAAAACAACAATGTAACTTCAGAACAATTAATCTCAGCAAATCCGCCAAACAGTTTACAGACGTGACTAGATCGCGTCTGTTTTAATGTGAACATAACCCAATTCAGCAAGACACTTCTCTTCTTCTAGGCGAAACAAGGTTTAAACATTCTTCCTTGCTAAAACTCCATTCCTTTATGGGTGGAATATTCACTAATTCTGAAATTCTGACTCCTGTTTATGAATTAGAGTATTACTCGACCCTTTTACAGATGTTTTTCAAAACAAAACTGGATGGTGTTAGTGCTGAAATTAACTAAGAAATTACAGACTTACTTAAGAAATTGTTAACAGATGCTATGGTTAAAGCCTTCGCAGTATACTTTGTCCGTTATGTTTTGCAACAGTTTATACCCCAGTAACTGACAAATATTATTGTGTTGTTTACCTTAGATGAATACCCGCAGTTATAGATCCAGCTTTTAAGGTGATTATTTGATATGTAAGCGATAGCGATATAAACCCTTCCCACCCACCAAATCTTGCCTAAATACAGTAATGGCAAGACTTTCAGACTTGTGGCATCAAAGTCATACAGCTACATAAGCAGGTTAAGTTAACTACTTGGAATTTTTTTTGTAAAGCGGATTTTCGAGAAATGTCAGGATTCGTTGACTTTCTTAACATTTCTTGAGATAATTTCAGGAGATGTAGCGTCAAAATAAAAATAGTTCCGTATAGCAAACTACAAAATCCTAGCCACAAGTCTAATTTCTGTAATGTTTGTTCCTAATTATTAACGGGAACACTATCGTAAGTGTTAATTTGTGAGTAAAAAACATGAGTGTGAATACGGTGCCTTCTATCAATTACTACTCTCTAGATGTGATTCAAGACGAAGCACGCCGACTGGTGCAAAAGGGAATGGTTAGCCGACAACAGCCAATATATAGCCTCTGCCAATACATTCCAGCTAGAGAGTGGGTTTGCGTCGAATGTGAATTAGAGAAATGTGACTTTTTGTTACGCGATCGCATTGGCGACCTAATTGGTCGCGAACAGTGGGACAACGACTAATCAATGTTTGATTTCAGGTTTGGGATTGGGAATTTGTTTTTGATGTGTGGATGGCACCATCAAAGATTCAACGCTCAATCTGGGGGATAATCTCTAGTTTTGAATGAGCATTGCCCTATACAGAATCTTGCGTTTTTGATTAATACAGAAGCATTTGAGTCTGAACTTATACAACTTTTCAAGTTAAAGAAGGCATCAAAACCATTTGTTCTGTACATCTGGTGTCACGGCTTGAGTTTAGTATATAGATTCTGCGAAGTTCCTACATCGATCCGATAGAAGTGTAGGAACTTCACTTTTGACTCGCAATTTATTGCATCCCTTACTTGAGGGAAGCGATTGTCTACTTGCTGTTAAAAGCCAAAATCGACCTTGAAAAGTTTGCTAAGTCGGGCTAACCGTCACCAGTTGCGACAATACAGGGAACCTCCGCCAGCAACTGGCTCAACTTTCGCAAAATCCAAAATTTTTATAGTATTTTTTCTGAAAGAATCTCGAAAAGCCCAGAAAAAGTGGATGAACTATTATCCTACTTGCTCTAAATATTGATTAATGTCTTCAATGATGCGAGTAAGTTCCGCTTCAGTAGTCAAGCGAATGTTGACATTGCGGACAGTCAGTAAAACTTTGGCTGCGAAGGGCGTTGGCCAGATATTAGGATTACAAAAAACTTCTAAAAAGACTTCACCCGTATAACGATATTCCAGGGGAGGCTGGGGAGTTACTCTACCACCGCCAGGAGTGGGTTTAGCAGCGATCGCTTTTAGGCGTTCCATCAGTTGATCTGTCGCTGCCTTTAATTCTCGTGCTGCTTGGGGTGAAAAACTGAAGGAGACTGAACCTTCAATTAAGTTCAATGTTAGAGGAATTGAAGACATATTTTTTTTATTAAAACTTCTTGATAAGTACTTATATTACCGGAAGAAGGGGTCTGAATCCCACTCTGATAGTTCCCGATGTCTTCTTCAAAGACCATTAGTACAGCTTGGCGTAATTCGTTAGTCTGTCAAGACAAGTATTTTTTCCTCGGTAAATAAGTTTGTAGTAAGGACTTTAGTCCTTGTGTTAAGCACTGAAGTGCTTACTACGTAACAGGCTTTCATTAGTTTGCAACCAGAGTATTACCCTGTCGTTCTGTTACCGCCGAATCAGGCTGCGAAGCCGCCATCAATTTTCAGACTCGCACCAGTGACGAAACCAGCTTCTGCACTGGCAAGATAGGAAACCATGTCGGCTACTTCTTCACTCCGACCATAGCGCTGGAGGGCAATCATACTTCTCATGGTGTCGGCAAAGGAACCCTCCGCTGGGTTCATGTCAGTATTCACAGGGCCGGGTTGGATATTGTTTACTGTGATGCCACGAGGACCGAGATCGCGGGCCAGACCGCGCGTAAAACTAGCGATCGCACCCTTGGTCAAAGCATAGACGGAACCACCCGCAAATGGCATGATGTCACTGTTGACGCTGCCAATCATAATGATCCTTCCGCCCTCGCCGATATGGCGGACAGCCTCTTGAGTTGCCACAAACACGCCCTTAATGTTAACCGCGATGATTCGGTCAAAATCATCTAGTGAGAACTCGTCGATAGTGGCCAAGGTAGCGATCCCGGCGTTATTCACGAGGATATCGAGACGCCCAAAAGCTTTTACAGTCTCGGTGACAGCATTTTTCACCGCTTCAGCATTGGCACTGTCGGCGCGGATAGCCAAAGCTTGCCCACCTGCTGTTTCGATCGCAAGCACCACCTCATCGGCTTTTTGGGGCGAGCTAGTGTAGGTCAGGGCAACAGTTGCGCCATCTTGTGCAAGACGTTTAGCGATCGCTGCCCCCAAACCGCGTGAGCCACCTGTTACCAATGCCACCTTCCCAGTAAGTTTTTTGTTGCTCATAGTATTCTTTTGTCATTAAAGTTTTGTATCGTCTGGTATAGATATAAAGCATGGGGGTAAGGCTGTCAAGAAATTATTATACTGATGAGTATGAAACAGGAAAAAACTACTGCGGCCATAGGCCGACCCCGCAAGTTCGATACCGATGACGCGCTCAATCGTGCAATGTATGTGTTCTGGCGCAAGGGCTATCTAGGCACATCCCTCTCGGATCTGACCGAGGCTATGGGCATTAATCGTCCTAGCCTTTACGCCGCTTTTGGGAACAAAGAATCTCTATTCCGCAAAGTGCTGGAGCGTTATGCCGACGGGCCATCAGCCTATCTTCGTGAGGCTCTCAAAGAGCCAACTGCGCGCCAGGTTGCCGAAAGGATGATGCACGGAGTCGTTGACTTAGGAACCGATCCGCACAATCCACCGGGATGTCTCTGGGTTCATGGGACGCTTTCATGCGGAGATCCAGGCGATCCGATCCGGCAGGAATTGTCCGCACGCCGAGAATCGAGTGAAGCTTCTCTGCATAAGCGTTTCGAGCAAGCGATTTCGGAGGGGGACTTGCCAGCCAATTCAGATCCAGCTGCTCTCGCTCGCTTTGTTGTGACGGTCAATTGTGGAATATCAGTTCTGGCGGCAACCGGAGCTACCCAAACAGAACTCTTGCGGGTTGTGGAGACAGCGTTGCAAGCATGGCCTCAGTAGGATAACACCTATTTGGGCATGGACATCTGAGGTGGAAACTGTCAGATTTCGCGCCTCGAATTTTGACCATTTTTTGAATAAACCATGAGCTTACTTGTCCTTATCAGGCAGTAAATAACACTCATTAAGCCGATCGGTTATTTAGAGTAAATACAGACCACTGATGGTCGTCATAATATCTTTGAATACAATTCAATACGCTCTCAGTTGATGTATTAATAACAAAGTTAATGAAAATATTACTAAAATTAATGCTAACTATACGCGGTTATTTATAAAGCCATTACTAATGCTTATCAAACTTGTAGTAGCACAGTAGTCTCAGAAATTCTAAATCATGCCCTATTCTATGCTGGTTCCCCTTAAAAAGGCTTGCTTTATATTCCCTCATTAAAAGGAGAGTTAGGGGGGATCGAGCCTGAACCTAAGTATATTGTGTTATTACCAACATTTTTTTTCCAAACCAATACCTTACTAAAAGTGATGTTCTATAACCTTAATTTCTTCGTTTAAAAAATATGATAAGGAAAATGACAAATAACGACCGAGAAATAACTGCATCTTTGTATTAACTCTTATAAGAAGCAACCAATTCTGAGACGATCGCAACTAGTTCTCCGGGATCGACTGGTTTAGGTACATGAGTCTGAAAACCCGCTTCCAAAGCACGGCTACGATACTCACTATCGCCATAAGCAGTTAAAGCGATCGCGGGAAGTTTTCCATAAAGATCGGGCTTCAGTGCCCGGATCTTGCGAATCAGGGTGTAGCCATCTTCATCAGGCATAGCAATATCACAAATCAAGACATCTGGTTGCAACTCAGGTAATACTTTCAATGCTACCGCTGCAGATGCAACTGCCATAATGGTGGCTCCATCAGCTTCCAACACGGTAGTAATATAAAAGCGGCTATCATCATCATCATCAACTACGAGGATGTTTAAGCCAGCAAGGGGAAGAGCAGGTTCCATAACATCTCCATTAATGTTGATCGAATGAAATATATTTCCAATCAGCTGCTTGTTTTTTCTCTATCACCATACCATTGGTAATTTTACTGCGATCGCGCCGCTTTTTCTAGAAAATAACTCAATTTGTCTTGTCACCATACAATTGATGCTTAATTATTCACTGGCATTTATAATTATCGACTGGATAAAATTATGTTAGTGCTTAAATTCCTTTACATTAAAAAATTAACTTTCAGGAATAGTTTAAGTTAAAAAATAATTTTACTAGCTACTGACTGCTTTATTAATAACAGGTTTGGATTTTGATAGAGCTTGAAAAAAGTCAAAAAAAATAGACAATGCCGAGTCTTAAAACGAGTCAGGTCAGCATTGTCATTTTTAAATCAATACAGTTCAGATAAGCTCAAAATCCAGATATAGAGGAGCGAGAAATCACGTCGTGAAAGACCAATTATCTACACCAATAACCCTTAACTCAAGCTTATTGAAACTGAACCGAAGACGCTCCAGATCCAGTCAGTAATTAGGAGTCAGAAGTAATATACTTGACTATTAACTTGCAAACTGCTGTATGCGAATCTAAACTCCTGGAAGTAATCTGAAGCATAGCAAAAAGTAATGAGCTTTTAGTTAAGTCAACTCAAAACTTGATTACTCCCATTCAATGGTTCCAGGCGGCTTAGAGGTGATGTCATAAACTACCCGATTCACCCCTTTCACTTCATTCACAATTCGAGTAGAAATCACTTCCAGGACATCATAAGGCACTCTCGCCCAATCAGCAGTCATGCCATCTTCACTGGTAACAATCCGCAAAACAATGGGGTAAGCGTAAGTACGTTGATCTCCCATAACGCCAACACTACGAATTGGCAGCAATACAGCAAATGCTTGCCAGAAATCATGGTACATACCGCGTTGGTTAATTTCTTGCCGTACAATCAAATCAGCATCGCGCAAAATATTTAACCGCTCAGATGTAACTTCTCCCAGAATCCGAATTGCTAAACCAGGGCCAGGAAAAGGTTGCCGTTGAACAATTTCTTCTGGTAAACCAATGGAACGTCCAAGTTTGCGGACTTCATCTTTAAATAGTTTCCGCAGTGGTTCGACCAATTTAAATCTTAGGTCTTTGGGCAAACCGCCAACATTGTGATGACTCTTAATTTTCACCGCTACCCGCTCACCACTTTGGGGATCTACGTTAGTGTCAGCAGATTCAATCACATCTGGATAAAGAGTTCCTTGAGCTAGATAGTCAAAGTGACCGAGGCGCTTGGATGTTTCTTCAAATACACTGATAAATTCATGTCCGATGCGGCGGCGTTTTTCTTCAGGATCTGTTACCCCAGCAACTCTAGCTAAAAAGCGATCGCGGGCGTTAACATATTCAACAGGAATGTGAAACTGTTCTTGAAACAGCTTTACCAATCGCTCTGGCTCATATTTTCGCATAAAGCCTTGATCGATAAACACGCAAGTCAGTTGCTCGCCAATCGCTTTATACAGCAAGAAAGCCAGGGTAGAAGAATCCACTCCCCCAGACAGTGCCAACAGCACCCGTTTTTCACCAACTCTGGCGCGAATTTCTCGAATTGCTTCTTCGACAAAAGCCGCTGTTGTCCAAGTGGGTTCGCAATCGCAGATATGGTAGACAAAATTACGGATTAATGCTATACCACCAACAGAATGCACCACCTCTGGATGGAACTGAACGCCGTAAAGTTTCCTTTCGTGGTCGGCGATCGCAGCACAGGGAGTATTTTCTGTATGTGCCAGCAATTCAAACCCCGATGGCATGTGAGTCACTGAGTCTCCATGACTCATCCACATGGTAGTGCCATCTTCGACATTAGTAAGCAAATCTGTGGGATCGTCAATATATAATGAGGCTTTCCCGTATTCACCTCGATCTGCCTTTGCCACTTCCCCACCGAGTTGGTTCACCATCAACTGCATCCCATAGCAAACACCCAAAATGGGTATTCCCAAATTCCAGATTTCTGGGTCACAATGGGGAGCGTTATCACCATAAACTGAACTTGGGCCACCTGAGAGGATGATTCCCTTGGGATTGAGTTGGCGCAAATGTTCAGAAGTAGTGCGATAGGATAAAACTTCGGAGTATACTTGAGTTTCGCGGATGCGACGGGCAATCAGTTCAGAATATTGAGAGCCAAAATCCAGAATTACAATCAATTGGCGATCGAGCCGCCCAAAAGTTTCTAATGTTTGGGGCGCTTGTTCTGTTGGTAGAGTCACCGCTGTATTCATGACGGAAGTGTTATATCTGTTAAGGATAAATAGATGCTTTGTGGTCTATGGTGATGCTATTATCCAGCCTGGATAGGCTGATAATGGTATAGAAAGCCTTGACAAACGCTAGTTTACGTGCATTTGTCAAACCCCGGAGTTGGAGATGGTATTAAAACGATAAATCTACCCTAGAGTGGTTACTTAAAGGATTATTTTTTTGGATTGTTTACGATTATTCATAATAAATTAACATAATTTTCCCATCAACATACCAGCAGTTTTACTCTTCACGATAATTTTGCGATCGCGATCGAAGAGAATAGAGCCACAGATTGTTACTTTTGTGCCACTTTCGCTATGACTTTGAATGTATTCTTGAGAACGAACATCGATAGTTGCGGCGATCGCACTGTAAACTTGATTTACCCAATCACTACCAGTTGCAGCATCTAGCGATTTTAGGTGTGTTAGTGCTGCTTCAGCAGTTGCACTGTTAAACACAGCTTGGATATCCGGTAATTTTAAACCTGCGATCGCACAGTGAGCTGCTAAAATTTCTCGCCGTCCATCAGCTAAGTAGTGATGGGTGTGAAAAATCCCGCCAGCCAGTTTCATCAGTTTCCCGTGATAGCCAAATAATAAGATTTCTTTTACACCCAGCACATTAGCTTCTACTAACATTGGACCGAGCCAGTTAGCAGTTTTGACCAATTGATCGGGATTAATCCCTAGTTTACGCGCCAAATCTAGGCCATTCTCCCCGATACAGAATACTAAAGTTTCAAAACGACTGGCTTTATTTTGTAATTCCGCCCGAAAAACCGCAAGCTGATCTGGTGTACTTAAGGGTTGCGAAATGCCAGTTGTGCCTAAAAGGGAAAGTCCTTCAACCACACCAAAAGCAGAATTTGAAGTTCTAACAGCTAGCGATCGCCCTTCGGGTAAAATAATTGTCACCGTGATTTTTTGCCCAGGTGCTAGTATCTGTTGTAAATTCTCTTGCAACAGCTTTTGAGCGTATGCATAAATAGCAGGCTTGTCATCGGCATTCATCTGCCTACCAATCCCTTCCCCACCTTTAATAATTACAGCATCATCGCCCTGTTCTCGCCATTCCACCAATGCCCAAATCGGTGTATCTTTAGTCAAATCGAGATTATCACCAGGATCGCTGCGGGTAATTGCTAAAGCTGTATTCTCAGATAATCCTGCTACCTGTTCAATGGGGATTTCTACAATTTGAGCGGGTTCAATCAAATCTATAGATGCTAAAGTTAGGGGTTGGCGATCGTGTAACCAATGTAAAGCTGCAACAGCAGCAGCACACGCAAAGACGGGAAGTGTGTATCCAGAACGGGACATTTTTTAAATTTAAAAGTCAAAATAATTCTTCCAAATTGAACACAGTTTCAGACAAGAATTTAGACAAATCTGTAGCTTGCTTTCTTCAAGATAACGTTCCTAGCCAACGGATGTAAGTAACATTAAACTCAGCACCAGCGGCTTTCGTTCATCCGTTGCATTAGACTTGTTAGGCTGTGTCGCCGTCTGTAACTTGTGGCATTGACTCAATTAGTGCCCTTAGCACCTTATTGACCGATTCTGGTGTTGTAAAAACTTGAGCGACATCTTCATCTAGAACCACAACTTTTAGCAGTTGCTTTCTACTTTGAGCAGCAAAGCGGTTGGGCTTCGCCTTTTTATAATCAAAGTGGTACTCAGCTAGAAGCTCGTCATCTGAATTGTGTGACTCCTCAAAAGGCGTTTTGTTCATAATCTTCACGCTCCCTTCGAGTGGCTAAACGGGCACTGATAATGCGAATGATATTAGAACGTTCGGTGAAAGAAATCAATAGCAAGCGATTGTTTCGGGAGTGCCCAATAATAATCTCTCGCTTCTCATTTACTGAGTGAGCTTCATCATCAAAAATAACTGCTAGCACATTATCAAAAACGGTCTTAGCCTCTTCAAAGCTGACACCATGCTTTGTTAGGTTAGCTGTTGCTTTTAACTCATTCCACTCAAACTCCATATCTAAATCATATCTGATTATTCACTGAGCCAAGCAATCTTCTAGTCCAAACTTCTTTGCTTAAGCACAAGCGTTATTCCAGTGCAATCAATCCCTCATTCTGCATTGGAACAACTTCAAGGTTTTGATTACTGCTGTACTTTGCCTCTGCAATGAGTTTCTTACCTTGCTTGACGGCTGTACGAATTGCATTTTCATACATTTTTTTAGTAAATGTTAACGTTCGTAACGGTTCTGGTTGAATAACAGTCCAACGAATCAAATCTTGATTATGAAATACGTTTACGCCTTTGGTAACACCAGCACACTCTGGAACGCCACACCAACATGTGATGATATAAAATTGACCGTCCCGATCAATAGATTGAATTAACTCCTCTAAGTTCACTGCATAGTATGTAAAGTCAGTTAGCCTCTGACCATTCACAAGAATTTCAAAAACTAGATAATACGCTTCCTGTTTAGTTTTGTCGTCAGGAACAATATATAGATTACTACATATTTTGATATCATCAATTGGGTTCATTCTAATTAACTGATTTATCCACAAAGAACTTCTTATCACGTTCAGCAGCAAAAGCTAAACAGGCTTTGATGTCTTTGGAAGTTAATTCCGAAAAATCCTCTAAGATTTCTGTTTCAGTCATTCCACTAGCAAGATACTCCAAAATATCATAAACAGTGATTCGCATTCCCCGAATACAGGGTTTACCACTGCGTTTTCCAGGTTCAATCGTAATAATGTTGTGGTAATTCATAAAAAAGTAGATGACCTTTCTTTGGCTCTCACAGATCACTCTTGGTCAGTCCCGATCCAACGCAGTGTTAGTCTGCTTCTTGCTGTTTTTTGCTGCTTGCTTCTAGCTTTTGGCGAATCGCTGCTTGAACCTTCTGATCAAAATCGGGATCGTTGGGGCTTGCAACAATCCTACGTGGACGCTGATTAATCCTGTCCAAGTATGCTTGAAAAGCAGCTTGATCCCCACGATGCTTGAGAAAATACTGTTTTAATTCAACATCAGACATTAAATCGTAATTAATTCGGCTCATCAGACAACTCTCCGTTGGGTAAAATTTGGAATTCAATCTCTTCGTCATACCCAGCAAGGATGTATACATTACGAGTCCGATTATCAACACAAATGAGGTATATGGGTTGAAGCATGATATACGTCAGTTGATAGCTAATACGATACAAACTTGCTACTTGAGCAGCAGTAGGCATTTTACTTAATTACACCAAAATTACGAACGAATTACGAATTAGTAATTAGTCAAACACCTACTTCTAATAATAAAGCTTCCATAGCTTCCCAAGAAATTCCTTGTTGAATATAACGGGGTGCTTCAGGATTGTAAGGATTGGCTACTCGGTCAATGTTGAGGATGTTTGCCCCATCTGGTAGAACAGGTACATCTGCATCAAATGCCGTTGGACGCATCAAAGAACTGGAAAAGCCTTTGAAAATAGCAATTGTATCTTGCTCATCAGCAATTTCCACCGTTACAATTAGGACTTCTTTGGTGCGTTTAGCGGTGTATTGTTCCAGTCGCTTGCCAATGGAATTCATTTTTTTTAGAGTAAGGGTCACGTGATGCAGCAACGGTTACTGTGGTGTGGCTGAACGTCCCTGTTTGCCCAGCTTAATCAGAACAAAATAGCTTAAGTAAACCACATAAATGACTAAACTAGTTATACCAAGAAAACCTAAGAACTCAGCCTTGCTGTTAGCATGAAAATATTCTTTGAATAATAACGGAATCTCAAACCAGACGCGACAATAAGCAGTCTTCAGGATATTGCCAGAAAAAGCACAACCCAAAAAAGGGATAAAGGCTAGTGCGCCCAAAAAACAATAAACAGTTGTCGCCCAGCGCCAAGAGGTAAAAATCAGTTTCAAAGATCCACTGGTTTGATACTCAATTTCATCGTTGATATCTACCCAGAACCACAGCGAAATCGGGATCAAAATCTGAGCTATCAACCCAGAGATAAAGCTAACTGGATACTGGGCAATCATTAAGTAAATCGTGATTGCCACCAAGCTTGATACTCGCCAGTATATAGCCAATAAGCGTTGTATGCCTTCTGCTTTTTGTACAAATGCCCAAATTAGAAGAACTAGCGGAATAATTACCAGGAATAATACTGCCAGTCGGTAATCAATCCAGATGAAAGGTCGAAACCAAATATTATAGTCCATATTTTTTCTCAAACAATAGATAAAAAAGAAGTCAGGAGTTCAAATGATCAATCAAGTAGGATTTTATACCACTAATGGATTGTAGACTGCTAAATAAGGCAGGGATATTAAACCCTTTTATTCAGGAGTCAGTCGAACTCCCATTCATCCTGAATTCTTCTTGATAATAGTTTATTGAACCTCGTATGACTAGAAGTCACGAGTATTATAAAAAATTTATAGGGGCGTACAGATGTACGCCCCTAATACCAATTAATTGGTTGTTTAATTTATGGAAATCGCAACTTATCTCGTTGGGAGAAGCATCTTGATTAAAATAAGGAATTAACTTTTTGTTTCCACGACTAAAATCGGGGGTTTAAATAAAACGCTTGCGAGTGGAGGACACTGGTGAGTTTCCACGTCCTCCACTCTAGGCGTCTTCTTTAGTCAATACTGGTTATTTGCTGACCAAACAACAGAAAATCCAGTTGCCTCAATTTCTAGTCGTCGTAAACCCGGCATTCAATTGCATCTGGGTTGTCATCACAATACTGTTCTAGAGAGTTTTTTGGCTTGCTTTGGCGCTTGTGGGAAGCTTCGGCTTGCAATTCTTCTACTGCATCCCAAGCAGCAGCACACTCTGGTGAGTTGCTACCGTTAATATCACAGACAGTACGCGCTTGTTCCACTTCTTCTTGGATTTTCTCTTGGATGTCGCCTTTCGCTGTTTCTTGGATGTTGGTCATTAGCTTTAGTCTCGTTGTGTGTTGTTAATACTAGTATAGAAAATGTTCAGAAATGGCAGTTTTTCTCTTGATTACTAACCATTCTAACCATTTAGCCAATCATAAGTTAGTGTTTTAGCTTATTGATTTATAACCAATACAGCAAGCTACCGTATCTATAGTACATTTACCTTTATTTTTTAAGATTTTGTGGAATTAGTAGCATAGATAAATAATCATACAATATATTTAGATGCCTATATTAGGGAATGACAACCCCAACTTCTTGGGATGGAGGAGACAAAGGGCTGGCATCAATTCTTGTAAGATGCAATTCTTCCCAAAATAAAAAGTCAAAATCTACTAGCCTAAAAAGAGAAAGAAGCTCAAAACTCATGGCAGACCAAATGCAGTGGGCAAATGCCCTATCAACCCGTCATTCTCTGGAAGCCGCTGTTACAGATGTGGTAGAACGAGCTGTTTCATCGTTAACAGCACCTGCGGATCTAGGACTGGTATTCATTTCGTCTGCTTTTGCGAGTGAGTATTCCCGACTGTTACCCTTGTTAGCTGAAAAACTTTCTGTACCTGTGCTAATTGGCTGTAGTGGTGGTGGTGTAATTGGGACGACAGTTAGCGGAGAAACCCAAGAATTGGAAGCCAAACCAGCTATTAGCTTGACTTTAGCACACCTTCCAGGAGTGAATATTCAAGTTTTTCATGTTGTTGCTGAAGAATTACCTGACTTAGACAGTTCACCAGATGCTTGGCTTGATTTGATCGGTGTACCACCATCACCGACACCGCAGTTCATTTTGCTGTCTAGTTCTTTCGCCTCTGGAATCAACGATTTGTTGCAGGGGCTGGATTTCGCTTATCCAGGATCGACGATCGTGGGGGGACAGGCTAGTGGTGGAGGTATGGGTGGTCGTGTTGCCCTTTTTTGTAACGATACTAACGGTGAGGAACAGCAAAATTTGTATCGCGAGGGGACTGTAGGTATAGCTTTGACTGGCAATATTGTTTTGGAAACGATTGTCGCCCAAGGATGCCGACCAATTGGCAAGCCATTACAAGTTACAAAAGCCGATCGCAATATTATTCTAGAGTTAGATGAGAAAGTGCCTCTGGTAGTATTGCGAGATTTGATTGCTAGTCTCAGCGAACAAGAACGGATTTTAGCACAGCATTCTCTGTTTGTTGGTGTGGCAATGGATGAATTTAAGCTGGCTTTGCAGCAAGGAGATTTTTTAATTCGTGGTATTCTTGGGGTCGATCCAAATGCTGGGGCGATCGCAATTGGCGATCGCGTCCGTCCTGGTCAAAGGCTGCAATTCCACCTCCGCGATGCCCAAGCCTCTGCTGAAGACCTCGAATTACTCCTCCAAAGTTATCAACACCAACGAGAATCTGAACCCTCTGCCGTAGCTGCTTTGATGTTTTCTTGTCTGGGAAGAGGTGAAGGACTCTATGGTAAACCCAACTTTGATTCTGAACTATTTCAGCGCTACCTTAACGATATTCCTGTAGGTGGCTTTTTCTGTGGCGGTGAAATCGGCCCTGTTGGTGGTAGAACCTTCTTACACGCCTACACTTCAGCATTTGGAATTTGTCGCCAAAATCAGTAATGAGTGCTAAGTGCTGAGTCCGGAGTGATGAATCACCTTCTAACTCCTAACTCTTATTCAGCAAAAGTGTGCTGTTATTATCAATCATCGTCAAATTCCCATTAGTAGCGATACCTGGATTGGGCTGTGATGCTGCACTATATGTCTGAATGTAGCGCCGCACTTCTGGGGGAAAATGAGGGTAATCTAATACTGCATCCCCATCCGCAATAGTTGCCCAGAAATCGCGCAAACCAGGAGCTATTTTTTTTGCCTGTGATAACGGTAAGTTTAATGGAGAGTGAGTTAGTAGCTTGATTAAGAAGGGGAAAGAGCGATCGCCCATCCACTGCCGTGATGAATGTTGCAAGTCGGGAAACTCAGGCACTGACTCTACGCGATGGGATAAAATTTGCAACGATTCTTTACCTTGGTTATCCCGATGAAACTCTAGCACTCGGTAAGGGTGAGGATAGCTCACTAATGAACCAGTGGTAATATCATATACTCCATCTGAGTAAGCAATATCCTGAACGTGCAAATGCCCGGTAAACACTAGCTTGACTCCGTAGTGCCTCAGCAGCTGCAATAGTTCTGCTGAATTGGACAACATATAACGATTTGCTAGTGGATGGTTCGATTGATTGGGCAAATGCTCCACCACATTATGATGCACCATCACCAAAACTAATTCATCACCAGATGCTGCCAGCACCTCTTCTAACCACCGTAGCTGTTTGGTATCTAAACATCCCACTTGCTCGCCTTGGTCATTAAAGGAGTTAGAATTCAGTCCAATCAGCTTAACTCCAGGCCACAACTGACGAATGTAGTACATTTGCTGGGGATCGTCATAGCCAAACTTCGTGTAATAGTAAGGAAAATCCGCAAAAGCAATTGATTGCCGATCGGCCAACAGCACAGGAACGTCATGATTACCAGGAACTACATAGACAGGAAAAGGCAGTTGAGCTAAACATTGTTGTAACCAAGCGTGGTTCTCTGGTTCGCCGTGTTGGGTTAAATCTCCTGGTAACAACAGGAAATCTAAATCGAGTTGTATTAAATGTTCTAGTACACTTTTAAATGCTGAGATACTTACTTCTACCAGATGAAAGCGGCTAGGATGATCCCAGATTGTGTGAGGAAGTGCCAGGTGTAAGTCGCTGACTACCGCAAAGCGAAAATTGAGAGTCATTGATTTATGAAAATGTTAAAAGCAAAGGTTAAAATAAGCCTTTTCCCAAAAGTATAACGCTTGCTTTGTTTCCCTGCGTAGGAGTGCGTCTATTTAACATTTGTATACATGAAGCATCGATTATCCATTATGGTGACAATTGACTTAAGGGTTAATCATAAGCATTTAATCTCTAAAAATTATCGGAAATTTGATTGCTAAAAATTATTAATTAATGCTCGAATAAGTAGGCGATCGCTGCTATCTGTACCTGAATAAATAATAAATGGGTAATAATTCAATAGTGTTCGCGGTACAAAATGCGATCGCCTAGCTCATCGTAGATATCGCTTTGTTTTCTGCTACTCCCCTTTTCGATAAAATAACTGAGTAGATCGGCAAGGAACAGGTTCAGAATCATGGCTCAAGCTAGTATTGGGATTATAGGTGGTAGCGGTCTTTACAAAATGGATGCCCTCAAAGATGTCGAAGAGGTGCGAGTCGAGACTCCTTTTGGTTCACCATCTGATGCTTTGATTCTGGGGACTTTGGATGGTACACGGGTAGCTTTTTTGGCGCGTCATGGCCGCAATCACACGCTTTTACCCTCTGAGTTACCGTTTCGCGCTAATATCTATGCGATGAAGCAATTGGGCGTAAAGTATTTAATTTCAGCTAGTGCTGTGGGTTCCCTGAAGGAAGAGGCGAAACCACTGGATATGGTAGTGCCAGATCAGTTTATCGACAGAACGAAAAATCGAATTTCAACGTTTTTTGGTGAGGGAATTGTGGCTCACATTGCCTTTGGCGATCCGATTTGTAAGAACTTGGCTGCTGTCTTGGCAGATGCGATCGCATCTCTCAATTTACCAGAAGTTACTCTCCATCGCGGCGGTACTTATGTGTGCATGGAAGGGCCAGCTTTTTCCACTAAGGCTGAATCGAATCTTTACCGCAGTTGGGATGCAACAATCATTGGCATGACGAATTTACCAGAGGCGAAGTTGGCAAGGGAAGCGGAAATTGCATACTCAACTTTAGCACTGGTGACAGATTATGATTGTTGGCATCCAGATCACGACAGTGTGACGGTGGAATTGGTGATTGGCAATTTGCTGCGGAATGCTGTGAATGCTCAAAAGGTGATTCAAGAAACTGTGCGGCGCTTGAGTGAAAATCCGCCAACCAGTGAGGCGCATTCGGCGTTGCAGTATGCGATTTTGACTCAGTTGGATAAAGCACCAGCCGCGACGAAGGAAAAGTTAGGGTTATTGTTGCAGAAGTATTTATAGTGTTGGTGATGAATGAGCGATGTTTATGACGGGCTGTTCGGTAACGCACTTTTTCAGATTACAGCAAGAGCGATGTCTACGACGGGCTACGCCTACGCACGTAAATATATAAGCTGTCGTCACCAAAATCATGATTTTCATTGACAAACTCATGATTTTCATTGACAAACTCGTGATTTTTATTGACAAATTCATGATTTTCATTAACAAATTCATGATTTTCATTAACAAACTCATGATTTTTGTTATAAAACTTTGCTTATTCCTTGTGTCTAGCAAATGATAGTGGGTAGGCGTAGCCCGTCGTAGACATCGCACCATCAAATTATAAAGGCGATCGCTTTATCTCAACTTCGGGCGTAGGCGTAGCCCTTCTCTACGAGAGGCTGCGCTCAGGAACCACCCGTCATAGACATCGCTCATTACTAAAATCTCTTTGTGATAGACAAGACCTCGCTGATATAATACCTGTCTATGTTTGATAACGTTAGAAGCTTGGTTAGCGCAAACTCAAGGTTAATACAGCAGAATTGGTAAATTCTCAGAGTCAGAATTGGGAAGTAAAACAAGCTCTAAGTGTCAGCCGTTGTGATACTCCCAGATGTTCGTGTTCTTGCCACCAACTCACCACATCTGTATCAAACATCAGTTGGTCTTCCAGTTTGACCAAAAAGCCAAAATACCACTGTTCGGCTGTGACATTTGCCCCCAATTCCTGAAGGTCAACAATTACCGAGCGAATTCCCTCGTCCCTTAATGTTTATCTGAGGGAAGATACTCAGTACTCCTGAAGCAGCTTAAGAGCGTTATAGAATAGAAATAAACCTTACATAACATTAGGCTGATTCAGCATAATTCCCCATGACCACTTCTAAACGCCAATATCACATTACTACTTTCGGTTGTCAGATGAATAAAGCTGACTCAGAGCGCATGGCTGGCGTTTTGGAAGACATGGGCTTTGAGTGGTGTGAAGATCCGAATCATGCAGATGTGATTCTCTACAATACCTGCACCATTCGGGATAATGCTGAACAAAAGGTATATTCCTACCTTGGCAGACAAGCAAAGCGTAAACACGAGCAGCCTGATTTAACCCTCATCGTTGCTGGTTGTGTTGCCCAGCAAGAGGGAGAAGCGCTGTTGCGGCGAGTGCCAGAATTAGATTTGGTAATGGGACCACAACACGCCAACCGTCTGAAAGATTTATTGGAGTCAGTATTTGAGGGCAACCAAGTTGTCGCAACCGAGGCAGTTCACATTATTGAAGATATCACCCAGCCGCGACGAGATAGTACAGTGACAGCTTGGGTGAATGTGATTTACGGCTGTAACGAACGCTGTACCTATTGCGTGGTTCCCAACGTGCGCGGTGTCGAACAATCTCGCACGCCGTCAGCTATCCGGGCTGAAATGGAAGAATTAGGACGGCAAGGTTACAAAGAAATTACTCTACTCGGTCAAAATATTGATGCTTACGGTAGAGATTTACCTGGAGTGACACCAGAAGGTCGGCATCTGCACAACTTTACAGATTTGCTTTATTACGTCCATGATGTGCCGGGGATTGAAAGGCTAAGATTTGCTACTAGTCACCCCCGTTATTTTACTGAGAGATTAATTCAAGCTTGTGCTGAGTTACCCAAAGTGTGCGAACACTTCCACATTCCCTTTCAATCTGGGGATAACGAACTTTTAAAGGCGATGGCGCGGGGTTATACCCATGAAAAATATCGCCGGATTATCGATACCATTCGGCGGTATATGCCAGATGCCTCGATTAGTGCCGATGTAATTGTCGGTTTTCCTGGGGAAACAGAAGCACAGTTTGAAAATACCCTGAAACTGGTGGAAGATATTGGCTTTGATATGTTGAATACAGCAGCATATTCGCCGCGTCCAGGGACACCAGCCGCTTTGTGGGACAATCAACTGAGTGAAGAAATTAAAAGCGATCGCCTGCAACGGCTCAATCATCTGGGAAACTTGAAAGTAGCAGAGCGATCGCAACGTTACTTTGGACGCATTGAAGAAGTTTTAGTAGAAGACCAAAATCCTAAAGATCCAACCCAGGTAATGGGACGCACTGGCGGTAATCGTTTGACCTTTTTTAGCGGTAACATCAAAGAACTCAAAGGGCAGTTAGTGAAGGTAAAAATTACCGAAGTTCGTCCTTTTAGTTTGACGGGTGAACCAGTTGAAGTGAGGCAAACTGTTTTGCAGTAAGAACCATTTGAAGATTATACCCCTGACTTATGATGAAGTTACCGCAAACAATTCCAGTTCTTCTTTTTGGGGCTAGCTTGGCTATAATTTCCCCTCAACATTGTGCTGCTTTGACTATTCAAAAAATAGCTATTCTTGCGCAAGCATCAAGCGATTTGCCAATAGTCAAATCGGCTGGACTGTCCCCCGAAATGGATGTGCCTTGGTCAAAAGCCGTAAAAATTGTTGACCCCTTTGAAGGGGAGTTTGTTGCAGTTTTCGATCGCAATTCTTTAGGTGGCTATTTATTTCGTGAGGGTTCAACGCAAGTTATTAGTTTGTGGACACCTTCGAGCATTCGAGTACTCGTAACAGTAAATTCCGGTCAAGCAATGTCTTCTTTCTACACCGCAGGTCGTGTGTATCCCAGACCTGACTATTTTAGATTTGTCACAACTAAAAAAGTCGATAAACTTTTGCTCAAGGTCAGAGAAAAAGTTTTTCAATTAGACGGTTCAAATGGCACCTTTGCTGTCAGTAAAGAATTAGCCACTGCTTTGAAAAATGCTCCAGATGAGAATTTAGATATCAGACTAGTCTTGGAAGGAGGTCAAACTGTTGATAGCGAAATTGGTAAAGGAACGGTAAAAGCTTGGCGAACTATCTATTAAGCGATCGCATTTTTCAGCCAAGCAAGTAGTTTTCTATGTTTAATAAAGGAAAAGCCTCTCTTTTATCATCAGAATATTTATCTGGTAAAACTTATTTATAAATTTAATAACGAACATTGTTAGAAGTAAGCTTGATTAATTCTTCAACATTGTTGGAGATTGTATTGCAAATAGTATTTAAAGGTAAGTCATTAGGATCAAACCCAAAAGGTTCTTCAATTTCTGAGCCAATTTGTTCAATACTTAATAATGTAAAACTTACAAAAGCCATTACTATACCAGTCCACCAATTTAAAAAGCTCACAATTTCTAAAGGTAATATAAGACAAAAAATTAATAGCAGTTGTCTGAGTTTAATAGTATATATCAAAGGCAGCGGTGTTTTTAAAATGCGTTCGCAACCACCTAAAATATCAACTAAATCATCTACACAATTATGCATAGTAGTTAATTGATAGACATTTAGGCAATTTCGATCGTGCTGATACTGTAAGTAATCTCCTATCCAATAAGCAATTTGTAGTGGCGGATGATCGCTATCTTGGAGTTGTAAATATTGTTTTTCAGACATTAATGATGCCAACTGAGTGTCTAAAGGCACCGATCTTAGATGTAACTTCATTGCAACTGCAAAAGCAGTTACTAACCGAAGCATTGCTTCCTTTTCTAATTTATCTTCTGGTGTCTTCTCTTTAACTATTATTGCAATTCCACGAGTTAAATTACGCGATGTATTAACTAAAGCTCCCCATAGTTGACGACCTTCCCAAAATCTATCATGAGCCGTATTAGTCCGAAAGACTAATAGTAATGTAAAGCCAATATTAAAGCTTAAAACAGCATTGGTAAGAATATTGCTGGAATCTGAAAATGCAATTGGTAATCCTAAATGGGCTAAAAATGAGATGAAAGTACCATATATAGTACAAAAAATTACCCAAGGAAGAATAATAGAGATAATTGACCTTTCAAGCCTAAGAGTTACTTGAAGCCAATTCAGCTTTTCGCCTTTGTAAAGATGATACTTGTCTCTTAAAGAGTTTTTAGAATTATTTTGAAAATAGTTAGGTTGTTTCATATTGGTAAGATTTGAGGATTACATCAATTAGCAAACTAACTTTTTTAGCTAAATATATCTTGCTTAAGCAAGATATATGCAAAATCTAGGTTTCCAAATAGTCACTATAGTGTAACTATAATAAACACAAATTATAGTTGTAACATTGAAAATTATTTCTGTGAACCATCTTTAGGTAGGTAAATTCAATACTGTCTTCCAATTCTTCACCACACACCTGATTTTCTGCTTATTATTGATTAAACGTTGTGGTCTTTCACTGATTTATGAGATAATTAGACAAAATTTCCAGCTATTTACAGTAAATAGTTATTTTTTTTATTGACAGAGCGATGTCTACGACTAGACTACGCCTAAACATTTGGGTTAATAGCAGTGTAGCGAATGCGTAATTCTTAAGCTAGAAAAGCAGACAAATCCAATGAAATTTGATATTAAGCTAGGGAGTTACCCAATTTTAGATGTCCGTTTTGAGAAAAACCATTATTGGGTGAAGGGTTATGCAAGTACTTTTTAAAAGGACAAAACTATATCATCACTAGATGATTTAGTTGAAACTTATTTTAATAAAGATTTAACAACAGTATTTACACAAGTTGACATTGAAAGTATCAAAGTTACTGAAATCAATCGGCAAATTCTCAAAAAAGTAATCCTTGCTCAAGAGTTACTAGAGTCTGCTGGAGGTAAAAGCGATCTTGCTATCAATAAAGCTGATAATATTAAAACTATTAAGGCGCGATCGCATTAGCTAGGCTACATATCAGCAGGCAATCCTAACAGTGCAGATAGAGACAGAGAACTATTTGACGCAATCGAATTATTTCAATCAATTATTGCTGGTCGTAGTACTGTTAATGGTGATAGATGAAGTTTAATCTTTAAACTCTCCTCAATCATGCAGTGGGTTAAAAAATTTATAGTTTCTGTCCTGCATAAATCGATCGCACTTCACCATTACGTCGGATGACTGCTTCGCCATTACTGACATCTACTAGTGTCCAACCGCTTGAGCCGATACTTTCGCCCATATTGATGCGGCGAGTCACACCATCAATTTTAAACAAAGCGGCAGATTTGTTGCCCAACTCTAGCAATCCCTCTAAGGTATTACTCGGAGCAACTGCGATCGCAGTTGCCGGATATACTTGTTCTTGGGTAATAGTTGGTTCTGACTCTGGTGCGAGTGCAGCACGCAATGGAACTACTGGTAATGCAGGCAGAGGTTTGGGTGTTTGGCGCACGCTAATGGGTGCAGTTTTTGCTGCCACCGGTTTGAGTTCGGCTCGTACAGCCGCAGCTAACATATTGACAGTTACAGGCTTGGCAGCTTGTCGAACTGTATTCAGGGCAGTTTTCACAACATTAGGTTGAGATACCCGTAACGCACTGGCAACTTGTGGTAAAAGTGTGGGAGTCCCCGGAATGGCTGGAAGGGCGTAGCGCATTGGTGACGGCGCTTGATAAACGGGGACATAGATACGCTCAACAACACTTCCAGAACGATTGGGGGCTGGTGGTGTATTATTAGCTAGAAGTGGAAGTGCTGGTAGATTACCAGTTACTTGTTGGCGACCAAGGGCTATTTGGTTAGTATTTGCCTGACTGGAGAATCCTGGATAGAAAGATTTTTGATTGCTTTTTGCTCCTTGCTTATCTATAACAGCCAGCGCTTGGAGCATATAGTCAACTAACTCTGCCTCTATTTCTGTTTTTACTGGCAACCGTGACTGCGATTGCGGTAATAGAAGCGCTGACTCAGGCAATTTGTTATTTAAAAGATATACGACTCCAGACTGCACTAAGTAGATCGTGCTAGCGATCGCCACGCCTAAAGTTGTTCCTACAATTAGCAGTTTGCCCAAAACCGAACTAGTTTTCTGACGCTTTCTACTAACTGATTTAACAGTAGAGGTGCCAAATACAACGGTACTCAATTGCTTGTGGTTATCCTGAGCAACTGACTGTACTCCTTGGTTCAAAGTAATCTGTGGTATCGTAACTGTTTGCAGAGGAACGTATTCTGGAGGCGATTGGCGTTGAGCTTGGGCGGAAACTCCAGCAACAGAGTGGCTCGATCTGTTCTGACTACTGTGCCTAACAGTTTGAGAAGGTAGATTACCACTAGCATCCAGAATGTAGTCGATATCGGCAAAGAGTTCATCCATTAGGCCATCAGCATAGTTTTCTATCGACCAAGGCTCGTTGGTGATTAAGTCTTCTGATGGTTCTGGTACTATGAGACGGGTGCTGGCTTCTTGTAACATAGACGTTCTGGGTTGTTGCTTGGACGAGGAAACGCCACCCCTACTGCCTGGAAATTAGGATTATCAGAGAAGGCAATAGGTAGAGGGCAGTTCTTACTGAAAGAAATAAGTATGAATAAAAACTTTAGTCCTGGGTGATTACCCTGTTTAAAAAGAAGAATTGTATTGAGATGCATTGGGCAAGATACAAACAGAGGAGCCGCTCCGCCTCCGGTCTTGCGCCAATCCTATGCAGTTGTGCGTGGGTTACTCCTGCGTGGTTGTTGAGCGTAGTCGAAACACTGCCTCCTGAATAATGAAACATCCAATCCCCCATCTGATTGAGATAAGTTGATTGAGTGTTGGTATTAAACTCAACTTTCATCTGGGGATTGTTGATGATGACACTACTAATGTTTATGTCATCTATCATACCAATCTCTCTTCCTACTACTATACTCAGTCTTTATCAAGCTTGTGTTAAGCTAACGCTGGAAACTCCGACTGGCTCTTGCTTCTACGCAATTCTAGATATAATAATAAGGCGTTAATATCGGCTGGGTTTACACCACCTATACGTGCAGCTTGACCAAGGGTGAGTGGCTTTATGTGAGTTAGCTTTTCCCGTGCCTCTTTAGAAAGAGTATCAATTGTTGTGTAGTCTAAATCCCCAGGTAACTGACGGTGCGCTTGGCGGGCAATTTGGTCAATTTGATTTTGTTGCCTAGCAAGATAGCCAGAATACTTGATGTCAATTTCTGCGCCTTCTTTCTCAGCTCGGTTGAGGTTGGGGTTTCCCAGTCCGAACCTGTCGAGATCGACGTAATGTAATCCTGGACGCCGCAACAAGTCATTGAGGGTAATCGAACCTTTAATTGCTTGTTGGGTATCAGATGCGATCGCTATTCCAATTTCATCATGTTCTTTAACTCGTGTGGCTTGCAATCTTTGTTTTTCTGTGGTGATATTACCCTGTTTTTGAGTAAACATATCCCAGCGGCGATCGTCAATTAAACCAATCTCCCGTCCCAAGGGTGTCAGGCGTTGGTCGGCATTGTCAGAACGCAATAGCAATCGGTACTCTGACCTGCTGGTGAGCATCCGGTAAGGTTCCCGTAGGTCTTTTGTACACAGGTCATCAAGTAGCGTCCCAATGTAACTTTGCTCGCGGGCAAAGACAATCATTTCTTGAGAGCGAACAAATCGAGCGGCATTAATTCCCGCCACCAGCCCTTGAGCAGCAGCTTCTTCATAACCTGTGGTGCCGTTAATCTGCCCTGCACAAAACAGTCCGGCAATCTTCTTAGTCATCAGTGTGGGGTAACACTGAGTTGCTGGTAAATAGTCATATTCCACTGCATAAGCGGGACGCAGCATCACACATTTTTCCAAACCGGGGAGAGTGCGCAACATTTGCAGTTGCAAATTTTCTGGCAACCCTGTAGAAAACCCTTGAATATAAAGTTCGGGTATATCCCTTCCTTCCGGTTCAATAAAGATTTGGTGACTTTCCTTATCGGCAAAGCGGACAATCTTATCTTCAATACTGGGACAATAGCGCGGCCCTTTGGCTTCCACCCAACCGCCATAAACTGGCGACAGGTGCAAATTTTCTTGAATCAGGCGATGGGTTTCTGTGGTTGTGCGGGTGATGTAGCAAGGCATCTGTTCCCGTTCTACCCAAACATCTGGGTCAAAGCTAAACCAGCGCACATCTTCATCGCCTGGCTGGATGAGCATTTTACTATAATCTACCGATCGCTTGTCTACCCGTGCTGGAGTTCCAGTTTTAAGTCTGCCGGTTTCAAATCCCAGGCGATTTAGGGTTTGTGTCAATCCTTCCGCTGCAAATTCTCCAGCACGTCCGGCTGGCATTGATTTGTTACCAACCCAAATTTTGCCGCCCAGGAAGGTGCCGGTTGTTAAGATGACTGCTTTACATTGGAACCCTACACCAAAATAAGTTTCAACGCCGATAACTTCACCGTTAGCACCCAGCACTAAGTCTGTTGCCATACTTTCACGGATTGTCAAGTTTTCTTGATTCTCAACAATATTTTTCATCACCGCTGCATATTCGCGCTTGTCCGTCTGGGCGCGTAATGCCCAAACAGCAGGCCCCCGTGAAGAGTTGAGGATACGTTTTTGCAGATAGGTGCGGTCTGCTACTTTACCAATTTCCCCGCCGAGTGCGTCTACCTCATGGGTCAACTGGGATTTGGCTGGGCCACCTACTGCTGGGTTACAAGGTTGCCAAGCGATTTTATCCAAGTTGAGCGTCAATAACAGGGTACGACAACCGAGGCGTGCAGAGGCGAGAGCTGCTTCGCAACCGGAGTGACCTGCACCGACGACTATGACATCAAAAGCGTCTTGGAATTCAACGGAATTGTGCATGGTCATACTTACAGGATCGGCAAGCTTAGAGTTCTTTTCAATTTTAACTGTTCCAGTGGTTTCATGGATGTAACTTTCTAATAAAAAAGTTATCAAACTTACTAGTACTCAATTAAAAGCAAGGTTCCATTTTTTAAGTTTAGTAGTAAGGTGAAAAATCTCATTTTTTAAAATTTGTGACAACGTTCCGGTTTGTCGATCGCAGCTATTGTTCATATCGTTAGCCAGCATAAATTAATTTATAACTGGTTTGTATTAAATATTTTCTCTAGTTTGGATTAACCGATAGTTCAATGTCGACAAATTATCTGTGTTTTAAGTCATGAATAATCAATACTAGCTAAAAGTTTTTTAATTTTATTCTTGTTCGCTAAATAATTATTAAATATGAAACTCACCCTCAGAAATCAAAAAAATATTACTAGATTTATTAGAAAGACAAGTTTCATCAGTATCGTTATCTTGATGATTTTTGTATTAGTAGCTAGCAATGAGATTACCCACCACAAAGTTGCTAGAACTGCTCAACCATTACAAGAATGCTCGCTCAATAATTCATTACCTTGTATAGATACCTCTAAAACAACATCAGAACCATTTATTCCCGATCCAAAATTAGATGCTAAACAGCGTTTTTTATCTGCGATCGCTAGAAAATTACCTACAATTCCCCAGCCTGATACTTATGAATATACTTTGCTGCGAAGCTATGGTGCGGTATTCGTAAATCCCGATATTGGAATTAAACTACCGCTAAAAAATATCTTTGCTAATGAACAAGAAACCCAAGAGTTTCAAGCTACTTTAACAATGGGTCATGTTGATAACACTAACGACTGTTACTTACAAAAATCGGCGGCTGATGCTTTAAATAAAGCGCGAGTCCAGCAACAAATTCCGCTAAAATCTGGTTATGGTTCTGGTGATTGTACTCGCACTTTCAATACTAATTTAAAATTTTGGAATAAATATGCTAACAATCAAGTCTTAGCAAAAGTTCAACAGGGTAAAGAAACAAAAATTCTCGGTTTAGTTGCACCGCCCGGAACTTCACAACATGTCTGGGGATTAGCAATTGATTTACGCGTAGGCAGTAAAGAACAGAGAAAAGCTCTTAATCAAAATGGTTGGTTTCAAACTGTAGAAAATGATGTTCCACATTGGACTTATGTGGGTTTATCTGAAGAAAGCTTACCTCTGTTTGGTTTTAAAAAACAAGCTATTCGAGGTATTATCTATTGGATTACACCACTATAATTGTGTATACTAACTTAAAGATTAAAATATCTGTTTAATAAAATTAAAAATAAAAACCCGGTTAGTCTTATCTGCTAAAGCAGAAGTACTTTAGCAGATAAGACTTTTTTCATTTTTCGCTTCTTCAACTCTTGCAAAAGTACTTTTTACAAGAGTTGAAGAAAGAGCATCTTAACGACTGTTATTCATTCGCAATTGCAAAGCCTTCATACTGAACGGGTTGTGATGCCAAAGCATTTGGTAAAGTAACGTTACCAATTAAGGTGGCAGTTGCAAAGCCAGCGCCATTAGTACCTGTGGCACTACCTAAACCTAGACCTGATGCAGCAAGTTCATCTTGGTAGCCTGTGATCTCATAGACAGCACCAGTTTCCAGCCAACCGATCAATCTTTGAGAACCTAAGTTAGTAAATGACAAATCAGAATCTGCGTTGACATTCAAAGGTTGTCCTGAAGAATTTCTCAGAGCAATCGGCGCAGATAGCTGACCAGTGAGTAGATCGACTTTATAAAGATTGTTGCCATTTCCATCAGAGGTATGAAAATCGCTAGCAAAAGCGCGAGTTCTACCAGGATTGAGATTGTCGATAGCTAATCCATCGGCAAATTTTCCAGGGTTAGTAGGTTGAGTTCCTTGTATTTGTGCAGCAGTAGTAGGTGCGCCAAAAGCGTCTACAAGGCTAATAGTTCCAGGATTACCTGTAGTAATTTTATAAAGTGAGCTTCCTACTGGTTCTCCACCAAGATTAGCAGTTTTATTTCCTGAAATGTTGTACAGAGCATTTTGTTGTTTACTAAAGCCAGCACCTGACTCAAATCCAAAACGCACTAGGTTAGATGGTGTACGAGTTGGTGAGACCTGGGCTGGAGCAAAAGGCTGATCTACATTATTAACGATAATAACAGGACCTGGATTATTTGGAAGAGCAGTAGCCCGTGCTTCGTTAACTGCACTTACCCTTCCGGTAGTGGGGTTAGTTGCCAAACCCTCTAGATCTGCGTTAGCAACAGTACCTGCAATATTGACTGTACCTACTTTTGTAGGGGTAATAGAACCTTTAGGGCCAGAAGGGATTAAAAAGCGGTAAACATCAAGTTGCTTGCCATTACTAGCGTTGCCGTCACGATCCTCTCCAATGGTATAGCCGTAAAGAGCCATGAGAATTTTCTCCTTATTGAAACCTGTTAAACTTTTGAGAACACTCTAAATATGCAAATTGCTATCTGACTAAAAGCTTGTACGACACAAACAAAGCTAACTTTGCTAGGCTGAGATTTAAGATTAGTTTGCGTTATCTTACTTTGCTTATATAGCAGAAAAATTTGCAAAGCCGAAATACTAATTACTAAACTTTTGACTGTAAACAGGCTAGCAAAACTTAACTCAAGATTGTTGGAATTACTATTTGTTCAAGTTGTGAAATTAGGATATGTGAGAACTTGATGTCAGATTTAGAAATCTCAAAACTACATCTAGCTACAGGTTCACACATTTTTTTGAACCCATTATTTCCAAATTTGATTCCAATTAACCAAGAGTTAAGGATCTTAGATTTGCCCATTAAAAGTCAAAAATTAAGGTTATAATCTGTATTTGGAGTTATCTTAACAAGAGTGTATTTGAATAATATTAAGAATATTTTTTCTAATCATTAAGGTTCAATATGATCTTGGTTAAGGTTTAGTTTTTGCTGAGTTTTTTGGCTGGATTATATGATTTTTATATTTTTTCAAAAAAGGAAAATCATTGACTACATTAATCTGGAACTGCTACCAATTACCTATGAGGTAGCATAGAATAATTGCTTTAATAGCTATTAAACAAATTTGATTCGCAGGCGATCGCTTTTAAAAGCCTCATTGTAAAATACCTGGAACGAAAATAATTAAATAAGAGCTTAATGGCAAAATAAAAAAAGATTTCATGTTTTAACTTTTCTATTTGACCTGATTCTTCCAGAAACTTAATAAATTTTTGAGAAGGACTAAATCAGACTTTTTCTCAAGCGTAAACGCACAGCATAAAGCCGGAGACATTTCCGTGACTCCGGGATTTTCTTCGTATATTGCAACCTAGATACAATCAAATTGCGACTCTAGTTTCAGCAAAATATTAATTAGAAAGTGGATTTATTATTACTTCACTTCGCTAGGTTCAAATTTAGTTATCTTACCTTTTTTAATGGCAACAATCACATCGTAATGCGAACAGTAAGCGAATGTGACATCATTAGCTTTGTTATAAAGGTTAACTACATGACCTGCACCACCTACCTGGATACCGATTGGTTCCAAGTCAGCAAAAAAGAAACGACGCAGTTGATCGCCACTACCAATTTGACCCTTACTCTTAGTAAGCAAGTCTATTTTTTGTGCTACAGACATTTCTTCGGCTGCTGATGCCTGTACTAATAACGGATTGATCGCCTTTAATGGTACGTCCCAAACTGTGAAAAAACCAACTAAGGCTACGCTTGTAAGTAAGGGTGCAAGTTTCATTTGTTTCTTCTCTTCTTTGTTTTATCCCGAACATCCCAAGCATCTCAGGTGGCAGTGAGAGCTTATTGAAACTAAGCCACTATTTTCATGAATTTATTCCTTGAGAAAATTTAGTTAATTCTCAGCATTCTCTCAGCTAATCATGGTTGCTCAAAGTCACAGGATAATTTAAGTATTTTCTCAACAAAACCTCATTTTGAAGTGCGTGAGGGTAACTTAATATGATGAGCAATGCTTTCATTGCAGTGATGTTATTGTGACTAGATCCAAAAGACCACATCGCCAAATCTATAGAATTTCAGGACAAACATATCTCTGGCTAGCAATGCTAATTTTTGGAGCATCTAGCGCTGTTACCAGGAAACTAACAGAAATTGGTGCTCAACATTTTATCGGTAATCGCAATCCGATTTCTTTGTGTAATGTTTTATTCGTGGGAAATCTTTGCGCTTTGATACTTCTGATCCTAATCTATGGGCGGCAGTGGAACACAGCTACTTTGAAGCAACTCTCAAGGAAGGATTGGGTCAGTCTAACGGCAGTAGCTATTTTATCAGGAGCGTTAGCCCCTGGTTTAATTTTCCAGGCACTGGCACTTACAGGGGTGAACAATGTCATCTTGGTAGGACGTTTGGAACCACCTCTAACTTTGGCTTTATCAGTCTGGTTATTGAGAGAACGGGTAAATATTTGGGAATTTATTGGTGCGATCGCAGCTTTTGTTGGCGTTATCCTAACTATTATCCTTCAGCCTGCAACAGAAACCATGATGAACATGGGAGGTTTCGGTTTAGGAGTAGGGGAACTTTTAGCCGCAGCTGCATCTGTAGCCATAGCCGCTTCTACGATTATTAGCAAAAAACACCTTTCGCAGATTCCTTTGGGAATCTATAGCATCTTTCGGACTGCACTTGGAACTGTAATCTTTTTCTTCATTGCTTTAGTCCTCTATGGCAAGGATCATTTTGCTGATGTCCTCTCACCATTCTTGTGGCAGTGGATGTTTCTCTATGGCGGGTTGATTGTGGTGGTAGGCCAGTCTTTTTGGGTTAAAGGCTTGAAAACTTCCACTGTATCTACAGCTTCCCTAATTAGCTCATTTGGCCCAATTGTGGGAATTATAGCAGCCTATTTAATTTTGGGTGAAGCCCCTACCCGACCTCAATATATTGGCGGTAGCTTGATTTTAGGAGGTATATTCTTGAGCCAAGTTGGCACCAGGCGTCAGACTGCTAGCAGCACGGTAAATTCTACTCCAGCAAAGCAACAGGTAGAAACTGGTATGGGATTCAAAGGGATTTAAAGGATGAAAATTCTAGATCGCTAAAGATGTGATTTATTGCCATCAAGACAAAAGACTGAATATTGTAGAGACGGCGATTCATCGCGTCTCTTGCCTTAACCGAACAGTATTGCAAGTAAACGACCCATCCCAAATAAATTAAACCCTTGCGGTATATAAATTACAAATTACAAATACAAATTACGAATTCTGCACAGCGGTAGTAGTATGTCAAAATAAAAATACCCGATACATCAAGGTGAGCGATCGCTCCCAAAGCTAGATTAAAGGATTGACCTGAGCAATGGCAGACCCAACCAATCACAATCAAGCGGGAGAAGTAGCTCCCAGCACTGTTGACAAGCAAGCTCCCAGTGTGGCTGAAGAACACGCTCCTAGTACAGACTCACCCGAAGCCACAGATATTCCTACTGCCAACGCGCCAGATCCTAAAGCCGCAAACCCCGAAGATAATCCCAATGCTGCTAAACCAGCTGCATCACCCAAGCGAGAAAAACCCGCAGCCGCAGCTAAAGCCGCAAAAGGAGAAAAACCCGCTGCTGCCGAAGCAACAGAAGAAAAACCCGCCGCAGCTAAAGCCGCCAAAAAGGAAAAAGCCCCATCTGTTGAAGATAAGCCATTTGTAGAATTCATTGAGCAAGACTACTTGCCAGCTTTACAAAAAGCGATCGCTCAAAAAGGTGTGCAAGATTTACAGGTGTCTTTTGCCAAGCAGAAGATGCCAATCACTGGCTTTGAATCCGCTGAAGAATGCTGGCAAATTATCGGCAGTTGGTCAGAAATTGGTAAGCGTCAGTTTAACCTGTATTTCCCCGATGAAGATATTCAAGGAAAAAAAGGATTTTCCTGTAATGAAGGCAAAAAACCTAGCACTCTTGAGTCATTCTTAATCGATGAGCGCAAAATTACCCTCGATTTGTTGGTATATGGCTTAGTTCAGCGCTTAGATGGTCAAAAGTGGTTAGGTAGAAATTAGTCATTAGTCATTGGTCATTGGTCATTAGTTTTTAACAAAAGACAAAGGACAAAGGACAAATGACAAATGACTAATAATAATTAAAGTTCGTGGAAATGGTAGGTAACGGCTCCAGTATTGGGGTCGTTATCAATTTTTACATAACCTGATTTGTACATCTCTTTGAGAGTAGCTTCCACTTCAGCAAAGCTGGCTCCTGTAAACTTTACGCCTTGAGTGACAGTTAAAAAACCACCCTTGCTTTCCGCTGCTTCAATCAGTTTCATCATCAGTTGGTTGCCTGTTGGTCGGTGGACTTGAGAAGCAACTACAGCTTGATTCAACGGCACACCAAAAGGAGATACACCCGCCTTTAATCTCAAGTTGTGTTCGTATTCGTTAACCATATTGGGGATAAAGAATAAATCCACGAACTGCCCTATACCAAACACACCACCAGTCAACAGCCATAACAAACCAGTTCCGATCTTGCCATTGTAGAAACGCTGCAATCCTCCCACCCCCATAAATCCGACTGCACACAAGATATAAGAGACAAGAAGTCGGTCTTTCTGCTGCTGATTGTTTTCAAGATTCATCTTGTTTTCAACCTTTTGGATTTACTCTTGTTGTTTAAAATGGTTTTCTTGGACTGTTTTTTATACCAAGTGCTAATAGCTAGACTTACATCTTGCACTAGTTGCTTTCTAACAATTTTCGTAATAGACACTGCTGTTCTGATTTGAAGTTGTGGGCACTGTCTAATCTCCAATTATTGAGAAAGGTGCAAAAAATAACTAAAGTACTTAGATTTTTTCAGTAATTATGCTAGTCATGGATTGTTAATTTTAAGATGCCCAACGTATTAATAGAACCCTATAAATTTATTGTAGTAACAACTAGAGAAAATTACTGAGATAGTAGTGCTTTGAGAATCAAGAGGTGAGTGCTACTCCACTTGAACGAGATAATGCTGATTGCTGAACTATATTTATTTGACTACCAATCCGCGATTTTTGATTCCGTAAATATTGAATGATTGTTGCAACTCTTAATGTTTTGCTTAGAAATTTCTCACCCGCACCTTGGTAGACTGAACTTTATACAATTGGATTATTGTGGGCTGTTACGGTTTGCCAGAGCATTTCTGGTGAGATAGTCCGGTCTTCTTCCAAATGGAGAGGATAGCGCCAACGGGGTTTCCCCCATAAGGAACTGCCGCTACCGTAGCGGTAGGGACGTAGGAGCGTCACCCGAAAGGTCTACTTAAGATAATAAAGACGAAAGAGAAATCAAGACATGGTAGATTCCCTCAAAAAACCAGGCTTTGAAGAAATCCGGCCAGGGATTAAAGTCCCGGCAAAAGAAACCCTGTTAACACCTCGGTTTTATACTACCGATTTTGATGAAATGGCACGGATGGATATCTCCGTCAACGAAGACGAGTTAGAAGCCATTCTCGAAGAGTTCCGCACTGACTACAACCGCCACCACTTTGTTCGGGATGCCGAGTTTGAACAATCCTGGGATCATATTGACGGGGAAACTCGCAAGTTGTTCGTTGAATTTCTAGAACGTTCTTGTACGGCAGAGTTTTCCGGCTTTTTGCTGTATAAAGAACTTGGCCGTCGCTTGAAAGGAAAAAGCCCTGTTTTGGCAGAGTGTTTTAACCTGATGTCACGGGATGAAGCGCGTCACGCTGGCTTTTTGAACAAAGCTTTGTCGGACTTTAATATGTCCCTAGATTTAGGGTTTTTGACTAAGAGTCGCAGTTATACCTTCTTTAAACCGAAATTCATCTTCTACGCTACTTATCTTTCTGAGAAGATCGGTTATTGGCGCTACATCACCATTTATCGCCATTTAGAAGCACATCCCGAAGATCGGGTTTATCCAATCTTCCGGTTCTTTGAGAACTGGTGTCAGGATGAAAACCGTCACGGCGATTTCTTTGATGCGATCATGAAATCTCAGCCGCAAATGTTGAATGATTGGAAAGCACGGCTATGGAGTCGCTTCTTCCTATTATCAGTGTTTGCGACCATGTATCTCAATGACATCCAACGCAAGGACTTTTATGCCACCCTTGGATTGGATGCGCGAGAATACGATATCCATGTAATTCAGAAGACCAACGAAAACGCAGGTCGGGTATTCCCACTGATGCTGGATGTAGAAAATCCAGAGTTTTATGAGCGGTTGGATGTTTGTATAAGCAATAATGAAAAGTTGGGTGCGATCGCTAAGTCCAACACTCCCAAATTCCTGCAAATCTTCCAAAAACTGCCGCTTTACATCTCCAATGGCTGGCAGTTATTGCGCCTGTACCTGATGAAACCCATTGATACTGTTTCTGCTCAAGGGGCAGTTCGTTAATTAGATAACAGGTTTGTTTGCGAAAGCTTTGGTGGTTCTGCTGGTTGCAGAGCCACTTTTTTTGTCCTTTTTCCAAGCCAATGATTACCAATATGTCAAGTAATTAGTACTGCGATCGCTAATTTACTGTTAGGCAAAAATCGGAGATAGTTGGTTAAATGTAGTTTTGTTTTGTAGTAAATACCTTGAGTTAAGCTGATTTTTCCATTCTGATTACATCTGGAATCAATATTTGATGCTTGGCTGCTTCTGCCTCGTAACATCTGAGAATCAGTGATGTCAGCTTATCTAAATCACTGACAGAAGAAATAATTACTTTTGATGCGGCATCCCCCAGAGAAGCTGATACTTCCTGCACTTCAAAGTTTGAAGCTAGAGACTTTACTTCATCTACACTTAGTCGAGTAACAAAACTTTTTTTCTGCGAAGATAGATACAGCCGCAGAAACCACCAAGTACTTTTGCCAACAAGATTGATACCAAAGTATGAAACAGTATCTTTGTATTGGAGTTGATAATTGTAACTCGTTGAGGTTTGCGTAATTGTTTTAATTTTTTCAAAAGCTTCGATTTCTTCAGCAGTTGTTACTACTTTTGATTCTTGAGGATCTGGTTGTATATCCCCTGCTTCAATATCTATGTCTATTGGAGGTTCAACAGGCTGATCTATTACTGGAGTAAGTGAGCGAGTCATTAACTCTACTAAACTTCCCTGAATCGACTTTTTAACAATTGGTTTGAATTTATCAATAATTTTACCAGTAATTCGACCTTTAATTTCATAACTAGGAGCAACTGTACCAAGTTCAGTCACTAAAAAGCGAACAAATTCTTCAGAAGGAGAACGTAAAAGATTTCCTAGAAGTTGAGTCATGCCTTTTACATAAACCATTTCCTCAGCATGGTTGGTAATAGCTGTAACCTCAAAATTATCACGGTGAAAGAATTTGAGGTTATCAATATCTTTGGTATCATATTCCAGAATGTTAAAAGTAAAAAATGGCTCCTTGTCCATGACATTTGTTTCACGCAAGTCTGTAAAAAAACGGTATTCAATACCGTTAGTGACGATAGCTACTTTTGTTGTCGAAAGTGCATTAAAATATCTGCTCAATTGTCCATCATGTGCCTCAGCTTTTTGACCACGAGCTTTTGCTTCTACGAGCATAACTTTAGTACCGTTAATAGCTAAGGCGTAATCTACCTTTTCAAACTGCCCTGCTTTTTTGATAGCAAAATCTGCCACGTATTCTGGTATCACTTCACTAGGATCGTAGACATCGTAGCCAAGAACGCTCAAAAAAGGAACAATCAGTGCCATCTTAGTAGATTCTTCACCAACAACTTGGTCAGCCCGCTTACGCACTTGTTCAGATAGCTTGGTAATATCTTCAGTGAATGCCATCTTGCTTGCTCCTGGTAGATTAGTGAGTATTGATAGGTCTTTTTTGTAAAATAAGAGTGATTGTAAGGTGACGTAGTACATTTGAATTGAAAGTGTTAGTGCGATCGCCTTTCTTATCACTCCTATAAAAGTATTCCCAAATAAGTACCAGCCTGTAACACTCATGACTTGTTCACAGGTGCAATAGCATCGGTAATGAATAAAAACAAATCAAAATGATTTTTTATGAAGCTTCAGCCTCTGCGAGATGCGCAATGGGCAGACCAAAATATTGCTGAGTGAATGAATTTTACTTTTTACTCAGCAATATTTTGGTGAGAAAGGTTTTCGTGAGTTTCTACGGATATAACAGAAGCCGACATTAGGATACACTGGCATTTGAATACACCGGAGGTTCATCAGCGACTTAGTTTGTCGCTTCTGGTGACTTCCTTCCTAGTATCCTATTAGCTTTTGGCTGTATGAAACTTACTCTAATCTACGGTAAGTCTCCCTGAAGAAGGTTTTTAGCATCTAAAACGACTGCCACTGTTTTGAGGCTATAGCCTTAGAATATTTACAAGCTTTACTTACGAATTAGCTCTCTCTAGAGAAAAGTAGCATTTTTACTGTGTAAGCTGACATTCTACCTGTTTCATCCAGATTTGTGTAGCTTATTAACAAATCAACGGATTCATTAATATTAAGCCTGCTTTACTATTTAGTTTCTTAGCCCGACCTATTAGACAGCTAGAGTGTTCATTTCACTTTGTTCAATAGCTTTTAGCCCTTATCGCTCCCATGCTGACCCATCACCGCAAGCCCGTGTGCTTATCACTTATTTCCACTGACCTACCGATCTGGTCTGTTGTCGAAACTGCCGCGACATTGTATCAAAAAGATACCGATCGATTTCATTTACTGATGACCGCACCGCCTTTAATTAGCTGCGAAGTAGAGAGTGTCATAAGTCCAGAAGACACACTTCCTCAAAGCAAGAGCAAAGCTTACGCCCCTAACAGTCCCAGAATATTGTGGCTGGAGATTTCACCTTACCGAGTCATCATGACTATGCAAGGTAACGCTCAAGTGAGTTACCGTCACTTTTGGGAACAGGGTGTTTATGGCATTAGTCGCTATTGGTTGCCAACTGAGTCATTGCAACCTAACGATCCGATTCGTTTACGAAATTTTACTCGTAGCCTAACTCTCAACGGACATCCTTTGCCAGAGAATTTGCGCCTGGAATATGAATTGTGGGCAGAAAAAGTCCAATTAGGATGCTACATACTGAATTTGGAAATTAAACATTGATAAATGTGGGGAGTGAAGAAGAGAACAGGGTACAGGTTACAGGGTATAGATTATTTCCTATCACCTCTCCCCTGTCACCTCTCCCCTAATCTAAATGCCCAATCCCTCTTAACCAAAATAACTGGGTTGGTTTCCTGGTTTCCATTTAATATTGCAACCAACACTCGGCTTTTGCTCACTTGGAACAGGTTTACCCGCTAGCACTGCTTCAATGGCTGCGCGTAAATCTGCACCTGTTACAGGTTTACCGTTACTGGGGCGGCTATCATCTAATTGTCCCCGATAAACAAGTTGGCGTTGATCGTCAAATACAAAAAAATCTGGTGTGCAAGCTGCTGTGTAAGCCTTCGCCGTTTCTTGGCTCTCGTCGTAGCATAAGGTAAAATTTAACCCTTGTTCTGTGGAAAATGCTTGTAACGACTCTGGCGCATCATCTGGGTAATTTTTTGCATCGTTAGCACTAATAGCAACGATCGCTAAATCACTTGTAAAATAATCTCTTCCTAACTGCACTAATTCGTTTTGGACGTGTTTTACAAACGGGCAATGCCGACAAATAAACATTACCAATAGTGCTTTTTTATCTGCAAAGGTAGAAAGTGAAGTTGCCTTTCCAGATACTACTTCCGGTAGATTAAAATCTGGCGCTTTAGTGCCTAGTGGCAACATAGTTGAAGTAGCTAAAGCCATAGTTCACCCAATATTTTTACGCTGATAACTAACGGCTTTTGTTATCAGTATATTTTCACTCTAGCACTAAGTTTTCCATAAAAATAAGAGACGGTAAATTTACCATCTCTTACATTTTTTGAGATTTATTTTAAATAAATTAGTTTTTACAGACTTGCCAAAACACCAACAATACCGTGTCCTGTGAATACTTCTAATGCTATCAGAGAGACAAAACCAATCATTGCTAAACGACCGTTGAGCATTTCTGCATAAGGAGTGAAACCAGTGCGATCGCCTTGCTCATCTATATAAACTTTTGGCTCGATCGCAAAGTTGTTCAGTTTGCCTTGGTCGTCAATGATAGCAGTACTTGTACGCATGGATTTTTCCCTGTCTTCGTCTTTATGTAAACAACTGTAACAAAGTTATTAATATTTGTAAAGCAAAAGCATTGATTTATTAAGATATTGGCTGCGTGTTAGGTAAACTTCCAAAGCCTACCTTTTATGAAACTAGTACCAATTTATGTTTAGTGATATAATAAAAGATTGTAAATTTTTATTTTTAGCCAATCATGACAGCAACGGGTAAGGCAACCCAATTCGAGTACAAAGCACTGTACAAGCCCAACCAGCTTATTTATGGTCAAGGTCAGACGGCAGTGATTACAGGATGGACGGTAAAGCAGGCGATCGCTAAACACCTGCAACCCGAAGATTATGCTGTAATTGGGCAACTATACTCGCCGACCCGTGGGATAAACTTACTAATTCGCAATTTGCTGTTTAATCCCCACGTCCGCTTTTTGGTTGTTCTCAATGCCACAAGGGAAGATAATAACGCAGGTGCGTGCCAATGCTTGCTAGACTTTTTCCGTAATGGCTTTGAAGAAGATGTTTGTGATACTGGGTTGCGTTCCTGGGTAATTCGCTCCCCTATCCCTGGATATATTGATCTTGAAGTGGAAGCTAGTGATTTAGAACACTTGCGGCATTCTGTAGATTGCAAAGAAGTCAAATCAATTGTTGAGGCAGTTAGTCTAGTTAAATCTTATGCCCAATTAGAAGCACTTTCTCCTTGGGGTTCGCGGTTAGAATTTCCCATGTCCCTCGTTGAACCAAGTGTTTTACCAGGCTCGCGTTACGGGCATCGAATAGAAGGTAAGACTATAGCCGAAACTTGGGTAAAAATCATTCATCGGATTAAAACAACAGGAACAATTAGACCAACTGGCTATGATGGGCAATGGCAAGAATTAATTGATTTAATGGCAATTATTACTGATGAGCCTGTTGACTTTTATTTTCCCGATCCGAATTATTTGCCAATTGATCGCCCGTTTCTTAAAGAATACGTTTCGCAGATTTTAGATGATGCACCTTATAGGGAAGGATTGAAATATACTTATGGTCAACGTTTACGTTCCTGGTTTGAGCGCGATCAAATTGACCAGGTGATTCAGAAGTTAATTGGAGAAATTGATGCTGCTAGTGCAGTGATGAATTTATGGGATGTAAAAGACCATGAAAAAGGTGGTAGTCCTTGTCTGAATCATATTTGGTTGAGAGTGGTTGATAATGAATTATCATTAACTGCAACTCTTAGAAGTAATGATATGTTTGCTGCATGGCCTGCAAATGCAATGGGGTTGAGGGCTTTGCAACAACATATTAGGGATGAAATTGCTCAACGTTCTGAGTATGACTTGAAAATGGGGCCACTCATAACCATTAGTCAGTCTGCTCATATATATGATGATACCTGGGACAATGCAGAGAGGCTAATTGCAAATCAATACGCTGCAATTTTTAATCAGCGTAGCTATTATGATCCCTCCGGCAATTTCTTAATTGAGGTTGATGGCAAAGAGATAGTCGTTACCCACACAACCCCTGGTAGTGGTGAGGTGATTAAGTTTTATCGTGGGAAAAACTCCCTTAACTTATTAAGAGAGATTTGTGCTACCTCTCCAGCAATTCAGCCTGAACATACTGGTTATTTAGGTATCGAACTGCAAAAGGCTAGTAGCTGTATTAAAAGTGGCAAGGTTTACATTCAGGATCAGTAAATTAAAAAACTGTAATTCATATAAATAAATAAACAGTAATGCTAGGGTAGAGATCATCAGGCTAAATATATCAAGTAATTTGCAACACACCAGAATATAACTTAAAATACGTATTATCAAAGTAGCATTTTCATCAAGACAGTCAGAGAGTCCTATTTAGCAACTGACAGGATGTACTTGATTTTATAACTACATTGAATGCCTTTGTCGAAAATTCTGGTGGTTTGTCGAATTAGGGGGTATTTAGATGTCAGTCTTGAGCGATCGGGATATTATTGATGAATTGGTGCGTGGAAAAATATTTTTTTATCCATTCAAAAAAGAGAATTTGCAAGGTTGTGTTCTGGGTCTAACTGCAAGTCATTTTGCTTACTCTATTGAACAGCAAGTTCTTTTAACGATTGAAACAGATGCAAATTCAAATACCAGCTTCTTTGAAATAACACCAGGAGATACAGTTTTGGTATTTACTCATGAATGTGTGGCACTGAATAATTCTTATTGTGCCACTATTCATTCTAAGGTCAAAATTGTATCAAGGGGACTAGGACATATAGGTACGAAAGTAAATCCAGGTTGGTCAGGAATTTTGTCTATCCCGATTCAGAATCTTTCAAATAGAAGTAACAGAATTTATGTTGATGAAGTTATTGCCTATTTAATATTTCATAAGTTGAGTTCGAGGAGTTTAGATATTGTTGCAGAACATAAATCAGGGAGATTGAATGATTTTCCTGGGAATGTTCCTCAAAAACTTAATGAATGGATTCATGATAGTAAAAATCCGTGGAGGAATGGTGATAGAAACGCACTTAAACAAAGATTAGAGACATCCTCTGAGTATCAAGAAGCTAAGAAAAATCTTATTCAGGAAAGGGCAAGCTACCAACTTAAAAGTATGATAAAGAGATGGGCTGCTCCTCTAGTAGTTTCCCTGCTCTTGTTACTTTATTTATATCGTAATAATAAACTTAGCAATGAGTTGATTATTGCTATTATACCCGTTGCTTATGCAGCTGTATCTGAATTTACCAGAAATACGAGAAACAACTAACTTTAAATATTTCAACTTAGTAATTATATTTTTCAATTCTGGCAATGATTGAGTCTTAAACAAAATAGTTATTTTTTCGCAAGCAAACAGTGAGAAAAATGTACAAAGTATATGTGTCTGGGGCCTTAACTGATATAGAAAATCCAGCAGAAACTAAAGCACTTTATGAAAAAATTGGTTTCCTTTGCGAAGAAATTGGTTTTCAAGCCTATGTTCCACACAAACAAACTGATCCCGTAAATAATCCCGATATTAGTCCTCGTGAAGTTTTCGAGCAAGATAAGTATCAGGTAAGCAATTCAGACTTAGTTATTGCTTACCTTGGCTCACTATCCTTTGGTGTTGGAATGGAATTAGCTTTTGCAGTGACAAACAATATTCCTATTATTCTTCTATACGAAACAGGTAAAAAAATATCAAGATTTCCACGCGGTATTCCCACTGTGATTGCGGAAATACAGTTTCACGATCATGAAGATGCTTTGAATCAGCTTAAAAAAGTTTTGGCGAAGTGGAACCCAGAACATCCATAGTTCCCTTTGTCAGCAAGGCAGCAAGGCAGTAGAATAAAGTTTGAAATTGACAAATTATGCAAGATATTTCCCAAATCGACGAACGCCATCAAAGACCAACATGGGATGAATACTTTCTGATGTTGGCTAAACTTGCAGCAACTCGTTCAACGTGTTTAGCCTTTCCTGTGGGTGCTGTAATTGTAAAAAACAAGCAGGTTGTAGCAACTGGTTACAATGGCTCACCATCGGGTTCGGCTCACTGTACGGCTCAGGGATACTGTTATCCAGGGTTAAGTAGCTGTGATGCTAGCAAAACTTTACCCTCAAGGGCTGTACATGCAGAAGCAAATGCGATCGCACAAGCAGCAAAGCATGGGACTTCTACAGATGGTGCAAGTATTTACGTCACTCTAGAACCTTGTCTGTCTTGTTTGAAATTAATTATCTCCGCAGGGATTAAGGAAGTGTTTTATGAAACTTCTTTCAACAGTGGGGAGAAGGTCTTAGTGAGAGATTCTTTTGTCAATGAACGTCTAGTCACCCTTAAACAGATTCAGTTATCTCAAGTAACGGCACAACAAGCTGCTCAATTTCTCCTCAATCCGACATCTGTTGCTAGAACAGTAAGGTGTGTTCATGAACTTTAACACACCCTATTCTTGAAGATTATTAAATCCAAAATCTCAAAGCCTGAGATTATTTAAGGTCGATAACTCCGGCGGATTTCTGTAATTTGATCTGCCACATCTAAGAGAGATTTGGGCATCTCTGGCCCTGTGAGAATGATATCGACGTGGGGAGGGCGTTTTGCCAAAAACGCTAAAACTTCCGTTTCAGGAATTAAACCAAAGTTAATCGCTAAACTTAACTCATCTAACACCACGAGAGAATACTTACTCTCACACACAACTTGTTGTGTATACTGCCACAGCTTTTGTAAGGCTTGATTTTCTGTATCGTCTAAATGTGGTGTATCGATACAACGAGGCAAATCACAGCGAATCCAATCTAAATTTTGTCCTAATTGTATAGGTCGATCGTGTCCTTGGCGAATACCTCCTTTGAGAAACTGCACTATTAATACTGGCGTTCCTTGTCCTGCTATTCTCAGTGATTGAGCCATCACGCTCGTAAAAAAGTTGCGATGAGAACTAGTGAAAACTTGCACTAGTCCTTCAACTGGATATGGTAGGGTTAGGGTTGAATTGATACTTTGAGTTTCTAGCTGGGCAACCATAAAGTTAAGTTCAAAAAAATACAATAAGTCAAGGGTTATTACTGGCGGTAAAACTGACAAATTTGCCTGTATAATCAATCTGTTTTTCACAGGTGTGGTGGATTTGGCAAATTGCATTCTTAGTCAAACACTAGGTTTGTATTGAAGTCAAGAGTTATTTTGATTTACAGCAGATTTCAGGTAAATGAAGTACATAGACAAAACCCGAAAGCCTGTAGAGACTTTGTATGTAACGTCTCTAGATGTGTAGTTTATAAAACCGCTAACTGCTGTAAATTTTCGTCTTTTCCCTGTAATGAGTAGTAAAAATGAAAACATAAGAGTTACAGTTCCAATTATTTAAAAAAGCTAGGCACAACGCCTAAAAATCGCTAAATGTTAGATTTGTCGGTTGTTTGGGCAAAACAGACTTAGCTAGTAGTGAATTTGACAGGATGAGGAGTAAATCGTTGTGAGATTGGTGATTCTGGGAGGTTCAGGATCGGGGAAAAGCACTCAAGCACAGAGGCTTTGCAGATACTTTGATATTCCTCTGATTTCCACAGGTGAGATTTTACGAGAAGCAATATCTGGCAATCAGTCCCTGCCGGAATTTCGATGGTTGGAAGCCGATCCCCGGACTTCTCTTTCGGTTTACGCTAGCTTGAGTGAACTAGGCTACCACGCACGACCCTATATGCAAAAAGGGGAGTTAGTTCCAGACGAAATGATCGTTGAATTGATCCGAATTCGCCTCAGACAACCAGATATTAATTGCGATTGGGTATTAGAAGGCTATCCCCGTACTGCCTTCCAAGCTGAAGAATTAGATTTTTTATTGGATGATTTAGGGCAAAAGTTAGATTGGGCAATTTATCTCCAAGTCCCGGAAGCAGTGATGGTTAGTCGATCCTTGGGGCGATCGCTACCAGATGACCAACCAGAAATCGTGCAGCGCCGTGTAGAATTATTCTACGATCGCACCATTCCCATCCTAGAATATTACGACCGTCGCCGCTGTTTATTGACCATCAACGGCGACCAGTCACCAGAGATGGTGCAGCAAAATATTTTGACTCTGCTTTCAGTTCCTTAGAAAAGAAGCAGGGAGCAGGGGAGCAGGGGAGAAGTTGCAGTAAGTCTTTCCCCTCTGCCCCCCTGCTCCTCCGCACCTCTGCCTCTTGTGCCCAATGCCCAAAAAGATGATTTACAAGACTAAGGTAATCTTAAGGCAGTATTGTAAAACTTGAGGCAATTCCAATGGCTTGGCAGCGTCCTGACGGTCGTATTCCCTACGAACTACGTCCGATTAGCTTTCACCCCAGTTTCACCCGCTTTGCCCCCGGTTCTGTTCTGGCAAGATGCGGTGATACTCAGGTACTTTGTACTGTTAGCGTTAATAAGGGGGTTCCAAAGTTTCTCGAAGCAACTGGTAAAGGATGGCTAACTGCTGAGTACCGAATGCTACCATCCGCTACCCAAAAACGCCAAGAAAGGGAATTATTGAAATTATCTGGACGGACGCAAGAAATTCAACGTCTAATTGGACGTAGCTTACGCGCAGCAGTGGATTTTGAGGCACTGGGAGAACGCACGCTAACTGTGGATGCTGATGTGTTGCAAGCAGATGCCGGAACTCGGACAACAGCTATTACAGGCTCGTTTGTGGCATTGGCTCATGCAGTTTCTAAATTGTTGCAAGAGGGCGTGTTGGAGCGATCGCCTTTGTGTGGACAGGTTGCAGCAGTTTCCGTAGGATTACTGGAGGGAGAGCCATTTTTGGATCTAAATTATATCGAAGATGTGGCTGCAACAGTAGATTTTAATGTGGTGATGAATCAACATCTGGGAATCATTGAAGTCCAAGGAACAGCCGAAGAAGGCAGCTTTAGCCGCACTCAGTTAGATCGACTGCTAGATGTCGCCCAAAAAGGAATTCAGGAATTGTTAATCGCCCAACGTGAAGCGATCGCTGACTGGGAAGGGTTGTTTGCGAACGATTAGTTTTATTAATTTTTAATAAGAATTAATAAACGTATCCTTTGTAGCGTTAATCAACAAAGTATCAAGTAACTGGATGTAAATAAAAATAATCATGACACTGGTTAGTAGTTAGTACGACTCACTACTGACAACTTACGGTAAAAGGTGATAAGGAGGGTCTATATTTTCCAGTCTACTTAATCCACGATGTTAAATGTTTCAAAAGTTAAAAAGGGAGATTGTAATAAGTTCGGTATTGTATTGCCAGAAGCCAGCAATATGATGATGAAGCCATGAACAAAACCGTTGAAGTTCTACCGGATCAGCCGGCACTGGTTGCACGAGCGCTAGAATTAATTCTGTCTAAGTTAGAAACTGCCATTGAGCAGCGGGGGCGGTTTACCATCGCCTTATCTGGCGGCAGTACACCTAAACCGTTATACGAAGCGATCGCTACTCAAAATCTGCCTTGGGATAAAATTCATATATTCTGGGGAGATGAGCGTTACGTACCACCAGATCACCCCGATAGCAATGAACTGATGACGCGTCGTGCGTGGCTAGATCGCGTTGATATCCCAGCGGCTAACATTCACCCCGTACCAACTTTAGAAGCCAATCCAGAACTGGCTGCTGCCAAGTATGAACAACACCTCAAAGAATTTTTCAATTCTTCTGGGGTCGAGTTTCCCGCCTTGGATGTAGTATTACTAGGAATGGGTGATGATGCACATACTGCATCTTTGTTTCCCCATACAGAGGCTCTTAAAGTACGCGATCGCCTTGTGACTGTGGGTAACAAAGACGGAAACCCCAGGATAAGTTTTACATACCCCTTCATCAACTCTGCTCGTAGCGTGATTTTTCTGGTTGCTGGTGCTAATAAACGACCAGCTTTAGCGCAAGTCTTTGCACCTGTAGCCGATGACTTCACTTACCCATCCCGTTTAATTAAGCCCCAAGGAGAACTTTGGTGGCTGCTGGATGCGGCAGCAGGTTTGGAACTTCAACATTGAACAATCGGGAGTGCTGAGTGCTGAGTGCTGAGTTAGGAGTTAGAAGTTACTATTATTTCCCCTGCCCCTCTGCTCCCCTGCCCCTCTGCCCCTCTCGGTCACTGAGCGTAGCCGAAGTGCTGCTCCCCTTCCCCGTGTAAGAGTGTCCAATTCATTGTTCCATTAGCAGTAATTGCTAGAATCTAAAGCTAGGGCCGCCCTCTGCTTGCCAGTCCTACCTATATTTATGATGATCTTGAACAAAGGCTAAATATCGATGATCGTCTGCCCTAATTGCAATCATCCCAACCCTGACGGCGCTGTTCAGTGTGAAGCTTGTTATACACCGTTACCTGCGACTACTAATTGTCCCAGTTGTGGGGCAACTGTGCAGGCAGATGCTGCATTCTGCGGTCAGTGTGGCTATAACCTTCACTCCGCAGGAGTTCCACACGTTCATCCCGCAGTAGCTACAACAGTCACTCCCGATATTCCTGTGGAAGTGCCAGCGTTAGTTCCACCCGATCCATTGTTAGAACTTTTACAACCAGATGCTTTGGGAATGAGCGGTTCTACTAACTCCCGTCCTCCCGAATCATCTTTACCACCAACAGAGATGGCAGTTCCCCCAGAACCTACGCCACAGATGCCTGTTGCAGAAAGCAGCCCTCCAGAACCTGTGGCAACCGTTGTAGCTCAACCCGTCGTCTCTGGACAAAGTAGTATTCCGACTCCGCCTCCTGTGGAACCAGCACCAGCCTCTGAAGCCGAAGTACCCCCGCCAGCAGCAGCACCAGCACCAACTGCAACTGTTGCCAGAACGCAATTGCAGCAGGTTACAGCGCGGTTACTCCACATTCAAAGCGATCGCTTAATTGAATTGCCGCAAAATTTCTCTGTGATTCATATCGGCAAGCCCAATGACCGGATTCCTCCAGATATAGATGTTTCAGGATTTCCTAATTCCGAAATTGTCTCGCGGATTCATGCAGATATTCGCGTCGAGGGAGATGCCCATTATGTAGAGGATGTAGGAAGTTCTAATGGCACTTATGTTAATAATTTGCCACTTTTACCAGGGAACCGTCATCGCTTGCGACCAGGCGATCGCATCAGCTTGGGTAAAGGAGACTTGATGACATTCCTGTTTCAACTTGCTTAACTGATTCTCCATCGATTGTGACATCAGTCTAAGTATTTTCTGCCCATCCTCCGGCATCCATTTTGGAGGAGCAACAAATGAACTGCATCAGACAAGCGACGGATAACTATGTTGTTATTGATAGCGCCATAGTTGACAGCCGTCGCTTTGATGTGCAAATTATTACATAGCCAAGCAACTCCATTACCTTAATAATTACACTAGGATGGATGGAAATACACTGCCAATTTTAGATTTTGAATTTTTCAGAAAATCTAAAATCTAAAATCTAAAATCTAAAATCCAAAATTGAGTGACCTATGAGGGAACCAAGTAAAAATTTTGAAACCTTGCTCGCTAAAGAAGCCCCGCCAGTTGTTGAACGTATGGGGCTTACCTGGCTAGTTGCAGCAGCGATCGCAACTGCTTTATTGTGGCAAGTACCAGGAGGGGATTATATCTTATACCCATTTACAATTCTGGCAACTTGGTTTCATGAAATGGGTCACGGCTTAATGGCACTGCTATTAGGGGGACAGTTTCAGAAGTTGCAGATTTTTAGCAATGGTTCTGGTGTCGCAACTTATGGCATCCGGTCGCCATTGGGGCCAATTGGCCCAGCAATAATCGCCGCAGCCGGGCCAATGGGGCCACCTCTTGCCGGTGCAGCTTTAATTCTGGCTTCCCGCAGTTTTACAGCAGCAACCCTCTGTTTAAAAATTTTAGGGAGTTTTTTGCTATTTTCGACATTAATTTGGGTGCGTTCCTGGTTCGGATTGGTGGCAATTCCCTTACTAGGTTTAATAATCTTAGGTATTTCCCTGAAAGCACCTCGCTGGGCGCAAGGGTTTGTAATTCAATTTTTGGGTGTACAAGCTTGTGTAAGTACTTACCATCAACTTGATTATCTATTTAGTAGTTCTGCTGGCCCCCTTGGAATTTCTGATACAGCGCAAATGCAGCGATATTTGTTTTTACCTTACTGGTTTTGGGGCGGGTTAATGGCGATCGCATCTTTGGTGATTTTAATCCAAAGTCTCCGCGTTGCCTATCGTTCGGAGTGATGAGTAAGAAGCACCATCAAAAAGCGATTGAATCTTTAGCTCAAAGAATTACCGAACATCAAGAAAAGATTAGACTGGAATCAGAGAAGAGTTTTCCTGACGAAGGTTTAATTAAGCATTGGGAAAAAGAGATTCGTGCTTTTGACAAGGCAATCCAACAAGCGCGTAAAAGATTGGGACAATAACTAAAATATGCAGATTAGCGATCGCCCTCTTGCAGTCACCAATTCAACCCTCAGTACCTTGATTGCTGAATTAGGTACAGAATGCCTGAAAGTACAAGCCTTAATTAACCAGTTACAGTTAACTAGTTTAACTGCTAACCAACAAGCTGAAATTCTAGCAGAACTCCTAGCTGCTGCGGTTCATCTGTATAATCATTGTGACGAAGATTTTCAGACGCTAATTACTGAAGAAATGGAAAATTTGCCTGATGATGAGGATTAAAGAAGAATTCCGAAGTCAGGAGTCAGAATTAAGAGTTTTTATCAGTATAATAGCCTGGATATTGTTAAAAAATTCGCCGCTAATAACTCTTGCCTTCGCGGTTCGATACTCTAAGCATGTCCACCCAACTTACAATTCAAAGCATATACACCGATGGTGCTTGCACCGGTAATCCTGGCCCTGGCGGTTGGGGTGTTGTCGTCTACTTCAGCGACGGCTCAATCCACGAAATGGGCGATGCATCCCCTCATACCACTAATAATAAAATGGAGATGCAAGCTGCGATCGCCGCCCTGCAATTTCTGCAAACATCTCAACAAGCCCAACCAATCACCCTTCATACCGATAGCGAATACCTGATTAACTGCGTTACCAAATGGGTGAAAGGCTGGAAAAATAAAGGCTGGAAAAAGTCAGATGGTAAACCCGTCCAAAACCAAGACCTTTTAGAAATCTTAGATGAACTCAATACCCAACAAGTAAAATGGCAACACGTCCGGGGACATTCTGGTAACATAGGTAACGAACGTTGTGATGCGATCGCTCGCACTTATGCAAGTGGCAAAACCCCTTCGCTACAACAATTATCTTCCACAGATTTTTATAAATCTTTACCTTCCACAAATGAACTAAATGTAGCAAAAGTAGCTGATTATGAAAAAAACTCTAGAATAACTAACCAAAGTCCGCAAGAAATCAGTACTTCTGCACCAGAAATAACCGTTATGGAACCATCAACCGGGCCAACTGCGGCCGTAACCGATGAAAAACCGCCAGAAATGAGGGTTTCGCAACTCCGCAGCTTGGTCGAAACTTTGCGTATAGCTGACGAAATTTCTGAAAAAGGCTACTTAATCACCAGTTCTGAGTTAGCAGACTTGATGGATGTCCACGCCAGCGCTGTCACCAGTCGTGGAGATCAATGGCGCTGGCGAAACTGGATAGTGTCACGGGTACGCCGTGAAGGAAATCAAATTCTTTGGGAATTGGAACGCGGGGATCGAGTAGGAGGTGAAGAAGAGTGAGCAGGGGAGCAGGGGAGCAGAGGAGCAGAGGGGAAGTTGCAGTAAATCTTTCCCCTCTGCACCTCTGCCCCTCTGCTCTTTTCAATGCCCAATGCCCCATGCCCCACTATATATACTTGCGTCCTCGCCACTCGCGCGGGGTGCGGAACGCAGATAAGAAGATTCGCAGCACAGCTAAGGGATCGGCCAAAGGAGAAAGCCAGAACAACCAGCTGCCTTTAGCGTTTGTGCGATCGTAAGAAGGTGCGATCGCTATTAGCATGGCAAAGCGAATCACCAACAGGAATAAGTTCAGTCCCAGCAGCAGGAATGGGGGGGTGGGCGAATATGAGAGTATGGGAGAAATCAACAAAAAAGTCAAGACAATTAAAAAGGGTAGACCTTGAACAGATGCGAGTAACCATAAATCTCCCCACAACTGAGAGCGAGAAGTTGCATCTTTAAGATCGAGACTCCGCCCCCATTCTTTCCACGTCTCCATCGCCCCTTCATACATTCTTACCTTCAATACCTTTGCGCCATCTAAAAAGCCGACCTTATAACCTTGAATAGCAATATTGCGTGCCAACGTGACATCATCACAAAAAGAACTTCTGGCACTGCTATAACCACCTACAGCAGCTAAAACGGAGCGACGACACAAAAAACACTGCCCATTAGCCATTACCCGTTCTGGTTGCTCTGTATTGATCCCCGCTGGGTCAAATCGGTAAAGCAAAGTCATTAACAAAGCCGGTTGTAGCCAGCACTCCCCAGGATATTTGAGGATGAATTGGGGTGACAGAGAAACCAAATCGTAGCCCTGTGCTTCGGCCGTCTTCACCAAACCAGCAACTAAACCAGGATGCGGTTGGATATCAGCATCCAGCCCCAGGAACCACTGACTAGCCTCTGAACTATATAGAAAACCGTTATGCAACGCCCAAGGCCGCCCCACCCAACCAGAGGGTAAGGGATCATCTGTCATCACGCGAAAGCGGGGATCTTTCTGCTGTGAGGCTTTTACTAAGTCGGGGGTGCCATCACTGGATTTGCTGTCTACAACCATAATTTCCCGAACTTCATAGCTTTGCTGACTTAAACCAGCCAACAGAGGGCTAATGCGAAGCGCCTCGTTCAGTGTGGGAACGACGATGCTAACCCTACCCAAAAGCTCAGGTGTGGGTTGTTGGGGTTCTATTGGAGGATGGCGTCTTGGCCCTTTTAACAAGCGCGAAAACAGAATCGCCGTTGCTGGTACTTGGATAAGTAGCAATAAAAGAGAGATAGCGCTTTCTGCTATCAAAGCGTTGTCATTAGTCATTAGTCATTAGTCATTAGTCATTGGGTATGGGGCATCGGGCATCGGGCATTGGGCATTGGGCATTGGGAAAAGACAAGGAAGAGGGGGAAGACAAGGGAGAGACTTGTTCAATAATTCCCCCTTGTCTCCTCTGCCCCTCTGCCCCTCTGCTCCCTCTGCCTCCCCACTCCCCACTCCCTAATTTCTAGACTTATTTCAAGGCAACTTTAACCTTTGCTACTGATACTTCTTTGGTTACTGGTTCAACAGTAACTTGAGCAGGTGTGGTTGAACTCCTTGACCACAGCACCACAGCCGGAATCACACCTAGCAATAAGCCGAGTAACACAGGGATAGAGAATCCAGCTGCCAAGCTGAGTCCGGCGGCGAAGGCAAAGTTAGTTAAATAAACGACTAATGGCAGATTGAGTTGCGATCGCTCTAATTTAATCGAGGTATTTCTCCACAATAATCCTGCCACACTCATAAACAGGGCGCTAGTACCAAACCAACCTACATAGTTCTGGTAAGGTGTTCCAAAGAAAGCTCCTGGTTGTTCCCAATACCAGAAGGGCAGAGAAGTTTGACTCATAGCCGGTTCAAGGGCAAAGTCCCAGCAAGTGAAGAGCAAAGCACCAACGGCTATCGCAGCAATATGGCGACCCCAACTGGGTTTTTGAGCCACTTTTAAACCAGTTCTCGCAATTAAATAAGACGACAGCCCAACATAAAACCAAGATAAAGGAATTGTGAAAGGAACTAGCCCTCCAATCTTATAACCCAAGCCACTCAAGTAGCTATAATCACCAAATGGAAACCCTGTACTAGTTCCCAGTAGTTCACTTCCCAAAGAGATAAACATAGCCGGTAGCATAAATGCTAGCCAAGTTCCTAATCCCAAAGTCCGGTAGGCATAAATAGAGACAGCTACTGTCCCTAAAATGATATCAACTACACCGCCGCCAGCCATACTTAACTGTACGGCAGTTTCTCCTACCTGCGATAAGTTGAAAATTATTTCGGCATTAGGTACTACCAGTAGCATCCCTACCAGTCCAAAGGCTTTTGACGCGATATGACCAATGAGGCATACGCGTTCAGCAATAATAAGTTGTTTCATGATAATTCCTTAACAAGATGTGACACGCGGCTACTCGGCTGCTAACAGTTTACAAATCTTTAACTACTTTGTACCGCAATTTTCGACAAACTTGTTTAGCTTTCTTGTGAACAGCATAAAAGTCTATTGATTGAAGCTATAAAAATATGATGCTAAACTTACCAGTTTAAGCCATATATTCAAAATCTACATAATTTTATCTGTAAGAACTTCTGGTTTCTTGTCTCACTTCCTTCGATATCTTAAAAAACTCCTTTGATACTGGGATATCGTTAAGGGAGAACGACCATCATAACTGAGCAAGTCCTCAAGCAAAATAAATTCTTGAGTTACTACACTTATTTATGCGATCAAACCTTAATCCTGTACTAGAAATATAAACCCATGTCAATTTTGAAAAGAGTTCCTTGGGTGTCCCTGGCGCTAGTACTGCTGAGTTACAGTACTTTGGGCTGGGTAATATCAGAAACACGTGCTCCTATATTTGTGTGGGTGGCAACTGTAATTGCTATCTTGCTTTTAATCATCACGTTGACCGCTCCTTGGCCGAAGATGACATATTATTACAGTCTTTTTCTGCAATCAAATACCAGGGCTTTCGGCGTTGCCGTCTTAGCAGCTTTCTTATTCTTTATTATGATTGCCTGGTTTCGGGTATTTCTTGATACTTTACTCATCATTTCAGCGACTATATTAGTCAGGATAGACTTTCAAAGAGCAGGTCTTAGGGAAGGGTTAGCTTTTTCGACTGCCTCTATCTTTTCATTGGGAGGTTTAGCTTTGGGTGCGCTAATCTACAAGTTCATATATTCCCAAATTCCGTTAACGTGATGAAGTATACCCGAAAAAGCAAGCGATGCCTGGGTTGGGTTACGCCAATCCTTTAGAAGCAGTATTATTTACCTACAATTTACTTTGTAGCTCAAATTCCCAACTTCTTAGAAAGTCGGGAATTTTGTTCAATACTTACTTGGATTCAAAATGCAGGCTGTTCAAACAGTAGTAGAGATAGGAAAAAATCCATAATAAAAATTGATACCCAACTAGTAACAACTGCTTTTGTTGCCGATTCACCTACTTCCTTTGCTCCCCCTCTAGTAGTTAAACCCCAACTACAGCCAATGACAGCAACCAGCACTCCAAAAATAAACCCTTTTAGCAAAATAATAAACAAATCTGACGGTTCTAAAAAATTTCTGACTGATTCTAAAAATGTTTCAGGAATAATTTGGTAGAACTTTGATGCGGCAAAAACTCCGCCAATGATGCCTGTAACTAAAGCCAAAATCGTCATCAAAGGCACCATCAAACAACAAGCAATTACTCTAGGAAGTACTAGATAATCAATTGGATCGGTTTTGAGCATATAAAGTGCATCAATTTGCTCGGTAACTCGCATTGCACCTATTTCCGCTGCAAAAGCAGAACCTACTTGTCCCGCCATAATACTAGCGGTCAAAATTGGAGCTAATTCTCTACAAAAAGCTAAGGCAAAAGCACCTCCCACTGCATCAACAGCGCCAAATCGCACTAATTCTCTCGCCGTTTGAATAGTAAAAATCATTCCTGCAAAACCGCTGACAAGGAGAACTGGAGAGATAGAACCTGGCCCAGCGGTAACAAGATGTTGCAAAATCTTCCGATAGTAGGTTTTCCCTTGGAGTAAATGTAGCCACACTTGACCAAAGAGCAGTATTGCTGCAAAACAACGTGTAATCCCAGATTGCTCAAATTTTGTTTTCGGTTGCAATTTTATCGTCCTTACGACTGACTTTTTTTGCACATTTGTTGTTATATCAATTTTCCACAATCAGACTACAGATACAAATGGTGGGAACCCAGCCAGATGTAATCTGATTTTCTCAATTAAATAGACGCACTAAGTGCGGCTTACCGCACGATATTATGAATTGGTATTAGGGTATGGTACATGAACAGACGCACTACTACCGCAAGGCGGAATTCAAAATTTAAAATTCAAAATTCAAAATGAATACAGTATAACTGTTTCATTTATTTGGAATGTGTGGTTTATGTAAGCCGTGTTGTACTAGATATTGATCCTCAAAGTAGAGAAGGAGTTTGGGCATGGTTCAATTTAGCTTAGTAAACTTTAGCGGAAAATAGTACAACATAAAGCATTGTGAGCTTTTTTGCTGCTGCTCTCATGCTTTGTGTGCTATGGAGTTGCAATCTCTCGTCCGTCAAACTAGGAAAAGTAATTGAATCAACTCAAAGGTTGAAAAATCTAATAATATTTCCCAATAATGTTAAACAATTTTTTATGAGCAGGATTAAATACATAATATTTCTGTTGCTATTAATACTACCTTTCTCCGTGGTACATCCGGCTTTTGCATCTGTATGCCGCAATTACGCTGTCTACGACGGTCTACGCCACCAGATTTGCATTCTTAGTATCAGCCGAAGTGCCAAAAATTATTGGGAATACAAGGCAATTGTTAGTGTAGATGGCATAAAAAGACCTACAGAGGTTTACAATTGTCGCGAACGAGTCAAGGTTCAACAAGCTGGGACTGTTTTGCCCTTTGAGCAAAAAGGCCCTGGTGAGATGATATGCAGCTTTTTTAATTCTTCTCGGCGGTAAACACGCGCCAGATAATGAAGACGGTAAAACCTAGATAGGTGAATACTGTTAGCCATTCTTGCCAACTACCAAATGTATTGTTCATCAGCAAAAGCCGGAAAATTAATATTTATCAATCCTACACGCTGATGTTACCAGTAGGTTGCTGTATTTTAGGAGATCAAAGAAGACTAGTCAAAAATTCTTAGCTAATTTTCCGGAATGGGTAACAATGGCGTGGTAGTAAATATCAGAGCATCGATATTATACTGAACCTCTATAACTAACCTTCGGGGAATATATCCCCATTGTTTTCCCTCAAAAACCCGGTCATGAAGACCGGGTTTTTGGTGTTAATAACACAATACAGTTCAGTTAAGGCTAAAACTTTTTGCCAAAGTCAATTTTTTTGACGAACCGCAAAGGACGCATTCGCGCAGCGTCTCGTCAGAGAAGGACGCAAAGGAAAGAAATAAAAATGCTTAACCCAAGCGTATTGGTTTATAACAAGTTACAGTCGAGAAAATCAGTGACAGAGGGATGCCTACGCCAACGCAGCACTTATTTAAACTGTCAAGGTATCAAATAAAACTATTGTCCAGAAACTTTTAAGAGATTTTATTGGTCTGGTTCTCCAAATTCTGCAAAAATCAACCAATGTCATCTTCTGCTCAAGGTATTCCCGGATTACCCGATTTGACGCATCCAGTTGAGCTTGTCCAATTTGGAACCCAGGCGCTCAAAGCTTCACTGTTATTAGTATTTTTGGTCGTAGCTTTGGGAGTTGCGATCGCACTCATCAGTTTTTCTCTGCGTCGCAGCCAGCCGGAACAATTTATATTCATTGGCGAATGGGCTGTTCGTTATTCCCAACTGCTGCGGGGATTACAGCATTTAACTCTAGTATTAGTCCTGTTAGTTCCGGGATTTTTTCTGTGTTCGACTTTGAGCAATCGCTATCACTACTGGGAACAAACAAAGGTGGCTCAAGTGGCTGAAAGTGTCGCAGGTGAAAAACTCGAACAATTTGCGCCTCAAGTCCGCTACTCGATTCAAGAGCCATACTCCTATAACACTCAAGTCAATGGCAAAATTGTCAAGGTAAATGAGACACGACAAATCAACCGCTTCTTAACGTTGGCTGGTTCGCAAATTCAAGTCAAGCTTGACCAAAGTGTAGATGTTCCAGGCCGCAGTTCAATTTATCAAGTAAATTACACTGCTGATTATAAAGTAGTTAACCAACTCAAGGATATTAATAATTTTTTCTTTGAAACACCGCCACCTAACGGCTACACACTGCTTGCTAGCTACAAAGTAGAGCGTAACGGTACTAGGCTACAACAAACTAATCCGGGAGACTATGGCTTTCCCTTCCAGCTGCAACCAGGGGAAGAAACTACCTTTCGAGTTACCTATCAGGCTCAAGGCGGGCCTCGCTGGGTTTATAGTGCAACGGGACAGTTGCTTTCTAATTTTCGCCTCACAGCAATTGCTAACTTTGCCCCGGCTGATTTTGCTAGTGGTGTTGTACCGAATGAGATTAAAGTTAACGGAGGCAGTACTCAATTTACTTGGATATTTGACGATAATGTTTCAGTCAAAAATCCCTTTGGAGTCTTTACCAATACTGAACCCATTCGTCACACGGGGATTATTCCGCGGCTTTTATTGCTAGCACCAGCAATATTTTTGTGGTGGATATTATTGTTATATTTGTCACTGCCAATGAGTTTTAGAAATATTGCGATCGCTGGTTGTATTTTCTTTGCTTGTCTGTTGACTTTGACCTATCTAGCTCGCGTTATCAATGCTCAGTTGGCTTGGACTTTAATTTCTATTATTTTACTAATTGTAACATGGGGATTGGGAGCTAGCCGCAGTGCTTCCTTAGCTGCGATCGTTGCCACTATTGCTGGAGCTGTGCTACCTATTTTTGGATTATTAATACCGTTTAGCGGGCTAACCCTTAGTTTGGCGGGTTTGCTTTCAGCGGTTTGGCTAGCAGTTCGTCACTGGTATGGCTGGTACAGTCTGCACCCAGAAGATCAAAGATTGCAGACTCAGAAAAATGGTAAAGATTAGATGATTCCGCTATGATTAGCGAAGTTTTAGCGAATACCATGAGACTGTTGGCGAATAAATGAGGGGTCTTACCCCTCATCAAAGAAGGCAGTAATCAGTGAGCAGAATAATTGTGAGACAAAAGTGGCATA
>NZ_JBALDR010000047.1:0-181398 GCF_036917315.1 Nostoc sp. | reverse complement strand
CATCGGCATTGGGCAACTTGGGAGACGCCGCAGCCAAGTATGTCCCTGACATCCTCAATTTCCTCAAGGATGAAAAGGTGGACGCCAACGTTCGTTATGGTGCGGCATCGGCATTAGGCAAGATAAAACAACTCAAGTTGGAAGAAGTTGTTATGTTTTTGAATTATGCCTATGAGCCAAACCAGGGAATATTTGGGTCAGATGGAAAGTTTGAATTTTGGCGGTTTTCGTCTTACTTCCTGAGTGGCGGCAATGATGAAGTAAAAACTCTGCTCAAATGGCTGGCCAGACCTGAGAGAAAAACAATTCCTGAGCAACTTAACCACGATGAAGGCAAGAAAACGCTGGAGGTTTTTCTTAAAGCCTGGGAACCTAGTAAAGACCTGGATAGATTAAGAGAAGATTTAGCAGAACAGATTTCCATAGTTGCCAATGACAAAAAAGTTCCTTGGAAATGGGATGATATTGGTTTGCTACAATCCCACCAGAAGAATCTCAAAACTTTCTACCCGAATAAAGCTTATGCGGTGCAGTCACAGATAAGTAACCTTGAGGGTTGGCAGTGGTTTTTCAAAGCCAGAATCACCATCATCATTCATATTGCCTTTTGGCTTGCCCTGATCTTTGCCTACCCCAAATTCCCCCAAGTCCAAGCCATCTTCTTCTGGAACCCTTGGGTACGCCGTATTCTCGGCGTTGGCTATGTCGGCTTTCTCCTCACCTGGTTTCCCCCCTTCCGCCGCAAATTATTTGAACCCTTCAAACCTTCTCTATTAGCCGATGCCGGCTTAGATAATTTTTATGACCAATCATACTTCCCAGAATCAAAAGTCAAAGTTCCCACTTCAGGAGACATCCAGCCAATTACCGCAGCCTTACCCAGCATTCAAGGACAAATTATCTTAGAAGGAGATTCCGGCTTAGGCAAGTCGATGTTTCTCCGTCATCTGTTGCAAAACTCCCAGCGCATAGTCGTTTATCTCCCCGCCCAAAAATGTGATAAAGGCGTAATTGAAGCCATCCAAGACAAGCTACACGGCCAAGCCCAAGATGCCGGCTTCCTGAAAAACCTAATTTACAGTGGCGCGATAGATATCTGCATCGACGGACTCAACGAAGTCACCGCCGAAACACGGGCAAAAATCTGCCAGTTTGTCGAAAGCTATTTTCGGGGCAACATTATCATGACTACCCAGCCCCTAGAGTGGACACCCCCCTCAACAGCCAAAACCTACTACTTGCAGCCCCTTGAACAACAACAAATTCAAGAGTTTTTGATCTCCCGTCAGCCGCGACTCCCCCAAGATGCCAAAATTCAAGGTGCTGATTATGCCAAAGCCAGCACCATTTATTTAACAGAAGTCCTCAATAACCAGCAAGCCCAAGAAGAGTTAGATGCTGTCCGCCGAATTCTTTCCAATCCAATGGATTTAACTGTGGTTGCGCTGATGCTATCACAAGGCAAACACCCAAACTTATTTCGCCTGCAAGAACAGCAATACAATTTAATGGCGGCAGAATACCTGAAAGAATGGAATCAAGAATTTCCCTTAAAGAAATTCTCAGCCGCCGTCTACCAAATGCGACTCGAAGACAAACAAGCCTTACCCGCCGATGAATTTCACCAAGTCGCCATGTCCTTGTCAGACGAGAAATACAAAATGGTAGTCAGCCGTCAGTGGGAAGGTGAAAAAGGCGAAGCCAAGAAAGAATGGTACTTCCGCCACGATAAAATCATGGATTTCTTCTTGGTGCAAAACTTTCTCGGCGAAACTGATGCCGCCGAAGGAATATTAGTTGATAGAATGGGCGATCCGCGTTTTCGTGGTGTTTACTTCTTGCTAGCAACCTTACTTGAGATAGATGCAGCCAAAGAACTGCGAGAAGAATTGATTCAATACGCTGCCGATACCAAAGACAACACGGTGAGTAATACCTTTGTGCAGTTGTTGCGAACTAGATAATCCGTTATTCGTACCTGTGTAGCCGCGTTCATGCACTGTACCGCAAGCAATTCCATTGCCTTGGCTCTAAGAGGATGTTTGAAAAGTTTTCTTCTCGGTAACAAAACGTTCTAGATTCCCCTAAATCCCCCGATAAATTGGGGGACTTTGATTCCGGTTCCCCCCTTTTTTAAGGGGGGTTAGGGGGGATCGGTTAGTGCCTCAAATCACAGCCAACCACTTTTCAAACATCCTCTAAGTGCGATCGCTTTCATCGCTACGATCGAGTGAGAAACTAGGAGTTGATCTGAAAAATGCCTAACCCGCTATACGATCGCGATTTGCAATTATGGATTGAGCAAACCATTCAACAGTTACAAAATCATGAATTTGAGGCGTTGGATATTGAGCATTTGATTGAGGAACTAGTTGATTTGGGTAAAGCAGAAAAAAATGCGCTAAAAACCAATCTGACAATTTTATTAACGCATTTACTCAAGTTGCGAGTTCAGTATGATATCCCCGATAGCATGAAAGGCAGCTGGTATAGCTCCATACTGGAACATCGTCAGCGAGTTCTGAATAATTTGGCAGATACTCCTTCTCTAAAAAGTTTTCTGGTTGAGGCTGTGGAAAAAGCCTACCCAGATGCTCGCAAGCTAGGGATTAAGGAAGGTAAGCTGGCTAAGTTTGGGATTCGCATACCCCAAGAAAGTGAATATCCCACCGTTTGTCCTTTTTCGATTGAGCAGATTTTAGATGAAGATTTTTACGGGCTGTAGACAATTGCTCGTTGTCATATTGCTTTACATCTAGATAGACAGCTTGACCGAAAGGTTCTACAATCTGACTGATTGTGGTAAATTTACCTATTGCCCAATCCATATAAGCATAGTAAAGATTTTCTAGTGATTCCGTTTGATTGCGGAAGCACTAAATTAATATAGGAAAGTCTTTGAGTAAAGGGCAGCAAACAAATGGATGTAAAGCTGATTCTAGCCGGGTTAACAGTTATATTTACGCTTTCGTGCTTATTCTTTGGCACGAAAAACGGATTCTATGATTCAGATAACTATCACGGTAACGGCTCCGCACATTGAGATAAGTCTGTAGACCCTTTGGCGACTTGCTGTAGGGTGAGTTGACTAAAATAGCTCAGAACTTGCAAAGGGAAAATAAACAAGAGCCAGACTTCTTAAGTTACTAGCTTGATGGCTTTTCGTTAGCCCACCTTTCCGAACCAGTGCGGGTTCGTGGAGGCGTCCTCCCCAATCAAAAATCTGTATTCTCAGGGTGTAGGGGCGCACGATAAAACTTACCCCTAAGTCACAAAAGCAAAATTTGTGTAACTTTTGGCTTTTGGGATATGTCCATGATGATGAGGTTTGAGGGGAGGAGAGCATGAGGGATAATCTGTCGGCATCCTCTCGCGTAGATGCTGCGGAAGCGGGTAGTGAATTAGAATGTTTGCCCTATAGTGTCCAGCATGACAATGAGGGCGTGTGTTTATTGGTGAAAATGGGCCCACACCGCATTCTGTTGGACTGTGGTTTTGAAGATATTTCATCGCTGGCTAAGGGGCTTACTAAATCGGGACTTGGAACTAGTTCGCCCCTACCAGCAGATTTAGTTTTGATTAGTCATGCCCACCCAGATCACTCCAAAGGCTTACTGGCGCTGCATAAAGCTTTTCCCAAGTTACCTATTTATGGTAGTGAGGTGACTAGCAAGTTACTGCCACTGAATTGGCTAGACGAAGACCCTGAGAAAATTTCCCAATTTTGTCATGCCTTGCCATTGCGATCGCCTGTGGAATTCCAAGATGGTTTGGTGGCAGAATTATTTCCCGCAGGGCATTTACCAGGAGCAGTAGCAATTCTCCTCACCTATACCACCCAGCAGCGTACTTACAAGCTACTGTATACAGGGGACTTTTTCTTATCAAACTCCCGACTGGTAGAAGGTTTGCGTTTAGAGGAACTGCGGGGCTTAGACTTGGATGTGCTAATCATTGAAGGTAGTTATGGCACATCCCGTCATCCTCACCGCCGCAACCAAGAAAATCAACTAGCCGAGCGAATCAATCGCGCGATCGCTGACCATTGTTCTGTAATCCTTCCCACCCCGGCTTTAGGATTAGGTCAAGAATTATTAATGCTCTTGCGATCGCATCACCACTTCACCGGACGAGATTTAGATATCTGGGTAGATGGTGCTGTCGCCACTGGGTGTGATGCATACCTCGAACTGCTACCCCATCTCCCCCCATCGGTGCAGAACTTCGCCCGCCATCAACCCTTGTTTTGGGATGAACGGGTACGTCCCCGCGTGCGTCGTTTACAACCAGAACATCGTTCCACAGTGGGCAAGTCACCTTGTATTGTCCTCACTGACTCGACATCTGATTTAGGCAAACACTGCCAATTAGACACCGGTCCTTGGCTGATTCTCCTACCAGAAAAAATTGATATAAAAGTTAACAAAGAATATTTAGCACCCACAACTGTCGAAAGCTATCTCTTAGCTCAACATAGTGATGGCCCTGGTACTACGCAGCTAATTCATAATTTGCGACCCCAGCACGTCATTTTTGTCCACGGTTCTCCTGCCTACTTGGCAGACTTGACTAGCTTAGAGGAGTTGCAAAACCGCTACCACGTACATTCCCCAGCGGCTGATACCTTAGTAGAACTGCCCATCGGCGACACATTTTTACAACCGGCAGCACCTGAGACTAACTACGAAGGCGAACTGACAGAGTTAGGAACAGTAATCACAATCACCCTACCCAATGTGATTACTGCCGATCCGCGTTGGCGGCAATTTGCCGATACTGGTTTAATCGAAGCTCGTTGGCAAGGGGAAGAATTAGTATTAAGGGGATTGTCTCAACGAGAACTGCTCAACCAAAACAGCGATCGCTATACATGGATAGATGTAGACTGTTGTGGTAATTGCCGACATCAAAGGGGGCAGCGGTGTTGGAACCCAGCTTCCCCGTTGTATAACTTTAAGGTAACTCTCGAAGGTTACTGTCCTGCCTTTGAACGCTTATCTAATCCTGAGTCCTGAATGCTTAATGCTGAGTTAGGATTTGTTACTCAGCACTGGGCACTCAGCACCGAATTATTCTGGATTCGAGTCAGTGTAACGGTTGTGAATGCGCTCTGCCTCGGGACAATCTTCAGTCATCAGAGGTTCTACATTACCGCGCGGTACTGAAGCCAATTTTTGCGTTACAGCACCAATGCTCTCGAGGCGAACCATTTCTTCCCAAGAACAAACTTCGTCCTCTTCTTCTGTTTCATAGCGTAGGGTCACTAAATCTCCCTCTATGTCTATGATGCGGGCGCGTTCAATCCAGCGTTGCTGGTCCCGCAAGAAAACACATACCTCGCGCCCATCGCAACACAGTTGATAAATCTTGCGGTGTAGCATGTACTGTTTCTGCCTTTTTAAACAACGTAGTTAAACCTGTCAAAATCTGGGTTCTACCCCATTACATTACACCTTTAAGAGGTTAATTTCACTGTTCAGAACAAGTACGCTTCATAACCCAATCCCAAGATTTGATTCTAGTTGTCAAAATATCAGGATAATATTGGGTCATAAATCAGATGCTCTAGCAATGAACTCAATTTCTCTCCGGCTTATTCTAGGGAATGTCTGCTTCTATAGAAGTCAGACAATTCGGTACCTGTCCTAACCAGGTTTATATTTGTTGGTGAGTCATTCCTACCATTATGTAATAAAGAATACTCCAAAACAATCGTTGATTGCGGTTGTTTAACTTGCCTACTTTTAATCATTGGCATTACTGGGAAGTCCGGGGACTTGGCTTTACTTTTACCCACTTGTATCTGATCTTAACTCATTCTCTTGCTGACCTTGATGCTTTTCAACAACAACACCGAAATAGTTTTGAGTTTTTCAGGTTTTTGTCTGAAAAAAGGCAACAGCGTAAGGGAAGAGGTAGAGGGAAAAGACCATGAGAAAATTCTACTCCAGAAGTCTCAGGAGGATTTATGTGGTAAAGGAAATTCTATAAGCACGTTCGACGAGGATGCTTCTCGTTTAATTTTTCCTGCGCGAACTGCATCGTATAGGGCTGCGAGTTCTGGCAAATCCTCTGGCTGATAGCATTTAGTGGCTAGCACCTGCTGGAGTAAACCCTCAGATTCAACACTAAGATATCCCGTTTGGAAAGCAGATGCGATAATTGTGCGAATCATCTTGGTTAAGGCAGAGTGAGCAAATTATTAGGTCTAGTGTGAAACATTTTTCTCTATTACTAATTGATATGAAACATTAATACTGTGTGATTAGTATTACGCTAAACCAGTGATTTACATCACAATATGATTTTTCGATACTCCGTCTATTAATATACACAGATAAAAGGGCAGAGGAATTTTCAGTATCAATGTTGAGAAGCTGAATGTTTTAACAAAATTAAAATACAACAATCAATTTTTTCGACAAGCATCCACAAAATACAATCAAGCATCAGTAATCAAGCAAAAAACTGGCGAAAATCTTCATCTTTTTGACTTAATTGCACCCAGTCTAAGTTTAAAGACTGGAATTTTTGCACTAAACGATCGCAAGCCGGACGTTCGGTAGCATAATGTCCAGCATCGATTAAAATGAGATCGCGATCGCGGCTTTCTTGAAACTGATGGAATTTACAGTCAGAAGTCAGATAAGCTTGGGCACCAGTTTTGGCAACGGCTGAAATGTAACTAGCCCCCGAACCACCCAAAACGGCAACTCGTGAAATTGTTTGCTGTAAATCAGCACTTGGGGAAAAAATCAAATTAGGTGGAGCAAGTCGGGTTTGAATGGTGGCAAGTAATTCCTGTAATGTTAGAAATGGCTCTAGCAAACCAACACGGCCATATCCTAATCCTGCTTGTGTAAGTTCTATGGGAGTAACTTCTTTTAGTTCTAAAATTTGAGCTAAAACGTCAGCAGTCCCGTCTTGCACTTGGTCAAAATTAGTGTGAGCAGTGTAAATACCAATATTATGGGTAAAGGCTAACCGTACCATTTCAGCGATCGCTTCACCAGTGCGTAAAGATTTGAGAGGATTAAAAATTAAGGGGTGATGGGCAAATATCAGATTAGCATTTTCTGCGATCGCTTCCTCCATTACCGCCAAAGTCGGTGTCAAACACACCAAAACCCGTGTTTCTTCCTGCAAAACTCCTGGTTCAATTTGCCAGCCACAATTATCCCAGCTTTCACACCAAGCGGGATTAGCCCATGCTTCAAACCAATTAATTAAATCAGCAATTTTCATAATTATTTTCTTCAGCAATTTTTAATTGCTAATCAGCGTCTCTGTGGTTGAATATTTAATTTTAATGCTAATTGCTGGCGCATTTCCTGGAAAGGTTTGTTCCATACAGGGCTAGCATTCCAGTTCCATACTGCTACTGGAATAAGTTCTTCTTCAGCAAGATAAGTTAGCAGACGGTATTCATCTTCTGGTTCACGAGAAAAGGTAAAGGGGTTGCGGTAGCCCGTCTCACACAGTTTATAAGATACGACCTGACCATGATTAATACGTTGTAAAAGTTCCCTACCTTTGACGAGCAAATAATCCAAAAATACCAGACTAAAAGGCTCTATATGTGCGCGTTTTTGTGGCTCTTTTTGTACCCATCTTGCCCACTCAAATCCATACATAAAATCATGAACATAACGAAAGCGCATTTCCGTTTTATTGCCGAACATCTCTGTCAGACAAACCATTTTTTCACCAAAAATTTTTAAGAAAGCAATAGCGCCCTCATCTGCATTTAAAGCCTGTCTAAGCATACTACTTACCAGAAAATCAAAATCCCAAAATATGTTTTCTGGGAAATTTTCTATTTGAGTACAGACTATGCTTTCGAGAGTTTCTTGAAGAGTTGTGATAAGTTGAATGTCGGTATTGTGTTCCGCAATCAAATTTCCCAATTCTGCAAAGCTGGTAATTAATGTTTTGTGAGGACTAAGTGACAATAAATTAACAGACTGCTGGGCAAGGATTTCATCAATAAGTTTAAAAGTATTAGTTGGTGTTAGTTCTTGCTTCATAGTAATAGCCCAGACAGCTTACACTAAATATTAGTGTATATCGGCATAAACGGATTCTTTAATAATCACAAATAAACTTAACTTTTTGATTTACAAATATACACGAACTATTTAATGCATATCTGGTTAGTTTTGTATCAATAATTGTCATGAAAAATTTATCAAGGCGATATTTTTTTAATGCATATCACCGTGATTTTTGGAGATTATATCCAAAAGGTAGACAGTATAACCAGAGTATTTAAACTCTACAAAACCACACTTTCAATAAAACTTAAGAATTGGCTATCCAGAAATGTGAACAACCAATTCTCTGGAATGACTGCGTTGGCGGTGTTCCCAAATATAAATTCCCTGCCAAGTTCCTAGTACTAAGTGGCCGCGATTAATGGGGATATGTTCAGAAGTGTGGGTGAGTGCAGTACGAATATGTGCTGGCATATCATCAGGACCTTCTGCATCATGGATATATTTACCTGATTCTGGTACGAGTTTTGACATAAAATTCGCTAGATCCACAAGAACATCAGGATCGGCATTTTCTTGGATAACTAAACTGGCTGAAGTATGGCGCAAAAATAAAGTGCAAAGACCAGTTTCAACACCCGATTCGGCAACTGCGGCTGCAATTTTTGCAGTGATGTTGTAAAAAGATTTTCCAGTTGTGGAAATTTTTAGTAACTTTTGGTAGTGAGTCACGTCGCTTCGCTCCGAATTCAAAATTCAAAATTAATGATCCCCATAAATAAATTTAGGGGCGTATATCATGAGTTGTTTTTGGTCATTTCAAACAGTAATTTTTCCATCTTATTTAATCCATGTTTAATCCATGTTCCTTGAGTGGCTAATTCTAGAGTTTCTTTATCTATGCTTGAAGATTCCATTATTAGTTGATGTTACTTTGAATAGCTTTATTTCGTCTGTAAATAATTGAGAACAGCTTTAGCGATCGCTTCATTACCATCCTTAGCAATTGGTTGAGATTGCCTTGGAGGTTGGGGTAACTCATGGAGAAAATTCCAATTACCTTGAAAAAACTCAGATGGGGTGATGATTTGATGCTGATTATAATTAGTTATGCCTTCTACTATAAAAGTTGCTTCGGCAAAGTCTTCACGCGGTATGGTGACAATTGGTAATCCTAGTATTGTGGCTTCCGAAAAAGTACTATAACCAGGTTTAGAGACGACTCGTCCACAAATAGGCATAAAATCTACAGGGCGGTATTTTCGATCGCTAATTTTCACTAAATTAGGTAAATCAGGGGCAGATCGATCGAATACGATAAATTGCCAATCTGGAAATCGCTGTAAGTTATCATAAGGGATTTGTTGTAAACCCAACCCACCAAAGGTCAACAGAATAGTTTTTTCGACTGGTGCTGTTATTCGCCAAAAAGAACGTAAATCATCAGCAGAGTGACGGGGGGAACCGCCTGTTAAGCCGACATCTGTGATATTGTTAAAAGCTGGCATTGGTTCGTGGAAAGGAAGACGAAACAAGCGATCGCACTTTGAATACCAATCACTAATCCAATCTGCAACTGCGGTAAATTGCCCTCCCCAATCGCGGTAAATAAAGTCCCAGCCAAAGTTACTCATCATCCAGCAGGGAATATTTGCCGCTTTGCCAAACCCAGGAGCGAGGAAGGGAATATCTGCCAAAATAAGATTAACGCGATTTTGGCGGATAAAATTCACTTCTGAGGCAATCAGCGAATTTTGATGCTTCTTAATATCAAGCAACTTTTCTAAAGTCGCTACTTTATCCATTGTCAAGCTATCTGTTTGCACCACACCCAAATCAAATGCACGGGGACGATAGATAAAATCGCCTTCTATATAGCACTCTAGCAACCAGCGTGGAGCAGTACTTACCACAATTAGCAGAACTTCTGGACATAACTTTTGAATTGTTGCAGCTACAGAAGCCGTGCGGGTAGCATGACCAAAGCCGTGGTTAGTTATTGCTAAGTATAAGATTGGGCGTTCCATTTTTAAGTTAGGAGTTAGGAGTTAAGAATTAGGAGTTAGGAGTTAAAATCATAATTTACAGACTTCTAACTCCTAACTTTTAATTAATTTTGCAAAAACTTTGAATCGCCTCAATCAATAAGTCGATTTCCGATTCTAAAGTAAAGTAATGAACGGTAACACGTATACAGCTAGGATCGGCAATTGTCCGAGTTAATATCCTTTGTGAGTCCAAAAATTTTACCAACTTCAAATGAGCTTGAGGTTGATTATTTTCAAGTTGAAAGGAGACTATACCGCTTTCGGGTGGGGAAGTTCGCAAACATTTAATATTGGGTAACGCCGTCAATTGTCGCCAGAGGTACTCACTGTTATGGCAAATTTGCTCGTAACGTTCCTGTGACGTTCCCCATTCCTGATGAATTGCGATCGCTTCCTTTAACCCAAGATACAACGGATAAGCTAATGTAGACACTTCGTATCGCCGCCCATCTGGAAGCCAATCCACAGGCTGAGATTGACTATCTACAACAATGCCATTCAAGCCAATAAACGTAGGTTTCAGGCTTTCTCGTGCTTCTGGGCGGACATACAAACCACCAGCACCCGCTGGACCGCATAACCATTTGTGACCAGTAAAAGCATAAAAATCTACTCCCAATTCAGTCAAGTTTAAAGGCAATAAACCAGCAGATTGGGCAGCATCTATGAGTAAAAAAGAATTATTATTCCTGCATACTTCGGCAATTTTATCAAGAGGTAAAACTTGACCAGTATTCCAGAAAACATGACTCAAGATGACAAGACGGGTATTGGGGCGCAAATGCTGGACAATAACTTTTACCGGATCGCCCTCATTTAAAGTCGCTTTTAGGGGACAGGTGGTAACTTCCACAGCGAATCTCCGCGAGATTTCCTGGGCTGTGGCAATCACGCCTGGATGTTCGCAGTCTGAGAGTAGGAGATGGTCGCCAGCACGCCATTCGATGCCCCACATGGCGATATTACAGCCAACAGTGACATTTTGCGTGAGGGTAATTGTTTCAGATGGTGCATGAAACTCAGAAGCGATCGCAACTCTAGCAGCTTGAGTCTGGGGCGCTATCCAGCTATACGCCTCATTACCAAAGGGGCCTATCTCCTGAACATAAGCTTGAGTTTGGGCGATCGCATCCATTGCCCTTTGAGGCATCGGCCCTTGTCCCCCATAATTGAAATAAGCCTTATTCGCTAAAGCCGGAAATTGCTCTCGATGCCGATGCAGCTTGATTGGTGATGCAGAAATACTAGTCATAATTCACAAAAGATATCTGCTGTTTGCAGGCTATTTAGATTTAGAGGCGTTTTATCTCTCTGTTGTAATTTAGGAGAAAAGCAAATGCTTGTGCTGTTTACGCCAATAGCTAGCTGTTGACAGTATAAAATAAACAACAAATTAAGCGTGGACGCGTTGGCGTAGCCCACCAAAGGTATGGCCACTTCCAGATTTTAATTGTCACAGTTACTCCCAGATTCTGCTAATTATTGTTAACTTAAAAGGATGCTAATTAATGCTGAACTCCTACTGCAATACCAACGCTGTAAACGCCGACCTTTTCTAGATATCCACGGTGACAAAAGTCAGCGCGATGCCCCCAATGAGTTGCTACGGAAACTGCAACAGGACAAAATCGCTCATCAGTTGAGTGTTTTGGCAAACGTGACCTATCATCAACCAGATTATTCTTATGGAAACTGGGAAAAGGCAGAGAAGGCAACTTTAGAATTGATGCAGCGTGGGGTTGAGTACATCTATAAAGGAGTACTGTTAGCAAATTATTCTGAAGCAGACACCCTGTTAAGTCGTCCAGATTTACTCGTGAAACAACCGGGACAATCAAATTTTGGAGATTGGATCTACGTCCCGGCGAGTATTGAACTGGGTAAGCGCCCTAAGCAAGAATATCAGGTTGTCGCTGCATTTCATGTCCAAGTGTTGGCATCAGTGCAGGGAGTTGCACCTGAAACAGCTTCGCTTATATTGCGAAGTAAAAATACAAATTATGCAGTGGATCTGTTTAAATGGATGCCACGGATGCAGCAGATTCTAGAGGAATTTATTCAAGTTTTAGAGTCGCCGAATCCGCCAGAAGTGTTTATTTCTCGCCAAAAGTGCAATTTTTGCCATTGGTATACTGAATGTTATGCGATCGCTCAATCTGAAAAACATCTCTCACTGCTACCAGGAGTAACACCCCTTCGCTACACTCAACTCCAAGCCTTAGACATTACCACACTGGAATCTCTTGCTAACACCAGTCCCAGCAGCTTAGAAAAGCTACTTGGTTTTGACAGCGAAGTAGCGCCCAAATTGGTAGTGCAAGCTCAATCTGCACTAGAAAAACGACCATTAATTTTACCATATCCGCTACCAACAGAAGATATTACATTTACAGCACCCATAGAGCTTTATTTTGATATTGAAGCCCAGCCAGACTTAGATTTAGATTATCTCTTAGGGGTTTTGGTTGTTAATAGACAAGCTAATACAGAACAATTTTATTCCTTTTTAGCAGACAAACCAGAAGACGAAGAATTAGTTTGGCACCAATTTTTAGATTTGGTTTGGCAATATCCCGAAGCGCCAATTTATCATTTTTGTGTCTACGAGTTTGATACAGTCAAACGGTTGGCAAAACTTTACGGTACTCCACACTCCTTAGTACGCCCTGTACTGAATCGATTTGTGGATGTGTATGAACAATTAACCCAAAGTGTAGCATTGCCCGTAGAAAGCTATGCCTTGAAAGCGATCGCTCGTTGGATAGGATTTGAGTGGCGCGATAAAGAAGCCAGTGGTGCCAAGTGTATTTACTGGTACGATCGATGGTTAGAAACAGGCGATCGCACCTTACTGGAAATTATCCAACGCTACAACGAAGATGACTGCCGCGCCACCCTTAAAGTCAAAGATTGGCTTGTCAACTTTTTTCAAGATGAATATGATTTACGACTAGCTTAAGTAATTTCTTATTTTTTAAAGCTTTTCAAAGTCAAAATACGTCTTGAAAAGTCTAATTAGAAGGAACATCCACTCAGACTTTCTAGATAATTAGAAATTAATAAAGCCTGATTTAGTAAGGATTTATAGGCTTGTAGCTGTCAAATTGTTTATTTAATTGATATTATTTGTAGGGACGTACAGTTATACGTCCCTACAAATATTGATTTAACGAAAAAATCTATGCAGCTAACTAAAAAAATCTTCACACTTCCACGAATATTTTTATTTTTAATTTCGATTACAATTATTAGCATTATATTCACAAATTTACCATCAAATGGTGTTGAAATAAGTAGCATAGAATTTATCGGTGAAGCTACCTTACCGAAAGGTTTAATCTTTCAAAATACTGAAGTAGGAGGCTTATCTGGAATTACATATAATTCAAAAAATAACCTTTATTATGCTATTTCTGATGAGCGTGGGCAAAAAGCTGCCACCCATTTATACACTTTGAAAATCGACTTGAGTAAAGGTTTACTAGAAAAAGGTGGAATTATTCCAGTCAGCGTTACTAAATTATTAAATGAAAATGCTCAAATATTTCGCCCTGGTGAAACTGATACAGAAGGTATCGCATTAACTGATAAAGCAACCGTGTTTGTTTCTTCTGAAGGCGATGCTACAAAATTAATTAATCCTTTTATTAAAGAGTTCTCCCTATCTTCTGGCAGAGAAATTGCAACACTCCCCATACCAAAGAAATTTTTACCAGATAAAACTAATCAAAAAGGTATCCGCAACAATTTAGCTTTTGAAAGCCTCACCATCGCACCCGATAACAAGCATCTATTCACAGCCACCGAAAATGCTCTAATACAAGATGGTGTCGCAGCTAAACCTAATATCGGTAGCCCTTGCCGAATTTTGCAATACAACTTGCTCAACAACCAGCCAGACAAGGAATTTCTTTACCAAACTGAACCAGTTTCACCATTTTTGAATCTAATTGGCAAATTCGTTAGTGGATTACCCGATTTGCTTGCTCTCGATAATCAAGGACACTTCTTAAGTTTAGAAAGGTCTTTTACTGGTTTAGGATTTGCTATTTCCCTGTTTCAGGTTTCTTTAGAAGGAGCCGATGATATTCATAATATTGATAGCCTTTTAGTAGTTGATTCTAAAAATATTAAACCAGTTAAGAAAAAGCTGCTGTTAGATTTGAGGAAACTAGATGTACTGCTAGACAACATCGAAGGCTTAACTCTTGGGCCAAAACTACCGGATGGTCAACAATCATTAATTCTCATCAGTGATAATAATTTTAACTCCCTGCAACGCACCCAGATACTAGCCTTTAAAATTAAAATTGAAAATCCACTAATTAGATTATTACGCCGTTTCTTCCCAAATTTTAACCTTTAACCGTACAGAGCTAAAAGTGCGTAGGCGTAGCCCGTTGTAGGCATGGCGGCTTTACTACTATTTAATTATTTCTGATTATTCCTGTGTATTCACGGAATCTACTAAGTAACTTTATCTAGCTTATTTATTGTTTACGTGTAATTTCTCAACCGTACTCGTTAATAAATATGTTACACAATGTTTAGCAGTTTTTGCAGAGAGCTTAAGCATATTTATAGCATATAATTAATTTTCTCAAAATTAGGATATTTCTTAGATTTAAATTTAATAATTAGCTAGACTTAATTAAAGTATTTTACCAATAATATTTTTTATAAATGATTTTTATGCCAGAAAATAGAATTGAGAGTATGGTAGGGCAAAAAGCAGAATTAGACGATTATATCGGACAATTTTTAAACAATCGCTATTTAATCAGAGATTTGATTGGCAAAGGGGGTATGGGTAGAGTTTATCTAGCAGAAGATACTGCTAAAGGCGGTATGCCGATCGCAATCAAAATCTTATCACTTAGTTTGTCAAACCAACAAATGTCCCAACGTTTTGCCAGAGAGATTTTTATTGGCGCTCAATTGGGTCGCAAAAGTAAACATATTGTTCGCATTTTAAGTTATGGAGTTACTGAGGATAAAACTCCATTTTATGTAATGGAATACCTCCAAGGAAAAAATCTCAAACAAATTCTGAAAATTCAGCCCTTAACAATATCTAAGTTTTTAGAAATTTGTAATCAAATTTGTTTAGGCTTACAATGTGCCCACCAAGGTATCAGCCTTAAAGGAGAGATTTATCCTATTGTTCACAGAGATATTAAACCAGAAAATATATTTATTGCTGAAGATAGTAAAAAAGGTGAAATTGTTAAAATACTAGATTTTGGTATTGCCAAGTTTTTAACAGAGCGAAGCGGGATGACTCTAACAGATTCTTTTATTGGCAGTTTGCCTTACTGTTCTCCAGAACACATGGAAGGGCGTAAACTGCTAGATGTCCGCTCTGATATTTATAGTTTGGGAGTACTAATGTTTGAAATGCTGACAGGGAAACACCCATTTCAAACAAAAAGTAACTCCTTTGGTACTTGGTATCAAGCCCATCGCTTTCAAATGCCACCTACAGTTGAAGAAGTAAATCCGCAAGTTAAAATACCAGAAATATTAGAAAAAATATTGATGAGTTGTTTAGCTAAAGAGGTAAGCGATCGCCCCCAGAATATCAACCAAATATTAGAAGATTTAGAAAAGGTTAATTCTCAAGTTAACAATGTTATTTATAGTAATAGTACTGACATTATTAAAGTCTCACTTCCACTTCAATTAGTACCCGCAACTTTACTATCAGAAAAAGAGTGTTTGCAGAAAAATTGGCCTAAAAATAAACCAATTGCGCCAATTGGATTTCCCCATTTACTACAGACTCCTCAAAGACCTATACCAACTTTTTGGGCAATGTTGCCCAAACAAGAGATTGCAAAATTTTTGGATAAAATACATAGTACTGAATTTATTAGTAAAATGAATGTATATCCGATGTTACTCTGGGTAACAGTACTATATGACGCCCAACTTTCTACAACTAAATGGCTACCTTATTTTCTGGATCTAAAAGATAATAAAAGTCAAAATATAGCGCGTGGTTTAGCAGAAGTAGGCTACTATCATTTACTATTTTTCCCCTTGGAAGATCCGACTCATTGCTCTCATGTAACGACTTTAAATCTCACAGCTAAACAGCGTCAACAACTTGTAGATTGGTTAGATATTAGTCAACAGTCCAATGAATTAATTTTGCCTAGTCAAGCCAAAAATATTCTAAAAGCAGAGTACGAAAAGCTAAAATTAGACATATTACGAAACTTAGCCACACATCAAAAATCTGAGACAGATGGTTTAAAAATTTGGATGACTAAATTCTTGGAAATGTTTTTGAAACTACTATTGCATCGTTGAAAGTATGCTATCAAAATCAAATGCTTGCCACCATTATCTAATAATAGTTTTATGTGTTTATTGCTAACTTTAAATGGACTCAGCATCAGAGGTGAACAAAGTGAATCAAAGCCCATTTACATCTCCAAGTAGTACGGGCTTAATTGCCAATCGTTATCAGCTCAAGCAATTAATTGGCAGCGGTGGCATGGGTGAAGTTTTTTTAGCGAATGATGTTTTGTTAGGAGGTATACCAGTTGCTATCAAGTTTTTGACTCAAACTGTTGCTAATACCAAGATGCAACAAGACTTTGCTCGTGAAGCACTAATGAGTGCAGCCTTGAGTCAAAAGAGCGTACATATAGTGCGGGCGTATGATTATGGTGTGAATGAAAAAGGAAAACCATATTACGTCATGGAATATCTATGTGGCAAGAGTTTAAAGGATTTAATTCCGCTATCTCTGTCCATGTTTTTGACTCTCTCTCGCCAAATTTGTTTGGGCTTACAGTGTGCCCATCAAGGGATTAATATTGATGGCAAAATTTGTCCGTTGGTTCATCGAGATATTAAGCCTGCCAATATATTAGTTGTTCCCGATCCGATATTGGGTCAGTTAGTTAAAATTCTCGATTTTGGTATTGCTAGATTTTTGAATTATACATCAACAGCTAGTACAAGTAGCGGATTTAATGGCACTTTACCCTACTGTTCTCCAGAACAGCTAGATGGGGAAAAACTAGATAGTCGTTCTGATATTTACAGCCTGGGTGTGATGATGTTTGAAATGCTTACAGGCAAAAAACCTTGGCAAACGGAAACTGATTACTTTGGTGCTTGGTATAAAGCACATCACTTTGAAGCACCAAAAACGATCGAAGATGTTAAACCCACTCTTAAAATACCTCAGAAACTAAATAATTTAATTATGGCTTGTCTGGCTAAAAAAGTAAGCGATCGCCCTCAAAATATCGCTGAAATTTTGCAAGTATTAAATAGTGTAGAACAGTCTAATTGTTCCAGTTTACCTACAAATTTCGCCTCTAACTCCGTTCTTAGTCGTCCCTTAAATTCTGCATTACCAATCACAGTAGAACAAAGCTATCGGCAACTTTTGTGGCCTCCAAATAAACCAATTCAAGAAATTGTTTTTCCCCGGCTTCTAGACACCCCACAAGGCTCGATGACAGCGTTATGGTTGATGTTGTCTAAACAAGAAATCAAAAATTATGCGGTTTCTACCCGTTACAACCAGTTTATCTTTGTGACATCGCCTCATCCGATGCTGTTGTGGGTAACTGTACTCTACAATCGGCAATTGGCTCCTAAGTGGCTACCATGCTACTTAGATATGCAAAATCCCCAAAATCTTAAGATGGTAAGTCTCCTGGCTGAAAATGAACAATATCCTTTGATTTTCTTTACTCTGGAAGCACCACATTCTTGTATCAAGGTTCTCAGCAGTCGCATTGAGTCAACTCAGCGACAAATCTTGAAAACCTGGGTGCAACAGAGTCATACTCTACCAGCCGCTTCTCAACCCCAATTGAGCAAACAGCTATTAAAGCAGCAGTATAAACAAATGCAATCCAGAATGTTGCAACATCTGGAATCAGAGCCACAGGTTGCATTATCACGGTCTTTTTAAGGTATAATTAGCACCACTAAAATACGCAACAAAAATAATTCCTAATTCCTGACTCCGAAACACTTGACAAGTAAATAAAAAATAGTGATAATAGCAAAGTTGCCAAACAAGGGACTGTAGTTCAATTGGTTAGAGCACCGCCCTGTCACGGCGGAAGTTGCGGGTTCGAGCCCCGTCAGTCCCGTTCTAAATTTATGAGTAGCGAATCACTTAACTAAGGTGATATTGGATTCTGAATTACCCAAAGAGGTTGACTCAGGATTCAAGATTTAAATATAAGCTACATTTATCATGCTTTGCGAAAGAGAGAATTAACTGTGACTGTTAGAGTCCGTATTGCGCCGAGTCCAACCGGAAATTTACATATTGGTACAGCTAGAACTGCTGTATTCAACTGGTTATTTGCCCGTCACCACGGCGGGAAATTTATATTGCGAATAGAAGATACAGATTTAGAGCGATCGCGTCCCGAATACACCGACAATATTCTTGAAGGACTGCGCTGGCTAGGACTTAACTGGGATGAAGGGCCATTTTTCCAATCCCAACGCCTGGATCTTTATAAAGAAGCAGTAGAAAAACTGCTAGCTCAAGGATTAACTTATCGCTGCTACACTACTTCCGAAGAATTAGAGGCGCTCCGAGAAGCTCAAAAAGCTAGAGGCGAAGCACCTCGCTATGACAACCGTCACCGCAACCTCACCCCAGAACAACGCGCCGCCTTTGAAGCAGAAGGTCGTTCTTTTGTAATTCGCTTCAAAATCGAAGATGGGCGGGAAATTGTCTGGAACGATCTAGTAAGGGGAAAGATGTCTTGGCGAGGTAGCGATTTAGGTGGTGATATGGTCATCGCCCGCGCCTCAGAAGAGGGTAGCGGTCAACCTTTATACAACTTTGTCGTTGTCGTGGATGACATCGATATGGAAATCACCCATGTCATCCGCGGAGAAGACCACATCGCCAACACTGCCAAGCAAATTCTGCTGTATGAAGCGATGGGTGCAAAAATTCCAGAGTTTTCCCATACGCCATTAATTTTGAATATGGAAGGGCGCAAGCTTTCTAAGCGAGATGGCGTCACTTCCATTTCTGACTTTCAAAAAATGGGCTTTACTGCTGAAGGTTTGGTAAATTATATGACATTGCTGGGTTGGTCGCCACCAGACTCGACGCAAGAAATATTTACTTTAGAATCAGCTGCTAAAGAATTTGGCTTTGAGCGTGTAAATAAAGCAGGTGCAAAGTTTGACTGGGACAAGCTGGATTGGTTGAACAGTCAATATATTCACAAAACGCCAGTAGATAAACTCACAGATTTACTCATCCCCTTTTGGGAAACTGCTGGCTATAAATTTGATGGTGGAAGAGAACGCCCCTGGTTAGAACAGCTTGTAACTTTAATTAGCCAGAGTTTGACTCGCCTGGTAGATGGAGTAGCTCAAAGTCAACTGTTTTTTAGCGACACAGTTGAATTTAGCGAAGAAGGCAGTACACAACTGAAGCAAGAAGGTTCTACTGCTGTCCTTGAAGCGATTGTCACAGCTTTAGAAAATCAGCCGCAACTGTCAGAAGCCGCCGCCCAAGACATTATAAAACAAGTGGTGAAAGAACAAAAAGTCAAAAAAGGCTTAGTGATGCGATCGCTCCGAGCAGCTTTAACTGGAGATGTTCATGGCCCCGACTTAATCCAATCTTGGTTACTCCTAAATCAGATTGGTTTAGATAAATCGCGCTTGATTCGGGCTATAACGGAAGCTAAGTAGCGATTACTTTCAGATTTTAGAAATATTTTAGATTTTAGGGGCGCACAAACGTGTGCCCCTATCCATAAGGTAAAGCAACGATGGGAACAAGAAATCATTGACTAATTACTAATGAATTATCCCCAATTTCACATCTAAAATAGTTAGTCAATTCTCCTCATGTTGGGAACTTGGTGTGTAAAATTCATGTCTTCAAAAACACTTAGAAGCGAACGTAATTACAATGCCGACAAAAGCGCTCAATAGAGGGATGAGATTATCGTTCATGATAGTTACGCTCTTCATCACATCGACAGTTAATGCTGCGGTTGATGCTCAGGAAGCGCCAACGATATTTGGAGATGTCACCCTTAGCCCCCAGTTTTCGCCAGACCCCCTGACAGTTCGCGGGATGAGTGGTGGTTCAATATCTGGGAGTCAAGTAGGTGGGAGAAGCGAAACAGCCACTGGCCCTTGTACCGGATTTGTGGATGAAACACCAGACCACACATTAGCGTTAACAAGTAAATTTGACTACCTAAAGCTGCAAGTGCAAAGTCCTGAAGACACCACCATAATTATCAAAGGGCCCGGTGGTACTTGGTGCAATGACGATTTTGATGGCAAAAATGCTGGCATTGTTGGTGAATGGCTACCTGGAAGTTACCAAATTTGGGTTGGTTCCTACGAAAAGGGCAAGTATCTTCCTTACACTCTAAAAATTACAGAAGTAAAGTAGGGTATTGGGCATAAGAAGCAGAGGTGCGGAGGGGCAGCACTTCTTTACGAGACGCTGCGCGAACGGCTACGCTCAGTGACCGAGGGGCAGGGGGGAAAAACTTACTGTAACTTCTCCCCTTCTTCCTTATCTCCCTGACTCCCCACTCTCCCAGAATCATGATTGAGAGCGGCTTGGACGATACGAGGAGCATTGTGGAGAAATTCTCTCTGTCTTTGCATTCCGTTGCGCTCCCTTTTCTCGTGCGATATTGTATTAAAATTAAGTTAACTTTGATTAAGATTCTTGTTGGCATTGCCATAATGCTCTAATTGCCTTATTGCAGTGCATCTAAGAGATCAAATTAAACAAAATGGATTTATAAACATCCGTTTAACAGCTTAAAGTGACAGAGTGATGAACATTCGGTTACTAGAGCTAACGAGTTGTATAGGCATCTAGAGGCAAATTAAAATGAAATTCTCTTGGAAAGTCGTAGCACTCTGGACATTGCCAGCTTTGGTAATTGGCTTTTTCTTCTGGCAAGGGGCGTTTGCAGGCGCTCCTGCCGACATGAGTAAGAATGCAGCCAATACTCGCATGACTTACGGTCGCTTTCTAGAATACTTGAACAGCGATCGCGTCAGCAGTGTGGATCTTTACGAAGGCGGTAGGACAGCAATTATAGAAGCCCGCGATCCAGACCTGGAAAATCGTGTCCAAAGGTGGCGTGTGGATTTGCCTGTTAACGCTCCTGAGTTAATTAGCAAGCTCAAAGAGAAAGCCATTAGTTTTGATGCTCACCCCATGCGCAATGATGGCGCAATTTGGGGATTGTTGGGCAATCTCATCTTTCCAGTTTTATTGATTACTGGGTTGTTCTTTTTGTTCCGGCGTTCTAGCAATCTCCCCGGCGGCCCAGGTCAAGCGATGAACTTTGGCAAATCTAAAGCGCGTTTCCAAATGGAGGCAAAAACCGGCGTCAAATTTGACGACGTAGCCGGAATCGAAGAAGCTAAAGAAGAACTGCAAGAAGTCGTCACCTTCCTGAAGCAGCCAGAAAGATTTACCGCTGTGGGCGCACGGATTCCCAAGGGAGTGCTGTTAGTTGGGCCTCCTGGAACTGGTAAAACTTTATTAGCAAAAGCGATCGCTGGTGAAGCAGGCGTACCTTTCTTCAGTATTTCCGGTTCGGAATTTGTGGAAATGTTCGTTGGTGTAGGTGCATCCCGCGTCCGCGATTTGTTCAAGAAAGCTAAAGATAACGCCCCCTGTATCATCTTCATCGATGAAATTGACGCCGTAGGACGGCAACGGGGTGCTGGTATCGGTGGCGGTAACGATGAGAGAGAGCAAACCCTTAACCAGTTGCTCACCGAAATGGACGGGTTTGAAGGTAACACAGGTATCATTATTATTGCTGCTACCAACCGTCCCGACGTACTAGACTCAGCCTTGTTGCGTCCCGGTCGCTTTGACCGCCAAGTAACAGTCGATGCACCCGATATCAAAGGGCGTTTGGAAATCTTGCAAGTCCATGCGCGGAATAAGAAACTAGACCCTAGCGTATCTTTAGATGCGATCGCTCGCCGCACTCCTGGATTCACTGGTGCTGACTTAGCCAACTTACTCAACGAAGCAGCAATTTTGACTGCTAGAAGACGCAAAGAAGCCATCACCCTCGGCGAAATTGATGATGCGGTGGATCGGGTAGTTGCAGGGATGGAAGGTACTCCTTTGGTAGATAGCAAGAGCAAGCGCTTGATTGCTTACCACGAAATCGGACACGCCTTAGTGGGGACTTTGTTAAAAGACCATGACCCAGTACAGAAAGTTACCCTGATTCCACGAGGACAAGCACAGGGTTTAACTTGGTTTACGCCCAATGAAGAACAGGGATTAATTTCCCGTTCTCAACTGAAAGCTAGAATTACTGGTGCTTTGGGTGGTCGCGCCGCCGAAGAGGTAATTTTTGGGGCTGCGGAAGTCACAACTGGCGCGGGTGGAGACTTGCAGCAGTTATCGGGAATGGCCCGGCAAATGGTGACTCGGTTCGGGATGTCCGACTTAGGCCCACTGTCGTTAGAAAGCCAGCAGGGAGAAGTATTCTTGGGTCGTGACTGGACAACCCGATCTGAGTATTCTGAATCCATTGCTTCCCGCATTGATGGACAAGTCAGGGAAATTGTTGAGCAGTGCTACGACAATGCTAAGAAGATCATCCGTGACCATCGCACTGTCACCGATCGCTTAGTAGATTTGCTCATCGAGAAAGAAACCATTGATGGCGAAGAATTCCGCCAGATTGTGGCTGAGTATGCTGAAGTACCTGATAAGCAACAGTACGTACCGCAACTGTAATAGTTGACTCTTTTCTGGCTACTATCTGGAAATGAGTAAAGTGACAAAAAATAAAATGAGGGTGGAGTATACCATCCTCATTTTTTTGCGTTTTTTCAGTGTTAGGAAGTTTCTAATTTTAAAATTCTCAAAATTTATGAACGCATAAACTCTATAACAAACCTTGTTTTTTCAACTTAGCTAGCGCATCTTCAGCAGCAGCTTTTTCTGCATCTTTTTTATTGCGTCCCTTACCTTCTCCGTAAATTTTTTCATCTACCAATACTTTGGCTATGAATTCTGGCGCATGAGAAGGGCCTCCTATATGTTCTGTGAAGTATTTTGGAGGATTTGGAGTAATGTTGCGTTGCACCCATTCTTGAAAGCGGTTTTTTGAGTCTACATTAGAACGAGACACAATTATATGTTTAGGATCTACAGAATCAAATAGCGGTTCTATAATTGCGCGAACTGTTTCAATATTAGAATTATTATCCAAATAGTAAGCACCAAGAACTGCTTCAAAGGTACTACTGAGCAAATTAGGATTTTGGTAGCCTCCATCTCGAATTGCACCTTTTCCTAACCGCATCCTAAAGTCTAAACCCACCTCTTCAGCAAACTTTGCCAATTGCTTTTCATCTACCAGCGCCGAACGCCGCCGGGTTAGTTCATCTTCTCCCATTTCTGCATGACGACCATAGAGATATTCGCCACTTAAGAAATTCAGCAAAGCATCACCGAGAAACTCTAGGCGTTCATTGTGTTCGCCTTCTCCGGGGTTTTCATGGACGTAAGAACGGTGGGTAAGCGCACGCCGTAGAAGTTTTTCATTATGGAATATTAGAAGTTTGTGCATTTTTATCTTGTGTTTTGTTGCGACAATTTACGGTTGGGAAACTTTACAAATATTGCTTTTTTCAGACATAAAAAAACCGCAAATCGCGGTGTCTTGGTAAAACCCAGTTGAATAGAAACTGGGTTTTATAAAGGTATTTTAGGCAGCCAGTATATCTAATTCAGCTAAAAATAACTCCTGATTTTGCTTTCGGACTTTGCCATCCTTTACAGCAACATCAATAAACTGGCTAAAACTCTTAAATTTATTGCCATCATCTGTAGAAATAGATAAGTATCCTTGATAGTTAGTACAACGTTGACGCATCAATTTATCAATGCGACCAAATACGGTAGGCTTACCTTGGCTTGAGGCAGTTTTGATAGCTTCAATTAGATACTCTATAGCCTCTTTGCAATTAATCTGAGACACAATAGCCGTGTTTTTAGGTTGAGTCTTATTGCTATTGTCAACTAACTGAGGTAATTGATCTACAAAATAGAAGTTTTCATTACCAACTAGTTTAATCAATTTTGGATTTTCACTACCTCTTTGAGCAAAGATTATCACTTTTTTACCTAATGCCTTTAACATGCAAATTAAGCCAGCATAGTCCCAGTCTCCTAGTACCAGAATAATTGTATTAGGACTAGGTAAAGGTTTTGGGGCGAACAGTTTAATACAGTCAGCCATCAATCTATAATCTGCACTATTCTTTGAATGATCGGGAACATCAACACCCTTCATACCAAGAATTTCTAGCTCGTTTTTGGTACAAACTTGGTCTATGTAGTGTGAATTATAGTAAACATTTTTGCAGTCTATACGCCCCTTAGATTGGGCAAATTCCAGCAACAAATCACCCTTTCCTTTAATTGAAGAGACGTTCTGAATATCGGCAAAAATACCGACAGAATTTTTCTGCTGGTTAGTTTGTTTTTTGGAAGACTTATCAGCGTGTGTCATTGTAATATATCCAGTATTCTTTGGTGAACTGGACAGATTCAACAAATTACACATTTAGCAGGGTAGCTTTATAAAGGTAATTGATACTCAAAAAGTACCTCCCTATCACTAAGCTCTCTTCTCTACTCGCAAGTTTAACTAGTTTCAGTCTCAGCAGCATAATTACTGTGTTGCCCGCAACATTCCGCACGATCCGCTATGCTAAACATTCATTTAGATGGGTTAGTTTCTCTTTGACATTGTAGTCAACTATTGAACCTGGCATCAGGCTGAATCTTTAGCTTAACGGATCGTGCAAAATGTTGCGAGCAACACAGCAATTATGCTGCTGAGACAGCCGCCAGTGCTTACACTTTAGAGTTGTGCTTTATCATGCAAGTTGTTTACTGTCTTAATTACAGAATTGCATAATATCAGCTATATTGTCAAGTATATCAGTTGTAAATAAATGTAACCTATTTTACTGCTTACTTTGCGCGATCGCACCATACAAAATACCCAAAATTCTCTTAATATCCTTAATATAATATTCACTCAAATCAATCGAAACTACATTGCCTTCAAGCTTGAGGAATTGCCAGATAGTACCGATAGTAACAGCACCATATATAGCTTTTATTTGATTTCCACCTCTTTCGTTAAATAACTGGGCAGCTACCATTTCGGCAATACATTGTGCTAAACCAGACCTCAAATTCTCATTTTTACTTTCTACTAAGACAATTACCGGACTACGTACAAGCAACTGCTCCGAAGAAAGACTCAAAATAAAATCACAAAAGCCGTTTAATCCTCGCTGGCTATCAACAGTAAAATCCACTCCCGAAAAAAAGCTGATTTCATAATTAAATTTGCGTCTAATTTCTAATAAAATTGGACTTATTATCATTTCACTTCGAGCTTTCTCTGAACTTATCGCTACTGCTAAATCAACGTTTTCTCTCAAGATAGTAGATAATAAATCACTACATTCTTGCTCTTGCACATTTGCGAATAGTCCAGATGATTCGTGGATAACTAACCCAAAAGAATCAATAACTTCAATAAGTTTAAAATCACTATAAGCCATAAAACTTACTCCTTTGTATTATGACTAAATCCTATAACAAAGTTTAAAAATTCAGCTTTGGCGGAAACACCCTAGCTAAATCAAGAGATAAATCAGGGAAGCAGGGAAAAGTTATTACCTCATTTGACAAGAAAATTCGCTTATTTGAATAACCATGTCTGCCTTGATTATCCTGATATAGTTCACTGTAAGCTTCCAAATAATTATCGAATAAATTGAATATCCAATAATCAGCAATACCTGCTTTAGCATAGAGAGGTATTTTCACATCTTGGTCATAAGCCAGAGAAGAATCTGAAACCTCCATCACTAATAACACATCAGCAGGTTGAGGATGACCAGATAGATAATTATCATCTCGATTTTGAAGAATAGCAAAATCTGGTTCAGGTTCGCTGTTAGGTGGCAAAGCAATCGGGGCTTGAGATTGCAAGGTTGCCCTATCACCTACAATTTTTGGAAGTTCGCGCAACAAGTTTCGCAAACAAGTTTCATGGGCTGTACCTTTGGATGCCATTTCAATAATTTCCCCGTTGATTAATTCAATGTGGTCATCTTCATGGAAAAAGCCCAATTCTCCAAGTCTGTGGTATTCATCCAGTGTGAAGCGTTTAGCCTGAGCAATACTCATAACGTTACCTTTCTATCATTGGCATAATACTTATTCTAAATGTGCCAGAAATTGGTATGCTAAAGGCCGAGACTCGCTATGAAAGCAAACAATGCCTGCGCCTACTATCAATCCCACAATCACTGCCTTTCCTTTAACTGCCGTAGTCGGTCAAGAAGCAATTAAATTAGCCTTGCTGTTAGCAGCCGTTGATCCTGGTTTGGGAGGAGTAGCGATCGCAGGTCGTCGTGGTACGGCAAAATCTGTAATGGCTCGTGCTATCCACGCTCTCCTACCGCCGATTGAAGTTGTCAAAGGCTCAATCAGTAATTGTGACCCTAACCACCCCGAAGAATGGGACGATCAATTATTGGCGGAGTACGCAGACAAAGATATTCAAGATGTGCCCGTCGAAATTATCCCTGCGCCTTTTTTACAAATTCCTCTAGGTATCACAGAAGACCGACTATTAGGTTCAGTAGATGTAGAAAAGTCGGTAAAACAAGGCGATACCATTTTCCAGCCCGGTTTACTCGCTACAGCAAACCGGGGTGTACTGTACGTAGATGAAATTAATTTATTAGATGACCAAATATCAAATCAGCTTCTAACAGTATTATCTGATGGACGCAACCAGATAGAACGGGAAGGGATTAGTTTTCAGCATCCGTGCAAATCCCTATTTATTGCCACCTACAATCCCGAAGAAGGCGGATTACGGGAGCATTTGCTAGATAGAATTGCGATCGCACTCTCTGCTGATGGTGTACTCGGCTTAGATCAAAGAGTAGAAGCAGTTGAAGTTGCGATCGCCTATTCTAAATCTCCCCAAGATTTTCTCCAACAGTACAACGAAGATTTAGACTCACTCAAAACCCAAATCATCTTAGCGCGGGAATGGTTGAAAGAAGTAATCATCACCCACGAACAAATTGCCTATTTAGTAGATGAGGCAATTCGCGGCGGAGTTCAGGGACATCGCGCTGAGTTATTCGCTACACGGGTTGCCAAAGCGGCGGCGGCTTTGGAGGGACGAACAACAGTTAATGCCGAAGATTTGCGCCGTGCGGTGGAATTGGTGATTGTACCACGCGCCACAGTTGTGCAGACACCACCACCAGATCAAGCGCCACCACCGCCTCCACCCCCACCGCAACAGAATCAAGAAGAACCCCAGGACGAATCGGAAGACGAAGAACAGGAGGAACAAGAAGAACAGGAAGAAAATCAAGAGCAAGAACCCCCCAGCATCCCGGAAGAATTCATTTTTGATCCAGAAGGGGTAATTCTTGATGACAACGTGCTTTACTTTACTCAAATGGCGAAGCGGCAAGGTAAATCTGGTAGTCGTAGTGTCATCTTTTCCGATGACAGGGGACGCTACATTAAGCCAATGTTGCCCAAGGGGAAAGCACGACGCATTGCAGTAGATGCCACCTTAAGAGCTGCGGCTCCTTATCAAAAAGCACGCAGAGAAAGACAACCAGATAGAAAAGTTATTGTCGAACAGCCTGATATTCGCTCGAAACGCCTGGTACGCAAAGCGGGGGCATTGGTAGTGTTTGTGGTAGATGCTTCTGGTTCAATGGCTCTGAATCGAATGCAGTCGGCTAAAGGTGCGGTGATGCAACTGTTGACAGAAGCTTATCAAAACCGCGACCAAATAGCATTAATTCCCTTCCGGGGAGAACAGGCAGAGGTGTTATTGCCTCCAACACGTTCTATTGCTTTGGCGCGTAACCGCTTGGAAAGGTTGCCCTGTGGTGGAGGTTCGCCCTTAGCGCATGGTTTAACTCAAGCTGTGCGCGTTGGTTTAAATGCTCAGATGAGTGGAGATATTGGGCAAGTTGTCCTTGTAGCAATCACTGATGGACGGGGTAATATTCCCTTAGCGCGTTCTTTGGGTGAACAGCTAGAACTAGGAGAAAAGCCAGATATTAAAGGAGAATTATTAGAAATTGCTGCCAGAATCCGTGCTCTGGGGATGCAACTATTAGTAATTGATACGGAAAGTAAATTTGTGTCTACTGGCTTTGCTAAAGAATTATCGCAAACAGCAGGCGGTAAATATTATCATTTGCCAAAAGCGACAGATCAAGCTATTGCTGCTATGACCAAAGGTGCAATCGCTGATTTAAAATCTCGATAACTAGTCATTTGTCATTTGTCAGTTGCTTTTCTACTAACCACTGACCATTGACTAATGACTACGAGCCAGTAGGCATTACTTGTGGTTGCAAATAGCAAATCAAATCTTGGATTCCCTTTTGCAGATACCGCGTTACTGTCATTGGACTAGTACCGATGTTTTTAGCAGCATCTTTGCGAGAAAGTTCTTTCAAAAATACCATTTCAACTGCCATGCGGGGCTTTTCTTCCAACATATTTATCGCGCCTTGGAGTTGTTGGCGTTCTTCTTCTTGTTGTAAAAGAACATGAGAACGAGGACAAGGAAGTGCCTCACCCAAGGTTATTTGGCAATCAACATAGTTAACTGCGGTTGCATCTAAACTCAAAGGCATACGGTTTTGAGCAGCTAACTTGGTTTCTTGCCACTCTTGCACCGATACCCGAAGTTGGCTAGCAATTTCAGCATCCTTGGGCGGGCGACCTAAAGAGATTGACAAGTCCTTGCGAATCTTTTGTCCTTCATTATATAATTCTTGCCAACGACGAGGAATTTTTAATAGAGTACTGCGATCGCGCAAAAAGTGCAGCATCTCACCGCGAATATATGGCACTGCAAAGGAACTAAAAGCATATCCTTGGCTAGGGTCGAAACGCTCAATTGCCCTAATCAAACCAAAATACCCAATTTGTTCTAAATCTTCATAAGGTTCATTACATTGATGGCTGAATTTATGAGCCATCTTCCGTACTAAGCCAGTATGTAACTGTACAAGTTTATTACGAAGTTTAATAGAAGGATTCTGGTGGTACAAGTGCAATAATTCTATACCATCAGTTCGTAAAGAGGACTCACTTGTTGCCATATACATTCCCTTGTTGTAACTCCTATTCCTGAGAAAATGGAGTTGCGTATATTTTCTTCTAAGCTGTTATTATTTTGCTGAGTCAGGGAAGAATAAGCCATCGTCGTTTCACTGAACTTGTTAGGGGTCGAACTCCACAATTCAGTATTTGTACGCATGATTTTGCGAACCCCTCTGTTACAGGTGATTTTTGCTTTTTATATAACTCTTGAATGGTAAATAATCTTTAGCTTTTGCAACAAAAACTAGCTATTTATGCTGAACAGTGCATGACTGACTTAATAGCCATCTGTCATACTGAGAGCAACGTGAATCGTTACTGAATTAATTGCAAAAGAGACTGGGCAATTTTATCTTTTAGTACGCATCGTCATTAATAAAGGTCGAAAATCCAAATTAAAAGTTGGGTGGACGAACAAAACCTAAGCTACAAAAAACCGAATTCCGACTCATTTTTATGGGAATTTGTACTTAGTTGGGTTTCGAGGTACATTTCTATTCAATATTGGTAATATGGAAACTTTGGAAACTTAGTGGAAACATGGAAACAGGTGATTGACATGCCAGTTTGGTGGGTGTCACACTTCTGCTAAACAGGAGGGTGAACAATGAAAATCACCAAACACCGACAAAAAATTCTGGATACACTTCAGCAATGGTTCAGCATCCATAAACAAGGGCCAACTCTAGAAGAGTTGTGTCAAGAACTAGGAATGCAACCACGTCAGAAAGCAACAGTTCAGAAGTGGTTGCAAACTATGCGCGGTATAGACGTGGAATGGGATGACCACAGCGCCCGCAGTCTTCGCCTCCTCACATCTGAACTGGAAAAACCTTCCTTACAGCTATCTGTAACTGACACTCTGCGGTATTTAGCTACTGGCGTGGTGCAGTGGGAAAACCTTGAGCTAGAAAAGCGAAGTCAAGTACCAGAAGCCCTTCGCATTGGAATGTCCCGTATGTACTTAACTTCCTTGCTACGGGGAGAACAAGCCCCAGAGAACTTACCACAATTTTTTGATTGGGCGGAAACATCAATTACTTCCTGGAAACCAGCCCAAGAGATTAAATATCTTTCGCCAGATGTCAGCGTTATAGAAGACGGAGTAGTTTCCGATTTTGCTACAGAATGGCAAGTTTCGGGTAATGATGTGGTGGCGCAGGTACAAGAATCAGTACTGAAAGATGTACTGGAATACTGTCGGGGAAATCAGCTAGAAGATGCTTATCGCACTTTTCGACAATTGATTATTACTAAACCTACTCTTCATTACTCAGAATATCGGCAACAGCTACGTTTACCCGAACTCAAACCACTGCGCGAGTTATTGTCACGGTTAGAAATCTATGTCGATATGGATAAGTTGGCAGAGGGCAGCGTCTATCATCTGTGTCCGCGCTGCAAGTATGTACAACGCCAACGCCCTGATGGTACATATACCTGCCGTAACCCTTGGTGTGAAAGACTTTGTGCAACCAGCAACTTTCAACCATTGCCACCTATTTCTAAAGAAAAAGCAGCAGACTGGAAAGCTGTTACCCCTGGCGTGCATTTGTACGGTACGCTTCCAGGGATTTGGGAAATTCAACTTCAAGAAGAACTTACAAAATTAGGTTTGCGCGTTATTCTCTGGCCTTTTGTCGATGAATTTGACTTGCTTGTAGAGTTCCCGCGCAAAGTTCGCTGGGCAATTGATTTTAAAGATTGGGCATCCGTGGATGAAGAACGTTTGCGAAAGGTGCAGTATCGGCGTGATGCAACGGAAACCTTTGTAGTTTTTCCAGATGAACGCGAAGACTATTTGCGGATAAAGGTAGTGCGCGAACAACTAGAACCTGAACTTGAAGGGGTGCGCTTGCGCTTATTTAGCGAAATCATTACCGAGGCTCAAGCAATTTTAGGGAAGAAAAAATAATGCGTGACACCATTAGCTGGCGCAAGGATCTGTGTAAAAAACTCCGCAACTCGGATGAATTACAACAGTATATAGTATCTAGTTTAGTTAATGCAGATACTAAGGTACAACAGCGAGAACTTAAGCGTCTTGCCCAACTCATTGCTGATGTGGAATTGGGATTAACCCTACTTAAGGAAGTAGCGCCTGAAGAACCTGCAACTTCTGTGGAAGCTTTGCTCAAAGGATATCGTTTTCCAGTTGAACAACTACAAAGCGATCGCAACTGGCAAGTTATACAAAAGTTTCCGAAAATCAGCTTTACTGTTATAGAAATATTTTATGATTCTTAGACATTAAGTTTTTTAAAAATTTATATTCTGGATTGCGACATATTAATTCTTCACAACGCTCAGATGAACATCCTAATTCCTGTAATAAACAGACTTTTATCATAAAATCAAGTATTTGATTAATCCTAAAAAGTGTCTCACCATCATACAATTCTTGTTGAGAAGGGTCATTATAATGAGTTAAATGATTCCGAATATTTTTAACTTTTTTAGTAAAACTTTTAGAATCAATGACAATAGGCTCAATAGTTTTACTTGTTAACTCAAACACTTCTCTTAATCTTTCTAAAAGTGATGGTTCATGACTAAATTTTAATTTTTCTTTTACCCAATCTCTATGTTCTATAGGTGTAACCGCAAGTATATTGTCTAAACGGGTACTATGTTCTTCTGTAAAAGAGTTATTCCTATCCACTTTTCTTCTATGATATGATTCTAATGTTTGAACTAAGGATAAAAACTTATTTTCTTGGTATAAATTAGGATTATAAATAGTACTAAAGTACAAGTTAATGATGTCTTGTGCTTCGTCGAAAAGATTAAACCATCTTTGCATAACCAGACTGAAATGCTCTTTAATATCATCTAAAGTTAGCAGAGCTTCAGGTGTGCGTAAAATATCTGTTTTATTTATATAGTTTGAATTTCTAAATATAGCCTTTATTCTTTGGGACGAATCATCAATATCTAGAATAAAAAACAGTTGTGTTATATAATTTGATCGATTAGCAGCCAATGTTATAAAGTTTGTTAATGGATCTATGAACTGGCTATATATTTCATCTATTGATTTTTTTTCTTTGATATCTACAGTAATTAATGCAGATTTAGTTACAGTAACTTCTTGGTTAGTTATTTGTTGTTCTATAAATTGATTTATTGATATATTTGCTTTGGTGATATTAGCTTTTAAATCTTTTGATACATGACAAAACAATTGATATTCTTGATAATCGCCATTGCTATTAGAATTACTATTTAAATTAAGATTGCACAACAAAGGAGACAAATATTTTAGGTCAGTAAAACCTACTTGGAATTTATCAAATTTAATTTGTTCTGAATTATTAAAATGGTAGCCTACAAGGGCATAATGTACGTTAAACCTTTGAGTTAGAATGCCTGGAACAGAACGTTTGCTTGTATTTCGACGACAATTAAGCAAAGTAAATAATTGACCGTGAGTTACTCCGATAATTATTTCTTGACTTTCGGAGTCAATATCTAAAAAATCTTGCTCATTCAAGCTACCAACAATTTCAAGCGAGATTCCATTTTCAGAGGAGAACTTTACAGTCCCTGTAACTTCTTGCTGAGGATTAGAAGGGAGCCACCAAGACCCCAAAAATTCAAATTCTTCCATCTGAAAGCACTAAAACAATAACTACCTTTCCAATCTATTTTTATTGATATAAATTGTACAGAGTAAAACTACCCAAAACTGTTTGCAGTTGACGATTGGGAGGGATCACATACTGTTCTGATATCAGGTACTAGCTACGCTCCAGGTTCGCCAGCCTATCACATTAATATAAAACCCACTGTATTGTTGCAATCTAGAACTGGCGAGGCAGGTATAGCTGAAAGTCAATTTTTCTTTAGTTCCAAACAGAATCCGCAAGCAGACTATATTGCTTTATCAGGATTGCCACCTGCAAGACGCAAACTTGCTGCTAAAGAAATGGTGGAGGCTATGTGCTACTCGGTAAGAGGTGGAGAGAGTTTTCTAGATGGGGTATTTCAGGATTTAGAACAGCGAAAACAACAGCAACCTGAATGGTGGAGCGATCGCGATCGCATCTTGATTGTCGTGGGTAGTTACGATGAATCGGAATGGGTAGCGTCTATTTTACAATCGCGCTACCGCTTCGACATAAACATCAACGATGACGGTATTGCCACCCTCCGCCGTGACAATGCTCCCACTCATCTTCATGGGATTCTGCGAAGCGAAATCAGAAATTTACAACATTTACCCACCCAAATTGTAGTTGCTCCTTTGATGGCTTTAGAGCGGGGTCACAACATCTTGAATACTCAAGGCAAAGCAGCATTTGGTGCAGTGTTATTCCTCAACAGACCTATGCCAGTACCTGATAACTGGCAATCTACTGTTCAGCAACTTAACGCTTGGGCACTAAAGCACGAAAAAGACTCCACTCTTTACGAAGAAGCTCAATTAATATCGATGAACCTAACCCTGACTCAGGTTGCAGATATCTTCTACCAGAATGCTGTGGCCGAAATGGTCAATCTGAACTATACAGCATGGGCTTTTAAGCAACTAACACAAAAAGAGCGATCGGTACTTTGCTGGACTCAGTTAGTGAGTATCTGGCAAATCATCGGGCGTTTAGTGCGTGGTGGTGTACCAGCAGTAGTCCATTTTATAGATGTGAAATTCGCCCCAAATTCAGCCATTGGCGAACAAGACAGCGAAAGTACTTCACTTTTGGTTGCCATCATCAAGGTGCTGGAACCCTATGTAGAAGGTGAGGATGTGCTGGCGCGATCGCTCTATGGAGCTTTTTTGAATGCGTTGAAACAAATGAGAGAAAGAAACTTAAACTATGACTAAAATTATTCTTCCTGGTGCTTGGGAACTTACTGCAACGAATCCAACATACAAACTCTCTGCAATCTATGTCCCTACTACATGGCGACAAGTCGCCAACAACCTTGCTCAACAGCGTGCCAGACTCCAAGGTAAAAGTTATCGGGCTGTACCAGTTTATTCCCTCGACCCTTTGGTATCTGGTAGTTTTCCCCAAATTATCAAGACTGTGCGTAATGGCTGGCAAAAAGACAATATGCCTTGGTTATTAGCAACAGAAACCACAGACATTTCTGACTTGGGTAACTCGATCAAAGATTGGTTGATAGAAGAATTTAGTACCTTAGAGGATGTTGAGTCACAACTTGCAAATCTAAATAATGATGATTGGCAATGGGAAAATTCACAAACCTATGAATTACTCCATCCTCAAAACAAAGTCGAAACAGGCAACCTTTACCAAGCAATTCCAGATTACCTTGCCGAAGAGTTTCTCAAAAACCCAACAGTTTCCTTTGGTGTTGATGAGCAGTATCGACTGACATTTTACCGAGTAGTCAGCCTCCAAGGTGCTGAGTTGATGTCATGGCCTCCCAGTCAAGTTACGGTTACTACAGGAAAGGAAACAACAGAAACAGCATATATCTCATTTGTCATTGAGTTTGTTTTGCAAACAGTTCCCTGGCGCGAAAAACCTATTGTTTATAATCATTTATCAATTCGACGTTGGCTGACCAAACCTTTGAAATATAGACCTTATCCAGGAGTGAAAGCTCATATTGGTGATAACCGTCGGTGGTTAGATGGCCAACGCCAACCCTTTTGCTTTATTCCACTGATGATGAAACGTTATGGAAAGGAAATGAAATGGCCCCAAGCCATCAGCAATCTTTTTTCTCTCAATGACTCTCAACTTCCTGACGCAAATAATTTCGTTTCTAACCCAAATCATAATTGGTCAGGCGTCAACACAATTCCTAGTGGTATCCAAGCTGCGATCGCCTACACTTCTAAATTAGGGGAACCACCCTGCTTTAGTGGTGTCAGTCCACAAGATTTGGCTAGTTTAGATCGAGCTATTGAAGCGCGTCTCCCTGTTCAGAGAGTGGGTGAGGCTGAGAGGGTGACAGGTAACATTTTTATTTTCTGGCCTTCAGAGAAACCCAAACAGAAAATTGTTCCTCTGCTTGCTAATGAAGAAAACCAATCTAAGAAGCCTAAAAAAGCAAAGAACTCTGACGATCCAAATCATTCACACACTCCAATGCTGCGACCAAAACTAGCAGCACCAGCAGTATTTCGTAAAGCTGAAAATCCTCTTCGCACCATACTTATTTTGTGGGAAACTCCACAATGTCGCAATGCACTAATTACTGAAATTTGCCAATTACTGTATTTATCGCCTACAAACGTAGAAAATATTTATGAAGGATTATACGGTTCCCTGTGCATCAACACTCAACACGTTGGTGACCTGACACAAAACCTGGAAATGAAAAGTTTCTCTGAAGTGAGGAAAACTTATCAACAGCAACGCCCTGATTTATTAGCAGAACGCATTAACAATATTGCTGCATTTATACCCCAAACCAAAGAACTAAGCGGGGCCTTAATCGAAATCAGATCGAAACCTCCTATATCCGAGGCTGATCCCAAGCTTGCATGGCGAATTGGAGCAATAAAAGCAGGCTATCTCAATCAACATATCCATCGAGTAACTTATACTACCAAAGCTGGTGAAGAAAAACCGAAAAAATCCGGTTTAGAACCAGTGAAACGAGCAGTATCTGATTTACTGAGACAATTCGGAATTTTGCCTGATACTCCTTTAATTAATTTTAAAAAAGACGGCATTGATCCTGATGTCTGGTTAACGTGCTTTTATGTCCTACGCCGCACCCGCAAAACAAATTCAGAAAATATTCCTAAAACTGTTGTTTTGATGATTAGAGTTAATCCAATCACAGCAAAAGTAGAGTTAAGCTGTTCCACATTTAGTTTGCAATAGCAGCATTACCCTTGTTTTTAATTTTTCGTCCCCACTGAATTATGAGTTCTCCCTGATTTAACAACCGATCTAATAAATGCTTTAGCTCATCTACCGATTTAAATAATCGATGAGATATATATTCTTTGGCTGAATGCCATACTAGTTCTACTAAATTAAAATCAGGGCTATATACAGGAAGAAAATATAGTTGTATATTTGGCAGGTGCTTTTCAATCTCTGCTAACGTTGTTTTCTTTTTATGGTAGCTAGCATTGTCTAGCACTATCAATATCTTTGGTCCCAATTTAGGAAAATCAGACTCACTGTTACCTAAGATAACCCATTCATTTTTAACAAAATTATTTAATTGTTTTAATTCTTCATAAAAGCTTTCACCTGTTCCTTTTTCTATAAAATAGCACATTCTTTTTTTGTCGTGAAACCTCAATCCTTCCATAATATTTACTCGTCCACGACTCCGTTTTCCTGTTACTTTTGTTGGATGACCTTTTTTGCCCCAATTTTTTCTACGAATCACTCTTAAACTAAATCCGCTTTCGTCCCAAAACCAGACCTGAATCTTATCTGGGTAAACAAATGAAGCTTCTAAATATCCTTGTAGCTTTTCTTTAAATGCTTCTCTATTCTGAGGGTTTTGTTTGTCTTCTAGACTGGATTTTGCCCAAAGGTAGGCGTACTTTTTTTGATTAAGAATCCTCCGAATTTGTTCTCCACTTAACTTAATACCTGTTTGTTCTTCCAAATAGGTGGATAATCTTGCTGTTGTCCACCGTCCAAATTCATAACCTAATTCGCTTGGTTCTTTTTCAATTAAACACATCAATAAATTGATATATTCCTCAGTTGCTTTTCGATAATTACCTTGATTTCTGCCATCTTTTAGGCTCTCTAAATTATCTGGATCTCCGTGAACACACCAGTATGCTACAAGACTTTTAGCAACAAAACCGCCTTTTAGATTTTGCAGCTACATTAAATCACTAGCTGTTAAACGTTAAGCTTGGTAAAAATGGGAATAAATAGGACGTTTCCCTGAATAAAGCTACTATCGAGATATGAGCAATACCAGTAACTTTCGTGAAGCTTTCCGTGAAGCTAAAACTCAAGCCCTTATTGGCCCAAATGTAATTGCTAACGCCCTGCCTTACGTCGGTGGCGGTCTTGTGCTAACGGCACTAGGGACATACGGCGGTCTGGGAGTTATCCGTGCTAACCCCCAACTGTTCTTTCCCACCTTCATAGGTGCGGTGATTGTGGAGTTAATTCTGTTCTTTGTTGCCCAAAATGTTGCCGAAAAAGGTAATAAAGGGCTTGCATTGCCCTTGTTGGCAACCTACAGCCTCTTATCTGGATATACCCTCAGTGGCCTAGTGTTTGTCGCTTTGGGACAAAAAGGTGTTGGCATCCAAGGCATTGGTTTGGCTGCACTCAGTTGTGGCATCACATTTATTGCCGCCCGTCAAATAGGTTCAAATCTATCTGAACAAGACGGCATGGCTTTGACAAAAACCATCAATCTTGGTGTTATCGCTTTGGTGGCTGTGTGCTTTGCCCAATTTGGGTTTGCCATGTTTGGTGTTTACACGCCAAATTGGTTTGAAATCGCTATTTCCGGTTTAGGAGTGTTCCTTTTTGTTGGGGCATCTGTTGTCGACTTCTACATCTTGCCGCGTGCTTACAGCGATGACCAGTATCTGCCTGTGGCTTTGTCGATGTATCTCACTTACATAAATTTGTTTGTCTTTATCTTGCGGTTGCTAATTGCCATCAATGGCCGCGATTAAGTACCTGTAAGTAGAAAAACTTAACAAATTATCAACCGTGGTCAAGCATTAGCAGCCACGGTTTTTTGTGGGATGAGAAACTAGAGCAATTTTAGTAATACAATATGTAGTAAGTTATCAACCCCAGTGAGTAAAACCATGCTGGAACTCTTGAACATCAAACGCGAAGTAGAAAGGTTATCAAATATCTTGGCTAAGGCTGAAGGCTGTCTTTGACGTTCGAGAACTGAGTGCAAGAATTGAGGACTTGAATCAATTAGTTTGTCAACCTACTTTCTGGCATAATTCCGTCACTTCCCGTCAGACACTTCAAGAAATTGATTCACTCAACGCTCAAAAGAAACAATATCAGCGATCGCGCTTCATTCTAGAAGATATCAAGGCTGCACTAGAATTACTAGAATTATCTGCTGATGAAGAATTGCTGCAAGAGGCACAAACCAACCTTACCCAACTCCAGCAAGAACTTGAAACAATAGAAACACAACAATTACTGTCCAACCCCCACAAGAAAAAAGGTGCATTTCTCACTATTACTGCTGGGGTTGGTGGTGCAGATGCTCAATATTGGGCATATATGCTGTTACGAATGTACTCTAAATGGGGAAAAAGCAACAGTTACAAAATCCTTTTAGTGGAAGAATCTTGCGGAGATTTAGCTGGAATTAAATCTGCCTCCTTGGAAATTATCGGTCGTTATGCATACGGCTACCTAAAATCAGAAACAGGCACACATCAACTACAGCAAATATCGCCCTTTGATGTTAATAACAGCTTGCACACGAGTTTTGCTAGTGTAGAAGTTATCCCAATATTGGGTGAGTCTGTTGAGTGGGAGATTCCAGAGAAAGATTTGGAAATTACTTTTTATCGCCATCGCGGGAATGTTAACCGAACAGAAACATGGGTAAAGGTGGTTCACATTCCTACGGGGATTAGTGTATTTTGTAACCAAGAACGCAGCCAGCTGCAAAACAAAGAGAAAGCCTTAGCTATTCTCAAGAGTAAACTGTTTGCGATGCCTACGGCTGGCTACGCCTACGCACTAGCCCAAGGTGTCCAGATTGACAAAATTCAACACCGACAGGTAAAACCTCTATCCAACAAGCTCATCCGTGAATATATCTTGCATCCTTACACCAAGGTGAAAGATTTACGTACCAATGTAGAAACACCTGCTGGGACAGAGGTATTAGACGGTAAAATTGATTTGTTTATCAAAGCCTATCTGCAACAGCTATATCTCACTACTTCAGGGGATAAGAAAGTGCTTGATAATTTCAAGTAACTTTTGTAACCTATACAAGTTGTGCAGAAAAAATTTGCCCAACTACAGCTAAAATCAAGAAACATAAAAAGAGCAATTTCCCAATCCAAAGCTCTCTATCTCTCATTAAACAAGCATTATGGATGTCCTAGAACTCAAACGCGAAATCGAAACGTTGTCTGGCCGCCTGGGTAAAACCCAGGACTATCTTTGACGTACCTGCGCTGACAGCCAAAATTCAAGACCTCGAAAAAATATCAGCTCAACCAGAATTTTGGAATGAGCAAACCCAAGCCCAACAAACGCTACAAGAACTCAACGACCTGAAAGCCCACCTCCAGCAATACGATCGCTGGCACGCCAATCTGGAAGATACTAAGGCAGTTGTTGAGTTGTTGGAGTTAGAAACCGATGAAGCACTACTCCAAGAAGCAGAATCTACCATCACTAAACTGAATCGTGACCTGGATCAGTGGGAGTTACAACAGTTACTTTCCGGCCCCTATGATGCGGAAGGTGCTGTACTGACGATTAGTGCTGGTGCTGGTGGTACAGATGCTCAAGACTGGGCATTTATGCTGATGCGGATGTACACCCGTTGGGGCGAAGCTCACGGCTATAAGGTAACTTTGGCTGAAGAGTCGGAGGGTGATGAAGCCGGAATTAAATCGGCAACCCTAGAAATTACTGGTCGCTATGCTTATGGTTACTTGCGTTCAGAAATGGGTACACATCGCTTAGTGCGGATTTCACCTTTTAATGCCAACGGCAAGCGACAAACCAGTTTTGCAGGGGTGGAAGTGATGCCACAGATTGACAACTCTGTGCAATTGGATATTCCAGATAAAGATTTGGAAATTACCACAACTCGTTCTGGTGGTAAAGGTGGGCAGAATGTCAACAAAGTAGAAACTGCGGTGCGGATTGTTCACCTTCCTACTGGTCTTGCCGTGCGCTGTACAGAAGAGCGATCGCAGCTGCAAAATAAAGAAAAAGCCCTAAATCGCCTCAAAGCAAAGCTATTGGTTATAGCTAAAGAGCAACGTGCCCAAGAAATTGCCGAAATTCGTGGCGATATGGTGGAAGCCTCTTGGGGCAACCAAATCCGTAACTATGTGTTTCACCCTTACCAAATGGTAAAAGATTTGCGTACAAGCACGGAAACAACAGGGATTGGCGATGTGATGAATGGCGAAATTGATACATTCATCCAAGCTTATCTGCGCCAAGAAAATAAACTGGTAGAAAACACTCCGGCATAAAGGCACTTATTACATAACACCCCGATTACTAAGGCGTTTCACTGAGAAACGCCTTAGCAATATATGGGCGATCGCAATTCTATCCCAGACCAACTGTTACAGTTATAAAAGAGTCTGTAGACAAATAACTATGAGCAACTCACCTTCAACAGAACCTCAACCTAGCTACGTCAAACTTGCCATGCGAAACATGGTGCGGAAGGGTGGAACCTCTCTAAAACATTTTGGATTGACCGCTGTAGGGCTTTTAGCTCTGCTTGTTGGTCTTGCTTACCTCACTCATTAACGACAAATCGTAAACCTCAGACAAGGAGACTGTGTGCCCCTGAGAGTTGAACTATATGTGGAGGAGTATTTTTATGAGTTGTCCCCGACAACATCTGTAAAAATTGCCGAGACTGATGACCGAATTACCCCTGAAACTTGGGAAAACTGGTTTAATCAGTGGTTGGAAATACTTCAGCCTCAGATTCCACCAGCGCCAAGTTATGAAATCGGACTGCGTTTGACAGATGACTTACAAATTCAAGAACTGAATGCTCAATATCGTCAGCAAAATAAGCCGACAGATGTTTTAGCCTTTGCAGCTTTGGAGGTGGATTTTCCTCAAAGCAAAGAAATGCTTGCCTCTGTCCCATTATACTTAGGTGATATTATTGTGTCTGTAGATACGGCACAACGCCAAGCTCAACAACAGGAACATAGCTTACCAACTGAGCTAGTCTGGTTAGCTGCTCACGGTTTATTGCATCTGTTGGGCTGGGATCATCCTGATGAAAAAACTTTGGAGCGAATGTTAAAACAGCAAGTGATATTGCTGAATACAATCGGTATTGCTATTGACATGGAATAGCAGTAGCTTATGTATGCCTTAATGTCAATTTTGGGTAATACTTTTATAATACTTCTGTGGAAAATTGCCTAAAGATTGCCTCAAAGTTAATTCTGCCATTAAGATCGGCGAATATTCCCACTGTAGCAACTCTGTTCTTGTGTTTTTAAGTCTATGTCCCAAAAAATTTCTCCATCACCAACACCTACCTCGTTACAAACACTGGTGTCTAACGAACGGGAATTCTCCTGGAAAGTAGCCTCTAATTTATTTGTTAGTTTTAAATATGCCTGGGCTGGAATCAGCTATAGTTTTCAAACTCAACGTAATTTTCGCATCCATGTAAGTGTTTGTGCTTTAGCGATCGCTTTAAGCGTTTTCTTGCATCTGCAAGCGGTGGAAATAGCAGTAATTGGTATAACTAGTGGTTTAGTTTTAGCATTAGAGTTACTAAATACAGCGATCGAATCCGTTGTGGACTTAACCGTTAAGCAGACATACCATGATTTGGCAAAAATTGCTAAAGATTGTGCCGCTGGTGCAGTGCTTGTCTCTGCTTTCGTAGCGATGCTAGTAGCAGGTACGCTATTGCTTCCTCGTCTGGTAACGTTAATTATATCGGCTTTGTAGATGTGATTTGCGTAGGCTAGCAAAAACCGCAGGTATCGCCAAGTGACTCACTAAGAGAATCACACTCTGTCCGAATCCCTTTGCAGAATATATTCAAAATTTAATTAAATCGTGTGATGTCTACGACGGGTGGTTCCTGAACGCAGCCGTACCACTTTATGGAAGCAAGCTACGCGCAGCGTCTCCGACAGGAGAAGGGCTACGCCAACACGCCAAGCATCCTGGCTAAAGGATTACTTGGTAATCTTTAGAAAGTGGCCACAGAGTAGCCGCTTCATACTTACACGTCTACGCCAGCATTATTTTTACATCTAACGAACAAATAGCATGAGATACTTATCTATGCTTTTTGCAACTGATAAGTGGTAGAAACCAGGAGTAATAAGCTTTGATTATAGTTATAGACAATTACGATAGTTTTACATATAACTTAGTGCAGTATCTGGGAGAATTGGCATCAGAGTTCCCAGTGGCAGATGATATTAAAGTTTTTCGTAACGACAAGATATCCATAGATGAAATTCGGGCATTAAAGCCGGAAGCTGTAGTTATTTCTCCTGGACCTGGTCGCCCGGAAGATGCCGGAATTTCTTTAGAATTGATTGAACAGCTAGGACAAAAGTTACCAATTTTGGGTGTCTGCTTGGGACATCAAAGCATTGGTCAAGTGTTCGGTGGTAAAATAATTCCTGCTCCAGAGTTGATGCATGGCAAAACCTCTCAGGTGTCTCACACTGGAGTGGGGGTTTTCCGGGGATTAGAAAATCCTCTAACTGCCACCAGGTATCATAGTTTGGTAATCGAACGTGAGACTTGCCCAGATGTGTTAGAAATCACCGCTTGGGTTGAAGATAACACCATTATGGGAGTGCGACACCGGAACTATCCTCACATTCAGGGCGTCCAATTTCACCCAGAGAGTGTCCTGACAGCTTCAGGAAAACAGTTATTGCGAAATTTTCTGGAACAGTTACAGTCAAGAGCATAATTAATGAAACGACGACAGTTGATGGGCTATGCTGGGGCGGGGTTGGTAACAGCTTTGGTTACTACCTTGGGTTCTGAATCTCAAGCTGACGCACAATCTAGCGGTTTATCAGTTAAGTGGTTGGGTCATACTTGTTTTCTTTTTACTGGTGGTGGTGCGAAAGTTCTCGTCAATCCATTTCGGACGGTTGGCTGTACTGCTGGGTATCGTCCCCCAAAAGTTGCAGCAGATTTGGTACTGATTAGCAGCCAACTGCTTGATGAAGGTGCTGTGGATGTACTACCGGGAAATGCAAAACTGATCTACGAACCAGGAGTTTATGAGTTTAAAGGCATTAAATTCCAAGGAGTTGCCATAGACCACGATCGCAAAGGTGGTAAGCAGTTTGGCTCAAATACCGCTTGGAGTTGGAAGCAAGGCGGAATTAATATCCTCCACTTAGGTGGGGCTGCTGCACCCATTTCTATTGAGCAAAAAATCCTGATGGGGCGTCCCGATGTGGCATTTATTCCAGTGGGAGGCAGTACAAAAGCCTACAATGCTGAGGAAGCAAAGCAGGCTGTTCAAGTTTTAAATCCTAAGTTAGTGATTCCGACTCATTACCGTACACAAGCAGCTGATGCTGCTAAGTGCGACCTTTCGCCATTGGATAATTTTCTGACCCTGATGCAAGGTATGAAAGTGCGGCGTAGCAGTGCAGATAGTATTTCTATTAGCCCTAAAGATTTGCCGGAGAATGGGGAGATTCAAGTTTTGAGTTACAAATTTTGAATCAAGGGGACTGGTGATTGGCGAGGAAGCAGGGGGAGAATAATGACTCCTGCCTCCATCTTCTAACTTCAGCTTCTAGAACGTATACCACTCTCCGGTCAGCTTATCTGCGTCGCTGATGGGAGTCTCAACTGCTGTCGTTTCATTTATAGTCCAAATGTTGTCTGTACCTGCTGTCTGATCGCGCCAGTAGATATCAGTCTTGCCATCGCCGTTGAAATCACCAAGGGATGGTGTCAAGGCCGCGTTATTAGCCGGTAAGAAAGCTTCAGTTGCAACTGTTGTACCATCCATCAACCAAGCGGTGTTTTCACCAGTTGCGCCATTGTGCCAGAAGATATCGGTCTTGCCATCGCCATTGAAATCGCCAATTTTAGAAGTCCAGGATGAGTCAAGTGTACCCAAAGCACCTTCTGTGACTAAGATGCCATTCATCGTCCAAACCTTGTTCTCACCTGTTTGAGCGTTTCTCCACAGAATGTCTGTCTTAAAGTCGCCGTTGAAATCACCAAGGTTAGCAGTCCAGGCGGCATCTTGTGATTGTAGGGCAAAGTCAGTCTTTTGCGTACCATCCATAAACCAAGCGACGTTATCGCCAGTTGTCTGATTGCGCCAGAAGATGTCACTCTTGCCATTGCCGTCGAAATCAACAATGGTAGGAGTATAGGCTGCGTCTGTAGTGTCTAAAACAGTTGCATTCAGAACTGTGGTGCCATCCATCTCCCAAATAGCGTTCTCACCGGTGGTTGTATTATGCCAGAAGATATCGGTTTTGCGATCGCCGTTGAAATCTCCAATCTGAGGACTCCAGGCTGGATCGACGCTACTTAAAGCAGCCGCACTACCAACTTTGGTGCCATCCATCAGGACAACGCTATTCTCACCAGTTGTCTTATTGCGTAATAAGAAGTCGGTTTTGCCATCAGCATTGAAGTCAGCAATTTTGTAATCATAGGCGGATAGGTCATATTGACCCAAAGAACCCTGTTCGACAACTGTTGTTCCATCCATCAACCGAATGATAATCTCACCTGTTGAAGAATTGACCCAAACTTTGTCTGTTTTACCATCACCGTTAAAGTCAGGAGTAATCGCCGCACTAGTTAAGTAAGGATTAGGATTGGGATTTGCTGATATTTTAACAGGCGCAGTTGGCGATTGACTTTCTAGTGCTAGAAAAGAACTCTTATTTCCAAACCCCAAATCATAATTTAAACTCTTAAAAGAATCTGCCAAGATTTGTGATTTTGCAAAAGAATCTGATGCTAATCGAGATGTATTCAAAGCTAAGGGTGAGGAATTTGAGTTTTCAGGCATGGGGAATTTTTATTATTGGGTGTCATATTTTTTTAACGTTTTTTGGCAATCTCTTTCTGTAACGAAATAACATTTACTTGGTTTTCAAGATTTCTTTATAACTATTTTTTCTTTATTAATGTCACTCTTTTAAAATAAATATTTGTTTCTTTTAAACTATTTTTCTAAAAATTTCAAGTTCTATGTAAGCAATTATGAAATATTTTTTTGTAACTTATATATGATTGTTTATAGATAAAAAATGATTATTTTATCTATATTCTTTGACATTTGAAGATTGTATCAAAAATCTACCTACGAACCAGAAATTTATTTTATGTTTAATTAGACAGACTTAATTAAGATAGAAGCGATCGCTACATTATTTCTAAGATATTTTGTATAATCTTACCTTTGTTTTGTTGGCACTTTCTTAAGTAATAGCTGAATCTTGACTATTTTTTATTTTGTGAACAAGCTTAGATAAAAAATAACCTTGACCACCGGCTAGTCCTAAATTTGAGCTATCTAATTTAACCCAATAAAAATCGAAGGCTATAGGGTTTTTGCTGGTACTTGGATATATTTCCCAATGCCGCCAAGTAGATGGTGTAGACTGAGTTAATTCGAGATGATAAACATAACGTTCTTGAATTTCATTCCGATAGGGAGTCATATTGTATTGATAAATACCCAAGAACTCAAGAATACGAACTCCCTTAACACCAGATTCTTCATAAATTTCCCGCAGTACAGCTTCAGATGGCTCCTCACTTTCTTCAACTGTACCAGCAGGTACTTGCACGCCACCTTCAGGAAAATCAGTATGTGTAAACACCATTAATTCATCTTTGTTGCTTACGTAAGCGATCGCTTTTTTTATTAGGCGTTGAGTAGACATATTTTTTACTGTATGTTGTTAAATTTCTAAAATCTCAAAATTTGTATAAAATAAGCGTTTAAAACTTATTTAACTTCATGAATATCCTAAAATATTTGATAACAACAAGATTTCCAAATTGTTTAAAAAGGAGGAAAACTGAGTCTTTTGTGATAATTGATTCTTCTACAATAATTTACAGCAGATTTCAAGTTGGTGAGGTAAACCAGCTAAGTCTGTTAGCCAGGTATAAAACGTGTTTTACTCCTGAATTCTGTATTCTGCTGTATAACTTAAGTGGAAACAAATATTGGTTAGAATAACTTAGATTAGCAACTATTAAGAGGCACGATCTGTGCATCTGTTAGTTGATAAGAGTGTCAAATAATACAATACATTTTAAAAGTACATCAACTATGCAAGCAGAATATCGGCAGCGTCGCGAACAGTTAATGGCAAAAATTGGTGATGGAACAGCCATTTTTCGCAGTGCGCCAATGGCAGTGATGCACAATGATGTCGAGTATGTTTATCGCCAAGAAAGTGATTTTTTTTACTTGACTGGTTTTAATGAGCCACAAGCAGTAGCAGTGTTAGTGCCACATCATTCAGAACATCGATTTGTGCTGTTTGTCCAACCGAAGGATCGCGAAAAGGAAGTATGGACTGGTTATCTTTGTGGGGTAGATGCAGCCAAGGAAATTTATGGTGCTGATGAAGCTTACCCGATTAGCGAGTTAGATGAAAAATTGCCGCAGTATTTAGAAAAAGCCAGCCGGATTTACTATCATTTAGGACGCGATCGCAATTTTAACGATCAAATCATCAAACATTACCAAAGTTTACTGCGAACTTATCCGAAGCGCGGTACAGGGCCGATCGCTATTGAAGATACTGGCCCTGTCCTCAGCAGCATGAGATTGATCAAAAGCGAAGCTGAGTTGGAATTGATGCGTCAAGCAGCTGCGATCGCCACTGAAGCACACAATTATGCCCAAGAAATTGCTGCACCAGGACGTTATGAGTATGAAATTCAAGCGGAGATGGAACGCATTTTTCGAGTGCGGGGTGGAATGGGGCCAGCTTATCCTTCCATTGTGGCTTCTGGTGTAAATGCTTGCGTACTCCATTACATTGAGAATAATCGTCAAATGCAGGATGGAGAATTACTGCTAATTGACGCCGGTTGTGCTTATGGTTATTACAACTCGGATATTACCCGAACATTTCCCGTCGGGGGTAAATTTACGCCAGAACAAAAGACACTGTATGAGATTGTTTTGGAGGCGCAAAAACAAGCGATCGCTCAAGTCCAACCAGGTAATCCCTTCAAATTAGTTCATGATACAGCAGTGCGCGTTCTCACAGAAGGTTTAGTCGAACTTGGCATTCTCAAAGGTGAAATTGATAAGTTAATTGAAGAAGAGAAATATAAGCCATATTATATGCACCGCACCAGTCATTGGTTAGGTTTAGATGTCCATGATGTCGGTGTTTATCAGCATGGTGAAGACAAACCACAGATTTTACAACCGGGTCAAATTTTGACAGTGGAACCGGGACTATATATTGTGCCAGATACTAAACTAGCAGAAGACCAGCCACAGACCGATCCTCGATGGGTTGGGATCGGTATTCGGATTGAGGATGATGTGTTAGTTACACCTGGGGGACATGAGGTGTTAACTGCGGGGGTTCCCAAAGAAATAGATGAAATCGAAAGATAAAAAATGGTGATGGTAGACATCATCCCTAAGAAAAGCCCCGACGATTGAAATCGCGGCTATACAGACAAAACCCACCTCCGTGGGTTTAAAACCCTTTATTTTGTATTAGTCCACGGAGGTGGACTTTACTTGTGTAGTCGTGACTTCTAGTCGCCCAATACTTTTAAAACTCCACTAAAGGAAAAATTGTGGTGAAAGTAGAACCAACGCCTACCTGTGAAGCTAGATTAATTTGACCTTGCAATAGTTTTACTAAACGCGAGACGATCGCTAATCCCAATCCTGTACTATCAGGAAGATAGGGGCGATCGCTAGAACTCACCCGAAAGTAGGGTTCAAATATCTGGGCTTGGTTTTCGGGTGCAATGCCAACTCCAGTGTCAGAAACTGCGATCGCCCATCTTTGCTTCTCCAACACCTGACACATAATAATAATAGTCCCCGACTCTGTATAACGAATCGCATTACTAATAAGATTTGTAACAATTTGTTGCAACTGAAAACAATCTGTGATTAACTTTTCAGGGATGCGATCGCAATCGACTACGATTTGTAAATTTTTTCCCGCAGCTAAAGGTTCCAACATTTCACACACATTACCGATTAATTCACGCACATCGGCAGGTGCTAATTGGAGTTTTATCTGTCCGGCGTCATAGCGCGAAAGTTCTAGTACATCATTAATTAGATGAAGTAACTGTCTACCATTGCGTAGTACGCGTTCAATATGTTCTAGATTGGTAAAGCTGTCTTTGATCTCAGTCTTTCGTCGTTGTTGGCGTAAAAATAGATCCGAATAACCAATAATGGAAGTTAAAGGATGTTTCAATTCGTGGGCTAATTGGGAAAGATACTCTTGATTAGCGCTAACTAGCCGCGTGAGTTCTTCATTATGGAGCGTTAGTGATGCTTGCAACTTCTGTAATTCCCGCAAGCGTTCCTCAACATAACTCTTGAAACATCGAGCGATCGCTTCGTCTAAAATAGCGTCAATCAAACGCATGGAACGAATTATCTCTGAGGGGATTCCCTTTAATAAATCTGCTTGTAGAGTATCAAATATTACTGTTCGCAGCAGATGATATTCTCTAGCAATTTCTGCTGGATCAAAACCTTGTTCGGCTCGAATCGCTCCATGCTGAAAACTGGCAGTAACCATTGATTGAATATCATTCTCTTGAGATTTTGAAAGCACTGTCACCATAGCTTTCAAAACATCAGGAATGTGATCCTTTACTCCTGTATAAGATAGGTCATCAGCACTTTCAATCCGTCTATCCTTGCGAACTGCTAAAATCCATTTATCAAGGATGGTGTCCTTTTTTTCAGCCAAGAGTTGACTAAAATCCATTATGTTAAATTCAGCTAGGAGATAGATGAGTAAAGTTCCATATGCAAATAGTTTAACGACTAGAGTCGTGTTTTACCAAAATTAGTAATATCTTTCACCTACCAAAAGAAATAGATTTTACAGATTCTGTTGTTGGTGAAATGGGTATCCGTACACAATGCTTAAAAAGTATAATATGTATCTTAATACCATCAATCGAAATCTTGCAGTTAACAGCCTTATGATTTGATTGCCAAAATTTTTTAGCTGACTGTGCAAGGATTTAATTCACAAGATAACCAAAATTATCCATTTTCTGGATTAGCGAAAAGTTAGGATAGGTAGTTGATTAAGTAATAAAATATACAATAGTCATTATAAAACAGATACTTTTACTGAAGTATCTATGTTAGATTATCTATATCAATGTTATAATACGCATAATTTAGTATTTACTTAGAGTAAGTCAGCCTAATCCAACAGATCGCAGTGCGTGATGTTGGAGCGGAGGAACCAAATTGTGGGGCGTATCTCATAGAAAGTGAGGATTTGAGAGTGAGGAGTTAGGAATTAAATAAAATTTAGTAACTCATAACTCATAACTCATAACTCATAACTTTCTACAGAAGGGCATCTCTCAGCCCTAGCCCGTCAGCTAACTTCGTAGGCATTGAGAGGAGACTGAAGAGACGGCATTTTTATAATGTTCCGATCTCATCGGTTTCCAAGGCTGGTACTGCTCAATTTTTTGTACCCGCACTTAAATCTGTTGAGGTCGTAAATGATATTTCAACTAAACTTAGCAGCGATCGCGGCGATCGCTGGACAAGCTGCTTGGAAAAAAACAGAACCTGTAATTGTCAAGGATGTTTTCTTTCTACCTGTGTTGGGTTTCTTGGGAATAATTGTGCTGTGGTGGATTGTTGCACTTGCCAACCATGAATTGATGCCCACTCCACCAGAAGCGCTAATCGCTAATTTAGACTACATTTTAAATCCCTTCTATCAGCGAGGCCCAGGCAACTTAGGAATTGGTTGGTTGTTGATAGCAAGTCTGCGCCGGGTATTAATAGGCTTTTTGTTGGGTGCGGTAGTAGCGATTCCTCTGGGGTTTCTAATTGGGATGTCCAGACCGGCAATGCTAGCGCTTAATCCGATCGTGCAAATTTTTAAACCAGTATCGCCCCTAGCTTGGCTACCCATCGCTTTAGCAATTTTCAACTTAGCAGATCCTTCAGCTATTTTTGTCATCTTTATTACCTCCTTATGGCCAACAATTATTAATACCGCCTTAGGAGTTGCTAGCGTTTCCCAAGATTATTTAGACGTGGCACGAGTGTTGGAGATGCCACGTTGGCGACGGATTACAAAAATAATTTGGCCTGCAAGTTTGCCGTATATTTTTACAGGTTTACGAATTAGTTTAGGGATAGCTTGGCTAGTAATTGTTGCCGTAGAAATGCTTACAGGCGGTATTGGTATCGGCTTTTTTGTTTGGGATGAATGGAGCCGCTTGAATCTGAGTTCGGTCTTTTTAGCTGTGTTCATAATTGGCTTAACTGGATTAATCCTAGATTACGCTGTGGGCAAAATCGAAGAATTAGTAACCCATCGCCCTAAAACTTCCAACTAACAAAATTAGCCTGCTATCAAAACAGCAAGATGTAACGTGACTCTGCGCTTGTAGCGTGAGCAATTAATCACCAATGGAGCTACAAAAATGGGTGATAATAACTGGACTCGACGAGATATTATCAAGGGAATAGGAGCAACAACGGCGGGAATGGCGCTGTCTTCCTGTGGGATTTCAGGAGATAGATCGGCTAAAGGACTAACTGAAGAAGCTTTAGCTGTGCAACCAGTAGTTAAAAGCGGCGACTTAGAAAAAGCCGATCTTACAGTTGGTTACGTTCCTGTTAATGATTGTGCGCCATTTGCGATCGCTTGGAAAAAAGGCTTCTTCCGCAAATATGGTTTGAACGTCACACTCAACCGCGAAGCCAGTTGGGCGACTTCCCGCGACGGTTTAATATTTGGTCGTCTGGATGCTTCGCCCGTAGTCTCCGGTGCCGTCACCAACGCCAGAATTGGTGCCGAAGGCGCACGCCATGCCCCCTTATGTGCAGCCATGACCATCCATCGCCACGGTAACGCCATGACGATGAACAAAGCCATGTGGGATTTTGGGCTGCGTCCGTGGTACGAGTATCAAGAAAAATATGGTGATAGCGCGCTAGAAGCCTTTGGGCGCGATTTTCGAGGCTACTTTGACAAGCAACCGCCAGAAAACAGAGTTTGGGCAGTAGTATTAAGTTCCGCCATTTACGAATACTTTATCCGCTACTTATCCGCCGCTGCCGGTGTCGATCCGCTTAAAGAATTTCGGATCATCATCGTTCCGCCTCCCCAAATGGTAACAAACGTGCGGATTGGTGCCATGCAAGCTTATATGGTTGCAGAACCCTGGAATACACGAGCAATAACAGGTAACGAAAACATCGGCTTTACCTTCGCACAAGGTAAAGAAGTCTGGTTGGGACACCCAGATCGTTTGTTAGGGGTGATGGAATCTTTCATTGACAAATATCCCAAAACCTATCGTTCCCTCGTCAAGGCGATGATTGAAGCCTGTCAGTATTGCAGCAAAGTAGAAAACCGCCAAGAAGTTGCCGAACTACTTACAGAACGTTCCTTTACAGGTGCTAGACCCAAAAAGAAAGATACCCCAATCGCGAAATTTACAAGTCCGGGAATTCTCGGCAACTATAACTATGGCGGCTTTGACGGCAAAGACCGCACCATCAAAGCTGCTGACACCACGATTTTCTTCGATATTCCTGACAACCTTCCCAAACAGCCAGGAGAACACTCCACATTCTTATGGAGATCCAGAAGCATCTGGTTAATGACACAAGCAGCGCGGTGGGGACAAATTCATGAATTCCCCAAAAATGCCGAGAAATTAGCAGAACTTGGCTGGAGAACAGATTTATATCGGGAGATAGCATCAGAAATGGGCATCAAATGTCCCAAGGATGATTACAAGGTCGAACCACCAGAAGTATTTATAGATAAGAAAGGCTTCGACCCCAGCGATCCTGTGGGTTATCTGAATAGTTTTGCCATCAGGGCTAACGCTCCCACTCGCTTTTTCATGTCTTAAATCCCAATTCCAAATATTGATTGACTAAATTATTTGCGGAGCCTTTGATGATGGAATATACCTCATTACCGATTAATACTCAGAACAAAGTTCTGCCCCGCCCTGGATTTTTAGAAATTGAAAATTTAGTCAAGTCTTATCCGACACCTGATAAAGAGAATTTTGTCGTTTTAGATGGAGTTAATCTAACGATTGGTGAAGATGAGTATATTTCTGTAATTGGTCACTCTGGTTGTGGAAAATCAACTCTACTAAAGATAGTAGCTGGTTTAGAAAAAGCAACTTCCGGCTCAGTCAGGCTAGATGGGAAAGAAATTCGTCAGCCGGGAGCCGAAAGGATGATGGTATTTCAGAACTATTCGCTGTTACCTTGGTTAACAGTACGAGAAAATATCCGTTTAGCCGTAGATGAAGTGCTAAAAAATGCTAATCGTGCCGAGAAAATTAGCATTGTAAATCAACACTTGGCAATGGTAAACTTGACGGCGGCGGCTGACAAATATCCCGATGAAATTTCTGGAGGTATGAAACAACGAGTAGGTATTGCCAGAGCATTAGCAATTCGTCCCAAAATGTTGCTAATGGATGAACCTTTTGGGGCACTAGATGCACTAACTCGTGGCAAATTGCAGCGGCAGGTATTGGATATTTGGGAAAATAATCGTCAAGCAGTGATGATGATTACCCACGATGTAGACGAAGCAATTTATATGTCCGATCGCATCGTTTTGATGACCAATGGCCCAGCTGCTAATATCGGGGAGATTTTAGAAGTTCCTTTTGAGCATCCACGCGATCGCGCCGCTATGCGAAACTCAAAAGAGTATTTTGAACTCCGCAACCACGCCTTAAATTTCCTGGATCGATATTTTGCCCAAGACGAGTAAATTAGATTATCATTTTTTTAGTGGGTAGCCTAATTCAAATTCATGAAAGCTGGATTTGGAACGGAGGAACCAATGTTTGGGGCTAATCTTGCAGAGAGCGGCTAACAGCACTTCTAAAAGAGAGACACCTTCCAGTCTTAGCCCGTCAGCTAACTCCGTAGGCAATGGAAGGAACCCCCAAGACTTTGGCTGTAATACAGTTATTATTGGGGTTTCCTTGACTGATTTAAGATTTGAAATTTTGGTTATCGTCACTCAATCTAAAATCCTTCGACTGAGCGTAGCATAAGTCCAAAATCTCAAATTGGTCGCCCTGCTTCTCATTGCTAATTCATTTCATTAGGAGAAGTAAAGCTGTGCAAATCAAGCCAATGTTAGCACGTCTGCAAAGTGCCACAGGTCGAGATGACTTAATTGAACAAATGGTACTGTTGCCAGAACCAAACAAACCTTTTTCTAAAAAACCTCAAAAGGCGAAAACAATTAATCTAATTGTTGCTTATGACGCATCTCCCAACAGTCATACGGCATTAGATATTGCATTTTGGATTGCCCATCAAACGCGTTTGGCCACCAATACAGAAGTTACAGTTCAAGCCGTTTATGTAGTAGAAGATAATCAAACCAATCAGTATCCAAATATCTTAAGCTTTCCCCAACAACAGTCTTCATTAGAATGTGAAGTCAGTGAAGGATCGAAGTCTGTGACACAGGTACTAACTCAACCTAAATTACAGACAGCGATCGCTCCTCTACAACAAGCAGATATAATTCTCTGGCAAGCCCGGAGTCTGGCTGAAGAATGGCAGGGTTCTTTCAAATCTCATTTACGGTTTGGCTCCATTTCCACAGAACTTAACAAAGTTGTTGAATCAGAAAGTGCCGATATTCTATTTTTAGGTTGCAACTCTGTCAATCATCCAATGATTGAAGCTCTAGGTTCTAATTTTCCCTGTGCCGTTTTAGGCATTCCCAGTTGTATTGAGGAATAATTGCTGTTGGAAATTTCAGTAATTTGTATCAAATTTTGATCGTAAAAAAGTCACTTACAAGCAGGTGACTTTTTTGCTACTCAATAAATAAACTTTGAGAGGTAGTACGTGGAAAACTGGCAAGCATTTATAGAAGCCAATGCAATAGTGCTAAGAGGATGTTTGAAAAGTTTTCATCTCAGTAAGAAAACGTTCTAGATCCCCCTAAATCCCCCTTTTTAAGGGGGGCTAGGGGGGATCAGTTAGTGCCCAAAATCACAGCCAACCACTTTTCAAATAACCTCTAAGGCTAAAAAATAAATAAAAATCTGTAGGTTGGGTTTTGTTCCTCAACCCAACCTACGAATTAACAATCTTGGTAAATTTGCCAAATTGGTGCAATGTTGTAGTGTCTCTGAATGAGAAGCGCTATAAGCACTTAAGTACTTACTACAAAAATATCTTAACCTGTCATAATGTTTTTGACAGACGACTAGTAGCCAATCAGATGTAAAACATCGCGCAGAACGCTATAACCAGCTAAATCCCAAAGCAAATAGGCAAGAAAGCCAATAGCTGCCAAGCGACCATTCCAAATTTCCGCTTGAGGTGTCCAGCCAAACAAAAATGCATTGCGGTCTATGCCGTTGTATTCTGGTGCAACAGCTGGTAAATCAGTAGAAGAACGAGTTTCTTGAGTTGCCATTTTTTTCTCCAATATCTAACAATTTTTCAAGTGTTTAATGTTTCTAGTAGCCAACTATGCGTAAAACGTCACGAACAACGCTATAACCAGCTAAATCCCAAAGCAAATAAGCTAGAAAGCCAATAGCTGCCAAGCGACCATTCCAAATTTCCGCTTGAGGTGTCCAGCCAAACAGAAATGCATTGCGGTCTATGCCGTTGTATTCTGGTGCAACAGCTGGTAAATCAGTAGAAGAACGAGTTTCTTGAGTTGCCATCTTTTTCTCCAATATATAGCGATTTTTCAAATGTTTAATGTTTCTAGTAGCCAACTATGCGTAAAACGTCATGAACAACGCTATAACCAGCTAAATCCTAAAGCAAATAGGCAATAAAGCCAATCATTGCAAACAGTTCCAAATTTTGGTTTGAGGAGTTAGGCTAAACAGAATCTCATTGCGATCTTTGCGATTTCATTCTGTTAGAAATAGTGACAGGTCTCTGGAGGAACGAGTTGCCATTTGTTTGTTTATCCTTAACCATTCATTTGTTAACTTTAATGTAGCTGTTTATAACTAGACTTATTTCTGTCTGTGGGTACAAACCACAGGCACTTCTTCTGGACGATTATCAGAAACGTATTTTTTTAGATAAATACACCTTGAGAGGGTAACAAAAATAAATATGTAAATAAATGTAAATTTATCAACGACGAAGTATAATTTAAAGAAAATCAAACGCTAAAAATAAGCAATTAGAAATTAAAAATTAGCTAGCATAATTAATAATAAGTGGCACTTGGATTAAGATCGTTACCAAGAGATAATAAAAGTTATATCTTCCGCTGGATAGAGCTTTCAGCCCTTGGAGAGATGCTTTAAACAGCTAAATTCTACGATTCTGATCTAAAGAGTTAGGTATTGCCATAGGTACAAACATAATAAATACTAAGAGTTACTTCTCAAGAAATTCTTTATTCCCCAAATTTAAACCTTAGAAGAAGGAAATACAATGTTCCAAAGTACGGAAATCATGGTGGGACTCTACAAACCACTATTGTGGTTAGCACAGGTTCCAGTAGAATCCTCAAACGTCACGCCAGAACAGGCATCAGTTCTCATTTCTGGACCGCGCTTTTTTGTGGCTTTAATCTCCGGGGTGATTCTTGCCTTTGCTTTCCAATTAGTTCTAACTAATCTCTCCCTTGCAGCCGGTATTTCCTACCTGGGGCACTCATCTGATTCGGATTCAGATAATAATGGGGAAGTCGGAAGTTTGGGCGGCAGCATTCGCAAAATCGGCACAGCAGTGGGGATTTGGACATTAATCACTGTGACTGTCGCCTTATTAATTGCTTCTTATCTAGCAGTAAAATTGAGCCTTGTAATCTCAGATCGGGGATTGGGAGCGATTCTCGGTTTGGTGATTTGGGGTGCTTACTTTTTGCTCCTAGTTTGGGTAAGTTCCACCACCGTAGGCTCCTTAATTGGCTCAGTTGTCAATACGGCAACATCTGGCTTTCAGGCGATTATGGGGACTGCTACTGCCGCACTAGGTGCCAAAGCTGTCAATAGCCAAGTGGTAGCCACAGCTGAAGCCGCCGCCGCCGCTGTCCGTCGAGAACTAGGAAGCGCCATTGACCCCGTAAGTATCCGGGAAAACATTGAAGATTACTTAGAAAAGATCCGTCCTCCAGAACTTGATGTGTCAAAGATTCGGAGTGATTTTGAAAATTTACTCAACGATCCGCAACTAAAAGCGATCGCTGGGACTCCAGATATCCGCAACATCGACCGCCAAAAGTTTATCGAGTTAGTCAGCAGCCGCACCGATCTTTCCAAAAAAGACGTTAGCCGCATTGCTGATACCTTGTATAAAGTTTGGCAGCAAGTGGTAAGTCAGCAACCACCCACCGAAGACCGTTTGGGTGAGTTGATGGATTATCTGAAATCACTTCCACCAGGACAAAGCAAAACAGACGAACTCAACGCCAAGTTGGAACGGTTATTAGCAGAAAAGGGTGGTTCCAAAGAATCTGACCAAAAAACTGCTACCGGGCCAATTCAAAGTACACTCCAGCAAGGATTATCTGCTTTAACCGGCATTGTGTTGGGACGCACAGATTTGTCTGATTTGGATGTGGAAAAAATCTTGGGTAGTCTTACTAGCGCTAAAGATAAAGTCACCCAACAAGCGGATAAGTTAGGCTTGCCAACACCATCACAACCCTATAGCCCAATTCGGTCTGATGTTGAAAACTATCTGTACAATACTTATGCTTGGCAACTGAGTCCAGAAAGAATTGCCCAGGAATTTCATGATGTCATCTACGATCCAGCCGCCGACCCTGGAATCGTCCGTAGGGAACTAGAACGACTATCCCGCAATGATTTCGTCAAAATTCTGCAACAACGGGGATTGCTGACTCAAGGTCAAATTCAGCGCATTGCCAATCAGCTAGAAACTGTCCGCCAAGAAGTGCTAGTAACAGTCAGAGCTATTGAAGAAAGAGATATCGTCCAAGACTTGCAACGCGCAGTAGAAAGTTATCTGCTCGTTACTCCCAAGGCAGATTTGACAGCCGAAGGCATTGAGCAGAATTTTAAACCACTGTTGGAAGACTCAGAGGCAGATTATGAAACCCTGACATTGCGACTAGCACACCTTGACCGCCAAGAAATTCGGCAGATACTGCTACAACGTAATGATGTCCAGTTATATGAAGTAGATAGCATTGTCGATGAGTTGGAAAAACAACGCGATCGCGTCTTGGTAGAATCCAAAGGACTAGCAGAACAGGCACAATATCAAGCAGAAACCCTGTGGCTAAATGTAGAATCATATCTGCGTAACACCGGCAAATCAGAACTGAATCCTGATGGCATCCGCGCCGACTTCAAAAAGCTACTAGAAGATCCGCAAGCTGGAATTAGCTCAATTCGGGCACGCTTGTCTCGCTTTGACCGCGATACCTTAGTGCAATTGTTGAGTCAACGGGAAGATTTGAGTGAAGATCAAGTTAATCAAATTATCAATACTACTGAAGAGTCGTGGTACAGTATTCGCCACACACCCCAAGCTGTAGTCGAGAAAGCTAAAGAGCAATACGATTCTGTGACGACAACGATCGCAGATTATCTCCGAAATACTGGTAAACAAGAACTCAATCCTGAAGGTATTCAGCGAGATTTGACCAGATTGTTTGAAAATCCCAAAGAGGGAGCCGTCGCACTGCGCCGTCGCTTGTCGCAGGTAGACCGGGATACACTAGTGAAATTGCTCAGTCAACGCCAAGACTTGAGTGAAGAACAAGTCAATGAAATCATTGATTCCACCCAAACTTCGATTCGTAACTTTGTGCGTGCGCCTCGTCGCCTAGCTAGCCGTACACAACAAAGAGCAGAAACATTCAAAGCTTATCTGGAAGACTATCTGCGCCAAACAGGTAAAGAAGAACTCAATCCTGAAGGTATCAAACGCGACTTGCAATTATTGTTGCACGATCCGCGAGTTGGAGTAGAAAGTTTTGGCGATCGCCTTTCCCAGTTTGACCGTGATACCATCATTGCCCTGCTAAAAATTCGGGAAGATATTTCTGATGAAGAAGCAGCACGGATTGCCGATAATATGGTGTCCGTAAGGGATCAATTTGTCGAACAAGTACGAAGCATTCAACGGGGCATTCAAGATGCAATTGATGGGGTTTTCGCCCGCATTCGTAACTATCTCAACTCCCTGGATCGCCCAGAACTTAACTATGATAGTATTAAGCGCGATATTCGCACAGTTTTTGACGATCCCCAGGCTGGTTTCGATGCCCTGCGCGATCGCCTGTCCTCCTTTGACCGTGATACCCTAGTGGCAATTATGAGTTCTCGTGAGGACATCTCCGAAGCAGATGCCAACCGGATCATCGACCAAATTGAACGGGCGCGCAACACAGTATTGCAACGTGCAGAACGCATACAGCACGAAGCCCAACGCCGGCTAGAACAGGTAAAGCATCAAGCACAGCGGCAAGCAGAAGAAACCCGCAAAGCCGCAGCTACAGCAGCGTGGTGGCTGTTTGCCACAGCATTCGTCTCCGCGATTTTCTCTGCATTAGGAGGAGCGATCGCTGTAGTTTAACAAGTTGTCTCCGCTAACTTTTCAGCCTCCCACTCTGGGAGGCTTTTCTATTTTAAGGATGTAGAGAAGAAAGTAAATAAAGAAACACGTATTGGCGAATTTTGTGTGTGAAAGTATGTCTTTCAATATAGTTATATATGAATATCCTTTACCGATCTAATCTCAGCAATTAGATGGGTGAAAATAGAATTGCTTTAATGTTCTAATATTATTAAATAACTTGCAATCAAACCTCAGCCTATAATCAATAAATCGCTCCGTAATTTTTGCAAGTTAATAACTATTACCTAAGTAGCAATCTCAAACAATGGAAAATACATTAGTTGATAAAACCTTCCGTGACAGCAATGGCAAAATTGTTTTGGCTGAAATGCCAAACCCACCACTGATTCTTTGGATAGTAGCTAGTTTGCTAACCCTAGTTTTTACCAGTGGTAAAATCAATACAGTATTAGACTTTTTGGCAAATGGCGCCTTGTTTACTTGGGCGTGGATGGAGCTATTTCAAGGCGTTAATTATTTTCGCAGAGCGCTAGGTCTTGCCGTATTGATTGCTATGATTGTATATAAAATTCAGTAAAACTAAATAATTAAGTAACAAATAATACTAACAAAAAAGGAGTTTCTCAACTCCTTTTTTTTGTCCAAAGTTCCAAATGTGAATAAAGTCATACTGAAGTTATGACTTTATTCCACTGTGTTTTCTGATTTAGTATTTTAAACTCAGAGCAATACAGCAAATCAATTAACTCGTGCAACAAACAAAACTTCCTGTAAAGTTAACAGGTAAGAATATCTGTTCACAAATTATTGATAAATGCTGTATAAAACTCAAAAAATTAATTGATGGAGATTTGAACATGAAACGTATTTTATTAGCTACATTACTTGCTCTCCCATTTGCAATTTCCTCCTTGCCGTCACAAGCATCAGCAGCAGAAATCATTGTTAGACCCAATGTTCATAGAGCTGCTTTTGTGCGTAGACCTGTTGTCGTTCGATATCAACGAAAGTTAATTCCTGCACATTGGGAAACAGTACGACGCGGTAACAGGTGGGTTAAAGTTAGAGTTCCTGCTCGTTATGTAAATGTCAGAGTTTAATATCTAAATAGAGGCTAACAACTTTAGTTGTTAGCCTTTATTAGTTAAAATTTTATTGCTGAATAAGACTTAGAAGTAAATACAGGTAGCTGACATAAGTCAATTTAATCAACATGAATATATATCAAAATTCTCAGTTTTTTAAAAAACTTTTGATATTTATATTAGGAATTAGTTTAGTAACAGCCTGTGATTCCATTCAGGCTGATGAAAAAAGTATAACTAAAGATAAAATCTTGACTGGTGATAATTACGGAGAACTATACGATCAAGATAAATTACGTACTTACTATTTTTACACTCCAAAATCTTATCATCTAGACCGCTCGATGCCGTTAGTTTTAGTGTTTCATGGAGATGATGGTAATGGTCAATCTATCAGTAATGTGACCCGCTTCAATGAATTAGCAGAGCAAAAAGGATTTATTGTTGTTTACCCAGATGGAATTGACCAAAAATGGAGTCTTAGAAGTAACGCTCAAGGAAAAGTAGATGATGTTTTGTTTGTCAGTGCTTTGATTAATCATCTTCAGCAGCAACTTAATATTGATAGTCATAAAGTTTATGCCACCGGTTTTTCTAGAGGTGGCATACTTACCCAAGCACTGGCTTGTAAGTTACCCGATAAAATTGCTGGTTTTGCATCTGTAGCTGGTTCGCTCCCAGCCAGACTCAAACCTAGTTGCCAGCCGGAAACTCCCATATCGATGTTAACAATCAACGGTACAAACGATCGCGACGTACTTTATGAAGGTGATGACCACACTCAACGAGGAGCGCTGGTTTCGATCTCAGACATGGTACAGTTTTGGCGATCGCACGATCGATGTACTTTATCAAATGTATCTCCGAATTTTTCTGAAGATAAAGTGAAAACCGCTATCTACACGGGTTGTAGTGGCAACTCCGAAGTCTGGCAGCTAGCGGTAGTAAACGGTGGACATTTCTGGCCTGGTGGTTCTTCAACTGACGAGAACCTAAACAAATTCAATGCCAAGCTGGGGCTGAACGCCAGTGAAACAATTTGGGACTTTTTTCAGCGTCACAGTTCATGAGTAGCTAATTTTTTAAACACCATTTTCCTTAAACCATGCCAAGAGGCGTTTCCAACCATCCTGAGCTTCTTGCTCGCGGTAGGAAGGGCGATAATCGGCAAAAAATGCGTGGGGTGCATTGGGATAGACAATAATTTTAGATTTGCTGCTGCTGGACTTTAAGCGATCGCGCATCTGCTCTACTGTATCAAGAGTAATACCTGTATCCTTGCCACCATAGAGTCCGAGAATGGGGGCTGTCAGTTTTGATGCAATATCAACGGGATACTTGGGCTGAAGTTCGGTAGCATCGCCCACAAGTCGTCCATACCAAGCTACACCAGCCTTCACCTGGGGATTATGTGCAGCATATAACCAGGTAATACGACCGCCCCAGCAGAAGCCTGTAATTCCCAATTTTTCGCCATTACCCTTAGCTGACTTCTTTGCCCACTCTACCGTTGCATCAAGATCGGACAACACTTGGGCATCTGGTACTTTGGCGACAATTGGACGAATTTCGTCTATATTGCTTAACTTCGAGACATCGCCTTGACGCACAAATAATTCGGGTGCGATCGCTAAATATCCCAACCGAGCAAAGCGACGAGTGATATCCTGGATATGCTCGTGTACGCCAAAGATTTCCTGGATTACCAGAACGATGGGGAAATTATCACCAGTAGCTGGTGCTGCTCTATAGGCAGGAATTTCGCCATCTTTGACGGGAATTTTTACTGCACCAGCTACTAAGCCCTTGGCATCAGTAGTGATGACTCCGGCAGAAATGGGTTGTACTGCCAGGGCAAAACCTGTCGCCACTGTCGCTGTTGCAATAAATTTGCGGCGCGTTATTTCTTTCATCATCTCTACGTTGAATTACTAAGTTCCTTTATATTCAGGTTACTGTATGGTCAAATGCGCGGAGGGGTAGGTGTACAAATTTCATACCCGAAAAAAAGTGCTTCTATCTCAACACCAACAAGCGTTTCACCCTAATAATTGTCCAAATTCATCCGCGCAATCTCTGAAATGCTTGCAAAAATTGAGTTTCAGCTTTCAACCTTTCCCGACACTCTTCCCAAAGAAATTCTCTAATGCTATGATTGCTCTAGAATCGCGCAACCGCACCTTGAAAACTAAATATAGCTTGGCTTTCAGGCTCCCGCTATTGCAATTAATCAAAATCCCTATTAGGGATTGAAACACGGAAAGCACGGAGGTGCATGAGGTAGCGGAAAAATTGCAATTAATCAAAATCCCTATTAGGGATTGAAACAACAAGCGTTCTGCTGCCAATTCTTGAGAGATTGCACCATTGCAATTAATCAAAATCCCTATTAGGGATTGAAACAGAACACGAATAGAGCATGTGAGAGTGTAAATCATTGCAATTAATCAAAATCCCTATTAGGGATTGAAACGTTGAAATATACAATTTAGATAAACCTGCTGAAGCATTGCAATTAATCAAAATCCCTATTAGGGATTGAAACTTTAGGTCTTACTGCTTGATTAACTATAGGCATGGATTGCAATTAATCAAAATCCCTATTAGGGATTGAAACTGAAAATTGCAGAGTCGCCAGATGATTTTAAAATTGATTGCAATTAATCAAAATCCCTATTAGGGATTGAAACGGCAAACTTCACCAGCAAGAATGAGCGCTCTAAAAAATTGCAATTAATCAAAATCCCTATTAGGGATTGAAACACTGGCACTATCATCCAGTACACAGAATGGGTACACATTGCAATTAATCAAAATCCCTATTAGGGATTGAAACCAGACAGACACAACCCTGAACATTCAAAGTTTTATTGCAATTAATCAAAATCCCTATTAGGGATTGAAACGTAATCGTGGGAAGTGTTTAACTACACTCCCACATTGCAATTAATCAAAATCCCTATTAGGGATTGAAACGATCATTACACCAAGCAATGAGGCTAGAAGCGGATTGCAATTAATCAAAATCCCTATTAGGGATTGAAACGACCGAATTCTTCTGCTGCCATTCAAACCGATAACTCGGAAATTGCAATTAATCAAAATCCCTATTAGGGATTGAAACTCGATCCCCTTGTAGGCTACTTCCTCCGTTTTTCATTGCAATTAATCAAAATCCCTATTAGGGATTGAAACTCATGTAGTGTATATCCCGCCAAATCAAAAGATTATTGCAATTAATCAAAATCCCTATTAGGGATTGAAACTCTAGATTATCAGAAGAAATCATAATACTGTTGGATTGCAATTAATCAAAATCCCTATTAGGGATTGAAACTATCCAAAGCTTTGGGTGCAGAGGAACTAGATAATCATTGCAATTAATCAAAATCCCTATTAGGGATTGAAACTTATGTGCGAAAATGGCGATCGCGTTTTCAGTTGAATTGCAATTAATCAAAATCCCTATTAGGGATTGAAACCTGGGTGCTGATCCTAACTCGGTTGCACAACGCTATATTGCAATTAATCAAAATCCCTATTAGGGATTGAAACAAACTTATACCCGCATTGAGGGCACTTGCCAGTAAATTGCAATTCATTAAAATACTTATTAAGGATTAAAACATTTTTTACCGCCTACCTGTTTTCCAATCTTCTCCACCGGATAACTGAGTTAAATTTTCAGCTAAAACTGCGGGTAACTCCTTAGCTGAATAGGAATAAGTTAGCGCCAAAAACTTCAATGCAATCTGAATAATTTGGTTCCTATCCACTATTTCAGACAGTTGGAATTGATTATATACTCCATTCATTACTTCATCACTGGCATCAGCGATCGCATCTTCAATCACTTCCTCTTCTATCAAACTCTCCCACTCATCTAAATTAATATAGTAAGATTTTTTATTATCTTTGATATTAAGACTTTTAATTTCTCGGATTGAATTACGAATAGAATTTGCCCATGAACCAGTTAATCGTTTTTCTACTTGGTTCTTAATCAAATGAATCAGCAAAATCCTTAAATAAGCTTGGATATTCCGCAGAATAGCTTGTTTACTCATGCCTTCTAATTCGTCTACAATTGCTAAGGCATCTGCATAACGTCCTTCCAAAATACTCTTTTTGAGGTCTATTAGTTCCTGCGTCACTTTTTCTTTGCCTACCTGCTTAAGTACTATATAAAAACAACCTATACTTTATTAATAGCAGAGTCTCTTAGAGGATGTTTGAAAAGTCCTTTTCTTGGTAGCAAAACGTTCTAGATCCCCCTAAATCCCCCTTAAAAAGGGGGACTTTGAAAGGTTTCGCCCCCCTTTTTAAGGGGGGTTGGGGGGATCAATAAGTGCCTAAAATCACAGCCAACCACTTTTCAAACAACCTCTTAGCTGCCATTAATAAAGTAATATTGTTCACTTATTCGCCTGTATCACTTGCAAACTTCCACCTGCATATAAAGTAGACTTACTCACTTCAAAGCCAGTCTTAGCTAACAACTCAGCTAAATCAGTTTTCAGTAATTCCCAAGCTGTTTCTGTCTCAAACAACAACAAAAATACCGATATCCCAGGCCAAAATATCGGATTTGTCGGAGCGTGAAAATCCACCAACGTAAACACTCCTCCTGGCTTCAGCACCCGATAAACTTCATTAATAATTTTTCGTAATTGCTGAGGCTGCATCTCGTGTAATGCAACGCTGGTATGCACCACATCAAATAGATTATCTGCAAATGGCATTTCCTCGGCAAAAGCTTCTACATAAGAAGCTTCCGGTACATTTAGCCGCGCCCGTTGCAAAGACTTTGGTGAAGCATCCAAACCTGTTACGTTTTGTGAATTTTTTACTAAAAACTCCGTCGTTTGACCACTACCACAACATAAATCTAAAACCTGAGAATCTGAGTGAATTGTTAAGCCTTGCAAAGCAAGTTGCCGAAAACGGGCTTCACCACCTACACTTAAGGCTGCTAAACGAGAGATACCATCATATAACCACTGATAGCGGTAACTCCAATCTCTTAAAATTGTTGCCATTGCATATTTCCTTGCTATTAAGCTTTATATTTAATAAAGATATATTGTTAACATTAGTAAAAAACCTGAAAAGATTGGGGGAAAGTAACTGCTATGGGTCGTGTAGGCGTCTTATTACTCAATCTCGGTGGCCCTGATAAGCTAGAAGATGTAGGGCCGTTTTTGTACAATCTATTTTCCGATCCGGAAATTATTCGCCTACCATTTCGCTGGTTGCAAAAGCCCCTAGCCTGGTTTATTGCCACGCGGCGAACCAGAACATCTCAAGAAAATTATAAGCAAATCGGTGGTGGTTCCCCATTGCGGCGGATTACAGAAGCCCAAGGGGAAGCTTTAAAAGAACAGTTAGGTTTTTTGGGGCAAGAAGTTAATATTTACGTGGGAATGCGTTATTGGCATCCCTATACAGAAGAGGCGATCGCACAGATTACCCAAGATAAGGTAGAACATCTGGTAATATTACCACTATATCCCCAGTTTTCTATCAGTACCAGTGGTTCCAGCTTTCGGCTTTTAGATAAGCTTTGGCAAGAAGATCCAAAACTTCAACCGATTGATTACACCGTCATTCCTTCTTGGTATAAACAACCAGGCTATCTTCAAGCAATGGCGGAACTCATAGCCCAGGAACTTGAGCAGTACGCTAACCCGGATGAGGTTCATATATTCTTCAGCGCTCACGGCGTTCCCAAAAGCTATGTTGAAGAAGCAGGCGACCCTTACCAAGTGGAAATTGAAGAATGTACTGCGTTGATTATGCAGACTCTTAATCGGCCCAATGTCCACACCTTAGCTTATCAAAGTCGTGTCGGCCCAGTAGAATGGCTCCAACCCTATACTGAAGATGCCCTCAAAGAACTAGGCGCAGAAGGTGTGAAAGATTTGGTTGTCGTGCCAATCAGTTTTGTCTCAGAGCATATCGAGACACTACAAGAAATTGATATTGAGTATCGAGAAGTAGCCGAAGAAGCAGGAATTCACAACTTCCGCCGCGTACCGGCTCCTAATACCCATCCAGTATTTATTAATGCACTAGCCGAATTAGTGATTGATGCGCTGAGAAACCCCAGTTTCAAGCTTTCGCAAGCTGCCCAAATGAAAAAGATGGTAAAGATGTACCCTCAAGAGCGTTGGGAGTGGGGTCTGACAACTAGTGCTGAAGTATGGAATGGTCGGATTGCGATGCTGGGTTTTATTGCCTTAATCGTAGAGCTGATTACCGGTCACGGTTTCTTGCACATGATTGGGCTGTTGCAGTAAATGAAAAGAGTTGGGAGTTAGGAGTTAGGAGTTAGGAGTTTTCCTCGCTAACTTTTAACTTCTATCTTCATTCCTAACTTTTGTGCCGATACCAGTCATACCACTGCTTCGCACTACGAACTGCAAACCAGAGCAGTATCAAAGCAATTACTCCTCCTTGCCAGGGAGCATCAAAGGCAAATAGTACTAGAGCAATGCACAAGGTATCTTGAAGGAAGACTGCCCACAACGGTAAGCCACGTAACCGATAGAACCAACCAATTTGGACGAGTTGGAGTACCAAAGCTAATAAACCTCCAATTATGGCAATCAGCCAGTTTGGGGTTGCTGTTGCTGTAGCAACTCCTAACCCCATAATTGCGCCTACAAGGGGAGACATGAATAACTGAACCACTTGGAGCAATCTTTGCCCCCAGAGCTTTTTTGAGGCTAATAATTCAATTAATGACCAACTGGTGAGGCAACATAATAATATTGGTGGAGAAATGTGAGATAAAATTGGAACTTGTGACCACAAGTTGCTACCCTGCAATAATCCAATAATTAGCAAAGGTATGCCTATTCTCATTCCTGCTGCCGCAGAGGCAGAAAGTGTGGCTAGGATTTCAATCATCAAAGCACTCGTAATATTAATAAATAACTAAGTATTTGTTATGTATACTACCCAGTGCTGGCAATAATTCGAGCATCAAACAGATTGCAATATTAAATTTTGTTGGTATCTTTATATATATTTTTTGATAATATCTGCGTATTTTTTGGGTAACAGGTTTGTAGTGAGCGCTTAAGCGCTCACTACAAGCAAATTAATCCTAAATACCTAATCGTTGGTAAACTTCTTCTAAGTGCCGCAGATGTTGCTGGGGGTCGAAACAAATCTCTAGTTCTGCCGAAGACAATTTTTGGGTAACACGCGGATCTTTGCTAATCAAGTCTTGGAAGTTTCCTTCTGGCTGATTCCAAGCGGCGTGAGCGCTTTCTTGAACGATCGCATAAGCATCTTCTCGGCTGCTTCCCTTGTCTATTAAAGCCAGTAACACTTTTTGGCTGAACACAACGCCGCCATAACAGTTAAGATTCCGTTTCATGTTCTCAGGATAGACCAACAGGTTTTTGACCAAATCGGTTATTTCTGACAACATAAAATGCGTCAAAGTACAAGCATCTGGCAAAATTACCCGTTCTACAGAACTGTGAGAAATGTCTCGCTCATGCCATAAAGCAACGTTTTCTAAAGCTGCACCAGCATGACTTCTGACGAGTCGTGCCATTCCCGTCAGTCGTTCCGAACGGATGGGGTTGCGCTTGTGTGGCATGGCTGAGGAGCCTTTTTGACCTTTGGCGAAGAATTCTTCAACTTCCAAAACGTCTGTTTTTTGTAGGTTGCGAATTTCTACAGCAAAGCGTTCGATGGTTGCAGCTACCAAAGCTAATTGTTGCACGTAGTCGGCGTGGCGATCGCGGGAAATAACTTGGGTTGAGGCCGTATCGGGTTCGAGTCCGAGTTTTTGACAAGCGATCGCTTCTACACGCGGTTCAATATTGGCATAGGTTCCCACTGCACCGGAAATCTTACCCACAGCGATCGTTTGGCGGAGTATTCTCAGGCGTTCTTGGTGTCGCAACACTTCTGCTAACCAACCAGCTAGTTTAAAACCAAAAGTAATCGGTTCAGCGTGAATACCGTGCGATCGGCCAGCCATCACTGTATGACGATGTTCCCGTGCTTTTTGGCGAATTACCTGAATCAAATCTTCCAGACGTTGCAATAAAATATCCAGGCTGGCAACTAATTGCAGTGCTAAAGCCGTATCCAAAACATCCGAACTAGTTAAACCCAGGTGAATGTAGCGTCCGGCATCACCAACATATTCATTGACATTTGTCAAGAAAGCAATGACATCGTGGCGGACTACAGCCTCAATTTCCAGCACCCGTTTTGGATCGAAATCTGCCTTGGCCTTAATTTCCTCAACCGCTTCAGATGGAATGTAACCAAGTTCAGCTTGAGCCTCACAAACAGCAATTTCCACTTGCAGCCAAGTTTTTAGTTTATAGGCTTCACTCCACAGATTAGCCATTTCGGGTAAAGTATAACGCTCAATCACAGTTCGGCACAGAATACAACCGTCATATTTTACAGTCTAATTAATGTCTAATTAATGTAGATCGCTTTTTAACGCTACTTTTTGCTCAGGGACGGAACTAGTTTTTGAATCGGACATGATAATACTAATCCTGCCGTCAGCCTCTATATACGCGAACTTCACATCAGCTAAAAATTCTACACCTTGCTGACGTAACTTGCTCATCAACTCATCATCTGTAATTAACTCTCGTTGCAGATGGCGCTCAATCATCCGCCCATTTTTTACCAATAGCAGCGGTGGCGGATTCAGGAAACGTTGGAACTGGGGAAGTTTGTAACCCAACCAGTTCAGCAAGTAACTCCAAAAAATTACTGTTCCTACCAGGATAGCGCCTTCAGTAATTGATGTGTAATTACTTGCCATAGCATTTTGAGCAGCTTCTGCAAATAGCACAACTACGAGTAAATCAGTAATTCCTAATGTTCCTAGTTGTCGGCTAGGAAGTAGTCTTAGCACTGAGAACAGCGCTAAGTAAACTAGCGATCCGCGGATAATCAACTCAAAGATGCTGATGCTAGGAATAAAAATTGCTTGCCAATTGATAAAAAACCATTTTTCCATTAGCACTGATTTTCTTCCTTGTTCAATAGACTTCTGAAAAAAATACAGTATAAAAAGGAGTCAAAATTCAGAATTGCTGAATACTTTACTCATCAACTGTGGCAAGAATAACTAATTGGCTGCACTGGATATTAGATACTTCTATATCTATCAGATTTACAAATATAAATCTCCAGCAATAAAGGATTAAAAACGCTGATTTTTTCTTCTTTGCTTTAAGCGTTTGGGCTTTCTAAAATACTGAAAGAAGCGATTAATAAAGCGAGAGGATGGTTTTTTATTAGTCGATGCTTGTTCTCTTGGAGCCTTGCCATTATAGTTTGTGTTATCAGATATATGTACAGCATTTTTAGTTGGGACTATACCGCTTCCATGCCTTCGGGAATAAACTTGAGTAAATTCTGCACCGAAGAAAAGAATTTGTGCGGCATAGTTAACCCAAGCTAAAATCACCACCAGTGAACCAGCAGCACCATAGGTCGATCCAAAGCTGCCATTACCCAAATATTGTCCTAATAAAAATCTCCCAATAGAGAACAAAACGGAGGTGAGAGAAGCCCCAACTAAAACATCACTCCATGCAATTTTGACATCTGGTAGAACTTTGAAAATTAGTCCGAACAGCACTGTTGTGATTGCAAAAGAGATGATTAAATTGGCAATCTGCCAGATGAAATCGAAACCTGGCAACAAGTTACTAAAGTACGTTACTAATGTTGCTAATATCGTACTAATTACTAGAGAAACTAAAAGTAAAAAGCCAATTCCGATCACCATTGCAAAGGACAAAACGCGGAGGCGAATCATATTATTTATGCCACGTCCAGGTTTGGGTTTCACTTCCCAAATCGTGTTCATGGCATCTTGCAACTCAGTAAATAAGCCTGTAGCACCCACTAGTAGAACTAGGACACTAATAATCGAAGCGATCGCTCCTGTCTTTGGTTGGTTAGCATTTTTGATGGCTGTTTCGAGAAACTTTGCGCCATCTACCCCGACTAAACCTTGAATTTGTCCGACAATTTGACCCCTTGCCGCTTCCTCTCCAAATACTGCACCTGCGATCGCAATTACAATAATTAGCAACGGTGCAATAGAAAAAATCGTGTAATAAGCTAACGCCGCCGCTAACCGTGAGGCTTTATCGTCACTCCATTCTTTGAATGTCTCTTGTAATAACTTCCAAATTTCTTGCAAATTCATCCAATCAGTCTCCTTCTAGGGAATGTTGCTTAGTCCCTGATATATTGGATACTGATTTACTGAGTTTTGACATCCTCCCAAGGGTATTTGTGAAGCGTTCTTGGGGAAGAATTTAGATTTTTTTAGTGAGATGACAATGCGATGTCTACGGTGGGATACGCCTACGCGCCAATTGGCGATAATAAAGATGCGTTGATGTTTGATCGAAGCAATGACACAGACCAAAGCGATTACCACTCTTGAGGATGCAGAAAATCGATTTGGTTTTGTCCGTGTTGAAAACGAGCAATTTTTCCCAGAGTGGTATGAGGGATTGTCTGAAATTACAGAAGCGGAAAAAGCCTCTGTGGATGTCGTGCGCCGCAGGTATATCTATCACCGTGCTGGAGGTGATTTACTAGAAGGGACAGTCATCTTATTGCTGGTGTCACCAATACTTGCACTCTCTGGATTTTACGATCCCCCTTTCAGAATTAAGGCTGAATCATCTGTGGAACTAATTCTGGATGATGGCGAGGAAATACTACGCGGACGGATTGATATTTTAGTGTTACAAGATCGGTTATGGGTGATGGTGTTGGAGTCAAAAAAAACCACACTCTCAGTTTGGTCGGCTGTACCGCAAGCTCTAGCTTATATGATGGCTAACCCCAATCCCAGGAAACCTGTGTTTGGGATGGTGACGAATGGAGACGATATTTTATTTGTCAAAGTGACGCAAACAAATACACCACAGTACGATTTGTCAAGAGTTTTTGCTCCGTTTGTATCCGCGAGAAAACTGTACGCCGTTTTGCAAATTCTCAAGCGTATTGGTCAGTTGATTTCTCCTACGTCTTAGTTGTTTGAAAAGTATCAAGCTGTATAAAGATCCCCCCTAACCCCCCTTAAAAAAGCTATCCATTACCCGGATCTTTCTTAACATTTGCGAGAGTATTGACTCAGGTTTTTATAACCCTGATTCGTTCGTTGTTCATTCTCAATAAAAACGCAGTTTTAGCGAGAAGATTAAAAGCTAATTTGTCAAGTATACCTAAATTCTCAATGTCTAAGAAGGTTATAGAACATGGGTTTCAAGATTGTAAAGAAAGATGTGGGTAACGCATAGCTTAAAAAAGGGGGGAACCGGAATCAAAGTCCCCCTTTTTAAGGGGGATTTAGGGGGATCTTCTAGTCTATTTACCTGAAAATAGCTATTATTACTGCATTCTATCAATTGTGCGATATTGAATTGCTTCCGCTACATGATTGGTTTGTAGCTCATCTTCTCCCGCTAAATCTGCAATAGTTCGTGCTACTTTGAGAATGCGATCGCTTGCTCTTGCCGATAAGCCTAATTTTCTAATTGCTGCTTCTAATAAATTGCGGCTAGGATCGTCTAACTTGCACCATTTTTGGAGATGACGACTTTGCAAATGGGCATTGCAACGCAGATTTACTTCTCCTTGGAAACGGGTAATTGCGCGATCGCTTGCTTGTTGCACTCGTTCGCGTACTGATATTGATGTTTCTCCCGTCGGTTGTTGGGTAATTTCTTCTGGTTTCAAACGATTCACCGCAACTTGTAAATCAATTCGATCCATCAACGGGCCAGAAAGTTTTGCCCAATATTGCTCGCGTTGGCGGGGAGAACAAGTACATTGTTGGATCGTATCGCCATAGTAGCCGCAAGGACAGGGATTGGTACTTGCAACTAAAGTAAACTGCGCGGGAAACATTACCGATAGTTTGGTACGGGAAATTGTCACATAGCCATCTTCTAGAGGTTGACGCAGAAATTCCAACACATCTCGTTTAAATTCTGTCAACTCGTCTAGAAATAAGTTACGTTTTTAAGTTTAAAATTGACTCACAATCTACAGTCTTTTCATGAAAATCATTGGTTATGCGAGAGTATCGAGCAGAGAACAAGCAGAAAACTCCCATGCTCTAGAAATGCAATGCGATCGCCTCAAGGCTGCTGGGGCTGAAGAATTATTGATTGACATAGAATCAGGAAGCAGGAATGACCGAAAATCATTTAATAAATTGATGGATTTAGTGAGGCGTGGTCAGGTCAAGGAAATTGTTGTTACTCGTCTTGACCGACTGACGCGATCGCTCCCAACTCTTAGAAGTACTATTGATGACCTGCAAAAACACGACTGTAATCTACGAGCGCTTGATGACAGCATTGATTTGAAGACTGCGGCGGGTAAATTTCACCTGAATATGCTGGGGGCGCTGGCTGAAATGGAAGTTGACCGACTTTCTGAACGGGTTCAGCATGGCTGGCAGCATCTCCGCGATCGCAAAGTGGCGATGAATCCACCCTTTGGTTACACAAAAATAAATGACCAGCATCAGCTAGATTATTCGCCGTTTCTGTGCCTGATTAATGAACGCCGAGAAATATCAAAGGCTGAAATTGCTCGTGAAATCGTTGATGCTTTGTTCTCTAGAAAAACCCTGCGGCTGGCACTAAGGGAAATCAATGAACGCTATGGAATTCAGACTTTTGCCCACAATAACAAAGCTGGTGAGAAGAAAAAGGGTGGTCGTGTGGCTCAAGGTGTTTTTAAATTTAGCCCAGGTGGTTTGAGAAACTGGCTTTTGAATCCGGTACTACGCGGGCATCTGCCTTACTTAAGAAGGGATAGCGATCGCTCACAAATCCATTACGATACTCATCCCGATCACAAACTAATCTCGGATGATGAATCTAGAGAAATAGAATCTATTCTTGCTCATAATCAGCAATTTAAGGGATATGGTAGTACTGCCCTTAAATATCCCTGTTCTGGCCTTGTTTTTTGTGCTGAGTGCCGAGCTTCTTGCTATTCGCTTAGTGGAGCAAACAACTATCACAAAGCTAAAAAAATGGGCATTCCGCCAGACATGAACTACTATTTTCAATGCAAAAACTGGCGGCTGAGAAGCTGTAATAACAAGAAAGTTATCAGGATGGAGATTATCGAAGCTGCTGTAGTTGATTCACTTACCAAGAAAGCAGCCCAAATCGCCGCTATTGCTCAAACTGTAACTAAACCTGCCATAGAACCCGAATCCCCGGAGATCCAAAAACTACGGAGCCAACTTTTTCAACTTCAGGAGGCAAACGCGATCGCTCCCAATGATGCAATCAAAACAGCAATCGCCCAAATCGAAAGCCAAATAACGCAACTACGTTATTCGTTATCCAAATCACAGGAAATTAACACTGCTTCTCATGAATTGTTACTGTGGGCATTTTCTGATGCCGAACTTTGGATGAATGCCAGCAATGACGACAAAAAAAGGGTTTACCGGGAATTGATAGAAGCTGTGGTTGTCCAAGATGGTCAGGTAGTTGAGGTCAGGCTGAAAATTTGATGTGTGGGCTATCGCCGTTTCTCAACTATTACAATAGTGCAGCATCCTAAAATTCAGTAATTAAACGAATTAATAAGACTTTCGTGCTTTTTCATCCATGCACTATGACAACTAATTTTCAATTGACCTGAACGGATATCGGGGATTGGGTATTAGAGATTGGGGAGTTGGGGGTTAGTTTGGACTATCAACTTACGCACAGGTAGCATAAAATAAAACCGCAGAGAACACAGAGTACACGGTGAAAAAAGAATTTCAGAGAGTTTTTGCATAAGTCCTATCTATGCAGTGACACCGGCCCGATTCTTGCATCGAAGCATCGCGTCTCAGGTAGCAAACTAGCTCTAGCTGTAAATTCATATTTCCCATTCTCTATTCCGATTTCTTGCTTCTCGCTTCTTGTTTGTTATTTGTCGTTTTAAACCGACTAACACGATTGGCTTTGTAATCAGCGATTGTCGAGAGGGTTGCTACTGCACATAAAAGTAATTTAATTCCATAGCGATGTCTAAAAATTTTTTCTATCAGTTGATGGCACTCAGTTCTTAGTTGTTCTCGTTTCCGCCAAAGTGCTTCTTCATCAATATAGTGATTGTGTGTTTTCACGCTGCCTCTTTTATTTCTGCCAATTCGACTAGTGCTTCTACAAGTTCATTTCTGCCTATAAAGTTTTCGTCAAATTCCACAGAATGTTTTGCAAGTTCAGCAACAGTTTCTAGCTGTCGGATGTATTCAGCAGTTTTGCGCTCTAAGTGAGCGATCGCCAGCCTATTCAAAAGTTGGGGAAAAGTTTCAGCCACGCTATTCCTCCTTTGGTAAAGCAATTGATAATCCAAGTTGAAGCATTTCTGTGCGGCTTAGAAGCTGGCATTTAGTTATTCTGTAAGAACCAAACAAAATGCTTTTGTCTCTGCCATCAAGTTGTAAATACTGGTGTTCACATCCCCAATAACCAACAATTTGCGCCAAACAACCTTCCGTTCTCACCCAATAACCAAGCGGAAATCTTTTTTCTAGTTGATTGAGAATTTCTGTTTTTGCCTGTGGCTCACAAGCTTCTTTGTTATCATTATCCATCTTTGAAACTCTCAAATTTAGATATCTTCTTGACAAATTTCTTCTTCTTTTGCTTGAAAATTATCTAATTCAAATTGCACCTGTTCTTTTCTCAGTTGCACTTCACGCTCATCGTTCTCTGTCCGCTTATAAATTTGATTAGGCATTGCCCTTTTTTGAGCTAATTCTTGAATGTTTAAAAATTTTTGCTTTACTGTGTTGTTCCAATCTTCGCGGCTGATTCTATCCAATTCACCACAGATAGCAGCCGTTAATCTCATATCTAAGTTGTCTTTGAGGTGCATCCATTTAGACCCCTCATAGCATTTAAGTCTTTGGCAGACAGGGATGCGATCGCGATCGCAGTCGTACTCTGGAATTACCAAGTGAACTAAGTGTGGATGAATTCTCCCCGTATCTTGACAACAAAAACAGTTCCAACTTGGTTTCCAGATTTCTTTATCAACACCATCACCACTTCTTGCTCGGTTAACTCGGCTAGGAGGTAGCTGTGGAAGCGGATCGCTCATGTTACCTCCGCTTTGTCCAATACGCCGCTACATCTAGCCCAATCAAAAAACTCTTGGCGTTCTGGGTTCTGGTCGCCGCTTTCGTAGATAAATGCCAAAAACCCGCTTTCGATTATTTGGTTTACCCACTCCTGTGTTCTGGGGTCATCTTCCCATCTTCGATTTTCTGCTTGTGAGGTCTTTCCTTGCCTCCTCAAGTTTTTCTCCCATTCCCCACGAATTTCCTCCCAGTGCCGTTTTACCCATGCTTCAGGTAGCTCTGGAGGTTTGGGTAGTTTTTGGGCTTTCTCTAGTCCAAAATTCAAAAAACTCTCTCTCTCAGATGGTGAGAGAGAGTTGATAAATATTTGATAAATATCTGAAGAGAAGCTGAAATCATTGCTGGATAAAGATTTCGGCTGGTTAAATTCTACGTTTGGAGAATTAGTTTCTATGTTTGGAGAATCGCTTTCTACATTTGGAGAATTGCTTTCTACGTTTGGAGAAACTTCAATACCTGACTGGATTTCGACTACATTTGATTCAGGAATCCACAAGTCAAGCCCAGCGATCGCCTCCCAATTCAGCCGCCCCTTGAGCTTCAGCTTGCTGATGGCTTTGTAGAAGGTGCTGACTCCAATGCTTAGTTCAGCACAGAAAGCTTCGATATGTTTGACTCTCAGCTTTTGACCTGGCGCTCGGTAAATTCCTACCGTGTAGTAAACAAGTCCAGTTGCCGTGATAATGCCGTCTTTATAGTCCTGAATGGCTTTACCCAGCGATAAACGGTAATGCTGGTTGGTATTTGGCAGTGTCATGTGTGCCTCTTCAACTACAAATCCCTTGAAACTTGCTTCAAAGAATTTTTAAGTAAACGAAAAAATTACACTTCGGATGTAGACTTTTTTACATCCAAGTGATATCCTTACTTGCCCTTTACAGGGTTGATAAATTTAGACAAAAATATTTGGCTAGAGAAATACTGAAACTGAAATTCTTATTTAATTTGAGATTCTTTTGGAGGTTAAACGTTGCTTTCTGTTACGCATGATTTGATAGTGGCATCCTGCATTGATTCTGGAGCCTTTTGTAAGGTTAACCTTGCTAAAATATAGCAGGCTGACCTTACACTGCCAAGTGTAAGAGCATGAAGAGATATAAATTTATGTCGTTATTGGAACGTAGAGGATTAACTCAGGAGCAATTTGCTGAAAAAGTTGAATCTGCTTGGAAAGAAATTTCCGGGAGAAAGTTGTCACGCCAAGCCGTTAGTGCCTGGATTAACGGACGCGCTATGCCAAACTTAAGCCCTGCTGAAACACTTGTAGTTATTGAAATCTTGGGTTGTACACTCACTGAATTGGCTATGGCTTTCCCCCATAATCAGGACTTGTTAACTAATGGTGTTCGAGAATCCTAAGTACAGATAGCCGTGCATGAGGTAAAGAATTCACATTTTGCAATGACTAACGTCAAGTGCAATCGCAATTTTCATTTCCGACCCCTTTATACTGACGTTTACTAAGATCCTATTTGATTGACATTGTAACCTTAACCTTACATAATAGTCATATATCTTTGTAAGGTTGAGCTTACATATCATGCCAAAGTTACCAACAACGTTCACGGCTTTAGACCTAACAGGCTTTGATATAGACAAAACTCAGCGACACAATGCAATTACGCGAGAAATGGTTGATGTTGCTTGTAATGTTTTGCAAAAGAACAGAATCGGTATTGTGGTTCGCAGTGTTCAATCTGCCTTAAAATTCATTTACGGAATTGGTGGAAGTGCTGAGACTATCTGCCAGCTACTTAAGGAGTGGAGAGCGGATAACCTCGCGGCACTGAAGTCTGGCAAAGGCGAAAAAGACCTAATTACAGCAATTCTGGAAACTTCTGACGATGGTTTGCTAGATGAGTCTGATATCCCAGAAGAGTACTTGCAAACACAGCGACAGATGGCGATCGCCGGGTATAGATTGGCTTACCAGAAAGCCGATACGAGTGTAAGCGGCGATCGCATCCAAACTCTAGTTACTGAAAACGATTTATTAAAGACTCAACTCAAAGATTTTCCTCACCTTCAGATGGAACTTGAGTTTTATAAATCTGAAACTGAACGGCAACGGTCTGAGTTGCGTGAAGCTTATTTGAACATTAATAAACAAGAATTAGCTAATTCCGAGACTTTTCGCATCCAGCTAGAATCCTTACAAAATCAGAACAACGATTTGGTTCTTAAAAACAATGAACTGAGCAAGGAGCTAGAAAAATTAGAGGAATTGCGAGATGGCGAACAGGAACGCCAAGGTAAAATCTCTAATCTGACTAGTCAGCTAGATGCCCGCGATCGTGAAGTTTTAAGCTTACATAGTCAGATTCAAAAACTACAAGCTGAGGTGGGTCAGAAGCAAGTGCTTGAATCTCAGCTTTCCACCGCCAAAAATCAACTTAAAGAAGCTAACGAGGCTGTTACTAGGCTTCAAACTCAACTACAGGAAAAATCTACATCTGAACTGCAAGTAGATATTGATGTTGATGGGTTAATGACTGAGAGAGACTCTTTAGTTGCTGAAAGAGACTCCTTGAAGCTCCACATACAAGAGCTAGAGTCTCAAGGAAAAAAGGGTAAGCAACAAACCAAAGAACCCATAGTTGCATAACAGAAGTGTTTTTCCCTGTAACAACGTTTTTGTTATGGGGTCACTTTGATTTTGTGAGTTTAATTATGAAGTTACTAATTTTTAACGCTTGATTCTCAACCTTACCTAACTCAATTTAGCAACGGCAAATGTAGCTAGAAACCATAACAGACTGCGGTACTTAATTAAATCTGCCTAGATATGCAAAGCAAAGCAGGGTGTAAAGCTGGTGAAAAATCAGAACTTGAATTGATGCTGGCTGCTAGATTTCCTCTGATTTACGTAGTCACGCTAGAGGAAGAGATAGCAGAGAAAGAATTAATTGCGATCGCCCAATCCCGCAAGGGTCAGATTTATTTCTGGGACTATGCCCGTGGTTGGTCAGACAATTCTGGACAGGACAAGGGCAACCCGATGAATGCCTTGGCGCGTGTGGCAAAATCTCCAACGAATCAGGTGGCATTATTCGTACTAAAAGACATTTGTACTCTGATTGCCCCTGGCAGCAACAGTCAAATTACCCCAGCACAATTGCCTCTGGTTCGAGAGATTAAGAATTTGGCGCGGGACATTGCACGAGACAGGCGCACACTTGTACTACTTAGCGACCAACTCAGGCTACCTCTGGAACTGCGTGAAGAAACTACGATTGTAGATTTCTCATTGCCTACTGCTACAGAGATTTCCATCCTCATTAATGATTTAGTTGGCAAGAAAACCGCGATTACTGAACCAGACCGTGAGCAATTAATCAAAGCTTGCCAGGGATTGAGCCGTTGCCGCATCAGTCGGGTGCTGGCAAAATGTTTGGCCAAATCGGGAAAGGTTGATGAAAGTGCTATCGCTGCTGTGATTGAAGAAAAGCGCCAAGCAGTATGCGAGACAGGCATTTTAGAATTTATTCCCGTGCAAGCTGGACTGGAATCTGTGGGGGGCTTGGAGAATTTGAAAGCTTGGGTAAAAGTTCGTAGTCAAAGTTTCAGTGATAGGGCTAGAAAATATGGTTTACCCGCTCCTAAAGGGGTGTTACTTGCAGGGATTCAAGGCACGGGTAAGTCACTTTCGGCTAAAACCATTGCGGCTGAATGGAAACTGCCACTCCTACGGCTGGATGTTGGGCGGTTATTTGGGGGGGTTGTTGGTGAAAGTGAATCACGGGTGAGGCAGGTGATTAGACTGGCTGAGGCGATCGCTCCCTGCTGTTTGATGATTGATGAATTGGACAAAGCATTTGGCAATATCACCAACGGTTCTGATGGTGATTCTGGAACTAGCCGCCGTGTATTTGGAACACTACTCACCTGGATGCAGGAGAAAACGGCACCGGTTTTTATCATTGCCACTGCCAATAATGTCGAGCTACTTCCAGCCGAAATGTTACGCAAGGGCAGGTTAGATGAACTATTTTGGCTTGACCTTCCCAATCAACAAGAGCGCTCGCAAATTTTCAAAGTTCATCTTTCCAGACTCAGACCGCAGCAGGTTATTGATAACGAGTTTGATTTTGACTTACTCGCCTCTCGTGGTAGAGATTTCTCAGGCGCAGAAATTGAGCAAGTGATTTATGAGGCAATGCAGCAAGGGTTTAGCAGGGGGGAGGAATTTACACAGGGGGATTTGTTAGATGCGATCGCTGGCTGCGTTCCCTTGTCTCAAATCGCATGGGTTCAAATTCAATCATTAATCAAATGGGCAGAACGCAGTGGTGCTAAAAGTGCCAGTTCTAGAGTCTGTGTGAACAGTGAAGAAACATCACTTTTGGAAGTTGATGAATAATCCAGTTGAAATGAGTAAATGTCAACATCTAGGTTGTGCAAGCACAGACGTTACAGAATGCTTTTACCCAACTGAATCAGGGGTGACAGAAAATCCTGAATATTACTGCACTAAACACGCTCGTGAACATGGTTTTTGTTACTTATGTGGTCAGTTTTGGGGTGGTGTTGAAACATTTGAATTTGCCGTCATTTATGGCGGTATAGAGGGAGTCTGTGAAAACTGCGAGGCAGAAGTTAGAGAAGATTTAGACGATTTTGAAAAGGATGAAGATAATTATTTCACAGACTATTTTTAACTAATGCTGTCGCTTTTTGAATTTGATGATTGAGGATTTATCATGCAAGCTCAAGAAGAATTAGCACAAAAACTTGAACAGGAGCTACAGCAATTTACTGGGACTGAGAACTATTACAAACACTTTCTAGGGTTTCATTTTACTGATGGAGTGAAGTTTCTTGCAGATGAGGCGCAAGCATACTGGCTAATTGATGCTATCGGCTCTTACCAAAGAAAGCTTCAAAGTTACGATTTTCAACTCTGGTTGTTAGTCGTTGGTAAAGAGCATGAATTTATCAAGCCAAAACCAGGGAAAGACGCTGTTTTAACTTGCTGGGAAGATACTCCGAATGCAGGAGTTAAGCCATTAGTTAGACAGGACATTATATTTACTGACTTTCCACTGAAAACAATCAAGCTCTATCTAGAGAACAAAGTTTTGCTGTTGCCTAGTGAACATTAATGCTTCTCAAAACATCAGGTAAAGCTATGACTAAAACTATAACAGTTGAGCAAATCAAAGCAATTATTCGAGGTAGTGAGGAAAATCTCAAGCTGCTGTCAGCGTTGCCAGAATACCAGAAATTAGAACAAAGTGAATATTTCACTACGTCTAATGATTTAGTTTTGGGTGATGCAATTGAAACATTGTTTGAGATTTACGAAGCGATTATCTCAATTGAATATCAACAAAAATCCAGTGAGTAATGCTTCTCCTAAAACTTGGACAGCATCAATCTAAGTAATTAGCGTGATTGGTGGGTCGCTCCCACCTTTCAACATGAATCAATTTAAACAAAATTTAACCGAACATCAAATAACTTTGACTGAAAGCCTGAAAACTACCAGGGGAAAAGAATATATGAGGTTTTATCGACTGGTTTTTGAGAGTTTATCTGGACAAATTAAGACAGATGCAACTGCCATTCTCGAAAATTATCATAAATTTACAGCAGTTAATATTGCAGAAATAGCAATTAAATACAATCTCGGTTTCAAGCCTTGCTGTGAATTTCTTGAAAAATTAAAAATTTTACCTCAAGGAACCTACGATAGGCTGAGATTCCAAAAAGACTTTAAAGTTGGCAATATCTTTGCCACAGCCAGAAAGAGAATATCTGAACAGGAGAAAATTAATGCAATATCGACAAATTCAAATAACAATCGCCAAAGACGGTACTATCACCGAGCGCGTGATTAATGGAGTTGGTAATAGTTGTACAGAACTCACTGCCGGGTTAGAGAAGGCATTGGGTGAGGTGCGATTGCAAGAAGTTCTACCTGAATACAATCAGCAACCAATCGAAAATCAGGAGGATGAGAACCTGTGGCAGAACCAGAACATTTAGAGTTTCCTGAACCACTATCAAGCCATGAATACTCTGCGTTTTTAACAGGATTGGTAAACTATCTTGAAAACCCATCAGAACTAGGGCGATTGGAGCAATCCCTAGAAATAATTAACGAGCAACTTAATTCAAATAGTTCTGAAAATTACTATTGCTACCACTGCGGTGCTGATTTCTCTGATTGGTACAGCCTTTCTGACGAGGAGCGAGAACATCAAATAGAGTCTGACCCAGATATAAATCCTAGAAACTTGCCTATTTGTTGCCCTTGTTGTGGGATTCCTTATGAAGATGAGGATGATGAAATATATTAAACACTATTGCTTTTGATGGAAAGCTTTTTTGCCCCCAATGTAATCGCAAGGTAATAGAAGCTGTCCGTTACTTCCAAAAACCAATTTTTGAAATTACAACACCTTTGACCCGCCCAATTTCATCAATTTTACCGGAGCAGAATAATGTCTCACCTAACCCATATCAGAACCACTATCAAAAACCCGCAAGTTCTTGAGAAAGTTCTAATTGAAATGATTGACGATGGACTTAATGGCATTCTCCAAGGAGCAAAACTGGAGCATAACACTGATATTCACGATCCTTTTGGGAATAGCAAGATAGCAGAACTTGTTATTAGACGAGTGCAAAACTATCAAGGAGGTTACGATTTTGGATTTAAACTTAGTGATTCTGGAGAGTTTCAGTTTCTAACCCGTGATGGTTCAAAGCGTGATGCCCAGAAATTTATGGAAACCCTAACTCCTTGGTACGCCAAAGAGAACGCAATCGCTGCCCTAATTGCCCAAGGTTTTGATATTGAATCTCAGACAGAATCAAATGGTGAAATGATAGTCACCGCTAGTAAATGGGCTTAGTTTTGGCAATTGAAAATTTATTCCTCGTTGAAATCAGCGAGGGATTTTTTTAAGTTAGCATAGAACATCTGTACTACAATATTTATGTTTAGTTGTCAGCTTGCAAATACTTATAGCCCGACTAAAAACTATAGCGTTAACAATTGGTTTTCAACCCCAAAACTGGATGGAATTCGAGGGTTATATATTCCCGGTCAAGGATTAATAAGCCGGACGTTAAAAACAAAATATGTTGGCCTTGAACATATCGAGAATGTCTGCGCCCAGATAGCACAAGCTGGTTATGTTATTGACGGAGAGCTTTACATTACTGATGAAAAATTTGATGTCATATCAGGAATAGTCCGCGATCGCAAAGGCTATGACATTACCCAAAAACAGCGTGTTCAGTTCCATGTATTCGGTCTGTGGAAAGACAACACCACCTGGGCGAATACAGAGGCAATGGTTAGTAAAATTCAAGAAATAATTCCTGCTAGTCAATCGGCAGTCGTAGCAGTGCCGTATACAGTTATCGAAACTAATCCGGTGATTGTGCAAACTCAAAACCAACTTAATAAAGATTCCGGTGCTTCCGATGAAGGAACGATGTTAAGGCATCCAGACGTAGCCTATTACCAGGGGCGATCGCAACACCTACTGAAAGTCAAAAACTTTGAGAAGGGCACGTTTATTGTCACGGACTTTCACAAAGGTACTGGCAAATATTACAAAAGTCTGGGGAAACTTTCTGTTGAAGGTAAGGCAGGTGAAGTCACAGTAAAATCCAAAGTTGGCACGGGATTTACTGATGCAGAAAGATTAGATATTTGGGCTAATCAATCCAAATATACTGGAGCTAAGATTGAGGTAATTTATATGGGCATCACTAATAGTTCTAGTAGTTCTATAAAAAGCTTGAGACATCCGGTATTTTCTCGAATCATTCAAGATTAATTCAGAATGAAAAAAATATTTTAAATATAGTTAATTTGTACTACCTTTGCTAAACTAGGCAGTATTAAAACTTAAAGCCTACCTACAAATCAGGAGAGAAAATGGCTTTTGAAACCGCAAGTTTGGCAGTTAAAACATTAAATGCAGTCCTGAAAGATTATAACTTTTGGGGGCAATCGGAAAGTGACTCACCGCTAAAGCCTGGACGAACAAAAGCAGTTATTGACAGTGACAAACTCTTGTCTTTGGATAGAAGTTTACGCATTAAGGCTGGTGCAACTTCTAATAGCATTCCCAAGGATCGCATTATCACTAGTAAGACGTTGGACGAAGTGTTTGTGCCACTTGCCAATAATGCGATCGCAGAACTCAAAAATCAGAGTGATATGGTTGATGCTGGAACTGCAACTTTAGAAAGCCTAGCTAGCGAAGCTGAAGCAGTTGAGTACTACGTGCAATTGTATGAAGTATTCAAGCAACTAACAGATGCAAAAATATGGTACGTTGACAGCCCAAGCGATGCTCCCGTTGGTTTGTTTATCACCGGAACAGTAGGTAGCGAAACTGTTTACGCACAGACTCTGTTAATTCAGACCTAATTGCATCTAGTTTGACAGCCCATTTCCATCTATAACCCTGGACTAATTTGGTTCAGGGTATTTTTTTATTTTTAATTCTTTTTCTACAAATTAATGCCCAAAATATAACCCTCCTTAATTTGACCGGAGGGTTTATTTTTTTCTGCATCAAACTAAGCAGCTTTTTTAAATAAGTAACCTAGTTCAGGGATGTCTTGAGCAAGTTTCCAACCAGTGCGCTCACTCCATAACGGAGTTGTTTCGGTTAACCCCTTGGCAACAAGTTGAGACTCAGGCACTTCAACAGGTTGACCATTGATTTGTATATGCCACAAGTTTTCAGTACCACTTGCTAGTAGCTCTAGTGGAATTGGTGGGGGGACTTTAGAAACTTCGGTTTTATTTTGCTCAACTGGCAATACAGACTGCGAAACAGCAGGGTCAGGTTCAATCGAAAATGTATTAGCAAATTTAAACACTGCCTTTCGTCTGGCAGAAATTTTAATTGCTTCTCCTGTTTTGGGATTTCTGCCGTCACGTTCGGGTAAATCTTTGTGAGAAAAAACCCCAAATTTTTCTAGTTTGACATTTTCCCCTTTACGAAGTGAAACTTGTACAAAATTAATGAAAGACTCAAGAATGCTATCAACAGTTGTCTTGTTGTAACCAGTTGAAGACTGAATGTATTCAGATAAGTGGGAGTTCATAATTAGAAAACAAACGCAAAACCTTCACATGATTATAGCTAATTATAGCTATTTGAAGAAAAGATAGTCTTTGATTTCTTCTTCGGTCATGTTTGGATCAAAAAGTGTAACTTCAGTTGTTTTAGAATCCTTCAATCTAGTTGAGTAAATCTTCATGGTTTTAGTAATTCCTGGGAGCATATAGGGACGATATTTTTCACCAATATTTCCTAAGTGAAACCAGCCGATTTGAGTTTTTGCACCCTCCCATTTCATCTCAAGGGCTAGATATTGCTTGCTAGAAACTTCACGAATGTAAGCACGAACCATTACCTCTTGCCCTTTCCAAGGGTTTTTTTGTGGTGCTGACCAAGAACCGTGCTGAACTGCGTAGCAAATAATAACCTTGGCTTCCTCTGGTTTAGAGTTCTTGAGCTTTTCCACAATTTCGTCAGCGAAGATCATAAACACTAATCCAGCATCGCCAGTTTCCGCCTGATGTGCCACTGTCCAGTAGGCACTAACCCAAGACATCGCTTCGTAAAAAGTGCCGTCAGGTTTGGCAGTTTCCAGAATGTTTTGCTTACTGGCCTTTGTTGCCTCCGCAGTTTCCCGAATTAATCTAGTAGACCCATCATTGGCTTCTTTCCATTCAATAGCTTTTCGCATTGCATCTCGGTAGGTGTCCCGGTGAGAAATAGCGATCGCTAATTGTTCCGGTGCATAACTTACATCATTGAACAAAACCTTTTCGTAAGTTCTAGGTGAGGAATCAAGCCGGAGGTCTGGTGCTTTCCATTTTGAATTAACTGTTTGAACTATGCGGGATACGGTATCAAGAGCATCTGCTTTTACTGCACAAGGACGGTCACGGTAACAGGCTGGTTCTTTGAAGTCTTTTAGCCAAGGAGACTCAGCGCCTTGTTCATTCAGAAACGCTTTAACAGCATCTAACCCATTGGTGTTATTGGGGTAAGCACTCTTGAGAGAGTCAACCGCGATTTGCACTTGCTGAGAGAGAAAATCGATAATCCGCATTTCCTCATCTTGTTTCTGTTCACCCCCAGCAGGAATGTTTAAAACGATTTGCTCACAACCGCCAGAACGCGCCCTTGCCAACAGCGAGGCAACAATCCCCGTTAAGTCGTTCATTGAGTTGATGGCAATTTGTTGTAAGTTGCCAGTCAGTGCCATTTTAGGAAATTTCTTCGTTGCTGGAGGTTCATCAAAGTTAGCGATCGCCTCCCTCATATTTGGGTACGCACTACTCCTAACGAGTTGAATAAAATCCCCATCGGTATCGCGCCCCAGGTTTAGAAGAAGTAAACGGGGTGCAGCCATAATACCGGTGCTGTTGATGTAAGTTCCTTCATGAAGGTTCTCCCACAGTTGACAATCGCCCCAGTGCCGCATGGGATTGCAGAAAACTATGTACTCGCCCTCTTCAAAGTCAGGAGCGCAAAATACCTTTCGTCCTTTAATTCGTCCATCAGGTAAAACAATGTGGTAGTGAGCTAGCACCTCGTCAGGTTGTGCCATAAGTGAATAGAACCGCACACCTGCGGCTTTAGCTAAATTCAACCAGACAGCTTGCATACGCTCTTTCACCCGCCGCACAACATAGGGGTGCAGCAGCAATATTCCTTGTTTATCTGCCTGGATGATGCGGATCATTGTGTTCTCATACTCAGCTTCCGATTGAAGCTTGTCAGACCCTTCTTCAAGTTCGGCTTCAGCTTCAGACTGGTCGATTCTCAGAATTTCAGCTAAGTCAGTGATACTGTTGTAGGCTTTGGATAAGCGATCGCACTTTTCTTCTAACCGACTAATAATCTTGTCTTTTTGTAAAGTCCCGAAATCAAACCATTGAAACAACATCCATCCTGGTTTAGCGCGGCGTTCTTCTGCTTCAAAGACTAACCCCATGAGAATCTTGCCTTCATGGTTGCCCAGTGTCGGTTTATTGCCCTTGAGTGAGGATAGTGGAATTACTAAATCAGCGCCAAAATCATCAAGCTTGGGGTTGTAGGCAACTGTACCCTTGCCAATCCATTCACCCCACAAAGCAGCGCGAAACTGTAGCGGTCTACCTTCATCTACATAGTTGTTATCACCATCTGGGTCAGCAGGTAAGCCCAAAAGTTGCATCAGACGTTTACTAGCTTTGGCATGAGAATCACCACTTTCCCAGTGAATATTGTTTACTTGGTCATCCAAGAAATTGCCATCATCATCTTTAGCTTCATCATCAACGACGATGAATCTCATTTGTTGATAGACCATTTTCTTACAGCCAGTGTGCAGAATTGATCCATAGATAATGCGTTTCCATTGGTCTTTGGCTGCCTCGCCGTAATATTTCTTACCTATAGTCTGTTTATTAGTAAACGTAAATCTGCCGTGATTCCTAGAACCACTTGCCATATCCAAAAAGAAAGCAGCCTCATATCCCTTTGGCTTGAATGAGTCTAGCGATCGCGGGTTAGTTTCGGTTTTCTCAATTTCCCCAATACAAAATTCTAATTTAGGGTGAAGTCCTGCAAGTAATATATTGCGGCTAACAACAACAGGTGCTTCTGACCAGTTTTTATGCTTGCAACTCCATACCCGCCACTCAGAAACAGTCTCGATTCTACCCTGAGAGGCATCTGGTAAATATCTCGTGTTTTTAAATTGAATACTCATACTCTTTACTCTTTACTCAAGAAATCAAAATTTGTAGAAAACTCAGTCCATAATGTATTAGCTATTTCATCTTTCATAGGAATTGGTACAGCCAAACTCATATCAATACATAGTTTTCTCGCATCTCCATCAAATGAAAATGCGTAGACATTGGTATACTGTTTCCCTGTTTCTTGAATCAAATCTTCTTTAATTTTGCCCAAGTCCTTAAGCTTTTCTTGAGCATCACCAAGGAGTCTAGCAAATACTGTATCAGGTTCCTGATTGTTATTACCTACTGCTAATACTGTTATCCAGTTACCGATATCAGCCTTTTGACTCAACTTAATCGTAATGATAATAATCACTGCTGCTGCAATTATGTAGGGAGCGCATGAAGTCAGAAAACTCCAAGCCCCTGCAAACATTCCAGTGTTATTAAATACTGCGGGAAGTAAGTCTTTTGCACCTCTTAGGACTCCTCCAGCGATGTAGCGAACTGCTTCAGCACCAGATGCGTTTAATCCCTTCAGAACAAGACTAGTCACTGTTTTAGTTACTGCTTCTGCTAACTGTGCGGGGATAGCTACGCCTTTGAGGATCAATGTTTGCAGCAATCCAGAAGCGATCGCATTTACCACACCAATCACATCAATAACACTCGGCGAAGCAACAGGGATAATCGCGCTGGGTGAGAAACTTGAAGAAATTGTATAGCCGCCAACCGAATCATTTTTGTATTTTTCGTCTTTTATTATTGCCAATAATTTGTTAAGTTTGTTTATAAGTTTGCGAAAATCTTTAATTGCCGGATTTAGTACTTTTTTCCTTAACTCTCTCATGTCAGCCAGAAAAGGTTCTAGAGCTTTTTTCTTCAATGCTCTAATGCCCTCAGCAAAATCATTCTTTATCTTTAATAAACTTTTCTCTAAATCAATATAGAATTTTGCAAATTCGTCTAATACCTTTTCCCTGACAATCTGAATACCTCTAATTACTTCTTCTGGAATATAATCTTTTCGTTCTTGTAACTGGTCAAGCAGAGGTTCTAAAATCTGAACTGCTTTCTCTTGAATTTTCTCTGCTAGACTCTGCAACCAATCTTTGTTTTTAATTTCTGTTGCTTTAACTTTCTGATAAATTGAAACCTCTCCCATTTGTCCGTCATAACTGTTAGAACTAAGTTGCTTGTTCAACAAACCTATATTCAAGAATAAATTGTTTGCTTGAATAGCGGCATTATAAATCTGAAGGTCACGAGTTTTTAATTTTAAACTAGCTGCAAGCTGGTCGCCTTTTGCAGCCAAATTATTGTACACCTTGGAATTAAAACACTTGTTTATCCCGTAGGAAGTTCGTAGTATTTCAATGGACGAACTTTTTACGATATTACTTATCTCGCTCTCAGAAAAGTAGCTAAGTATATTTTCTATGGTGGGTAAATTTCCTCTGGAAAAGCTGATAGGTTTCAACTCGTCGAACCAATCAAACGGACTTTCTAAGGCGCTAAAAATATCGTCGGGGACATCTAAACCACCTTTTTTTATCCAATCTTCGCCAGATATTTGACCTAAAATGTCTTCTTTGCTCATAGCTACTTTTAGTACAAAAATACTAAATATTTTAGCTCATGATTCATGTCAAGTCCGAACAATCATTTATCATTTAAATCTCTCCCTTCCGTGTCAGAGCATCCCCGCTTCCTTCTTTGAAAAAGGGCGGTACATTCCGATGTCTGGCTTGGGCTATCGCCTGGGGGCTTTCTCTAAGAATGAAGGCATGAAGGGCGATCGCTCCCTTTCCACAGAACTGGAGGTCAAGCGATCGCACTTTTGACCTTCTCAAATTACCGCCAAAAAATAGCTCCCGCTTGGGGGCATCTATTACTTAGATTTGGCGTGATGACTATTTCACCACAATAGGTCTATTCAAAATGCTCATGACTTCACCAGCATTAGGACTGGGTAGTAAAGGACTCCAATCTCCAACATCTGCATAGCCAATCACCTGCAAGTAGTGAATTGTGCTAGTTACAGCTTTAGAAGAACCAATCAACAGATGTTTGAGCGGTTCTTTAAGAGGGGTTGCTTCAGAGGATGTTTGATTGGTGGTGGGGTTGTTAGCACCTGACAAAAAGTTTTGTGTCATCATTTATTAGTCTCCCAATATGGGGGTAAACATCCGCGATCGCTCTGTTTGGTGTCCAGCCGAGGGGCGATCGCTTCGCCGTTGCGCGTTGCAACACTCACAATCATATCGCCGAAATAGGACAATCGGATAATAGGATAAACCGCTAAATCAAAATATCCTAAAAAGCTGTGCAAAAATTAAGCCGTTGTACGCTGTGCAAGGTTGATGAGCGAGAAGAAGGAATTACGGGGCTATGTTTCTCCAGAGTTAAACCGATTGTTTCGGGCAGTAGTAGCCCTCAAAGATAAAAACCTAAGCGATACGATCGCTGAGGCTCTAGAAGATTGGCTCAATAAACCTGAGAACCAGGAAATAATCAAAAAGCACAATTTGAAGTCCGAAGAATAACCGATCGCTCACTTTCCAAGAGAACTACAGCTGTTAACAGGTTTACTCGATTCAGTTCTGAGAGATAATCTGCTTTGTAACTCCCAGTGATGACTTTGGAACCCAACCAGCTAAACCTATTTCCAGAAGTGAAACCCACACCAGCACCTAGAACAGAGGCGCTGGTGATGAGCGAGGCAGTACTGCTGAAGTGGAAAGCGCAAATCTTTGACTATCAGCAGGTAGTAAGGGAAATTCAGCCACCACAACAGACGGCATTATTTGATCTAGCCCCGGCGCACTGCGGCCCAGACAGGATTGATCCGTTGCAGTTGTCAGTGCGATCGCTCTCGTTTTACCGAATGCCAGCTGATAGCCCCGGCGATGCGTGTCTTTACTTTGTTGTTGATTCTGCGGCTGACCTGATTTTGTATGTGGGGGAAACTTGCAGAAGTAACAAGCGGTGGAAAGGGATTCACGCCTGCAAGGATTACATAGCCAGCTACCAAGATTTACATTATCGCTATGGGTTGCAAACAGCAGTCAACATCGCTTTTTGGTGGGACACCCCTGTTGACCGACGCGCACGGCAGGAGTTGGAGTTGAGTTTAATTTTGAAGTGGCGATCGCCATTTAACAAGGAAATGTGGGAGCGGTGGGGGCAACCGTTTGGGTAAACTTTTTTTGTAACGATAAGAGGCTTACGAGAATGTCTGATATTTTCCTTTTCAAAATCCTGAGCAACTACAACAATGGCATCAGGGTATAAAAGATGCCAACCGCAATAATATTTTCTGTCACTGTCGTACTTGCGGTTATGAGTGGATGGATTCAAAATTTGATGTTACTTGTATTCAATGCAGTAGCAAAGATGTAGAAAGTATTTCATATTGGCAATTTCCAGATGATTAAATCAGAATAATTTATATTCTTGCTAACCACTTGCCAAGTGCTAAATCTGCTAATGATTCTAGGGAATCAGGATTTGCAATTAACTCCTTATAAGTGTTAATTACCACAGGAGAAAATGATTTATAAGAAAGGCTCCAATACAAATTTCTAGGTCTTTTTTCTCGTGGCATGGCATCCCATTCAGATTGCAGCCTCATCCGACCGAAACCTTCTGGTATATGGCCAACATGGGTAACAACAGATCCAGCCATCCACAGCCTCATTCTGCCAATCACTTGTCTTCTTTCTGCAAATAATAATGAGCTTGGAGTTGGCAGCCACAGAAATATTACTGGTTTATTAATCTTTCTTTGAAAACAAAACTCAGCTAATGGTTTAGTCTTACCCCTTCCATATCTAATGGTATTTTTACCTTCAATTTCTTCTTTGATTCGCTCATCAAAACTCAGAATTTTTTCTCTAAGTTTAAGAATTGCTTGCTGTTCTTCTCCAGTACAAGCACCAAGCCAATCTAAAAGTAATTGCGGTGGGTCTGGAATATTGCTTGATGTACTGCTAATATCAAGTTCCTGATAGGTAATTGGAATTGACCAAGTTTGATTAGTATCAGTATCTTGCAGTTGTAAGTGAAAATTTTGATTAATCTGGGCAACAGTAACCTGCAAAAAATCAACTATCAACTTTGTGTGTTTGCGGTCAATCAAATTATGTCTGTGAAATGAGGGTGCGATCGCAATTAACCGGACAGGCTGCCTGTAATCAATTTGCTCTTGAAATGGTTTTTCGTCTAGTAAGTTATCGTAGTAGCGAGTTAATTGCTGGACAACATATCTATCTTCAGCATTTTTGAGTTCTAAAATTACTAATTGTCTCGTGTTGTTAAGTGCTAAGATATCGCAGATTTCGCCCTTAACAGCATACTGTCGTTTTAAAGGTGTTAAGCCTGATAATTGCTGTAGGTTATCCCAAACAAAATCTTCTAATGCTGCCTCTGATGCAAATTCCCAACTAGAACCTGTTTTACGCAGTGCTGCACCAACTAACATATCTTCGTCACTGCAATATTAATAGAATACTGAATATTATGGCATAACACGATCGCACCCAAAACTGTTTCACTCAGGCACATTTACAGAATAGTGAAATATGGGATGAAGTGCGTGAGTTGGAAATCCTTCTTGTTTAAGTTGGTGTTCATTCATATAGTCGTTATCTAGGATTCCATAGCATTTAGTCTTTTGGGCTATTTCTCTTACAAAATCATCGGTAAAGACTACTCCAAAATAAGCACTACCTTTAAACCGCTCACCTATCCAAGTTGGATCAATTAATTCTCCATCATTATTTACTAACCAAGCATGGGATACAGCTATATCAATATCCTCACTAATAGCAAATCCTTCACAATAGTTTAGGTTTGGATACCTCAACAATCCTTTTAAGCAGTTTTCAAAGCAAGCTTTACGTTCACCTTTGAATGGTGATTTAACCTGAGTTACAAAAGGTTTACCATAATCCAAAACTAGCCTTTGTGTACTTTTATAGCGGAAATCAGAACGTGTGTTAAGTTTATCAATCAAGTCTGCTTGTTCTTTTAATATTGCTAGCAGACGGTCTAAATTAATGCTCATTATAAATACTTTTTTGCTAATTCTTCAGTCAAATTATTTTTATTATCTAAATATTAAACCACCAATACTTATGTAGTCCTCTCAGTTTTGAATTTGCATTACTATGTTCATCCCCCCATGTTAGTGTACTCTCATCACCACAAACATAACCAGAACCACCAAATTTATTCTGACCCTCATCTATTATTTCCATCATTACTTTAATAATTGTTCTTTCACTTACAGAAATTTCGTAATGTTCCAAGAGCAAATTTTTAATATCTTTAGCGCAAACACCATCAAAAAACCTTGGTTTTTCATTAATAATATTAATAATTATAGTTTTTAATTGTTCTGCTTTCATTGTTTTACATAAATATATTCAGATTTTTATTTTATATATAAATTATTGTATTAAAACCAATCATTCTATAGGTTTTAGCCAACCAATAAATTTTTCATAATGAAATTGCTTATCTTCACAGTTAGCAATTCTAACAATATCTTCTTGATGATGAGGAAAAGAGAATGAGCCAAAATATCCTTCTTTGATGGAACCATCTTCTAATAATACAAAATAAGTTCCATTGTCTTCTGGTAGCCCTTCAATTAATTCAAACTTTAATATTTTATTTGGCATTTTAATTTCCCTTAAACGAATCGCTAAAATCTTTTTGTTCTAACTGTCTAAGTTTTTCTAACTTCCGATTTAAGAGTGAAGCATCAGTTTCTGGTTCACCATTGTCATCAGTTTCGCGTTCCTCGTCCAGCCATTCCAACAGTTCGGCTTTTGGACGAAATGACATTATAGGGCGCTTCTGGTTGTAATTTTCTTGAGCTTGGTAAAGTGCATCACGATTGGCTTCATTCCATCGCTGCTGAGAAGATTTTTCTTTTCCATTATCAGTAATTTCTGGCATTACCTCAATTTTGAGATAGCCTCCTTTACTTTTAAACTGCCAATTATTATTGTAATGATCGAAGTGTTTTTTAGCTCCTTTTTCTGTTTTCCATCGCTTGCACAAATGGAAACTTTTATTGATAAAAGCATATTCAAGATTAGAGTCAAATGTGTATAGCCAACCCAAAGGCTTATCTTCTTTGGTATAGCAACGGTATCCGTAGTACATATAAGGTTAAATCACAGACCTAAGCTTTTTTTCAGCAACTTTGATAAAAGTACTTCTCTGACAGCTAACTTAATTTCATCTGCTGTTTTACCAATTGGGTTATAGTCTGGTGGTAATTCAAAAAACTCAGATGCCCAATAGCTGTTTTTGGTTTCCCGCTCGTACTTTTCTACTTCTTTATATGAACCAATACAAATTTTCTCTTCTGTAAAGTACAGTCTGACTTGACCTTCTGCGTTTGGTTCAAACATAAAAGTTAACCTCAATTAATGAAATACCTGAATCTTTAGCTAATAGGTTCGTGTTCGCTGACATATTTTTTGATAATTTGCTCAATTTCTGATTCCATAGCATCCATGTGACCATCAACATCAGCATACCAGCCATATTGATTGAGTGCTTTAATAGCAGCATTTACTGATGATGCCGCAGCTTTATCACGTCTACCTTCAGGTGATGCTATGTATGCCTTATATTCTTCTTCTTTTTGTTGTTTACGTTGTTCTGCTTTCTTTATAACAGCTTGAGCTTTTTCTGTGGTACATAAATAAGTTCCCTCGCCCAAAGCACCTACTTCTCTTCCATTTCGGTTGTAGCGAGTGCCATTTTTGAGAGTAATTGTACCACTAGATGAAATATGTATAACTTCTTCAATTACGGCTTTAGTGCCACGCTTGTCATCATAGAAAAATACTCCGATTTTATCCCCTGGTTTTAGTTCTAATGTGTTCATATTTTTTTATTAAAAAATAAACTCAATTGATGGTGAAATATTTACCGCACGTTCACCACCACTCCTAAGACCGAAAGCACCACGACCCGAAGGGAGATAGTCACCAGTTTTATAAATCACATCTTTAGCCCCAGCCATTGCTGCAATTTCTTGACTTTGGTTTTTAATGAGAGTTTGTAGCCTCCGAGTATCTATACCTGGAACACGAGCTAAAAATGTTTTTGTTGATTGTGACACTCGATTTAGTACACCCATTTCTACATAAATTTTGATGGCATTTTCTAGAGATGCTCTCTCTTCATTCGTCATAGGATTATTGCTCACGACATCAAACTCAATTCCAGCAATGCTTCACTTCGAGTTAACAACTTACCTGTATAGGGAGATAACCAACATACACCAGGAGGTTGACAGTTTTCTTGCTTCTGCCATCCAGCATCGCGTAATGTCTGCTCTTTGCGATCGCACTCGACAACTAGAGCAATAATTTCTTTCGCTTCTGTCAGCGTATCCACCCGCCGCAGGTTACTTTTATGGTGGTTTCTTTGAAACGGGGTTGCCCCGCTTCTATCCTTAATCAACCATCCTGTGCTGGTGTTACTCCGTCCGGGTATTCCGTTGGAGTAGTAAGTACTGCGGACATAAAACCTACCATCAGGAGTAAGATATTCACCTGCTTCGATACGTTGCAGTTTCATGATGGTTTTAATGGGGATAGTCAGAATGTGCGATCGCTTACTCTTAATATTCTACATAGTAAACTATGTATTTACAAGCTGACAAAATTGTATTCATAGCGATCGCCGTTGAGTTGGTAGACCCAGCCGCCTGTTACTTCTTGAATTGTTACTGCACCGATTTAGTGGCGGATGTGCATTGCGGTGTTGATATTGCCCCAGATGGCGTTTGACATCGTTGCATCGTTTTGCAGGTATGCACCGCTATCATTTTTGATTACATAGGGGTAAGCAGTATACATAACTTTTTTAATTAACTCTCTATTTCTTCTTCATTAGCATAAACGTTGATTTCACTTTCTACTTCTTCAATAGCCGCTTCTGCCATTGTTATCAAAAGATGAATTCGATGATTTTCAGTATTAAAAATATCTGTATTCTCTTCAATTTCCCAGCCATTAATTTTTGCAAAACGTCGTACTAATTTTTCAATTAAGCTGTAGCGTTGAAAGTATCCTAATTCTGTTTCGATAGTCGAATCGTTTTGCATTTTACATACTCGCCTGATTACAAATGTAAGTTATATCCCGCTTTATGATAATACAAGGCACGCTAATTTAAATATCAAAATTTAGGCTGCCCGCCGCAAAAACTCCTGACGATGCCATTGTAGAGAATCAAGTCTAGGATAATACTGTTGTTGGCTTGGTAAGATAATGCCATTGCCCCTAAATTCCCGCATTGGTTTGGCGTTGGGTGAATCTTCCCGCAGGTTGTCAGCAACAATAATGGTGTAATCGTCGTTGATAGTAAACCAAAAGCGGTCAAATGCCCAGTGATGATTTTTGCACAGTGACAGCCCGTTATTGATGCGGTCGTCGTAGAACTGGGAGAATGGTTTGATGTGTGAGCCGTCAACGATATTCTGAGCATTGATATCGAGTATCTGTAACCCGCAAAACGCGCAGCGTTGGTTGTAAGTTGAAACTACAATTTTGCGAAAAGCACCATCTCGTACAATTACAGCTTGCTCATCTTCTAATTCCTCTGGCTGGTAGACCTTGCCACCAGTGCGTTGCAACTGGTCTTGTAGTTCAGCAAAGGCGTTGACTTGCAATAATGACTCGATATCTTGTGTGCGATCGTTAAACCATGAATTAATGAGTGTGTGGGTTAGTACAGTGCGTTCGCTCTCGTTTTGCAGCAGTGACCAGAGTTCATCATCAAGGTAGGCGTACTCAACTGCCTGCCGAATAGCCCCAGGAGTAACAATTTTTGCTTTAGATGTAACCGTTAATTCAAATCCGAGATTGGGTTGAAAATGCCAAAAGCCATCGCTTCTAAGGTAGAAAAACGGTTGCCCAATATCTGGTTTGCGTACTGGCTCCAGGTGACTCCACAGTTTAAGAAATGTGGCGATGAGTTCAGCCGATAAAGGAACTTGATTTTGCCTTATTTCCCCTTGGCTTATCAGTTCAATAATTGATAGCACCAAAATAGGTTTATTCGGTGCAACCCCACTAGAACGGGATACCCTGAGATTGGCAAACTTATTGACGTAGTAGGCGAGATTTTTCGTCATTATTCACATAACTGTATAGGTCGTTTGCCATCTGCCACAAATTCTTACTGATTTACTCAACTAGAGCTAGAGCAATTTTATCGTTTAAAATAACCGCTTTAGCAGTAGTTATTGGTGTATAAGGCATTACATCTTTGCAATAAAACAGTGGGTGGTCGGGATGCAAGTTATATGTCACTCGCTGGTAGCCTAATCCTATGAGCGATCGCACTGCGTTATCACTCAGATGATCCCACCCTAACGACTGCAAAATACCCACAACATAGGCGTGGACATTTTTACGACCTTGAGCGATCGCACGTTCTCGTCCCTTGCGCTCAACCTCAAACACCGCATTGGTTAGTTGACACACCCCAGCATGAGTTAGCAGCGACCCGCTTTTTCCTCCTTTCTTGAGTGAAAAGACGTGGTAATGCAGGTTGAAGTAAACCCCTACACGCTGTCCGTAATATGCGGCTGGGTGCATTGTGCTAAATGGATACCGATGAGTCATGATGAGCGTGCAGCTACAACCCGCATATTCTACAGCAAATATTAGCTAACTAATACCGATAACCGTAATGTAACCGAGGTGTTTTTAGTTACTCCCAAGCTAGGCTTTAGCCGAAGTAATAAGTATCTAAAAATACAATGAGCGAGTCAAAGTTTCTGGCGATTGACCCGAAGTTAGAGGATTACTGGCGAGCAATTATATTGTTTGGTAAAAACGTTGCGTGTTATAAATTTGCGTTGGCAAAGTCATTGTTAGAATTAGCACCGCAGGGTAAAAGTATCATCACCTTGGAAGATTTAGCAGAACCGTATTCGAGACATATTATCGAGCATTTAAAAATTGTGGATAAGCAAACTACCTCAGTTTCTAGCCGCTTTTTAGACGCTTGCCGCAAGTTTAACACCGGAGACATAACTAAAACACGATTGATTGACACCACAGTGCAGCGTGGCTTTGAAAATGTGATTGATGCATTCCATAACCTTAGCGTCGGAGAGACGGCGGTACGGTTTTTTGTGGATGAGCGCCGAGGGGCAAATAAAGGTATTATCTTGACCAATGAGCTATTTAAACTGTTAGAAAAGCTTCAGTCTGAAAACTTACCCCACGAAGTCGAAGCACGATGGCGGCTTGTAGAGACAGCTTGGGAACTAAACATTTCGCGCAATTTGATATCTATTGGTTACGACCCAAACAACCAACTGCTGTTTACATTTAGCGATCGCAGGCGGCGGGTAGATGTTACTTCATGCCGAGATGCCCTCAACGGCTATCAAAAAGGTAAATGTTTTTACTCATTTGCAGATATTTCGATTGAGCCAGGTTCTACAAACTTAGCTGATGTAGACCACTTTATTCCTTACTCTTTGAACGAATACATAAGCAATATCGATGGTGTATGGAATTTAGTGTTGTCATCCACCGAATGTAACCGGGGCAAAAGAGGAAAATTTGATAGACTCCCAGATATTAAGTATTTAGATCGCCTACACAACCGCAACGAATTTTTGATTACCAGCAACCATCCACTACGCGAAACACTTATTCAACAAACGGGCAACACAACAAAACATCGGCGAAATTTTTTGCAGTGCAAGTATAGGAAAGCACAATCCCGTTTAGGAACTGGAAGTAATCATGGCTGGAAATCAGAGTTTGAATATCCAGTAACGTTCTAAAATAGCAGGTGCAACGTCTGGTTTCCAAAAAAAAATATGCGCGAATATCGCTGCACCCGTAACGCCCTCTATACTCATGACTGCACTGGGCGCGATGACCTTAGAGAACGCCAGGGTCATTACATCTGGGCAATCAACGAAGAAGCTGCATGGCAAGAAATGGCACGGCGGTATCCAGAAGAAACCGAGGCGGGGTTTACTGTCCAGGAGTGGGAAGGGTTTGATGTTATTGTGGTAGAGGTTCGGCAAGAGGAGTCTAAAAATGAATGAGTCACTAAATGCTGCTCAAAGCGAACTACAAGTTATGGAGTTTTTTGCAGCAGCCCTCCAAGATCAACTGTTGTTAGACCGACTGATGGAAGCAATGGGTGCAAAAGATAACGCTGCAATCATAACTATGGCTGTTGAACGTGGCTATAACTTCTCTCAAGAATCATTGCACCAGGGGCTAACGAAGATATTCCATTTGATGACACCAATCATGCAAGAGCAAAACTTAGCCGTGTCCGAAGAGTAGGTGATATTGAAATGAAAAGCAGCGTAGACAATAGGCATCGCCCCCCGCTTTTAATGGAAGCATTGGCTGAGGTTAGGGCTAGTGGACTGTGCAATATGTTCAATTATGCCTGCGTTATCATCACCCTTCAAGACCTTGGTTTTGAATTACAAGCAGATTGGTTAGAGGAACATCTTGATATTTATAACGAGATTTTAATACATGAATTTTCTGAGTGGTTGCAAGCTAATCCTCGCCCATTTAGAGAATCTGTAGCTCAACGGGTGGCTAGAGAGACTGGGTTGGAACTAATTGAGGAGTAAGAAAGTGACACAAAGGGAAATAATTAAACAACTCCTTGACCCCTATGATTCTTCTCAAACTGAATGTGATGGCATGACTCGCATCTGTCACACCGTACTAACTAATCACGGCATTGAGCATCAGCCAATGTTTGGGGTTTTAAATTTGCAAAATCAAAAGGTTGAGCCGCATTTCTGGATTGATTTACCAAATGGATATCGCATCGATTACCGAGCTAGGATGTGGTTAAAAGGAGAGGGTATTCCTCACGGAATCTTTTACCCTCAAGACTTTCCAGAGGTCATTTATACTGGTGAACCTATAAAGTTAGAGGTGCTGTCACCAAAACTATTTGAAATACTGACTCTTGAGTTTGATTGGAAAAAGTTTCAACAATATGAAACATCTGATGCTTAATTTTGCACAGGTTCTACTGTCATGATATATTGCCCATACGCACGACCATTTTCCCATTCCCTAGCATCAACTATATAATAAGTGTTATCAAGCTGGAAGACTGCCATTATTTTATTTCTTCTGGTCGCTACTTGGATTGCAACATTAACAAGTTCTTGAAAATTTTCAGATGCCATTTATAATTCCAATTCAATCTTGATAAATTGCTAGTATTTTTGATTAATTATCACAAATGTAAATAACAAAATATATTTAAAATTTTGTCATACACAGGTTTGCTCAACAAGATTCTTACAAAATCGCTTTAGATAAACAAACTATAATAAAATCGGAGAACATCTATATTTTAACTATTAATGATTAGCTCATTACGGCTGCTAAATTTTAAAGCATTTGAGAATCAATTGATTGAATTCAAATCGCTTACCTTACTCTCTGGTTACAATAACACTGCTAAATCCTCTGTGTTGCAAGCACTATCACTGCTGCATCAATCTTACCAGCAAAATTTACTACAAAGCACTGGTTTATTGCTCAATGGAAACTTGGTAAATATTGGCACAGCTAATGATGCTTTGTATGAAAATGCCAAACAAGACTACGTAGGATTTGAGCTTAGTTTAAAAAACGGAACTAAAGGAACATGGCACTTTAAATACAACTCATTAGAGAGAGAAGCAAATTTTTTAGAGAGTGGATTCAACTCTGTTGATGCCGATGTTTATCAGTCAAGCATTTTCAACGGGCAACTTTATCACCTTCAATCAGAACGTGCAAAAGTTGTATCAGGAATCTTAAATTACCAAGTGCAAGAACTTAAACAAATTGGTGCGCTTGGCGAATATACAGCACATTTTCTTTATACCTACGGTAGTCAACCAATCCCTATCGCCGAACTCGCTCACCCGCAAGCAAAATCAATAAATTTGCTAGACCAAGTTGAGGCATGGATGGGAGAAATAAGTTCTGGTCTACGCATCCAAGTTAATGCACATCTAGATATGGATTTGGTTAACTTAAAATTTAGTGACCCTATTGGATACGGCATTGCTTACGTTTTACCAATTATCGTTGCAATCCTCGCTTCCAGTCCAGGTGTGTTAATTCTTATTGAACACCCAGAAACCGGACTTCACAACCAAGCACAAACAATGTTGGGTAAGCTGTTAGCACTGGCTGCTAACTGTGGCGTTCAAGTTGTGGTAGAAACTCATAGTGAGCAGATTTTAAACGGTATTCGTCTTGCGGTACATAGTGGTAAAAGTGAGCCGGAAGATATGCAATTACATTACTTTCAACGTCACCACAACCAAGATCAAGCTTTTATTAAAGTTGTGTCACCCCGCATTAATAAAGACGGCAGAATTGACCGATGGCCTGATGGGTTCTTCGATGAGTGGGAAAACAGTTTGGAGGTTTTGTTAGAGCCTGCGAAATTATAACTCGCTTCTATTGCAAGCGTTACGCTCGTCGCTACATCCTATGACCAAAATTGACAAATGGAAACATATCAACTCAGCTTACAAAACTGGTCACAAGAAAGTTACATCAAAGCCTATAAGTTTGCTGCACACGCACATCAAGGTCAAAAAGTGCCAGGGTCAAATATACCTTACATCATGCACTTGAGTTTTGTAAGTATGGAAGTCATTGCAGCCTTAAGTGTAGAAAAAGAACATGATGGCGACCTTGCTATTCAATGTGCTATCTTACATGACACAATCGAAGATACTGATACCACTTTTGAGGAAATAAAAACTGAATTTGGTGAATCAGTAGCTAATGGTGTACTTGCATTGACTAAAGATGAAAGTTTAGCAAAACATCTCCAAATGTCAGATAGTTTACGAAGGATAAAAGAGCAACCGCCAGAAATATGGATGGTAAAATTAGCAGATAGAATCAGCAACCTCCAAGCACCTCCACATTATTGGAATCAAGACAAAATTATTCGATATCGAGAAGAAGGTATTCAGATTTATGAAGCTTTGCACGATGCCAGCCCGTTTCTAGCATCTCGCTTGGCTACTAAAATTGAAGATTACAAGGCGTTTATTAAATAGTAGCGATCGCCTTCAGTTACCCTCAGAAGCAATAAACTGGTTAACAAGTTTTGGGTGCGATCGCGCTTTGCGGGCGCTTTGCGCGATCGCTCATCCGGCAGTTCTATTACACTTCCAACTCACGTAGCAATGCCTCATTTATTCTTTGTGCCTCTTCCCCACTAGTTTCTACCACATCAAAAGCTTCTCTAACTGCTGCTTGCACTCTAGGCGGCAGCGCTTCAAATTTATCGTTATTGAGTATGGAAATGCGGCAACCAATGTAGGGCATAAAATCAACGAATGGCTGCATTCCAGATTTAATCAAAAGTTTTGATAACAAGGTAATGGGATGGTAGGGTTTATCGTTGTCTGAAGTGCTGTTAATTTCCGATGCAAAGTAACCACACAGCCAACTGAGACAATCAATGTCTTTTTTTAAAGCTGCTACTGTACCATCTAACACTTGCTGGTTAAGCTTAACAGGCAGATTGTCAAAAATTTGGTCTAATGCTTCTGGCTGTCGCTGTTGGCAATAACGCACCGCAGATTCAACAAGTTTATCGATTTTTGTAGGTTGGCGTTGTCCAAATCCTTTGCCAGACATGGTAGTTAGTGTACTGAATACAGGGATTTTAGCAGGGTTTGCGGTTGTGAGGTGGCGATGTCTACTTTAAGGGGCTGCGCCTACGCTTTCCTCTTAAAAAAAATTGAAGTTACACCGCCATGTTTCAAGGTTCTGGCAATTTGGCATAACTTATCTCTGAATTGCGGTTTAAATGAGATATCAACACAACAGAACAGCCACAAATCGCCAGTTGTTGACCCAACGCTGTAGAAAAACTCAGCAGCCAACTCACAGCACTCGGTCATCGCTTCGCCACAACTGGCTAGTAATGTACTAGAAAACACATAGTAAAGGTAGTATGGCGTACCCGGCCACTTTATAGCGATCGCTCATAATTTTTCGTCTAAGAACGAGAGGCGATGTTTTGTAGACGTTTAATGTCACTTACGTTATGATACATTGTTGATTATGTACTTTTCTGTTTTATTAGTAATGTTGTCGCTTTTTGTCGACTTAATTAAGTATTAAGTAAAATATTTTTTTCATTTTACTTGTTTTCAAAATTGTTCCAACATATAGCAGTATCAATTCTAAAGTAGAAATATATGAAAAATATTCAAATTACTTCATTAGGCATTCTAAAAGCACTTAAACATCATAGTTATTTGTCATCTATTGCAGAATATATATGGAACGGCTTTGATGCAAAAGCTACTGAAGTTAAGATATTGATTAAATCTGATGATTATGGAAGGATATCGGAATTCAAAATTATAGATAACGGATGTGGTATTGCTGATTCAAGTAGATTTACGCTTTTTTATGAATCTAATAAACAACTTACTCTTGGTACTTCAAAAAACTTATCATCTATTCACGGTACTAATGGTATAGGTAGGTTAACTTTTTTTACTTTTTGTTCTTCAGCAAAATGGAACACTGTTTATGAAAAAGAAGGTAAAAAGTACAAGTACAGCATAACTATAAATGCAAATCAATTAGACAACTATGATATATCAGAAGAAAGAGAAACTGATGAAAAAACAGGAACAATAGTTTCTTTCTATGATATTCATACAATTAGCCCTGATGATTTTGATAATGAAATTAAGAGTTATTTATATAGAGAGTTTAGTTGGTTTATTGAACTAAATTCAATGAGAAATTTTTCAATTAAAATAAATGACTCAGATTTAAATTATCAAGAAAATTTTATTAGTGATTCTATTGAATTAGAACATAAAATTGGTGAATATTTATTTAAAGTAAAATTTATTCGCTGGCTTCAAAGCCTAAATAAAGAATATTCAAGATACTACTTTATCAACTCAAAAGGCGAAGGAATATATAGCAATACGACTACTCTCAATAATAAAGGTGATAATTTTTCTCATAGTATTTTTGTTAAAAGTTCTTTTTTTAATCAAGAACATTTTTTCCCTTATGAAATTTCTGTATTAAGAAATACGCCAGATGGACAGATTTATCATTCTCTAATTCATTTTATTAATCAGCAGCTTCAAAATCGCAGAAAACTTTTTCTTAAGGCTAAATCAGACCAGATTATAGAAGAATTTAAAAGAAATAATGCTTTTCCAAAATTTGGCAATAATACTTGGGATCAACACAGAAAAAATGAGCTAGAAGATTTTCTCAAAGAATTATATCAGGTAGAGCCAAAAATTTTCAGTTCTCTAAACATTGAACAAAAAAAAGTATTTGTTCATTTTTTAAATTTAATACTTGATTCAGATGAGAGAAATAAGTTAATTGATGTACTGGGAGAAATTATAAAATTAGACTCCTCTGAATTAGAACACTTATCCGAATCTTTAAAAATTACAAAACTTGCAAATATTATTAAAACTGTAAGATTGATAGAAGATAGGTACAGAGCTATTAATCAATTAAATAATTTAGTTTTCAAACCGGATTTGGAAGCTAATGAGCGAGATCATATTCAAAAATTTGTTGAAAATCACTACTGGATTTTTGGTGAGGAATATCATCTTGTAACTGCTGCTGAACCAAAATTTGAAGAAGCATTACGTAGATATATTTATCTATTAAGGGGCGAAAAGCCCGTAGTTTCTATCGATCATTCTGATAAGAATAGAGAGATGGATATATTTATGGTACGGCAGCTTCTAAATAATTCTTCTATTAATAATGTAGTTGTAGAGTTAAAACATCCTAAAATTAAGCTTGGCTCAAAAGAACTTGAACAGGTAAAAAGATATATGGGAGTAATTTTACAACAAGATGAATTCAATGCCTCTAATATGTCTTGGGAATTCTATTTAATTGGTAATGATTTTGATCAATCTAAATATATTGAAAGAGAAATACAAAATGCTAAGTCTCATGGTGAAAAATCACTAGTTTACTTTGTTGATAATTATAAAATATACGTAAAAAAATGGAGTGAATTATTTACTGAGTTCGATTTAAAACACAAGTTTTTGAATGATAAGCTCGAATTAGAAAAGATAAAGCTTAATGCAGATGTTACAAGTGCAAGCGAAGTAATTAGTCATATCCATAGCAATAGTGCTGTGCAAGCTCCTCAACGTGTTATTCCAGAAAATTAAAATTTTTTTAATTTATAGAATGTAATAAAACTATTAGTAAACATTACCTTAATGTTCACCTCAATATTGAAAATAAAAAATAAATTGCAAGAAATTAATAAAGTGCGATTGCTCCTATTGTCCTACAACTAAACTTGTTAACAAGTTCTTTTGTCTGTGGGCAAGCTTTACGATTAAATTATTTTTGTTGCTACTTTACCTAATACTGTCTCCAAACGGCTGGTAAATTCTGAAGGGCGATCGCAACTCATAATCAACTGCTCCATTGCTCGTGTCATCGCCACGTAAAGTAACCGCGCCTCTTCTTCTGGTGTACCGTGTCCGTACTGGTCAGGCATAAAACCAATACCAGGAATAAGCACCACTGGGAACTCTAGCCCTTTGCTGGAGTACATGGTTATGAGTTTGATACTTAACTCGTCCGGGTGATAGTTGCGGCTGTCACTGTTGGCATTTACCCACTCTATTGGTATTTGGGCTTGTTGGAAACTGTTGTAAATGTTTTCGCCCATAAAGTTGGAGCGATAGATAATTGCTATTTCGTTCCAAGGGATATCTCGCTCGTGTAATTGTTGCACTCGCTCTGCAAGGTAATCTACCTCGTGTTTAAAACTGGGTAAACGGATGAGGTCTGGTTTGGGCCCTTGCCGTCCTGCACTAGTCGGTTCTACCAATACTACTTGGTCATCATCCCCGGTGGTAGGAGTCATCACTTCTTTAGCAAATTCATAGGCTACCCCTAACACCTGCTCTGTGTTGCGGTAGTTGAGTTTAAAAATGGTCGTGCGTCCCTGTGCCTGGATGCCTACACTCTTAAAGCTAAATTTCTTAGTGCGTTTTTCTCCGTAGAGGTTTTGGGCATCGTCGTAGAGGATAAGCAAAGAATTGGTTTCGGGGTTGACCATTTGAGCAATCAACTTTAACCACTCTGGTTTAAAGTCGTGACCCTCGTCTAGCATGACAGCGCCATAAGTGCCAGCCTGTATTAACTTGGCATCAACGGCTGTAATTACTCTTTGAACCAGTTCTTCTATATAAGCTTCACCTTGATACTCTCTAGAGTCGGGTCTGGGGATGTCATACTTTTTGAGTAAATCCATGCACCACCCATGAAAATGTCGTACTTTGATGCGACTAACTTTGTTTTGGTCTTGGATAGTTTGCCGGAGTTTGGCAGCAAGAGAGACGTTGAAACACAGTACCAAAATTGGTTTATTACTGACTTGTGCAAGGTGCTGGCAACGGTAGGCTAAAATCATGGTTTTTCCTGAACCCGCTACACCATGAATTACCCGATGCCCATCACCTAGACTCCTGGCTAACTGTTCCTGTTGCAAATCCATAATTTTGAGAATGTCGGGGATTTGCAACTGTGGTGATTCTTCGGTGGTATTTACATCAAATAAAGATAACTGCTTGGCACTAATGCGTAATTCTGGGAAGATATGCCAACGGATTCTATCTATTTGGCTACTGGTGAGGGTCTTGCCAAATTGATATGCCGATAAATCCCAAAGTCGTTGCTGAAATTCGCCTGCATCGATGTTTTCATACATCTCATCTTTGCAGATAACCAAGTGTTCCTCAAACACTGCTGGTAGTTCACTTTCATTGAACCCTTTGCGGGTGATGTTGGTAAATACCACGCCGTAACCATAGGGAATGACCAGCTTACCCTGATATTTACCTTCTTGCTGCACCAGGGCGGGGTCTTTTTCTAGCATTTTGTTGACTGCTAGGGCATAATCTCTGGCCTGTTGTAGTGGGTGTTTGACTTCTTTTATCCCATTCTCTGTAATGATGGTGACTGTGGAGGGGTTAATACTTTGAATAGTGTCGAGTTTCCAGTCTTTCACCTCCAGAATAAATAAGCCCCGGCTGGGGTGCAGTACTATAAAATCTGGGTGCAGCTGCTTTTTACCTACTGGCACGTCATACCAAAGTAAATAGTCATCCTCTAATTTGTCCTCCAAGCGCTGCGCTAATCTCCTCTCGCCAGAGGTCATCCGCATTGAGCAACTATTAAATGAGGGAATTAGAGTAGCCATAAATGGTAGATGTTTATATGGGTTTTTAAGGGGGACGATGTATGCCTGGGGTTTCCTCTAAGAATTTGGCGGGGGCGATCGCAATCAACGAAATGACTGTTTTAGTCTTCACTCTCTAATTGATCAGGGGAGTTTAAAGCACTTTCCATCAGGTCAACAATAGAGTTTTTTGTGTTATACAGTACAACTAAATGATCTCTTGCCCTAGTCATGGCAGTGTAAATGCCAGCTTTTTCTTGAAAATCCTTATCTAGATCATCTGGGTCTTCATCCGCTTTATCCAGTCCAGCAATGATAACCGCATCAAATTCAACACCTTTTAAGGCATTCCAAGAGTCAACAATTACAAAAGGTCTATCCACTACATTCATATTTCTGTCTGTGGATTTTTTTGGGGCATGATGCTGAATACCTAAGCTTGATAACTCTCTGCCAATAGCTTCTTTTAATCGCCAGTTTTGTGGATGTACCAAAACGCCGATTGAAGATTCTTTATAGCTTTCTAACGCATATTTAACTTGCTGTGCAATCTTAGCGGGCATTGCCTGATCTGAAATTTGCAATAAAAGTGGTTGAATATTTGAACTTCTAGATGTTTTCTTTTTAGGCTGAATAATATCACCAATTCTGTTTCCAGCTTGTCCTTTTTTGGAAACTTTCATATTGGCTTCAGATAAAGAACAGAGTATAAATTCCCAAGCCAACTCTAGTATTTCAGGAGAGTTTCTATAATTAACATCAAATATTTGAGAACGTCCTACAATATCAATTCCTAAACTTTTCCATGTCCATTCTGGCTTTCTTCTATGCGGCTGACCATATACTGATTGAGTGTTATCATACACAAAAAATAGGGAATTAGTCTCATCTAAAATTTCTAAAAGAGCTAAAAACCACTCATCATAAAAATCTTGTGCTTCATCTACTAATATTGCTTGATATTTAAATTTTGAATTTTTAGCAAAGCTTATAATTTGCTTTCTGGATTCGTCATTGTTATCAAATTTATAATCATAGCCTAACTTATTATAAGCCCAACTGTGGAATGTATTACAGGTAATTTTTCTGTTAATACTATTCTCTTGTAATTTTGAGTTGAGCCATCCACTCATAAAACGGTTATAGCTCAAAATCAAAATATTATCAAATTCCTCAATTATTGTCTCTACTCTATTTCTTAATACTAAGGATTTCCCAGAGCCAGCAATACCCCGGACAAGAGAGTGTCCCTTGATATTCATGTTTTTGACTTTGGTTTGTTCTTTATCTAGGTCTTCTCTCACCAGTCTTTGATTAACAGTTTGTTGAAAATCAATCCATTGACCCATGATTTTTACTCCAAATAACAAACTTGATAAGTTGATATATCATTTGACACATCTTAACTACATCTAGGCTTGTGCGCTCTCCGTAAAAACAATGAAAAGGCATGGAGTGCAATTGTATTTCGCCCAGAACGAGGAGTGATCGCACCCTGTACCAACAAAATAAAATACCCGCACTTGAGGCGGGGACTGTGGCTTTCTCTAAGGAATTTTTTAAATACGAATGTACTATAAAGAGTGGCAATAGACTAGCGATTGCCTCAGCTTCTCCCATAGCTGAAAGGCGATCGCACAATTGCATATTGTGCATTTGACTTGTAATCGTCAGGTTACAGCTTTAGATTTAAGTAGGTGTAAATTATATAACTCAATTTATGAACGAAAGGTCTAGTGAAGTCAATTAGTAAACCTTGTGCTAGCGTGTATATGTCATACTACATAAGTGATACTTCTTATGACAAAAAGCAAAAATCAGCACATTGTCCCCCATGCTGAAGGATGGGCAGTCCAGTCTGAAGGTGCTACTAAAGTAACTCAGGTATTCACTACTCAGCAAGAAGCGATTGCGCGCGGACGCGAGATTGCTATTAATCAGCAGTCAGAACTGTTGATCCATAATCGAGAAGGACAAATTCGAGAGCGGAACAGCTATGGCAATGATCCACACCCACCCAAGGGGTAAAAACTGGTGAGTTAAATCAAACCATACGTTCAGGTGAGGACAGCCCACCTGACGTTTACTTTACTATAAGAAAAAATAATGCTACGAACGCCAGTTAACTCACGCAATTTGCACAGTGTTGGTTACGATGCTACGACTCGCACACTTGAAGTTGAGTTTAATAACGGAAGTGTATACCAATATTCGGGAGTTCCAGAGTCCACTTATAGGGGACTAATAAGTGCCTCATCGCACGGGAAATATTTTCACGCTAACATTAAAGACTCTTATCCTTATATACAAGTGTATTGAAACAAAGCACATTACTAAACCATTACTACTTATCTTAGCTGTCACACTGATATCATTACCGCAGGCATTGACCAAGCAAAATGCAATCGCCCAATTTATTGCAGAACTAAAAACTGTTAACAAGTTAGTTCTCGCAGAACTATATTTTCCCACGATTTAGTTGGTGTTATGAAAAATAGCAAACAATCAATCATTGAAAAGTTTAAGAAAAAGGATAATATTTGTAATATTTGCCAGCAAGAGAAAGAATTATCAGATGATCATGTGCCCCCTAAAATATGTCCTCCAGCTAAAAATATAGTCATCTCTAGGCTTTTGTATGAGATGACAGGAGAGCGCTCATTTCGTCCAAGAATTTCTCAAAATGGAATAACTTATAGAACAATATGCAGCGATTGTAATAATGGATTGGGTACAAGATATGATTGGGCTTTGGGTGAATTTAGTCAGAAAATCGAAAATTTCATTAATAGCAAATTGATTCTACCAGACTCCTTTGAAATTGAATGTCACCCAAATGCAATCATGCGTTCTGTCTTAGGTCATCTTCTGGCAGCCAAAACAGAGACAGATGAAGTAGTTATAGACAATCTCATAAGACCTTGTATTCTAGAGCCTTCATTGCCTATTCCTGATGATATTCATATTTTATATTGGGTTTATCCTTATGAAAAAACTATTATATTGAGAGATTTTGTAATGCCAGCCATGAGAGGACATCTCCAAACAAGCGGCTTTTTCAATATGATTAAGTTTTATCCGATTGCTTTTTTAATCACTCACCAACTTAATAGCTATGAAAGGCTACTAAGCCTACATCGATTTAATAAGCTTACCCCAAGTGACAAGGCTAATATACCAATTAATTTACGTTCTATAAAAAGCTCTACATGGCCTGAAGAGTGTCTTGGAACGGAAAACTTTCTTTTCCTTAGTCGATCTGCCAATGATTCTGTTTATGCAGTTCCCAAAGCTCAAAAAATAAAGATTTGATTTTTAAGACTTGCGATCGCTTGGGTGAACTGAATAAACTGGTGCTATACCGAAAATTCCAAACTAGATAGACTTCTTGAACCGTAGGCATCGCTATTCTCTATAATTTTATAGTACATAAATACTATAAAAGCTCACTCTATGACTTTTCCAACAGTGAGTATCGAGTATAATAGCTGCGCCGTTTCCTGAAAGTGATGTCCACTACACCCCTACCAAGCCAGCAGCAAGTCAATGCGACTCCTAAACATGAATCAATTACCGGAGTAGTAGAACGCCTGACCTATTACAGTCAAGAGTCAGGTTATACTGTGGCACGTTTGCAACGCTCTGGTGCTAAGGAACTAACTACGATTACTGGTAGCTTTGCAGATATCCAGCCAGGACAAACGCTGCAATTAACTGGTTTTTGGCGCGAACATCCCCAATATGGTTTGCAGTTTCAAGTTGTTAATTATAAAGAAACCAAACCTGCAACTCTCACAGGAATTGAGAAGTATTTAGGTAGTGGTCTAATTAAAGGTGTGGGGCCTGTTACTGCGAAACGGATTGTTGCCTATTTTGGGATAGAGACTCTAGATATTATTGAAAACCAAATTGAGCGCTTGAGCGAAGTCAACGGCATCGCCAAAAAGCGTATTGCCATGATTCAAAGAGCCTGGAATGAGCAAAAAGCCATTAAAGAAGTGATGGTATTTCTGCAAGGTCACGGCGTTAGCACCACTTACGCAGTCAAAATTTACAAGCAATACGGCGATAAATCCATAGATACAGTTACTCATAATCCTTATCAGCTTGCGACTGATATCTATGGCATTGGTTTTTTAACTGCTGATAAAATTGCCCGTAATTTGGGGGTTCCCGCAGATTCCGAGTTTCGCTACTTTGCTGGACTTGTTCATGTTTTAAGTGAAGCAGCAGAAGACGGACATTGCTACTTACCTCAAACAGAATTAATTGAATCGGTGACTAAACTGCTTACGACTGCTGACCATCAACCAACAGAAGATGCGATCGCTCAAACTATCAAAGATATGGCTTTGAAAGATGAGCTAATTAGAGAACGTGATGCCGATAAAACGCTCAATTGTTACAAGCCTACTTACTTTTACACTGAACAAAATTTAGCTCTATTGGTACGCGATCGCCTCACCTACCCCATCAGTTCTGATATTCCTCGCGTCCGTGCTTGGTTGGAGCGTTTTAGCAGTAGCCGCCAAGTTTCACTATCACCCGAACAGCAACAAGCAGTAGAGACGGCTGCTTACTCTAGATTCACAGTCATTACAGGTGGCCCTGGTGTCGGTAAGACATTCTGCACTAGCACCATAGTCAGTTTATGGAAGGCAATGGGTAAATCAATTGCCCTGGCTGCACCAACTGGACGGGCAGCGCAAAGGTTAGGCGAGATGACGGGACTGGAAGCTAAAACCATTCACCGTCTGCTGGAATTTGACCCCAGAACTCGCAGTTTTAAACGCGATCGCACCAATCCGTTACCCCATAGTGCAATTATTGTAGACGAAGCTAGTATGCTCGACTTGTTTCTAGCGTATTCTTTGGTTCAAGCTGTGGCAGACAATGCCCAACTGCTATTAGTGGGAGATATTGACCAATTGCCATCGGTAGGTGCGGGTAACGTGCTGGCTGACTTAATTAATTCGAGAAAAGTACCTGTGGTGCGCCTCACTCAAGTATTTCGCCAAGCTGCTACTAGCAAAATCATTACTGCATCGCATCTAATTAACCGGGGGCAATATCCCAATATTGAATCAATTTCTGACACACCTCAATCTGATTGTCTTTGGCATGGTGGAGGATTACAACCAGAACATGGGGTACAGGCAATTAGCGAGTTGATTGCTGATTTTGTTCCCAAACTTGGTTTTAATCCTGCTACTGATGTACAAGTGCTTGCACCAATGTCACGGGGATTAGTCGGTACACGCAATCTCAATAACGTACTGCAACAGTTAATTAATCCACCTAGCCCTGAAAAAATTGAAATTACCAGGGGTGGGACTATTTTTAGAGTTGGTGATAGGGTTATTCAATTAACCAACGATTACCAACGCGAAGTTTTTAACGGCGATGTGGGATTTATTACCACAATAGACACTGAAGAACAGGAAGTAATCGTCCAGTACCAAGAGCGCGATGTTACTTATGATTATGCTGACATGAATGAGCTTGCTTTAGCCTGGAGTGTTAGCATACATAAGTCGCAGGGGTCAGAATATCCGGTGGTAATTTTGCCTTTGTATACCCAACATTACATGATGCTGACTCGCAATTTACTTTATACAGGGTTAACCCGTGCCAAGAAACTGGCGATTATTATTGGCAGCAAGAAGGCAATCAGTATGTGCGTTCGTTCTACAAAGTCCCAAGAGCGATATACCCGATTGCAGCAGAGGTTACAAGCATTACAATGATTGCGCTCCCACTCTTGACAAACTGTAACTATAGAAACATAAAACCAAGAACCAATGTGAATCAATTAAGAGCTGATTCGTAAAGAAAATCTTAAAGATATCCAATTGATTGCTGGGCAAGACTTTCAGAGAATAAACGCTTGCTTGGCTCAAACTCCTGAAACCCTTACGAATCAAAGACTTTACTCTAGTTTACAAATTAGCTCTAATTCAGCCAAAATCCACCTATTTTTCCATCTTTGAGGCTAAGTTTAGCTAAAACATCATCATTGCCATCTTTAAATGTCAGTTTCCATAAATAAACTTGATATCCTTGCTGATTCAGATTTCCCAAGAAAACTGCTGAATACCCTTTTTTGATGCGAGGAGCCAACTGTCCACTAACTTGTGTAAATATTTGCTTTGTAATGCCTTCTTTGAAAGCAGCATTTCCTTGAGATATAAACTGAGTGTAGTTGTTTTGTTCAACAGCATTTATCAAGCTTGTAAAAGTTCTTTGCACAGACTGTTCTGGTTGATTACTATGAGTTGGTTTTACTTGCTCGTTCACAGCTTGCACGTTTTTTACAGTTAAGGTCAAAGGTGACATGATAACAACTGCTGCAACTACCAATCCAATCTTATTCATTTATTTTGTTTACCTCCTTAAAAACTTATTTAGTTAAATATATTCGTAAAAGCAGGGTATTAAACTGGTATTATGCCAAAAATCCCAGAGTGCGATCGCTGTCTCCTTTACGCCCAGAACCCCCACATCATCTGTGTCGTACATCCGACGGGGGTAGATGGTAACAGTTGCCTAGACTTTCGAGAAGACCCTAACGCCGAATCGGTAGAACCGTGGGAGCCAGAAGCTGCAACCTACTATAACGGCGAGTTGATTTTGCAACCCAATCAGCGATGGACTAGAGAGGAACAGTTAGAACTCATCGACACTCACCCAATGTTTACTGGCAAGTGTCCCCAGTGCCAGCATGAGTTTGACCACGACTACACGGCGTGGGTGCATTGGGATTGCCCTGAGTGTGGTTGGATGGATGATAGCGTGTAGAGGTTGTTGCAGCTAGCTTCAACTTTTAGGATGATACTTTGTGAGGTGCGATTGCTCTACTATGGCTTATGACCAAAACTAATTCAGAAATCCTAGATCAGCTTCGTACAGCAACGAATGGTTTACTCATGATGAACGAATCCGAGTATCCGTTTGAAGTTTTTCTTTGGGAAGATGCTACACCGCCTGCTACACCAGAGAAAGTTATACAACAGACAAATCACCCTCAAGATACACCCATTCAAATTGTGGGGATTGACGATTTTTTTCAAGTGGCAACGACAGAAGAAGATTGGCATGAGGAAGAAGAGAAAGCAACCGTAAAACGATTTCAAACCCTTGTGCAGGAACTTAAGAAAAATCTGACTAATTTGCAGGTGTATCGCCTCGGCAACAAAGAAATTGATGTTTATGTAGTTGGTCAAACCCCGGCGGTAAATTTAGCGGGGATTTCTACGAAAGTTGTTGAAACTTGACTTGCTTACAAATTATCTACTTTGCTTTCAATAACTTCTTGGATATTTGGCGAAACATTCGAGAGGAAATCATAGTTTGTGAGTTTTTCTAATTCGTCAACACTGACTTTGTAAGCCCTCCAGTCATTGTTGATTTCTTGTTCATTTGGTATGTTCACCGCGATGACACGAGTGCTTGCAGTAATACCATTAAGTCCAGAGCCAGGATTATCTAGTACGACAACTATCTTCCAAGTTGTCTTAGGAATCGTCACTTTACCTTTTAGTTCGCCAAGACTACCAAAAGGCCCAGCTACAATATAAAGTTCTTTTCCCTGGCTTACCAAATATCGGCAATAGTCCTCTAAATTACCCCACGTATTTCTATTGTTATCGGCACTTTGCGGCATCATGTTGGTCATTAGGAAAGTTGAAGAATTATCCTCTTCCGTCAGAGAGCGGTCTGCCGAAGGTACAATATGACCCCGGTCATAACCTGAACCAGAGTACATAGAAGGAGTCACTCGCACCCAACCAGCAGGCAACGTGTTGTCCGGGCGGAAGTTATCCTGGCGCTCTGCTTTCCCTAGCCATGACTTGTTAAGCTGCCAGCTTGCCCAATTCGCAGTCCCTTTGGTTTGGTTTACCGAGAGTGCATATTGATTTTTTACCATGAGGTAATTATCAGGCGTGAGCTTTGTGGGAGTTGCACCGCTAGGATTTCCCAGAAGCAGGTGAGGGCTTATTGATGGTGCGCTAGTTATATTAGGCAGTGGCATCTGGGTTTGCGCTGGCGAACATCCAATTAAAATTGCAAGTAAAGCAGCTACACCCCAAAAATGACGATTCAGCATAAATATTTCGTACTCTTAAAGATTTATTTCACTTTCTGATTGTATTTCCAGAGTTCTACTTAGTTTTGGTATGACCTGCACTTAACGCAAGCGATCGCCTATGGTGCGTTCGTGTTTACTCTCTACGAGACGCTGAACACGAAGGCATTGTAATCGCCAAGGAGCGATCGCATATAGGGGTTCCAGTGGGAATCCTAAGAATGAAGGGATTGCTGGTCAAGCTGCATGGAATGGAAAGATTGGTCAAGCGTTGCATTTACCGAACGGTATTGTCTACCATCATGTTCGGGAATCTATGTAATTGTAGATGCAAATGACTGTGTTTGGTATGTTGGGCAAGCTGCTAATATTAAAGCTCGTTGGGCTGGCAAAACACATCATCGCTATCCACAATTGATTCGCTCAAACAAAAAACGCTCTTACAGAATCTATTGGAAAGAAGTTTCAGTTGATTTGTTAACTGAAAAAGAGAAGTATTATATTCAAATGCTTAAGCCAGAACTCAATGGTTGTAAAGTCAAAAAATATTTGCCTAAACAGCCACAAGTTGAACGAGAAATCAAAGGTTTGTTAAAAGTATTAAATAATCCCACATACTTGTTTCCCGTGGTTCGTTCCGTAGTTGCTGGCGGGTATGAAGATAATGGCGGTATTCACTGCATAATTATATTAATCAATGCCAATGATACAAGATTATTATTTAAATCGATGCAAAAAAGACAACCTCCACAAGTGAAGAACGCTTGGGGCTTGTATAAGTCATACTGTGGCAAAAACGAGCAACTTTATCAATCCAGTTCGGTAATAGCGTATAGTTTTTTAAACTATAGATTTGAGTTTCTTGAATTACCAAATATCATATTCTACTTAGAAGAAAATTTAAGCATCACTGAACGTTATGTAGGTATTATCGAAATGCTTGGTGTACAATTGAAAGCCTTTAATTATTTAGATATATTCAATGAATTACCAATTGAAGATGAATATATATTTACTAATTCTGAAGGTAAGAAATGCCTGACAAATTTAGATTATCTAAAATATCGCCACCGTGCAATTAAGCGCTTACAGCAGAATGCTTAACCTGCATATAGTTGAAGGCTGATTTTTACAACAAAAAAGTATTAAAATTTGAAGGACTTCCAGAACTTGAACTGACGATGACGTTTAACCATTCTCTGTATTCAGGTAATTGGTCAGAAATTGCCACTGGAATTAAGCTTGAAGCTGGGTGGCATTGTCAAAAGTGTAGGTTAGAGTGCATTGCCCTGGTGAAAAAATATCATATTTGACACCAAGAAAATGCAGAGTTTACACGGTACAGGTTTACCACTGGAACCGTAACCACTGGAACCGTAACCACTGATAATAGAAGAGAGAATTTAGTTGCTCTATATAAAATATCTGTAATATTTGATATCATCAGGGTGCTAAATCAAACGTTTCACTAGGGCAGTTGTCTTTGTTGTAGGTAAGTATGGACGATACTCAACAACTAATCGCTATCAAAGAAGAACTGGAGCGACTGGGCGATCGCCTGAGAAAGATTTTTCCACAAACTCATCCCCAATTTGACAGCGTGTTTGAAGACCTGGGCGCAGCTGGATATTATATGCGTGAGGCTGGTTATCGTCTCGAATCAGTTCTTCTTACCGTGCAAGGTGATGAAGAAACTGAAATTGAATAAATCCAACGCCTACTAAAACCCATATTCAACACCGATAACGTTTTTTATCCCAAAATATGGAATTTCGGATACCCAATTTGTATAACAATGTAAATCAAGACACCTTGCTTTAAAAACTATGCCCAAGGACTTCTCAGGTCAAAATCTCCGTGGGCGCTCCTTCAAAGGACAAAACCTTGAGGGGGCAAACTTTAGCTATGCGGACATTCGAGGAGCAAACTTCAGCGGTGTTAACCTGACAGGTGCAAACTTTAGCCATGCCAAAGCGGGACTACAACGCCGTTGGGTAATTTTTGCAGTACTTCTGTCGTGGTTGTTTTCAGGATTCGCAGGATTTTACTTGTTTCTCTGTGGTTATTTGGTGTCGCTAATATTTGATACTGCCAAATTAAGGAACCAAATCTGCGGTTGGACTATGTTAATTGTATTGATTGTCTTTTTTTCCAGCATGATATACCGAGGAGTAAGAACTGGCTCACAGGAGGTAGAGTTAATCTTAATCTTATTTTTAGTCTTAGTCTTTCCCTTAGCCATACCCTTCGCATACGCTGGAACCTTTGCTATCTGCTGCGGTATAGTTGGAGTTTTTGCTTTTGCCTGGGCTTTCAGTGGAGTATTCGCTTTTGCCTTTCTCAGAATCATCAGTTCTACAGCTTTAATCGTAGCTACAGCCGTAGCTGGAACTGTAGTCTTACTTAACATTTACGTTGGATGGCGAGCAATGAAAGGAGACGAAAAATATTCTTCGCTTCGTAATCTCGCTCTTACATTTGCTGCAACAGGAGGTACCAGCTTTCTTAACGCTAACTTAACCAATGCTGATTTTTCCCAAGCTACGCTCAAAAGTACAGATTTCCGAAACAGTATTCTTATGTGTAGCCATTGGCATCAAGCCAAAATGCTTGACCGTGTTCGCCCAGGCTTAACTTATCTTCAAAATTCACAAGTACGTCAACTGCTGGTTACAGGACAGGGACAAGATAAAAACTTTGACCGTCAAAACCTGCGCGGTATCAACTTACAAACAGCAAACTTAGCAGATGCTAGTTTTATTGGTGCTGACCTCAGCGAAGCGAATTTACAAGATGCCGATTTATCTAGAGCCAAACTCAAGCAAACACAAATAGACGGCACAGATTTAACAGGTGCAACACTCACCGGAGCTTTCATTGAAGATTGGGGGATTACAAATACAACTAAATTGCATGGGGTCAGTTGTGAATATGTCTTCATGCGTTTACCCACTAAAAAAGACCCCGACCCCCTCCGCAAACCTGATAATAAACAAGAGGTATTTGCAGATGGAGACTTTGGCGATTTTATCAAGCCAATTTTTGACACCCTCGACCTTTATCATAACCAAGACGTTGACCCAAGAGCGATCGCAATTTCTTTTAAGCAGTTAGCAGAGAATCACCCTGATGTTGAGTTAGAAATTGTAGCAATAGAAAAACGGGGTGAGGATAAGGTTTTACTTCGTGCAAAAACCGCAGATACGGCTGATAAGTCTGAACTGAGTGCAGAATATTTTGAAATTTATAATCAACTTAAAGCATTAGCAGAGCAAGAATTAAAAGCATTGATGGCAGAAAAAGATAGCAGAATTCGTAGTTTAGAAAATTTTGTTACTCAAGCATTACAACGTCCTACTTATTATTCAAACGTAGAACAGGTAGCTACTATGACTAACAATCAAGGTGGATTCTCAGTTAGTGATTCTGTCGGTGGTGATATTAATAATGTTCAAGGCGATAACAACAAAGTAGTTCAAGGAGATACAAACATGACTGGCGATCGCAATATCAACACAGGTCGCGGACGATATAACGAGCAAATCCAAGGTGATTACTATGAACAGAATGGAAACTTTGGTATTGGTCACATGAGCGGGGGTGAAATCAAGCAAGGGGCAAAAGTCGCTGGAGTGATAAATGAAGTAGAGAGACAGAATTTAGCCCAAGCTGCCGCCGAGATTCAAAAACTCCTCGAACAGCTAGACAAGTCGTATCCAAGCAATAGTACAGTAGGCAAGATGGCGATCGCTACAGAAACCATCAAGCAAATCGATAGTGATCCAACGTTAGCTGCACGAATACTCAGCGCCCTAAAAGCAGGTGGTGTTTCTGCATTCGAGCAATTCCTGAATCACCCCGCCGCTAGCTTTGTGATTGGTGCGTTGGAAGATTGGAAAAACAGTAAGGAAACTTAAGTATAATTTCAAAACTGAATCTTTCATAATCTAAGCGTATCTAAATATCAATCGCTATTCAATTTATTTGTAAAGTTATGTCAAAAAATTATCAAGAAATAAATTTTCAAGAAATAAGTCTACGTGGTCACTCATTTAAGGGTCGTGACCTTGAGAATGCTAACTTTTATCAAAAAGATATCCGTGGTGCTGATTTTAGTGGTGCTAATTTAACAAATGCAAACTTTAAAGGAGCAAAAATGAATGGGACTAATTTTTCTGAAGCTAACCTAACTAATGCAATATTAGATGAAGCTAAATGTGGGATAACAATATGGTGGACTATTTTTATTCTGATAATATCTTTATTTATAATGTCATTGTCGGGATTTACTGCAAGTATTGTTATAAGTTGTAATTTTTATTTTTTTTCACCTATTCGTGGCGTTATTAAAAATATTTACACTATTTTAATATCTGTTGTTTATATTGCTTGGCTTCATGCTATTTATCTTCCAGCGTTCTTATCCATTGATCAAACTTCTTTGATAATTATAGGAGTGAGCTTTATTGTGGTCGTTGGGATTCTCATTCCATTTATAGAAACTATGAATGAATCAGAAAAGGAACATATTCTAATGTTTATAATTATTGCATTTTCCTCTCTGTTTGTAATTATTATAAATTTCATCTTAATAATTTACTTACCACAACATCCTGTATTGAGACGTGCTATTGGAGCTTTTTTTGGCTCATGTTTAGGAATTGTAATAAGCGGTGAAGCGATTATAAAAAAAGATAAAATATATGTTTGGATTTGGAATTTATTTGTGCATTTTATTTCTGCACAAGGCACTAAATTTCATGGTTCAAATTTAAATGATGCCAGTTTAGTTAATGCAAATCTTAAGGGTAGTAGTTTTTTGGAATGTACAGTAATCCGAACAAATTGGGAGGATGTTAAAAAAATTGATTGCTCTAAAATCAAAGTAAATTACTTAGATAATTCTAAAATTCGGTGTTTACTTATCAATAAACAAGTTGGAAAAGACAAAAATTATCAAGGCATGAATTTACAAGGCTTAAATTTTGCTAATGCTAACCTAAATATGATTAATTTATCTAAAGCAGATTTGAGTGATTCCAAATTAATAGAAGTTCAATTACAAGAATCTATTCTTAGTTCAACACGATTAGATAATGTTGATTTAAGTGGAGCAAATATTACTGGAGCAAAAATTGAAATAAGAAGTATTCCTGCTACAGCACAATTAGATGGATTAATTTGTAATTTTTTTGACCCACATTCAAATCTAAAACAACGTTATCCAAAAAATCAAAATAAAAATTTAACTTCTGAAGAGGCTATTCAAGTATTACAGAAACCATCAGAAATTAACTTAATTTTTAAAGAAGATGGTATTGATTGGCAAGCATTCTTACAAGGATTTAAAAATTGTTTGGAAGAATTTGATATTTCGCCTGATAATTCAGACAACTTAATACAAGCTTTTGAAAGAGAATTAAACGGTGATTTTGTTATCCGATTAAATGTTCCAGACAATGTAGATAAAGTAGAATTTGAACTTAAATTAATTCAAGCATACAAGAAAAGTATAGAAGTTTTAAAGAGAAAATATCGAAATACTTTAAAAACAACTGAGATTGATTTTCAAGAGAATACAAGTATGCTAAAAATTACTGAACAACTTGCAAATCCTGGAAATCATATCATTCAGAATATAATTACAATTGGAAATAATAGTATGTTACAGCCTAACAATGGAGATATAAATATGACTAATAACCCAGGTGGATTGTCAGTTGGTGGTTCAGTTAGTGGCGATATCAGAAATCTGCAAGGCGATAACAACCGCGCAGTTCAAGGGGACAATAATCAGGGTGTCCTTGGTGATGGTAATCAAGTTACACAACAAAATAAAGTGGGGGCAGATACCGGAGAATCACTCACTAAAGAGGATGTTGTCAAGTTACTGGCACAATTAGAAACTTTGATTCAAGGGGCAGAATTACCAGCCGATACTAAAGAAGAAGTAATTGAAGACTTGAGTGCTGCTAAGAAAGCAACGGATAAAGAAGAACCAAATAAGCAACGAGCATTAGAGCGTTTGGGAACTGTGGCAGAAACACTTGATAAAACGAGTAAGGGCGTGGAAGCTGGTCAGAAAATTTGGACAACAGCCAAGCCAATTATTGTAAAAGTTGCAACTTGGTTAGGTGCGGCGGCTGGTTCTCAGCTGTTAGGATTGTAGAACTGAATTATGAGTCAGCAGCTACCAGAAAACTCTGAACCACAACAGCTTGATGCAGATCCAAGGCAGCAGGCTGATAGTTCCACACCTCAAAATGTAGTTCAAGGTAATCAAAACCGAGTTGTTCAGGGGAATGGGAACCAATCTGTTCTGGGTGACAGCAATATAGTCAATCAAGGTAATAACAATACTCAGAATATCTATATAAATTATTATTCCCGTGAAGATGTTATTCAACAAGATTTTGTAAGATTTGCTGAACAAACTAAGAACACCTTACCAAACCAACGATATGAATTAAATGCGGAACCAGACAAAGAAGGCAGAGCGCGGCTTCTTAAGCTCAGTCTCCGTAAGTATCGGTTTGAATATGCAGAAGTCGTTAAACCCTCTAGAATATTTGGATTTTTAGGAGAACCAATCATCAACTCTCGCCGCAAGCAGGCTAACTATTTTGTTGAAGATTTAGGTGGTGGAGTGGAATTGGAGATGATCGCTATTCCTGCTGGAAATTTTTTTATGGGTTCATCTGAGCAAAGAAATGCAAGTAGCCCAGAAATTCCTCAACATCCAGTATCTGTTAATTCCTTCTTTATGGGGAAATACCCTATTACTCAAAAACAATGGAAAGCTGTAGCTTGTTTACCACAGATCATTCGCCCTTTAGTAGTTGATTGTTCCAAATTCAAGGGAGACAGTTATCCCGTAGAACAAGTTTGCTGGGAGGATGCAGTTGAATTCTGCAATCGCCTTTCCAAAAAGACAGGTTATTACTACCGATTGCCCAGTGAAGCTGAATGGGAATATGCCTGTCGTGCTGGAACTACAACTTTATTCCATTTTGGAGACATTATTACTCCTGAGTTGGCAAACTATAAAAATGATGAAAAACCTAAATCTTCAAGAGAAGTTTTTCATAATAAGACTACTCCTGTTGATAACTTCAAGTTTGCAAATGCTTTAGGGCTATATGATATGCAAGGTAATGTTTGGGAATGGTGCATGGATCACTGGCATGATAGCTACAGGAAAGCGCCTAATGATGGTACTGCATGGCTCAAGGCTAAAGATAGCCAACTTCGTGTAATTAGAGGAGGTTCTTGGGCTGATGTTCCAGGAAATTGCCGTTCGGCATCTCGCAGAAACGCTCGAATTCATGAACAAGGGAATTACCTCGGCTTCCGAGTAGTTTGTTCCTAAATCAATATTCAGTCTAGTTAAAGTAAATAAAGAGCAATTTAAATTTAATAATTATTCATTTATTTAAAGCGTAAAAATGAAGTTATCTAACCCAGCTATATTTATAATATTTTTAATTATTGCTGTAACAATTTGGATTGTAACTAAGAAGAAAGAAGACAAAAAAATCATTAATGTTCGTCCATATAAAAAAACGATAACTATCAAGGGACATTCTAGAAACCAGCCTAAACCCAAAAGTAAAAAACGTCGTAGTGGGAAACGATGAAATAATTAAAACCTCTTGCTAACAACTCAGCGTGTTGGTGGTCGCTACCGCTTCATCCACAAACTACTTCAAGACCACTTCGCCGAAATGCCTAAGCAGAATTAAAAAACCACCCACTAGGGTGGTATGAATCACTTTGATTAATTCGTGTGAGATTTGGCGATCGCGTCGCACTCCTCAAGCTGAGGTAATGAATTTCGCTTAACCCAAGTCCAAGTTATGTTGTGAATATCGGCGGCTACATCAATTTCTTGCCATAGGTCGAGATTGACTTTCCGTTTCCAGCCTTTAGACATGGTGTTGACCAAGTACTGAGAATCAGAAATTATCTCGACATCACAAGGGTATTTGAGAGCGTGGAGTCCAGCCAAAGCCGCCATTATTTCCATGCGGTTGTTAGTAGTTTCCTCAACACGGCCACTAACGGTTTTAGGTGGATATTTCTCTGAAGTCAGAATAGCGGCATAACCACCAACGCCAGGATTACCCGCACAAGCACCATCACAGTAAATAGTGATTTTCATTTCCTTGAGACACAACAACACCACCTACAAGCGACAGCACTTAGCCTAATAACTCTGCCAAAAACTTCACTCTCATCAATGCGATCGCTGCTTGAAGTGGAACTATGGAACGTCCGACTAAATTTATTATTTCTCTTCTACCTCGGCTCATCGGTTGAACTCCAAACTCAACTGGTGGTGAATTTTGTTTCCACCATCCCGAATAAGACAATCCAGCCAAGTACCCGGAAACGCCATCATCCAGAGGCACAGATAAGGGCTGAGTTTGAGGGTATTTGATAATCTGCCTTGCGATCGCAATGTGTTCTCTAACTTGTTCGTCCCAGCATCGCCACCCTTGCCGTTGCTGCAAGGATAAGTAGTTGGCGTGGGCAATAACAAATACTCGGTTTCGCCTGTGTGGTGCGCCAAGCTCCGCCGCCGAGATAAGCTCAATTTCTGTTTGATAACCTGCCATTGTGAATCCGGCAATAGCTGCTCGAAGTCCTCTGTAGATAAATCCTTCAGGCTGCTCCACAACCACGAACTTTGGCCGCCCGAAGCAGATGCACCGCAAAGATTCATACCACAGGCTTGATTCTGGGTGTTCAAGTCCTGTTCGTTTCCCGGCATTGCTTGTCCCAGTACAGGGAAATGAGATGAAGTAGACATCAGCTTGTTCTGGAGTTGGTTGATAGGTTTTGATGTCTGAGTGAATGGGAATATTCGGGTAGTGCGATCGCAATACTTTCTGTGCAGTACCTCTAATTTCTACAAACTCAAACGTATTAAAGCAATTAAAAGCATAAATATCACTGACGATTTCCGCCGCTAACTCCCATGCCCCAATACCTGCAAAAAAATCAATACAAGTCAAAGGAAATGATAATAAACGCTGTCGCTTTGAGGGAGTGATTTCTATCATTTAGTGAGGTTTACTATCATGCAAACTCAGCAAACATTGAGTAAGTCTGATTTGTTGGAACTAGTAGCAAAGATTAACTTACTTGCAAATTTAGAACAGGATGAAAATCTTTCTTTAATCTTGTCCGGTGCTAGTCTGTCAATCCAAGACTACTTGTTCCTCAAATCAAAACAGAACATTAACTAATTAGCGCCAACTAATTAAGTGGGGAGAGAACCAGAACTCCCCACAGTTCTAAAATACAGGGTGTTAGGTTAATGTTAACATGAACAAAATGAAATTTTCAGGTATTGAATGTCAGGTTTTACAATCTTCACCACATGGTAATTATATTTTGGTTAACTTGAGTAAACGCATTGTAATATGTGGAACTTATAGCAATCAATTTAACTGGGAAGATTCACCAGATTTAGATTCTGGATTTACTAGCTTTATCACTTATATTGGATTAAGGAATGAGCTAGAGTTTCCAAGATTTAGAGACTTGGCAATCGCTCACAATGGCTACTTTGACAAAGATGATGGCAAACCCAGAAAAGCAAAACGAGTACCAGGGTTTTCACTTGAAATTAAAGTACGTGGATTGCTGGCAGAATCAGTTGTTGAGTTAGTGAAGTTAGGATAACAAATGTAATAGTGTTATTGATCCCCCAATAACACTAAGTTTTTTGATTCTGATATTGAGGAATTGACAATGACCTAAATCCTTACCAAATAGTTACAGTTAATCCTATGTTGGGGTGCTGTACTGGAATTATTAAACTACGGGAATTATGAATATGGATTTCATTAAAGTTGTAAATGGCAAAACTCACGGCTTTATCGGTGAAAATAAAATCTATATTGGTAGAAAAAGCGAACCTTATTCACTACCTCAAAGTCCGTTACACAATCCCTACATAATGGGCAAAGATGGCGATCGCCGCGAGGTCTGCCAAAAGTTTGATTTGTACCTTTGGAAGAAGGTTAAGCTCTGGTCTGAAACTGGTGAATGTGATGACACTGTGATGGAAATTAAAGATATTGCTTGTCAGGTTAAAGAACGTCGTGCAAAGAAAAACAACGGCGAAGATGTTGAGGATATTAAACTAACTTGTTATTGTCATCCTTGGCAGTGTCACGGCGACGGAATTATCAGATGTGTGAATTGGATTTTACAGCAAGGTTTGGTGTAATTGGCTGTCGCTACAAGAAGTTGATTTAGTTTGGTATAGCCTAATGACTATAGTCATGATTTCAGGCAGTCGGTCTATTAAAAATTTGCCCAAAGAAGCCATCGCCTCCATCGACAAAATCATCGAACTTAGCTTTGAGATAATTATCGGTGATGCCCCAGGTGTTGATGCTTTAATTCAGCAATATCTCAAACTCAAAGGTTACGATAAAGTGACAGTTTACTATGCAATGTTCAACGGCTTGGGATGTCCCAGAAACAGTAACGATTACCCGACAGTTGGCATTGCTGGTAATTACGTCGATAGAGATACTCAACTTTGTACGATCGCTAATTATGGTTTAGCAATATGGGACGGACGCAGTAAAGGTACTCGTGACAATATTGCTAGAGTCAAGTGTATTAAGGTAATTGCTGTAATTGTCTGATTTAATAGCTTCAACTTCCTGTGTGGTGTTGGAGCTTTTTATTTTTAGAGATCGCAACGCTTAAGCCAATTAGGTTGCTATCGCTTAAGGAGTATGGTTTTATTTTAGACTTAGGTGAAATAATGAAGGAAATAAATCAAGGTAAAATTTGTCCTTACTGTAACAAACACACTGAATTTGTTGATAGCTCTGTAATCTACGGCAAGTCTTACGGAATGATTTACCTTTGTCGTGATTGTGATGCTTATGTTGGATGTCACAAAGGTACAAACATAGCTTTAGGAAGTCTTGCAAATAGTGAATTAAGAATGCTAAGAAATCAAGCTCACGCTCTTTTTGATCCGATGTGGAAAGCGAAAATGAAGCGCGATCGCTGTAGTAAAACTGAAGCTAGAAAGTCTGGTTATAAATGGTTAGCTCAACAAATGAGAATCGATAGAAAAATTACACATATTGGAATATTTAACGAAGAACAATGTAAACTTGTAATTGAGATTTGTTTGCCCTACTACAGTAGTAAATGATTTTGTGATAAATTCTAATTTAATTTCTATAACTTAGATAGTTAACGATCGCCAAGATAATACATATACCTAGAGTTTTTCGGCGAGGGCGCTGTCGCGCAAGGGAAGTGACGTTTTTCTCTTTTTGGAGATTTTCATTATGGCTATCAACATTCTTTCTAAATCAGTTAAAAGACTTTCTCAACTCAAAGATGCTATTCGTATCCTTGCTTGGGAACAGTACAAGATTGAGAATAAAGAAGTTAAAGGCTTAGAAGGTTATCAATTATTTGCTGAAGAATGGCAAGCTCACGAGATTCATGATATGAGTCAAGCTGAGTTTGATAAGTTCATAGCGGGTTTAGGTTATACCGAGGCTGATTTGGTTGCAGAAAGAAGTAGGTATTACAACAAGCGTAACCAAATTAATGGTACAGCTAGTGTTGCTGCGACTCCTCAAGATATTGAAATGGATAATAGTGATAATTATCCTCCATACTAATATCTGATTTATTAGTTTGATTTGAAAGTCCTAGTTCCCCATGTGGGAATTAGGGCTTTTTTTTATTCGACTTAATTGCATTAGACTGCTGTCGCAGATGGGATTAGATTTAGTTTTATGTGAGGCTTTTATGAACTCTAACCCCAGCGCTCTCAAGTTAGTTGGCAAAGTCAAATCTGAAACTTTAGCGGATTTGAAAAGCTTTTGTAGAGGAAGTGTAGAACTAATGTCTTGTGATGTTAGTACTTATGCTCAAGGTAGATATCGGCTTTGGCTATTTCATGAGTGTAATCTCAAGACTAGTAAAATTACCAAAGGCTATTATAACGATCGCCTATGGAATTTCTGTCAGAGAGCTTATCCTGGAACTAACATCGGCTTACTGACTTTCGGTGGTAAAGTTGGTAATATCCAAAGTACAGGATTGATTCAACCGCATCGAGATCATTCTTATAGTCAAGTAATGGCTAGAACTGTGAATCTTGGTAGTTGTATATTTAACTATGACGGTAAAGATTATCAACTTAATGATGGTGATATCATTGAGTTTAATTGTAAGAAACTTCATGGAGTAACTAAAATCTTAAGTGAAGAAAGATTTAGTATTAATCTCTGGCAGTTGAATGAAGTTAAAGGTTATAAACCAGTAGGTTAGTTTGAATATATCCAGATCATATTATGGGTTTGGATATATTTATATTAAGTACCCTATTGCCGAGTCTAGATGGATTATTTTTTAAATGCTGTCGCTTGTTGACGATGATGTTTTTGTAATAACATTATGTCACAATATACTCAATATCATGAAGCTCATGGAATGCCAGTAGCAGAAAAAAAATATGAACCTGAGTATTGGGAATTAGAAGATGTTCAGGAGTATGAAAAGCGAGATAATGAAATGCAAACTAATTTATCAATGGCTCTCAATAGTGCTTTATCTGCAAAGTTCCAAATCGAAAATCTGAATAATCCAACAACACCTTATAAAGTAAGGATTGAGTTAATTAACAGACTTATTGACAGTACTATCAAATCTATTCAGGAAGTTCAAGGATTACATAACATAGAATAAACTTATGAGTCCCTAGCTAGGGACTTTTTTTATTGCTGTCGCTTATTTGTGGTGTTGTCTACTTTCAAGTAGTATGAAAGCATTTTTCACTGGACACCGAGACATTCATGATATCAAAGTTGAAATTAATCAATTGATTGATGTTGCTTTGGATAAGGGAATAACTGAATATTTTAATGGTATGGCTATCGGTATTGACCAATTAATTGCTCAAGTTTTGATTGAACGAGAATTAAATTGGACTGCTGTTATTCCTTGTCAAAACCAAGATAGATTGTGGAATCTTCAACAGAAAGTTAAATACAAAGAACTACTGAAGTATGCATCAAAACAGATTGTACTTTATCCAGAATATAAACCAGGTGTCATGCAAGCCCGTAATCAATGGATGGTCAAGCATTCTGATATCTGTCTGGCTGTTTATGATGGACGCTTGACCGGGGGTACTGCATTAAGTGTGAATATGGCGATCGCTCACAACCTCCCAATCATTCAGTTGAATCCAAAAACCTTGGAAATTACACTAATTGAACCCAGACAACTAAGTTTATTCTAATGCTATCGCTTCCCGATTCCGTTGTGTTTTGGGAAGCAAGTTGGAAAATACTTCTTGTTTTAATTGGATTGTCAGGAATAATTTTAAAGATGCTGACTTTTGGTTAGTTAATAAGGGTAGTTTAAAAAATTTAGGAAAACCAGTCAAGGAATTTCAACCATATTATACAGGGCTTAAGTGTCCGGTGCTGATATTACCTGATTATGGATATTATCTCTGCGTTTATTTCCAGACAATTGGTTTTTGGCAACAATACGGTATTGGCACAACTAACTACAAAAATCTGAGAATTGCAGATGTTCGTAGAGTTTTTAATGAACTATCTAAACAACATTTAATAAGTAAAAAAGTAGTGAATAGTTATTAATTACTACTGGCGTGATTTTCCTGCATTTATTGAAGATAGTGTAACGCTACTCCAATGTTATCTGACAGTATCAGAGCAAGTTACTTTTTATTGATGCTGTCGCTTTTTGATGTCGATTTATTGGAGTAATTTGCAGGGTTGATATAGAAATATTAATCCCGCAGAATCCCGAAATTATCAAATCAGTTGTTCGACTTAAACACAATTAATTATGACAACTCAAGATTTTCTAACCGCTCTATCTTCTGCCTACTGGGAAATTGATTATTACAAATTCTTAGAAATAACTGGATTTGTTGATAGTCAATACTCGCTTGAAAAATTCAAGCTATTTCAACAAAGTGCTAAAGGCTTAACTCAATTTGACGCAAAAACTTTGGAGTCTTTGATTAATACTGAAACAAAAAAGACTGCCGAGGCAGCCTCCGTGTAAATAATTGTTTTTTTCGATACCATTCTACCATGCAAATTCTACAACATTTATTGACCCTGCGTTCAAAAATTAATGCAATTCAACATGAAATTGACGCATTAATGCCCGATGCGATTGTCGAAGCTTTGCAAGTTGCTAACGATAACAAAAATCAGACAGTGTATCGAGAAGAGAATAACGGGAAAATTGTTTTGGTATTCAAAAAACAGTTTCCCACTCCCAATGATGACTTGAAATTGAGTCGATTGGAATCTGATATTACTGGAGCAATCGCCAAGCTAAACGAAAAGTATTCGGCTGAGATTCAACAAATTGATTTTGAGATTGGGCAGTTGCAAGAAGCGATCGCCCAGTTGGAGAGCAAAAAGCAAAAGCTGTTATCCAGTCGTTATATTTCTAGACTTAGAAATAACTACGAGAAGCATCGGCAACTATCTGCTTATTTGTCTCCTAATTTGTCGGTTTATTTGAATTAGAATGTAAGCATAATGTAGAGGTTAAGCCCTCTACTGTTGCATCAATGCTGTCGCTTTGCGGTTTTGGTGTTTTAATTATTGAACATGGACACAACGCAACTCAATGATGTTATTGCAACATTGATTAACCATTACAGCATTGGCGAAGTGCTTAACGAAATAATCAAAGTCTGTGAAATAGCTAACGCTAATAATCCTGGCTTTGGTTGGGATTCAGATAGAGAGGCGATCGCTGGAATATTACCAGTGATTAAAAACTAATTTGTTGATTTTGTGAATTTTGAAGTGATGTAATTTTTGAGGAAATTAGATGACATTCTCAGTATTTGGAACGAAACCAAGTGATTCGATTTGCTTGCCTGAAATTCCCTACTCAGCACGTTTAAACTGTAAGCTTGGCGGTATTTTTGTCGGGGGACAGGAGGACATTCATCGTAGAACTAGCTCGAATGAAACGGTTGACATTGCAATTATAAAAGTCAGCAAATATTTTGGTAGTTTGGGTTTGGAATACGTTGGCCAATGGATGCAGATATTCTTTATCCCGGCTCCGAATGTAAGTCCAAAAGTTTTACCGACTAACACTGTTTGCGTTGCTTATATCAAAAAGCAAAACATTTCAAATTTATTCGCCAAAGTTCAAGAAGTGATTGGTGAGGAAGACCCAGGTACAGGAATCTTTACTATCGGCTTTGAAAAACAAGCTGGTAAAGATAATTCAACTTACTACACTATTAACTTTGGCTGGCGCAAGCGGGAAGGTGAAGACGAAAATAAGCAATTACAGCAAATTGCTGGTTTCCTGCAAAGTAATCCAACATTAATTGACCTTGAGGGTACTCGCACTATGCAATGCTTGGATGGACTTTCTACAACAGAAGTAGCAGCGATTGTGGGCGGAGTTGAAGAACTAGAACAGTTACCATCTATGCCTAGTAAAAAGCAATTGAAAGGTACTAAAGGTTAGTATTAGCTACTTATAGTGCTGGGCTGGGAGCAATCCCGGCTCATTTTTTAATGCTGTCACTTGTGAAAAGCGATTTTTAAATTAGGAAATATGGTTATAAACATCGGTTAATTAACCGTTATCGCATTTCGTAGAGATACTGATGCGAGCGCAGTCTTTTTTTAATGCTGTCGCCTATCAGTGATGATTATTTATAAATTACTGCAATGGAAATAGATTTTAGTTGTCTAGATTGCAAACATCACGAGCATTCTTATAACACTCCAACTATGGGAGAAGGCGAACCAGAGTTGGAATTTTACTGTAATCATCCAAAAATATCCGAATTGGAGGTTGATGAGGAATCTGAACTTTTTAAAATTGCTCAGAACTGTTCTTGCTTTGAACCTACTGAGCTATTAAAGGCTGAATTAGATGATACTCATGAACCAACTAAATCTTGCTTTCAATGTAAATGGATTTTCGCTAATCTTCCGGCTGAATTATTAGAACAGGAAAACTTTGATGATTCAGAATTTGAATGGCGGTGTGAACATCCTGAATGTGGAGAGGAAAACTCAGGGATACCAATCTCACCAGAGGATCTTGCACCCGATCCAAACTGCAAAGAATGTTACGGACGTGGAATAACTTATGCCGGAAGTGAAGGTTCTTTCTTTTGTGAATGTTTTCCTGATGAAACTAACCATTTACACGTAGCCGAATATCTTGCTAATCATTGTTCAAAATATGACGTTAAATTATGAAATTACTAACAGGATTTATACCAAAAGCATTGTTGACTGCAAACAAGTCTTATCGTCATAAGCCACCAAAGCAACGCTTGTTAGAGGTCATTGAGTTATTAGATGCTCATGGGGAACTGACAGATTATAACGCGCGGTTACTTGAAGCGATCGCACTATCACCGTTCTGGGATGAAAAAGCCTACCTCAAGTTTGAAACTCTAGGTTCGGAACTGGCTGAAGAACAGTTTAATTTAGCCTTTATCAATTGTGAACATGATGAAGCTATAGCCTCACCAGAAAACCCTATAAATTGGCAGAAGTAATAGTTAATGGGTTGGGAGTTTTCCCAGCCTAATTATTAAATGCTATCGCTTAATGAAGTTAGTTATTACAGAGCGCAATAAATGAGTAAAGATTCTGCAATTCAGTGGACTAAAGACACATGGCCAATTGTAACTGGCTGTGAGTTTGCAAGTGAAGGTTGCATAAATTGCTATGCCTTAAAGGATAGTTGGCGACTCGCGCACAATCCTAATCCCAAGGTTTCAGAACCGTACAAAGATACAGTTGTAAAAACGGCTAACGGCAAGCTGCAATGGTCAGGATTGGTAAAATGCCATCCTGATAGATTGGGCTGGATTCTGAACTGGGGAAGTTGGCAAGATTCTCATTTAGTCTTTGTCTGCAACATGGCAGACTTGTTTCATAAGGATGTTCCGTTTGAGTTTGTAGACCGAGCGATCGCCTACATGATTTTGGGTGCTTGGAACAAATACCAAATCCTGACCAAACGCCCACAACGAATGATGGAATACTTTACTGCTCCTGATCGTACAGAGAAAATCCAAAATGCTCTAATTCTGGCTTGGGACACAGTTATGGACAATCCCAGCAGAAAAGTAAAGACAATGCTTGAAGGTTCACTGCATAGTAACTGGTTGTTGAAACAAACTAAAAATCTCAAGCTACCGCTAGAGCATATTTGGCTGGGTCATTCTGTTTGCACGCAGGAGGATGCCCAAGATATTGATTATTTGCTAAAAACTCCCGCAGCAGTACACTTTTTTAGCTGTGAACCTTTACTGGAGGAGGTTGATTTGTCGCAATGGTTGGGCGAGTTTATTGGTGAAGGTATGTGTGATGCTTGTGGTGAACAAGGCAAACTCTATGCTATTAACGTTGCGCCCGTAGCTGGGGCGGCAATCTGTACTGAATGTGCGCCGCGTCCTGATTGGGTTATTGTTGGCGGAGAGTCAGGCGCAAAAGCTAGACCAACTTATCTTGAGCATTTACGATCGCTCATCAAACAAGCTAACTTCGCTGAAGTCCCAGTATTTGTCAAACAACTTGGCGCTAAACCTGTGGCTCATTGGGATGAAGAAAATCAAGTTCTCACCACGCACAAGATTAGCGATCGCAAAGGTGGAATCCTAGAAGAGTTCCCCGCAGAATTGCAAATCAGACAATTTCCCGAAGCCCTGTAAGAATTCAAAACGCATTTGGATTCAACCTGTTTTAGTCAATAGTTTTACTAAATAGCTAGGTTTATGGCTCTCTCCATTGGAGTGAGTCTTTTTTATTTCCAAACCCCAAGACGTTTTTCTTTAGCAATTTGTTCAGCAAGTTTTATAGAATCACTATTGGGGCAATTATCCTGGGCATTGAACTCACCAAGCCCCTTAACCAATAATTCTTCTGAAAGCATTTTTTCTTCCTCGGAAGCAGTAGGAACAAAGATTTCTGCTGCATTGCCAGAAAATACAGCCGATACAGATTTATTTTTTGTTAGGGAAGAAATTAGCTTTCTAGCTTCTGCTTGGCTTGTTGCCGCCACGACCACACCGCACAATTTCACCTGCCGAGTTTGATTATCACAGACGAGAACCAGAGAATCCCCACTTATTACTTGCGTTGCTTCACACAATTTGCTGTTAGGTAGTTCATCTCTCGACAACAGGAACAATATTATTAACCCTAAGAACCCCAAACTAAGTAGACACGCAACAATAGCAAGTTTTTTCATCTCTCTCTCAATAAAACTGACTTATTTTTAACAATTATTCATAAAGAATTAATTTTACTTATTAATTCTTTCGATAGGTATAACTTCTTCAAGGTTAAATACCCTAACTCCCAAATCAATACACAATATACCTAGCATTTGCAAGACAATGAAGATAATTAACCAACTTTTCAAACCACCAGGAATATTGTTAATAATTGCAGATACTCTAGATAAACTTTCGATTTTTTCTATATCCTTCCACTTTTCATTATCACCCTCTTGGTAAATCTCTACAGCTTTTAATCTGTTTAAAAACGAATTATGATCTGTGTAGATTATTTTTTCCATTTGTCTTAATTTTACAGACGCTTCTCTTAACTCTACTTCCAGTGTAATTAATGTTTCAATAGACTTACGCTGGTCAACTATAGGGTTTTCTACCAAAGCTTTGACTAACCATTCCAGTTGTTCAGTGCTACGTCGTTCTTCAACAAATTTCACTGCATCAGGAATAGCCTTTAATAAAATTTTATTTCGTTCGCTGGAAGCTTTTAAGTTTTCCTCTAGAAGTTTGCGCTCAGTGATATCAATGGCTTGGCTAAAAATCAAGCTCTCTTGCCTCTTAGAACACACAAATAAACAAACTTCGTTATAGTAACATTCCCAATTTAGCTCTGTTCCCAAAGGTGAATCTACAAGATTCTTTATAATTTGTATTTGACTGTCGCATTTACTCCCAGCTGGCATACCTGGAACAGATTCTTTGTTCAAGTTAAATAAATCAGCTAGTTTTTGATTTACAGCAAAATATTTAAGATCCAAATCAATAATTGAGATGAATCCAGGCATTAAATCTAACTCAAAATTATTCATAATTCTAAAAAGATAAAAATTCATTTTATCCTATCAAAATTACTATTTCTCACAACCTATTCCATCGCCATCACCATCAAACCCATGCGGGTCATTACCGACAACCCGGAAATTACGATATTCTATTTCTCCACAGTCTATGTCAGGCGCACCCACTGGAATACAGAAATCAGGATATGACGGATCACAATTGGAAGATTGCGATACTGGCTTAGGCGATGAATTTGGTTTTTGTTTGCTGTTCTGTCTGCGAAAATCCCAAGGCATCACAGGCTTAGTCTGGTTCCAGAATCCCAGTTTTTTACTTTTAGCATCCACCTCCGCAGACAACAAACTCTTTTGGCTGGCAGGACAATTTTTTAAGTATTGCTGATACACAACCGCTTGCCCTTCCTGAACCATAACAAGATTGATGTTGCGATTCTCTACAAATATCTCAGCAACAAACCTGCCATACCTATCTTTTTCCTTGATCGAGAATTTAGCTGGTTTTCCAACTGGTAGTAGCTGCTTGAGCCTATCCCGCGATCGCTCACCCCAAGGAGCCTGTTTCATCTCAGCAGCATCAATACAAGCTAGCCGAATAGTTGCTTTTTTGCTACCAAATTGGGCTGTTACCGTGTCGCCATCACCAACACTGATGATTTTCGCGGTGATTGGCCCAGATTGAGCCAGCACTGGCATTGACACCAAAAATAATGCAGCCGACATAGCAGCTGCAACAACAGTTTTTTTGTTCGTGATTAAACTTGGTATTGTGATATCGTTTAGAAACAGCACACCTCTGTGAGATAATGATATTTCTCCAGGACGAGGAAAGCTACCACCGCCAACTAGAGAAGGCCCGGATGCCGAGTGGTGGGGACTGCGAAAAGGGCGATCGCGTACCAATGAACCACGATTTTTCAATAAACCAGCTACCGAATGAATCCGAGTTACTTCTAAAGATTCGGCAAAGCTCAATGGCGGTAAAATTCCCGGTAAGCGCCTTGCTAGCATCGTCTTTCCACTGCCAGGTGGCCCGACAAAAATGAGATTATGCCCACCAGCCGCAGCAATTTCTAAAGCACGACGCCCATGAGCTTGTCCTTTCACATCATGCAAATCTGCACCAGGGTAGGATACTGTTGTTGTCTGTGTTGTACTATCTATCTGCACAGGTTTGTAACGTCCCGGATTATTTAAAAAATCCACCACCTCAGACAAATGCTTGCAGCCGTAAACAGCCAAATCTTCAACCACTGCCGCTTCTTGGGCATTATCAGCAGGGAGAACTAAACCTGCAATTCCCATCTTTTGGGCTGCTGCTGCGATCGGTAATACACCAGCCACCGGACGCAAACTGCCATCCAAAGAGACTTCGCCCAAAAAGAGATAATCCCCCAACAAATCAGCGCTAACCTGCTCAGAAGCCGCCAAAATTCCCACACTAATAGGCAAATCGAAACAGGGGCCTTCTTTGCGTAAATCTGCCGGAGTTAAATTAATTACTATTTTACGCATCGGAAAGGCAAAGCCAGTATTTTTCAAAGTTGCTTTGACTCTTTCTCTTGACTCTTGAATCGCTGAATCTGGCAGTCCCAAGACAACAATTCCCGGTAATCCCCCTGACACATCGACTTCTACGCCGACTTTGACGGCATCGATGCCTACAATTGATGCACTCCAGACTCTAGCAAGCATTGCTTATATAACACTAAACCTTTAAAATCTCTAGCAGATGAGTTGGTAGATTGGCATTAGTGAAACCACATAGACGATTTTTCTGAATTACAGCAGTGTTCATCCACATCTATTTTGACTGATAGAGAATATTTATCAGGTTTTTGGCAATTTTTTAGTTTTGGGTACTAAATTAAACACGATAGAGACGCATAGCTATGCGTCCCTATCGTGTAATCAAGTTTTAAATGCTGAAACTTTCGCTTGTTATTACCACCAATGTTGAGGTATTTTCAAGTTTTCCGGTAGGATGGTTGTGCGATCGCCAATTGCCTGTTCAATCTGCTGTGATTCTACATTTTCCGAGCCACTCAAGTTGGCTCCACAGAGGTTAGCTTCTTGAAGATTAGCTTCTTGGAGGTTAGCTGTACTCAGTAATGCACTGTCTAGATTAGCGCCAGCCAGTTTTGCTCTTTGCAAGTTACTGCCAATTAGGTTTGTATCTTGGAGATTGCTACCCTCGAAGTTGACTTCTTCCAAGTTGGCATCACAAAGGATTGCTCCTTCCAAGTTGGCATCACAAAGAACTGCTCCTGTTAAGTTGGCATCACACAGAACTGTGCCTTCCAAGTTGGCATCGTAAAGGATGGCTTGAGAAAGGTTCGCTTTTCTGAGAACTGCGCCTTGAAGATTGGCTTCTGGGAGGATTGCTTTTTGCAGGTTGGCTTCATAGAGGATTGAGCCACAAAGACAGGTAACAGATAAGTCTGCTTCAGAGAGGTTTACTCTGGTAAAGTTGACCCATTGCAAGTTAGCCCCGACGAAAATTGCTCTAGAGAGGTTAGCTTCCGTTAAGTCTGCATTACAGAGGTCTGTATTGCGTAAATCGAGTTTCTGATTGACTGGATCTTTAGATGAATCGCGTCTGCCAATGACAGTTAAGGCTGTTTGAATATCTGTAGGAAGTTTTGATGATTGCAGTGACTCATCCTCATATTCCCTATTCACTGGGGCATTCTCGCGGATAAAAGCAGCGAGGATTTCCATGATTGTCCAATGATCTTTCGGGGAATCTTTGGCAATTCGTTCTAAAGCATAAATTGCGGCAAATCGCGTTTCAATCTTTTCATTTCCCAGTTGTTCAATCGCTTTAGAAAAGCGTTCGGAAACAATTTCTTGTGGAGCTAATGGGGTCTGATTGATGCAATTTACGATATTGTTATCCCAAGCTACTGTTCCAGTCAGGAGCTGCGTTAACAAGCTGTGATTCTCATCCAGAGAGAGTCTAGAGGTATAGTAAGCATTAAGAATTAATGCCAATCCCCCAATAATTATGGCAATTGTTGTTAATGCTTGAGAGATGTATTCAATTTTTTCTTGATTTGAAAATCCTTGAATGCTTTCAAAAAATAATATAATTAGAGTGAATGATAAAATAAATATAACTGAGACAAATGCCAACAAAGTCGTGAGTCCATTGGTCTTTATGAAAGACATGTCATAAGTCTTCATATCCGACTCCTTACGGAAGTAAATTTAGGTTGATTCTAAGAGTATCCGTAAAGTTATGATAGAGTACAAACACGGATAAAATTGGCGAACCTTTAAATCCACTATATAGAAATTATCTATATAACAATCCTGAATTATTTATGAGGAACAAGAGCATTGACTTTCTAGAGAAGCCAGGGGTCTGATTATTCACGAATGATTAGATATCTGATGAAATTAAATATGCTGTATCCAGAAACCTTGTAGAGACTTAGTACTGCAACATCTCTACACTCTTTTTCACTCATGTTTATTTGATAAAAATTTTCAGGTATTTAACCCACGATCCAGACAGGGAATGAAAAGTAGTGTAATTCAATTAATTGAAAAGTACTGTCAATAGGGTGAGATAAATTTTTGATAAGAGAATAAACTTTTTATATCAACACGCAGTTGGGGCACAACATTTTTCTGGATTACCCGGAGTATTCCAGACAATTAAAAAGACCATATTACCTGTGAAGAATAGTTTAAAATCTGTAACATTCAGCCAGTTCAATTACTCAGGTTGATGACACGCCCTAAGTAGATTGGACTAAGTTAGAAATTGCCACGAGCAATTCTTCTGGTGCTACAGGTTTAACAATGTGCTGTTGAAATCCTGCTCTTAGTGCGTATTGCTGATTTATTTCGCCTGCATAAGCAGTCAGAGCGATCGCAGGCATCTTTTTTGCCCCGACTTTTGCTTCCAGAGTCCGCACCTGTTCTATCAGCATATAGCCGTTCATTTCTGGCATTCCAATATCGCTGAGTAAGATATCTGGCTTTGACTCGGTTAGCGCTTGTAATGCTTCATATCCTGATGCTACTGCGGTGACGATCGCACCAAACTGTTCCAGCACAAAGCTGAAAAAGTCGCGGCTATCATCATTGTCATCCACAACCAGCACTTGTAAACCCATGAGGGGAGAGGAGGCAAAAATGGCAGTTGAGGAATCAGTATTTGTATCGTCCTCGATCGTTGCACTGTCCTTGATTAGCGGCAATCTCACAGTGAAGATCGCTCCCTGCTCTTCGCCAAGACTTTCCGCCCCAATCGTTCCCCCGTGCATCTCAATCAAGTGACGAGCGATCGCTAAACCTAACCCCAATCCACCAAACCTTCTAGTTGTTGTACTATCACCTTGACGGAAATAATCAAACATATAAGGTAGAAAATCAGAGTTAATGCCTTTACCTGTATCGCTGACAGTAATCTGCGCTTGAGCGTCGATGCGCTCCAATCGCACATTTACTTTTCCCCCAGTCTCAGTAAACTTGACGGCATTCGAGAGAAGATTCCAGAAAACTTGCTGTAAGCGGGCTGGATCGCCCAAAACTTTTCCCACATTTGGATCGAGCTTCGTCTCCATGTCAATAGTTTTAGCCTCTGCTGCTAAATGCACTGTTTCCATTGCGGCTTCAATGGTGGATACCAGATCGACTGGGATCGTGTTGAGGCTGAGTTTGCCTTGGAGGATGCGAGAAACATCCAGTAAGTCTTCAATTAATTGAGCTTGTAATTTGGCATTGCGCTCAATAGTTTTCAGGGCTTTGTTGAGTCCTGCTTCATCAAATTTCCGGCTCTGCAACAGTTTTGCCCAACCGAGAATCGGATTCAAGGGCGATCGCAATTCATGAGAAAGTACTGCCAAAAACTCATCTTTGATTCGGTTAGCAGCCTCAGCTTCCGCCCTGGCTCTTTGCTCTAATAGCAAAAGGCGATCGCGTTCTGATTCGCTGCGTTTGCGATCGGTGATATCAGTTAGCATGGCGATCGCACCTAAACACTTACCCTGTTCGTTCAAAATCGCTCTTGCAGAAATTAGTGTCCAGATGTACGAACCATCCTGGCAACGCAATCGCCCTTCTTTAAGATCGCTCTCTTCTCCTTTGAACCACCCCAGTTTTGCTTCATCTGCGATCTCATCAGCCAGATCCATAAAATCAAATATAGAACGACCGAGTATTTCTGCTGCCGGATAACCCAACATCTGAGATATCCGCTGATTCACAAACTCTGTTCGGGTTTTGGAGTCAATCATCCAGATTCCCTCATAAGAAGTATCAACAATTCGGCGATACTTGGCTTCACTCTTTTGTAAAGACTCCTCTGCTTGCTTGCGCTGACGCCGCTCCTTAGCTTCCCGCAATGCGCGTTGCACCGAGGGAACTAACCGCCCTAGTCGTTGCTTTAATACATAATCGGTTGCACCGTTCTTCAAAGCTTCGATCGCTAATTCTTCACCCAGTACGGCAGAGACAAAGATAAAAGGAATCTCAGGATAACGATTCCGGGCAATTTCCAAGGCAGAAATTCCATCAAAAGAGGGCAAGGCATAATCGGCAAGAATTAAATCGAAAGCCTCTGTTTCCAAAGCCGCTAGGAAATCAGCACCGGTTTCGACTCGGATCAGTTCGCAATTAATTCCCCCTTCAGTTAATATCATTTGGGCAAGCTCTGCATCTAACAGGCTATCTTCCAAAAGGAGGAAACGCAGGACATTCATCAGTTGCTCTCCTTTTGAGGATGAGGTGCGGGAGGTAAAGCACCAACCGGAGGCTGATTGATCACTGCCCAAAATAGACCGACACCCTTAATAGAATCCACAAAATCATGGTAATCTACTGGTTTGACCACATAAGCATTCACCCCTAACGCGTAGCAGCGAACTAGGTCAGGCTCCTCGCGGGAAGAGGTCAATACCACCACTGGAATTACTCGCATTAGTGGGTCAGATTTGAGTTGTGCCAATACTTCTAGTCCATCGATTTTAGGCAGTTTCAAATCGAGCAATACTACAACAGGATACCCTTCCATTCGCAACCGGAACAACCCCCGGCGATAAAGATAATCTAGTGCTTCTTCTCCATCACGTACCACCACTACTTCATTGGCGAGATGGTTTTCTGACAAGGCGGCTAGGATTAACTCTGCATCGTTGGCGCTGTCTTCAATTAGCAGAATCCGCTTCAGTTCTTTCATTCACTCTCCTTTTTGGAAAACTTAGGCAGCGAGAAATAAAAGGTGGCGCCACTGTCAACTACAGCCTCTGCCCAAACTCGACCATTATGCCGATGAATAATGCGTTGCACGTTTGCCAATCCAACACCAGTGCTTTCAAATTGTGGGTCGCTATGCAGACGTTGAAATACTCCGAATAGCTTGTGTACATATTGCATATTAAAGCCTACGCCGTTATCTCGTACAAAAAAGACAACTTCGTTTTCATTGTCATTACTGCCAACAGTAATATCTGCTGGGTTTCGAGTCTGGCTATATTTTACGGCATTGCCCATCAGGTTGCGAAGCACCAGCCGCAGCATGGAAGGATCGCCCTGCGCTTCTGGCAGTGATTCGATGTGCCAATGAATTGTGCGTCCTGGGGTTTCTGCAATTAAATCGCGTTTTACCTCATGTACCAATTCCTCCATATTTAAGTTGATGTAGCGCATTTCGGTGCGCCCCATCCGAGAAAATGTCAGCAACTCATCGATCAGTATCCCTGCTTGTTTGGCAGTTTCGGCAATTATTTTTAAATAGCGCTGACTTGTTTGATCTAAGCTTGTTGAGCTATGACGCTTCTGAAGCAATTCGACAAATCCGGCGATGTGGCGCAGCGGTGCGCGCAAGTCGTGAGAGACTGAGTAAGAGAAGGATTCGAGTTCTTTATTGGCGGCTTCGAGTTGGGCAGTGCGCTCTTGAATTCGTTGCTCTAGCATTTCGTTGAGTTGTTGCAGGGCGGCTTCGGCAACTTTGCGATCGTGAATGTCGCTGGCGATGCCCACCCATTTGATAATCTGTCCGCTTGGATCTCGAAATGGTAAACCCCGGACAATATGCCAACGATAGCTACCATCAGAAACTTGACGGAAGCGAATTTCTATTTCGTAGTTGGTCGCGTTAGCAACAGCCTGCATCGAACTTTTAAAGACGCCATCGCGGTCATCGGGGTGAATGACAGAAATCCAGCCATAGCCTGTAGTCTGCTCCATTGTCAATCCGGTGTAGTCTAACCAGTGTTGATTGCAATAGGTAATACCACCATCGCGCTCGCCCATCCAAATTGCCTGTGGCGACACTTCCGCTAAAATTCGGTACCGTTCCTCACTGTCACGTAGCGCTTCTTCTGCCAACTTGCGATCGTGGATATCAACACAAGAGCCGATATAGCCGAGAAATTCCCCCGTTGGTGCAAACCGAGGCACACCAGTATCAAAAACCCAACGGTATTCGCGATCATAGTGTCTGAGGCGATATTCCATTTGAAAATTTTGTCGGGCATCAAAAGCATTGGTGTATGTATCTAAGCAATGCTGAAAATCATCAGGATGAATACCTTCAGTCCACCCGTTGCCCATCTCTTCTTCCAGAGTCCGCCCGGTAAAATCTAGCCAGGGTTTATTAAAGTAGTTACAAAGTTTGTCAGTGCCGGACATCCAAATCAGTACGGGAGCGGTATCTGCCATCTGGCGAAAGCGGGATTCACTTTCACGCAACGCTGCTTCTGCCCGATCGCGATCGCGTAGCGCAGCTTGCTGTTCGCTAATATCGGTGACTAACGCCACATACCCTTCAACGATTCCTTGTCTATTAAACTGGGGAACGTAAATGGCATTAATGTAACGTGTCCCACCATTTTTATAAGGAACTTCACTTTCAAATGTTACCTGCTCTCCTGCCAGTACTTGTTCCACATAAGGACGAATCACTTCATAAGCGGATTCACCCAATACTTCCCAAAGATGCTTCCCATAAACTTCTACCGTCGAATGCCCAAACCAATCTTCATATGCTCGGTTATTGAAGCGGTAGCGTTGTTCTGAATCTACAAAGGTAATCAGAACTGGCAATGTATCTGTAATTAAACGAAGTTCTGTTTCTCGTTGGCGCAGTGCTTCTTCTACGAGCTTACGGTTGGTGATATCGCGCCAGCAATCTATGGCACCAATAATCTCACCTTGAGAATCCCGAATTGGGACGACATTGGCGATCGCTGTAATTGTAGTACCATCTGGACGTTCAATAATGCATTCTTCATCGCAGATCGTTTCTCCATAGCGCGTAGCACGGTATAAAGGTAGTTGCTCTAAGGTAAGGGGCGTTACACCATCAGCTAGGAACAGACCGTAGAGCTGAATATAAAATTCAGAAGACATACCAACGAGAGATTCACTCGGTCTGCCCAAAAGTTTTTGCGCGAGTTTGCTGTTAGCGATGATTGGGAAATCAGGGGGGCCGCCAGCGATCGTAATTCCCTCTGGGACGTGTTCTAGGAGCATTTGCAGGATGCTCTGGGCTTCTTTTGCTTGGCGGGCGCGATGCTGGGCTTCTGCTTGGGCTTGTTTGCGTTCGCTTAAGTCAAGAACAAAACCAATGATTGTCCGATCTCCCTGTTTAGCAAAGCCAATTAGAACCGAAACTAGAGAGCCGTCTTTGCGAATGTATTCCTGCTCAAAGGGCTTACAACTCCCAGTAATTGCCAGTTCTTGAATCCCTCGCTCGCTCACCTCAATATATTCGAGTGGAACAATTTCGCCCCAGCGGATTCGACCAGAGCGCAAATCCTCGCGGGTATAATTGAGCATTTTTAGAAAGGCATCATTGGCTTCAATGATTAAGCCGTTTAGATCGGCCACAATCATCCCAATAATATTAGACTCGGTTAAGCGACTAAACCGGGCTTCGCTTTCGCATAGTGACTTCAGGTTCGCCTCAGCTTGTCGTTGGGCTGTGCGGTGTGATTCATTAAGCCAGCTGATTAACCCTGCTGTCAGCATAAACACTGCCAAGGGAACTACAATATTCGGATTTGTAATGTTCTGCGGATGGAGTGGCTTAAAAAAGAAGTAATTAACTGCAAAAGTAGACAAAAGGGTTGCAAGTAACCCTGGCCCTAAGCCCCCGTACCAGGCACTCACCATCACCGCAGCAAAAAACAGTGCCCCAGGTGTTGAAGTAAAATATGGATTGAGTAGTAGGGTTGCCCGCAGTGCTAAGGCAACGGATAGGAAGGCAACACCATAGTGCAGGAGTTTCTCCCGGATGAATGCGCCCTTGTCTCCATTGCCAGAAAAGATGTTTTGGGATTCAGATGCCTTCGCCTTACGACTCATAACCCTACTCTGCTTCTGGAAAATACTGATTTAGCAGTCTTTTGCCAGGTTCACCCATCTTCTGTAACATTTCTTCTATTAGTTTTAGCGCTATCCGTGAAGGGACTGTATGCCCATTCTCCCAACGGTTGACTGTTTTGAAGGAAACTCCTACTTTAGCAGCAAATTGTTTTTGAGAAAGATTAAGCTGCTGACGAAGTTCCCGAATTAAATCTAAAATTTCTAGCTGCTTTGTTAGAGACATCTCTTGTTTTATCCCCATAGGACAATTAGCGTAGGACAGATGTCTTATTCATTGTCTCTTACTCAGGGAATATTTTAAAAGTGAATGGCTGTAATTTTAGGCACTTGTTGATCCCCGCTAACCCCCCTTAAAAAAGCTACAAGTCAATACATCGGGGGGATTAAGGGGGGTAAAGGATGTACATCATTTAGATGCAAAATGATGTAAGTTCCGCCTGTTGGATCGCTCCTTCTTTTAAATGTTCTCTGAGATTGACTAAGGCTTTTTGAGTAATAAGCTAATGCGCCTATATATTGCACAAACTCCAGACGGTCATTAGTCATTAGTCATTTGTGTTTCTAAGGACAAAGAACAAATGACAACCCTCATTAGTTAATGTGCAATTTTAATGCGTAACAGCTTACAATATTGCACAACTTCGTTGATGAATTGACTGCGATCGCCTACCCTTCTTCCTTCTTTTAGTATTTAAGCATTTGCACCCAGAATAGAAGAGTCATAGTGCTGTAGTAAATCTTCTGGATCGTTGTAAATTGCGATCGCTCCCGACAGTTGTTCATCGCTAAAGCCACCGCAGCGCAAAGCAATCACATCTACCCCTGCTTTCCCAGCAGACTCAATATCGTAGGGCGAATCTCCTAGCATCACTACTTTTTCAGGTGTCATTTGCCCTTTGTTCAAGGCAGCTTCTACAATGTCAGGAGCAGGTTTAGATGCTTCGGCATCATCCGATGTAGTTACTTCCGATAGCAAATCATCTACTTGGGCAATTTTGAGTAATATGTCCAGTTCTTCAGAACTTGCTGAACTAGCAACAACCAGATGCAATCCCGATTTTTGCATCTTTAATATTAAGTTTCTGCTACCATTGGCAGCAGTGATTTGCGGTATATATTTGTTCAATATAAGTTCTTTGCGTAGTTGAGCGATCGCTTTGCCAGTTCCTTCTTCACCATTTAATTCTGGCACTACTTTGGGAATTAGTTGATCTCCACCCATGCCGATGAGCGGTCTAACTTTTTCAAATGGCACTTCCAAGTCATAAGCTGCAAATGCCTCAACCCAGGAATTTGCATGAACATCATTACTTATAACCAGTGTGCCATCAATATCTAAAATCACCCCTTCTAATGCCATGAAAACCTCAACTGACGTTTTGCTTTATTGCTGATGATGGCATGGCAAATAATTTACTTCATCATCCCATGAGAGGAGAAGGGGGTTAGAGAAGAGATGGCGATCGCTTGAGATGATTCCAGAGGGTGCGTAGACGCATACTCCTACGGAGAAGCAAGCTACGTGCAGCGTCTTGTAGAGAAGCGGCTTGTCGCCAGACATCGCCTCAAAGCTTCACTAGGCCAAGGCTGATTTGAATTGCTCGATCTACCTGTGCGATCGTTTCTGGGCGCAGACTTCCCAAACATTTAATTAGCCTTTGCTTGTCAATTGAGCGAATCTGATTGAGAAGTACAACCGAATGAATCATCCTCTAAACCGCCTTCTAGTACTCTAATCAACACTTCAGTGGGATACAAAGGTTCTGCAAACTTTGAGGTGATGGCAGCTACAACCGCGATCGGACTATGTTCGTTAGAAACATCATTTTGCAAAATTAAAGCTGGGCGTGTTTTTTTAATCTCTGCACCAATAGTTAGATCAAAATTGACTAAGTATACTTCACCACGTTTGGGGTAATTTACTTTTCGTTTCTGTGGCACAATTCTTCTTCCAAGTCAAACCACTCTTCTACTAAACCCAAATCACGTTCTGCGCGTTGGATGGCTCCCTCTTTTAATTGTTCTCTAAGATTGATTAAGGCTTTCTGAGTAATATAATATTGCACAGCTTCGTTAATGAATCTACTGCGATCGCCTTTTGCCAAATCAATCTGGTGTTGTTCTAGGTTTTTGGCTCCCCAGAGGAATGCCCCTTGTAGGTTAGCTTCACTAAGGTCTACCCCTTGCAAATTGGTTTTACTGAGATATGCCCCTTGCAGGTTGGCTTCACAGAGATATGCCCCTTGCAGGTTAGCTTCATTGAGATGTGCCCCTTGCAGATTGCCTGCCCTCAGGACTGACTCTTGCAGATTGGCTTGATTGAGATATGCCCTTTGCAGATTGGTTTTTCTCAGGACTGCCCTTTGCAAATTGCTTCCCCTCAGGACTACCCTTTGCAGGTTGGCTTCACTGAGGTCTGCCTTTTGCAGGTCGGCTTTTCTGAGGTCTGCTCCTTTGATATCGATATTACTTAAATTCAATCTCTGATTTTCCAGATCATTCTCAGACTTGCGCCGTCCAATTACGGTAAGGGCAGCTTGAATATCCGTCTGAAGTTTTGATTTTTGCTCTATCTCCTCTGATTTCTTAGCATTCATCCAATAATTGATTAACGGTTTTGCATTCTCTGCCTTTTCCTCGTATTTTTTCAAAGGCGCATTCCCTCGCACAAAAGCCGTCAGGACTTCCATGATTGTCCAGCGATCATCTTTGGAATCTTTGGCAATTCGTTCTAAAGTATAAATTGCCCCTAATCGCGTTTCAATCTTTTCATTTCCAAGCTGTTCAATAGCTTTTGCAAAGCGCTCTGTGATTTGCTTGTCTTGTGCAGCTTTAGCATTTTGGAGTGCAGTTTTAGCACTCTCATTTGCAGCTTCAGCACTTTTATCCATAGCTTCTGCACGTTTAGCTGCATAGAACGCATTGATAAATACAGCAATTCCAACAAAAATTGTTCCAGTCGTTGTTAAAGATTTAATTCCATAATCTAACCTTTGCTCTGTTGATAAACCTTCAACATTTACAAAAGCTAAAAAAACAATAAATAAGCAAAGAATAAATATAAATGGTAGAACTATTAACCAATTTCTCAGAGGGTCTGTCTTGTTATCAGACATAGTTTTCATCTCGTTCATCTCCAGAATTGTTACGGAGACTTTTGGTAAAAACTATAGCACTAAGTGAAAACGGTAGAATACGCCCAAATAACGAATGATGCTGTGATAACTTAACTTAACCCAATTGCCGCCAATGTGTCGGTGCTTCGATATAATCAGGTAGGCGAGTGGTGCGATCGCCAAGTGCCTCTCTAATCTGATGCAACTCTAAGTTTTTCGCTCCTGTCAAAATAGTCCCTTCCAGTTTGACATCATTGAGGTTAGCTTGTGAAAAGTTAGCTCCCATCAAGTTTGCCTGAGTCAGGTTAGCTTGATAAAAAGTTGCCCTATAAAGGTTTGCTCCAATGAGATTAGCCTGATATAGGTCAGCTTCCGTTAAGCTAGCTTCTGAGAGATTGGCAAAATATACTTCTGTTTGGTGGAGTTTGGCTGCATTCAAATTAGCCCCAGAAAGGTTAGCTCCATTCAAGTTTGCCCCACAAAGATTAGCACCAATCAAACCCGTTTGGTGTAGGTTGGCTTTACCCAATTTTGCTCCTTGCAAGTTAGCTAAAAACAACTTTGCTCCAGAGAGGTTAGCCATTTTTAAGGTCGCTTGCTGCAAGTTAGCTTTATAAAGGTTCGCCCCTTGTAAATTAGCTGCACGCAGACTTGCACCAGAGAGGTTGGCTGAACGCAGGTTGGCTCCAGAGAGGTTAGTACGATTCAGGTTAGCCCAACAAAGGTTGGCTCCATATAAACTAGCTTTTAGTAATTTGGTTTCATAAAGAATCGACCTAATGAGTTTAGCGCCACTAAGGTCACATCCACTTAAGTCAGCCCCACGTAAGTCAGCCCCACTCAAATCAGCCCCACGTAGGTCAGCTTGTTGCAGGTTAGTTTTTAGCAAGTCTGCTTGTCTAATATCGGTGTTACGTAAATCAAGTTTTTGATCTTTTGGGTCTTCAAGTAAATTACGCCTGCCAATAACAGTCAGGGCTGCTTGAATATCGGTGCGTATTTTGGGAAATTCTTCATGGAGATTTTGCTCCAACTGCGGTGTCGGACGCGACCCACCTCGACGCCGACTTGAGTAAATTGCTCCTTGATATTCCGGCTGTTGTTGCTCCCCTTTTACGTGCTGGATGGGTGCATTCTCTCGCACAAAGGCAGTGAGAATTTCCATAATTGTCCAGTGTTCTTGAGGAAAATCCTGAGCAACCCTTTCTAAAGCATAAATTGCACCTGTCCGGGTTTCTACCTTTTCATGGCCTAGCTGGGCAATTGCGCCCATAAAGCGCTCTGCAATCAATCTGTCTTGATTGAGTTTGGCGTTTTGCAAGCCAATTTCTAAGTTTTTCTCAGATGCGATCGCACTCTTCTGCATCGCTTGGGCACGTCTTGCTGCATAATAAGTATTAAAGATTGCTGCCGATGCCAGAAAAACTATTGCAGTAGTTGTTAAAGCTTGGTTTCTATACTGAATTTTTTCTTGAATTGACAACTCTTTAATATTGGACAAGGCGAAGAAAATTACAGTCAGCGAACAGCCAAATATAGCTGTTAAAGCTATCAACCAATTCAAAAGAGCGTCTGTCTTTTTAGAAGACATGGTAAAAATTTTCCTTACAACCTAGAATTATTACTTAGATGTTGAGGAAAAATAGTATAGCATTTAGCAGAAATTTATAATAGGTGTCAAAACACTCATTGTACTAGAGGATTATATCGAATATACTTTTACATCACACATTAATAAACGCTGGCGCTACAAGAATTACGAATTACCCTGACAGTAGAGAATGAGTAGAGAAAAATTTTTCAATAAGCAATCAAGCGGATATGATATTACTCAGAAAATTTGGTTTCTCTGAGGTTTGCTTCATCAAGTATGGTGTCAGAGAGAATTGCTCCATGCAAGCTAGCTAGATATAAACTGGCACGATGCAGGTTAGCTTCAGAAAGGTTAGCTTTCTCTAGGTTAGCTGCACTGAGGATTGCTCCTTCTAAGTTCGCTAGATATAAATTAGCTCCTTCTAGATTAGCAGCACTAAGTATTGCCCCCGCTAGATTTGCTTCTCTAAGATTAGCCCCAGCGAGATTAGCTTGATAGAGATTTGTCTGTTGTAGATTCGCCCCTTTTAAGTTTGCTCCTCTCATATCCGTGAAGCTCAAATCAAGCTGCTCATTTACTGGGTCTTTGTTTGTATCTCTTCTAGCAATAACAGTCAGCGCGGCTTGAATATCTACACGAATTTTTGTTGACAGGTTACTCGTTACTTCCTCTTGGGGCATATAAGGAGCATTCTTTCGTACAAAAGTAGTAAGAATATCTACGATCGTCCAGTGATACTGTGGATAACTATGGGCAATTTGCTCTAAATCATTAATTACAGCTAAACTGATTTCTATAGTGTTATTTCCTAACTGTTCGCTTGCTCTTCTTAAGCGTCGTTTTAGCGACTGATGCTGATTTTGTTTAACTTGTTCCTGGAAAACTGGTATCCGCAGGAATATTTTTGATAGCTGGATGGGAGTTTTTGATAAAATATTTTTCATGGCATTAAAGGATTAATCAATAATGGAAATAAATTTCAATATTTAATTTTTATTGAATAAATTATTGACATCTGCTATTGTTTCATACATAGTTATTACTGAAATTTCTTTATGTAACCAACAAAATGTAAAATATAACTTCCGAGTAAGTAGACGGAAGCATACATACTCTTAGCATTCTCAATAATCAGTTGTATTCACTAGTCTTTAGTCTTCACGGACAATTAACTCTCGTCATGATAATTTTGATTTACTTATAATCATTGATTAACTAAAGATGACTATTAAAACTCAGCAAAATATACAACCAATAGTTAAAAATCTGGTGTTAATTGGTGGCGGTCACAGTCATGCTATTGTTATAAAAATGTTCGGTATCAAACCGTTAACAGGAGTACGTTTGATACTGATTACCACAGCATCAGAGACAGCCTACTCTGGGATGTTACCAGGACATATTGCCGGATTTTACAGCCACAATGAATGCCATATTGACTTGCAACCCTTAGCGAACTTTGCTCAAGTACAATTGTATATTGACACGGTAGTTGCCCTTGACTTAAAAAACAACAAAGTTCTTTGTGATAACGGACTTGTGGTAGATTTTGATGTGCTGTCTATTGATATTGGCAGCACTCCAGCCATACTGTCTGTATCAGGTGCGGCAGAATATGCGATCGCAGCTAAACCAGTATTGCAGTTATTAGAGCATTGGTATGAACTAATTGCAGCTGTAAGTAAAAATCCTCAAGAACCAATTAGGATTGCGATCGTAGGTGGAGGCGCTGGCGGTGTAGAATTAGCGCTATCGATGCAATCTCGTTTACATCGGATTTTGGATGAAACTCAACAACCTATTCAAAACCTAGAAATTCATTTATTCCAACGCGGACAAGAACTGATGCCCAATTATCATCAATCAGTGCGGCATCAACTTCAGCACATTTTAACTGACCGAGGTATTAAGTTACATCTGGGAGAATCTGTGTGTAAAATTGCACCTAAAACCCAGAGTGAGGCTAAAGAAGTATTTGAAATTAAATGTGAATCTGGTTTGACAGTAGAGTGCAATAAAATTTTTTGGGTGACACAAGCATCAGCACCCGAATGGTTAAAAAACGCTGGACTAGCAACTGATGAGCAAGGTTTTATTTTGGTAGAAGACACGTTGCAATCTCAAACGCACCCGCAGGTATTTGCATCTGGTGACATTGCCGCAATGGTAAATTATCCGCGTCCGAAAGCTGGGGTATTTGCTGTTAGACAAGGTAAACCCTTGTTTGAGAATTTACAGCGAATTTTATTAGGTAAGCCGCTCAAACCTTATAAACCACAAAAAGAATATTTGAGTTTAATTGGTACGGGAGATGGACGAGCGATCGCAACAAAAGGCATCTTCACTTTACCACCTCACAAACTCTTGTGGTGTTACAAAGATTGGATTGACCGCCGCTTTATGGAACGCTTTCACTTTGAATAATAAATATCATGTCTGGATAATTTAGTTGCGATTCCCAGAGTCATTGCACCCCACACGCCAGTCGCTCATGGGGGAAACCCACAAGACCGCGCTGGCTCCCCTTAATCCCCTCCCCGCAAGCCTACGGTGTACACACAAGTCTGAAATAGTTTACTCACCTGCTTTTTCGCGTCAGTTTTACCCCCTTGGAAAGGGGAGGGAACTAGATTTCTTGTTTCCCCCCTTTATAAGGCAGGGCTGTTTCATTCGATCTCTTAAAGATTTTGTCAAGAGTATGAGTCAGAAATTTGCTTGATTGGGGAAAAGAAAAGCTACCACCTCAACGAGTAAATTTAAGTGCGATCGCGATTTTATTGCCCAATCAGATTTTTTAGTCACCTGACTTTTTTGCTTGAAACGCTTGTAAATCAGAGTCTTTTAGGGAATGAAACAGCCCTGCTTTATAAGGGGGGATTAAGGGGGGTAATTTAACTTGTGTACCGTACCCGCTCTTCGGGAGGGGAGACAAAGCACAGCTTTGGCGGGGTGGGGTTCTTCAAAGCTGTTCAATTAGCTCAATAATTTGTTGATAATACTGGATATTCCCTTCTTGGTAATACAAGTCTGCGGATTTCTGGAAATCGGCAATTGCTCCTTGAGAGTCTCCCAAATTTCGGTAGACATCTGCCCGAAGGATGTAAGCTGAAGCCCAATTAGGCTGACGCTGTAAGGCTTGGTTTAAGTCTGCAAGCGCTCCTTGTAAGTCTCCCAATAGAGAACGACTACGACCCCGATTGTACCAGTCTTCGGCAAAGCTGGGGTCGATCGCGATCGCTCGACTGTAATCTTCTATAGCCCCTTGATAATCTTCTAGGGCATAGCGAGCATTAGCGCGATCGCTGTAAAATGCAGCAGATTGGGGATTTATTTGCAAAGCTTGGGTGTAGTCTGCGATCGCACTTTCATATTCTTCTAAAGCATAGTGGGTGGAACCTCGGTTGTAATATGCTTCAATTAAATCAGGATTAATTTTTAATGCTTGATTATAATCTGTAAGCGCTCCTTGTTCATCCCCTAAAAGACGACGAGCATTTCCGCGATTGCAATACGCTTGAGAAAAGTCAGGAACAAGCTCTATGGCTTGAGTGTTATCATCAATTGCACCCTGTAAATCTTGCAGGGCTTCACGAGCAATACTCCGACCATAATAAGCTGCGGCTAAGTTATCATTAATTTGCAATGCTCGATCGTAATCTTTAATTGCTCCTTTATGATCTCCTGTAGAACGACGAGCCGCCGCGCGATCGCAATATCCTTCAGCTAAATTAGGATTGAGTTGTAATAGACGATTGCTATCTTCAATTGCACCTTGATAATCTCCCAATCGCCGACGAGCATTTGCCCGAAAGCCATATACTAAAGCTAGAGTCGGATTTTCTTGTAACGCTTGGTCATAATCTGCGATCGCACCTTGATAGTCTTCAAGAGTACTACGAACCAGACCTCGCTCACAATAAGCTTGTACATCATCTGGATTCAGCTTTAATGCTTGGTTAAAGTCTTCAATTGCTTCATGATAATTTTTGAGGTGAGCAAGCACCAAACCCCGATTATAGTACGCTCCGGCAAAGCTGGGGTTGATTTTTAAGGCGCGGTTGTAATCTGCGATCGCACTTTGATAATCTGCTAAAGCGTAGTGAGCATTACCCCGGTTATGATAAGCTTCTGCCAAGTTAGGGTCTAATCGTAATGCTTGGTTATGGTCAGCGATCGCTTCTTGATAATTGCCTAAAATATGGTGAATATTACCGCGATTGCTATAAGCTGCGGCAAAATGGGGATGCCATTGTAAAGCTTGCTGAAAATCTGCGATTGCTCCTTGACGATCGCCGCGTTCAAAACGAGTTACGCCGCGATTATGATAAGCATTAGCAATATCAATATTGATATTATCAGCTAATTGGGTACTCATTTCGATAGTTTGGATATAATCTGCGATTGCTTTGTCGTAGTTTTCCAAAGCAAAGTAGGCATTGCCCCGACTGTGGTAAGATTGCGCCAGATTAGGATCGATTCGTAATGCTACGTTATGATCTGCGATCGCACCTTCATAATCGGCTAAAAAGTAACGAGCATTAGCGCGGTTGTAATAGGCTGTAGCAAAATTAGGATTAATTTCGATGGCGCGATTGAAGTTAGCGATCGCACTGCGATAATCTTTGAGTTGACCACTTAAAATCAGCCCCCGATTATGGTAAGCTTCGGCATAATCAGGATTTAGCTTGATTGCTTGGGTATAAGCTGCGATCGCTGCTGGATAGTCCCCTTGCAAATTTTGGTTTAATCCTTGGTTAAAAAAATCTTCCGCATTCATATAATTTTTTGGCTTTTGACATTCTCAAGCCTAAAGCATCAGGATTCTTAACGATATGTTTTGAAAATCATTCCAACTACTGTTGTGTCTGTTGCTAGGATTTTTTATTTCAATTTTGCGAATGGATTTCATTTCTTTGAAAGTTTGCTGTTGTTATAGGAAAGTGCATATTGATTTTTGTTTCAATCCTGCTAAACATTACTTAAGTTTAGGATGCGCCTTCTGACGTAAGCGTTGCGATCGTTTCTTTTAACTTTAACATTTTCCCGATTCTTGCGACATAACTAAACAAATGCTTTTAATTGGAGCTTCTAGACTGCATTGGCGCAATAGCTTACTCCCTTTAAGACTCGCTTGATGATTTTTGGATTATGAGATTGCTCAAATCCCTTTGCATACATCGTTGTAGTTCCTCGAAATTTACGTGCAGACCAGATTGTGAACATAATTGGTGGAGCGATGAGCAAAAGCGCAAACAGCATGTATTGATTTGGTCAGTTTTAAAACAACATAGCCACAAAAGTTCTCTCATAACATTCAACATTCATTCTTCTGTGATTTGCATGACAAAAGGCTCTCTCTAGCGAAGGCGATAATGCCTAATAGTAAGACAACATCAACATTAAAGCGTGAATACAAAACTTCTCATTTCTCCTCAATCACTCACGTTTTTGTTAGCCCAAAAGTCATCAAAGACTGTCATAATTGATACGCGAACTCCTGAAGAATATGCTATTTCTCATATTCCTCAATCCATAAATATTAGAGCTTTTTTCACCTATCTTTTAGACAGTTCCTACCCAGCAGGATTAAAGAAATTACAAGAGTATTTTGCACAAATTTTGAGTGGGGTAGGAATATCGGGTGCAGAATGGTTAATTGTTTATGAAGATACTTTAAATAAAGGTTATGGTCAATCTTGTCGAGCAGCTTTCTTACTGAAATATTTGGGTTGCGCTCAGGTATCTATCTTACACGGAGGATATAGAGCATGGCTCAAGGCAGGATTACCTACTACTGATGAAGTACCATTACGTGAAAGCAGCATCTTTAGATTGCATCCCAGCGCTGACATGATGGTGACTACCGCCGAGATGTTGCAAGCAATTGACAATCGAGCAATTATTAAATTAGATGTGCGCGACAGCGAGGAATGGCTTGGGTTGAGTTCTTCTCCCTATGGTGTTGATTTTTGTCCTCGCAAAGGTAGAATCCCTAACAGTATATGGTTAGAATGGCATCGTTTGATGAATTCCGAATCGCAAATCCCCATGTTCAGATCGCCAGATGAAATCCGAGAAATTTGTCAATCTGTAGGTATTACTTTAGAGTCCATTGTGTACATTTACTGCTTTAAAGGTTCAAGGGCTGCCAATACATTAATAGCTCTGGAAGAGGCAGGGATTTATGCCAGAAATTATTTTGGCTCTTGGAATGAATGGTCTCGTGACTTATCGCTACCCATTGATAGCAGAGTAATGTGAAGAAGGTAATTTAGGATTGCTATATCTTGGATAATGGGACAGTAGACATAGATAATCTCTGGTCTACCTTTTCAGACTTCGTTTGCATAATTTCAAACTTCCAGTCTGAAGAATAATCAGGCAATTCATAACTAACACTCTTAACATGAGCCAACATCAATTCATCTCGTTGATGCCAAACAGCAAATATTTTCTCCCTGCCATCATATAGCGTTTCTAAATCAATTTGATAAACTTCATTTACTCGCTTCAGCTTCAAACCAAACAAATTTAACAGTCGGCTGAGTATTTTTATTGCCGAAACTTGCTCTTTCTCGCCGACTAAATTAATACCAAGCGCTCTTTTAATATGTTGACTATGCTGAAAAGCAATATTTTTCAGCAATATCAAATCTGAATCGTTTTCATGAAATTCGCGTTTTTCTTCGAGAAACTGAAGCATTCCTAAAGCTCTCATAGCTTCAATTTTGAGCGTATAAGTTTTTAAATCTGGGAGAAAAACTTTTCCTTCACCCCAAGATAATTGCTGATGCCATTCTTGCTCATCTCTAATGTGAAAATACTCGCTTTCGTGAGTTAAATAATAGTGGATTAACAACTGACGATAATATCCTTGTTCATCCTGCAATTTCAGCCAAGGAGTAATTTCTACACCATATCTTTGTCTAAGAACATATTTATTAATTTGGTTGCGTTCTCCATCCGTTAGGGAATGCTTAACTAACATCTGCTCATATTCCACATAATCGATATCTTTAGCATTGGCAACAGCAGATGCTAAAGATAGTTGATTTTGCTGCTTAATATCTTTAATTTTACGTTTAATTTCTTTAGCTTTTTGACGACTTTGTGCCCAATCTTTTTGAACCTTAACAATTTCTAAAATTAACCTTTTACGGGTAGCTAAATCATCGGCATCGGTTGCCAAAAAGGCCAGACGTAAATCTCGAATAATATTATTGTGAACCGCATTACTCCGCACCTGAATTTGATGTCCATCAGCAACTAAACCATCTTGCATCGATTGCCGATAGAGGCGAATAGAAGCATTTACCCTTGCAGATAACTTCGCCCAAGTTCGCAAATGAATCGGGTCATAAACTAAGGGTAAATCTACATCTATTTTATGTAGGGGACTCAGCAAAGCTAAGTTTTCTTTTTGATTTTCTTGATACCAATCAGATAACAAGCGATAATTTGTACTACCACTACCAATTAAACCAATACCTCGTTTAGCACACCAGACAACACGCGGTACATCATCCCTGACTCTTGCTAACGCTTGTCTTGCTTCCGAGTCAGGAATTACCCCTTGAAAAATGCCATAAACTCGATCGAAATGTTGGACATCAATACTAATTCCCGTACCAAGGCTAGGGGTAACAAAAACGCCGTCATATTCCGATATTTTTTGATTAATCGCTGCAATAAAATCAACTGCTGCGTGACCAGGTGTATTTGTTGTGTGACTACTAACCACCAGCGTTTTAGGAAATTGTCGCCGTAATTTTTGTAGCCGTTCTTTCAAATAACGTTCAATTGTTTCACAACTATAACGCCCAGCCCGACTATCGGTAGTAACATAACATTTACGTCCAGCAAGTAAATCCAATTCCAGTTGGTGAATTAGCGGTGTTGGATTCGGTGAATCATAAAAAGTCACATCCCAACCTTGTTGAGGCTTCCACTGATTGAGAACTACCCAAGGTGTTAATTTAATTCCTGCCAGTCCTTGTAAATATTCAAGTGAAACATCTGATAAATCAGCATCTTGGGCAATTATTAACCCACCACTTGTTAAAACTGTTGCAATTAGTTGCTGGAATAGTTTTAATATTTTTACCCGCTTGTGCTTACAAGTATTACTATTTAACAGATGCCATAAAGATTGCTCTACTTCATCTAAAATTACTATTGCTCCCCGCCAATTTTCTGGGTTAAGTTTCCAAATTGAATCAACACACAAGCCGAGGGATTGCTGAGGAAAGAGAGAGCGCAGTATGGGAGGAGCGGGGGTAAGTGTTTTATTAATCCTTTTTTCCCCATCGTCTTTATGTGTTCCCCATTGAATACCAATTTTTTCACACAAGAATCGTCCAAGTAGGATTCTGTGAGTAATTAACAAAACGGGTTGGTTTCGACTTTTTGCTTGTTGAACAACGCCTTGCAATGCTGTAGTTTTCCCCGTTCCTTTCGCTGATTTGACTCCTACTAATCCAGAGGTGGGAAAAGGTATTTCACCTATATAAGGACGGTTGAAGGTAAGTGCCGCAGGAATACTTAACTCGGTGTGGGGTTTGGTTTGAGCAAGATAAATTTCTAAATCAACACTTTGGCGATAAACTTTTTCAAAACTACTTGCACCCTTAGCAACAATAAATTCATCAACCCCTTTTTCTATTCCTGGAAGTTCAATGACTTTCACAGGACAATTTTTTTGCTGAAATAAACAGCCAAGTTGAGAAATAGCATTATTTACAGCAGCAATTGTCTTGAGTTGAGTTTCAAAATCAAAGCAAATGTAAAAGCTGCGCTTTGTAATCGCAAACGCGGCTAAATCAGGAATTAGCTGACGACGGGTAACTTTACCAAATTCATCTTTCACAACCCGATAACCACTGGTAATTCCGGGAATGGCAATAGCTACATATCCTTGCGTCAACAACGTGGCTGCTTTCTTTACACCCTCGCAGATGATAAGGGGAATGTTCTGTTGCATCACCCATTGCCAAAAGCCTCCAGCTTCGCCATCAGGAGTAATGGTGATATTTTCAGGCATGACCAGATTGTAACGCCCAGCGACTTGCTGCCACACTTGCAACGTTACCCGCAAACAAAACACCCGCGTTGGTGTGCTGGGGGGATGCTCGTACTTGATGGACTTGCCATTGTGATTTTGTCGGGGTTGGTTTGGCTTAAAGCATCCCCATTCCATCATTTGCCAATTATTTAGAGGGTCTAGTCCCGAACACCACCAACCGCCTTCTGTAATATGAGCGTAACGCTGCAACCATCCGGCTTTCACCATTCCGGTATTGGTGCGGGGGAGTAGCTCAGAAATCAATAGGTACTCATAAGCTGTTACACCTTGGAGCGACCTAAAATTGAGATGCACTAAGTGTAAGTCTATACCACTACTCTTGACTAATTCTTCAAGGTGTTGGGGGTGTAAATAGTGCAGATGCATAGGGAAAGGCGCGAAGGGAAGACAATGAGATTAAAACAGTAACATGCATCTGCTTTTTTTTAATACGCGAGATTGCGAGGCTTTTATGATGCTTTTTTTACTTCGTTGCCGGAGACACATCGGTTAGAACTGTAGTGGGTTATTCTGCCTATTAGATCCCCGAAGTAATAATTTTGTATTGTGATATTTGTTAGCTTTTAATTTTTATTTATCAGTAAATTTCTGCGTTAAGGAATGCGATCGCTACATGACATCGCTATCAGGTAATATCTTCATATACTTCAGCAAAGGCTTTACACTGAGCATCCACTCCATACCACGCTTGTAACCTCTCTGAATGAATAAACACAAAAACGCTCACTCTACAGAACCCTTGAACTCTGCTCCAAAAGTTCGAGATAGCCTTGAGTGTTAATTTTTCTTTGCGATCGCAGCTAATACAGATACCTGAACGTAAAACTTTTACTCCAGTAGTACGGTAACTTCTCAAGCTGATTGGAGGTAAAATAAACAACAACTTTTAAAATAAGTTCAATCTGCTTTATAAACCCTTTGCTTTTAGTTGCGAATGTAGGAAATATGGCTTTGTATTTTTTCATTTTTCCGTGTGTTTGTTTCATCACTGGCTATTTTTTATTCAAAAATAGAAATAATGAAATCTCACATTTAGTGACTGTATTTGCAGCTATCAGCCTGATTTTGGGTTTAATGTTAGCTCCTTGGCAGATATTACTTCTACTATTAACTCTTATTCTTATCAGTACAAGCTCCGAGTATTATACAAGCAAAGTTGTCAACAGAGAAACACAATATACACAACAGCCAGTTTCCAAATCGGAACCAGATTATCACTTAATCTACCGTGGGGCTTGCTATCGTCATGACCTCAACCCCAAATTAGATGGCGAAACCACAGCATCAGTAACCCATAAGTTGAGCTTTCGGGGATGTACTTATGTTGTTGGCGCCGATCCTAATACCCAATCGACTGAAATCATTACACCACAAGCAACTCATAAGTTGAGCTTTCGGGGAAGCGCCTATTCTATAAATAGAACTACACACAGAGAAATTAAAGAGCAAGGTAGTTAGAAACTTGGTACAAGTCTCTGAAAGTTTACATTTTATTGGCTCATACCTTCCAAATCCAAGAGGCGATGTCTACAATGGGCTATGACGATCGCTAACACTACACTATTGATGAGGTACTGGTGCTATTTATACCAAATTCTGCTGTACACCTGCAATTTAATGTCATTTATAGACTTTATGCCCAGCAATATGCCATATCAAGGGAGAGCCTAGCAGCGATCGCACATCCTAGACTATTGCCTACCGAACTTAATGCTGCTTAATTATGCGATCGCTATAAATCATCACCATTTTAAGAAGTACCTCATACATATACTTTGAGAAATGGTATTAATATATGGCTTTGTCAAAATTCCTAGACGGACAAATAATGTTAAAAAATAAGAAAATATTGTGGAAACCACTATTGAGAAAGTTTATTTTTTATATGAGTGGAGTGGAACTTCCTTGGTAAAAGAGATATCTAGTTAGTTTGATTCTTAACTATTCACTCCTTAGGGAGGCGGTTAGTCTCCAGAAATAGACAACATATTTTTAACCTGTAAAATTATGTGGAAATCAAAGTTAATATTTAGACTTATATTGTCGGCTGCGGCGATCGCCACTAGCGTGCAGCTAAATTCAGCGAGTGACTATGCTATTGCTCAAAGTGCATCTTCCAATCCGACTGTTGAATCTGGGCAACAAAATCAAGCTTTAGAAGATGGCAAGGTTGCGATGGTAGGAGTTGGCATCGGAGCCATTGCAGGCTTACTAGTTTCTGGTTTATGGTATCAGAAACGTCGTTACCACAAAACCCAGTCACGTGCCAAAATAAACCGCTTTCGTGAAGAGTTTCTCTGCGGCTCTTTAGCAGATTATTATTTATCTAATTCTAAAGCAAATTCTTCACCTACAAATTCTCGGAAAACTTTACCAACACCCACTAAAGAAGAATCCCCTACTTCTGAGGAAACTTTAGTAACGCCAACTAAAGAAGAAATATCCGATCCCTCTACTTCTGAAACAAATAATCTAGAAGCAGAACCTACGCCAGCCACAGTATCTAATTTATTATCAGACTCCTACCACAAGTTGATCGAGGAAATTGTTAATACCGCCCTCAATGGTCAAATCAGTTTTAAAGAGTATATATATCGCCAATTAGTAGAAAATGTGAGCAGTGGTAATAGTGAAATCTTTGAACGCTGTTTGAGCGATCGTTTGCATTCTACCCAATCTGAACTACATAAAGTAATAAATTCTCCGAGTTTATTCCAAAAAGAGACTCCTGAGTTAAAGAAAGCTCGTTTAAATCGCACCTTGAAGGCATTACAAAGTATTCAATGGGAATGGGAACAAATCCAAAAAGAAACACTAAATTAAGCTTCAGTTAACCCAACTGTGCAACAAATTATTACGGACTGAAAAGCAAGAAGCTTTTCAGTCTTGTTACAAAACCGAACTAATATTATTAAAATTATTGATGTGGACGGTTATGATTAATTGTTGCAATTGTTAGAAAAATACAAGCGATCGCACTAAAGTTTTTGCAATAGATAAAGGTGCATAAGCACAGCCCGCCGCAGGTATCACTCTTTCAGCAATGTCATAAAAATAACCGTAATGCCATACCTAATTTAAAGCTGACAAAAAAGCCTATTCTGAAAGATAGGGGCTATGAGTTAGACTGTTTAATAAAGATCGTGGCTGCAAGTATGGATTCTCTCAAAGAAAAGATTTTAGAGAAACTAGAACATCTCCCAAAAAATGCACAGCAGGAAGTTCTAAATTTTGTTGAGTTTTTAGAGTGGCGAAAAGATAATAGTCAGGAATCTCTGTTATCTTTAGTCAGTGAAGAATCTGATGCAGGATGGCTAGAGACTGACTTATCAAATTTGGGTGGGAATGAACCTTATGATTGGCAACCCGGCGAACTAGATAAAGGTTTGCCTGTTAAGTATATTGAGGGAAACTTAATTGTACAAGCTGAAGGCTCAAAAAAGTGGGAAACAGTTGTGCATGATTTAGGAGAAGAACGAATTAATAAATGAGTATACTCTGGTTGCAGCGTGTCCTAACAGAATAAAAGGATTTGTTTCAACTTACACTCTAGCTGAACTTTATACTGTGTATCACTCGCTTTCTAAAAACTAAATCCATACTCGAAAAATTAAAATATACAAGTCTGAGTTGAAGGAAGACTCAATAATATGGCAAAACTACCAGATAATATTCCTGCTTCCTCTGTGCAAAGAGAACTTTCTATTAGAAGTGAAAGTATTCAAAGAATTTACAATTTTTATATAAATCATCTTTTTTATGTAAACAGAAGATATCAGAGAAAGCTAGTTTGGACTATTGAAGAAAAAAGAGCATTTATAGATTCAATACTTCAGGGATTTCCTGTACCTATAATCTTACTTGCTGAATCTGAAAGAGAAAAATTCTCTGTATTTGAAATTATAGATGGAATGCAAAGGTTAAATGCAATCACATCTTTCATTGAAGGTGAGTTTGAAATAAATGAAAAATATTTTGATTTAGAAACAATGGTAGAATCAAAATCTCTACTAGATCAAGATATTCTAAAACAAAAGAAACCTATTCTCGAACGAAATCTATGTGAGATAATAGCAAGTTACGTATTACCTATCTCTATTTACTCATTTGATAATGACGAGAAAGTTGATGAAGTCTTTAGGCGAATTAACTCAAATGGTAAGCATTTGTCTAGACAAGAGTTGAGAGCAGCTGGAGCGACCGAATGATTTTCCTGATTTAGTAAGGAAAATATCAAATGAAATTAGAACTGATACTTCTGCATCGGATGTTCTTCTTCTTAATAATATGAAATATATTAGTATCACTAATGCTAATTTAGAATACGGAATAAAAGTAAATAATATTTTCTGGGTGAAAAACAATGTTTTAACAAAAGAGATGGTTAGAGAATCGAAAGATGAAGAAGTTGTAGCTGAAATTGTTGCATACATGGCATTACAGCCAGAAGTACCAAGAAGCAGCTCTGAAGTTCTGGATGAATACTATGGATTAATTCCAGGCCCTAGAGGCATTGATATAGAGACTGCCCTACGAAGAAAAAATCCTGATGTCATTAAGGGACAGTTTGTAAAAGTATATGATGAAATGCGTAGGATTCTAGACGAATCAGGACGAAAGTTTAATGAATTATTATCAAATCAAAATGCAGTACCTCGCTACTTTCAAGTGATTTTTCTAAGTTTTTATGAATTGATGTTTATTGACAGAATGCAGATTGCTAACCGTAGAGGATTAGTAGACAGTTTAATGAATATTAGTCAGAATATTGATATCACTAGAGGTGGCAATTGGAGTTCATCGAACAAGACTAAAAATATAAAGGCAGTTAAAGGTATTGTTAGAGATTGCTTCAAGCCAAGTGAGCGGGAAGATCCCGCTCTTGATAGCTGGCTTACAGAGTTTGAAACATTACTGACTCAATCTAAAACTGAGCAAGCTTTGTATGATTTTAAGCAGGGCTTTACAAAGCTGGACGGACGAACTGAGTTTGATCAGGATAATTTCGACAAAATTATAAAAACTCTTACTGCTATGGCAAACCATTCACCAAATTCTACTGGTTATGTTTGCGTTGGCGTAGCAGATAACGATAATGATGCCAAGAGAGTAGAGTCTATATACGGTAGTCAATGTGTAGAGTACAAGGGTTTCAAAATAACAGGAATAGACCATGAAGCTACTAGATTAAAAGGTAGTGTTGATAAATTCTTTGGGTGGTTGAAACAAAAGATTGAATCTCAACCTATTCAACAGTCTGTGAAAAGTAGTATCGGTAGAAATATTAAACTGATTGATTATCACGGCAGAGAGGTAGTCTTATTTAAACTCAGTGCGGGTAGAGATCCTACTGCATACGATTCTAAATACTACGAGCGTATTGGTGCAAATGTTGAAGAAATTAAGTTTTCAGAATACAACGAACTTTTTAGGCGATTTTCTTAGATTTAATAATGATATGGCTTATACGGATTATTTTATTAGCAATGTGAAGTAAGGTTCTTAGGTAAGCGTAAAAAACATGAAGGTGAGTAATGAAGAGTAGAATTTCATTTAGTGTTCATTACTCATATATTAGCGTTTTTTTGAATTCGTAATTGGTGAATCAAATGGCTAAAACATTAACAATACAGTTGTCAGATGAATTAGAAAGTAAATTAAATGCTCAGGCGCAAAAGCTGAATCTATCTTTAGAAGATTTAATTCTGCAATCGTTATCTCAATCAGCTAAACAGGAAAATATCTCCGAATTAGATCCAATTTTACCTTTACTCGGTACATTGGAATTTGATAGTTCTGATGTAGGAGAAAACCACGATCAATATCTCCAGCAAACTTTGCAACAGGAGTTAAAAATTGACGAATAAAGTCTTTATCGATACATCGGGGTGGGCTAATTTATTTATTGCAACTGAATCCTACCATGAACAAGCAAAGCATTGGTTTCAACATAAACGTCAGCAAAATCAAGCAATGGTAACAACTAATTATGTTGTTATTGAACTAGTGGCTTTGCTGAATAGCCCTTTACGCGTACCTCGTCCGCAGTTATTTAAATATGTAGAAGCTGTCAGAACTGCTTCTTATATCAACTTGATTTATATTGAACCAACAATAGATTCAGCAGCTTGGGAGCTACTCAAAACTAGAGAAGATAAAGCTTGGTCTTTGGTGGATAGCACTTCTTTTATAGTCATGCAACAGCTTGGCATTAAAGAGGCATTAACCACAGATCATCACTTTGAACAAGCTGGCTTTATTCGTCTGCTGAAGTCAGAATAAGTAATAATAAAAGGCATTCATTAAGATATGCCCTTTATTATTAATAATTGCTAACCCGTTAACTTACGCTCCAACAGCTTCCTTCGCGGCGTACAATACCTCAGCGTTGATTTCTTTGAAACCGCGATCGCGGGCAAATTTCTCAGTATTACGCTTCACTTTACCGCGCACAAATCCCGGAATCTTATTCAATTCTGCTTGACCATCTTTTGTCCAATTCAAATCAGAATCAGCAGAAATTCCTCTAGTAATAACTTCTTTGGTATCGTGACCGCCAAAGATTTCTAATAGGTGATCTTCCATTCCCAAAGTGAAGGAATTGTAGATCAAATCTGTAATCTGATTCGTACCTTCGTAACCCATAAATGGTTTGTAACCAATGGGGAAGTTTTGGACGTGGATTGGTGCTGCAATTACGCCGCAGGGAATATCTAAGCGCTTACCAACGTGGCGTTCCATTTGAGTGCCGAAAATGGCAGAAGGTTCGACACGAGCGATCGCATCTCCAATTGCACCATGATCTTCGGAGATTAGCACTTCATCACAATACTCACTCACCTGTTCGCGGAACCAGTCTGCATCATATTTGCAGTAGGTTCCAGCCCAAACAACATGAATCCCCATTTCTCGCGCCAAAATCTTGGTAATAGCAGCAGCGTGGGTGTTGTCACCAAAGACCACAGCTTTTTTGCCAGTCAAGTTTTGACAGTCAATCGAACGGGAGAACCAAGCAGCCTGAGAGACATGGAGGGTTTGCTCATTGATGAAGTTTTCATAGTCAACTTCTGCACCTTGAGCGTTAATTACCTGCTGAATCTTGCGAATACAACGGGCAGTTTCCACTACACCCATTGGAGTAATGTCTATATAAGGTGTGCCAAATTGTTCTTCCAGGTAACGGGCTGTGGTTAAACCGAGTTCCCGATAAGGTATCAGGTTAAACCAGGCTTGGGACATCTTTTTCAAGTCATTCACCGAAGCACCTTCGGGAATTAAGGTATTTACCTCAATTCCCAAGTCAGCCATCAGCCGTTTGAGTTCGGTGCAGTCGTGATTGTTGTGGAAACCGAGGGTGGTAGTACCGATAATGTTAACTGAGGGCTTTGCTGTTTTGCCCTCAGCCAATTCGCCCCGCTTCCGAGCTTTTTCAATGTAGTATTGAACGATTTGATCCAAAGTGCGATCGGCGGCTTGCAGTTCGTTGTAGCGGTAGTGGTTCACATCCGCCAGCATTACGTCTCCTTTCGCTTCCAACTGCGCCCGTTCGACAAAGTTGTGCAAATCCTCTTGCAAAATGCTAGAGGTGCAGGTGGGAGTTAACACAATCAAATCTGGGTGTTCCTCGGCATCCTTGCGGATGATGTTATCTACTACCTTCTCTTGGGAGCCGCGTGCCAAAACGTTGCGATCGACGACACTGGTTGTCACCGGAGTAAAATCCCTCTCCCGCGATAGCATGGAGCGCATGACGTTAAAGTAGTCATCGCCAATGGGGGCGTGCATGATCGCATGAACATTTTTAAAAGAACTAGCGATTCGCAGAGTGCCGATGTGGGCTGGGCCAGCATACATCCAGTAAGCCAATTTCATGTTTGTGTCTCCCTTTTAAACTCAAATAACTAAGTAAGTGGGCGTAAAAAATATAAGATAGAGCTTACCACCAACCCCTTCGGTGCGTAGTTTACCACCGTAGGTATCGCACAGCGTGCCGTTGGTACAGAAGGGGAGAGGTTTGGAGAGAGGTATTATCTTTAATTCGGCCCATTTACTTATAAGTGCTTGATTATTAAATCGTTTCTGATTTTCTCAAACCTGCTGGCTGAAAAAAAATAAGGTTTGTTGCGGGTTTTAGGGCAGCGATATGCCTGAAACCTATTTACTACTTGGGATACAGCTATCAATTTAAACAATATTTCTGTTCGTTTTGTAAAAAAATCTTAATGTTTCAGTAAATTAGACCTAACAAGAACAGCCTCTTCCCTACTAGCCTTGGAGAGAGGTCAGAAGTCTCTCATTCTCTAGTCGGTTACGTTTTATCTAATTCGCTAGGATGTACACAAGCTCATTTTCACAAAAATTATGGTGAAAACACCCTCCCAGCCTTGGACAATTCCTCCTTTGGAAAATGGCGACAAACTCACCCGCTATGAATTTGAGCGTCGCTATAATGCCACCCCTAACCTGAAAAAAGCTGAATTAACCGAAGGAATTGTCTATATTATGCCTGCTGCTCTGCGTTTCCGAAGTCACGGTCAACCGCATGGTTGGATTTTGACATGGCTTGGTACTTACGAAGCTGCGACTTCTGGTGTAGCGTTGGGAGTTGAACCTACCGTCCGCTTAGACTTAGATAACGAACCTCAACCCGATGCTGTTCTGTTAATTGTACCGGAAGCAGGTGGTCAAACGCGGCTGAGTGAAGATGATTATATTGAAGGTGCGCCAGAGTTAGTTGTGGAAATTGCTGCTAGTAGTGCGGCTATCGATCTTCATGGCAAAAAACAAGCTTATCGTCGTAACGGTGTCAAAGAATATATTGTTTGGCAAGTTTTAGACCAAAAATTGACTTGGTTTTCTCTTGAACAGGGTGAATATCTGGAATTAGTAGCTGACAATGAAGGCATTTTGCGAAGTCGGGTATTTCCAGGGTTGTGGTTAGTGGCGACGGAGTTATTAGCAGGTAATATGCAGGGTGTGTTGAAGGTTTTACAAACAGGTTTGCAGTCTGCTGAACATGGGGATTTTATCCATAAATTGGGTAGTGATTAACCTCTTCTAAATAGGGAAAATATCTTAATCAATTATGTTTGCACACCAAATTCTTCTACTTTGGTATGTATAGTTAATTCAGCAGATATTTTAGGATTTTTGGCAGCCATCATAATAATTCATGGCTTTCGTTGTTACATCTAGTGTGATAGCAAGACTTCAGTCCTGATTTTGTTTGCCTAGCATCTCGTCAGAGAGGACTAAAGTCCTCACTACAAACCATGAAGATTTTGATGGTAATTATATTATTTGAATCATCCACTTTTTCAAGAGAAAAAATGCTGCTTCACCACATCTAAGCGCGAACAGTTCCAATAATCGATATGGGAAATAATCAAACCATCGGAGTTAAGACCTAATTCACTCCAACCAGGAATAGAGATCCGTGGCTTCCAAGGAAGAGGAGTATTCCAACTGAGTGTCCACTCAGTTTTGATTGTGTCTCCTAAACGTTGAATATTATGTAAGTCCATCTTGGGATTTAAAAACCAAGTTTCGATAAAATTAATCATTGCTTTGTAACGTTTAACACCACGGAATTTATTCATCGGGTCTTGAAAATAAACCTCTGGGGCATAAATGCTGTAAGTTTGATTGACTGGGAATCTTTGATAGTCTTCTTTGAGGATTTCAACGAGATCCATGATAGATAAATATATCTGTAATTTGGTTTAATATGAAAACTGAAAAACTGAAATTAACCCTCATTCCATAAACGTTCTAACTGACGCCGCCAAGCAGTTAGGACTTCTTCTCTTCCTTGGGAAGTTTGATTGATTTCGCCCATCATTCCTTCGGCGTAAAAACGTTCTAAGTTTTGCATGGTAGCTTGCAGAGATTGTCCTTGCTGTTTTGCTGCCTGAATAATTTGCCGGATGCGGCTTTCAACTAGTTGATTAAAGACATTATCTAATTTAGTCTGATGGAGAGATAAAAGTCGGTTGATTGCATTGAATAAATCTGCACTCACTAAAGTTTCACTGTTATGTTGAAATACCCCCCAAATTACTCTTTCATATAAAGCGTAACGTACTTCTTGAGTGTCATCAAAGTTGGCTTCTAGGAACTGTTCTAAAAATGGTTGGGCTTCTTGGATGGGCAGAATAGGCAGTAAAACTCGCAGCCAAGTATTATCTTCGGAAAGCAGCACCAACAGCCGAAAATTAGGAGTGTCTACTTGCCACGATCCAGGAGCAGTCGTAGCAATAGCCGATGTGTCAAATAATTCTGTGAGCGTACCCGCAATTTCTTCAGGTGTCATAACTTTTTATTTATATATAGCTTCTAGATTAGCGCAGAGGTGCATCAACTTATTCACTAGAACGCTTGCCCAGTCTGAAAACGTAGTGGGGGCGCACAGCTAGGTGTACGCCCCCACGAATAAATGTATTCCACTGAATTGAAATATCTGATTTAAATAAGCGAATTGCTCAAAAACACGATACCGATCGCACACAAGGCAAAACCAGCAAGGCTGATTTTCCAAGGTAAAATTCGGTTTATTTCTCCCATACCCATCCCAACACCAATTTCTCTAGCACTCATGGCAACGGCAAACAGGGTTAAGGCAATACCTAGTATATAGGCAACTACTGATATTGTTCCTGCACTAACAATAGATTCAGCATTAGCGTAACCCTGAAATAAACCAGCACTGATGCCCACTAGAGCAAGCACCAGAAAGTTTAGTTGATTTGGCATCATCAGCATAGTACCAAAAACGATGGTAGAAATGGCGATGGCTGCGCCCGCCGAAGGCATCGCTATTTCTGTGCCTGGTAAATCTAACTGAAATATATGAATTACAGTGCCCAAAACTGTTGCCAAGACAAAACATCCAGCGATCGCAGCGCCACGAACAAACACAGATGAGAGTAAGCCAATCGCAACAATACCAACTAAACAATTCAAGCTAATTACTGGATCTGCTAATCCCCAGACAAAGGCTTCCCAGGCGTTAGAAATGGTATGGTCAAATGGCGTTCCACTCAATGAACTCAGTAAGCTAATTAAAATTAAAGCTGCGATCGCCCCAATATGGCGATCCATGAACTTTGAGGGATTAAGTTCCCCCGAAGTACGGGATTCTGATAACTTAGTCTTGAACATCGCTATATACCAAATTAGTTTTTAGGTAATTTATACTACCCACCTACCCCAAAAAACTAACGTGGTAATTACGCTAGATCGTACTAGCTTCAGAAAGTTATGTAAAGCCGCAGTAGTAGAAAAAGTTCTCTCATAAGCAAGTAGGATCGGGCTATTGATATTGAGATTCAAGGTGCGATCGCTAATCAAGAATCCGCCCAAAACTGCTGACAATACAACTAAACAATAAAAATGAATCTAAAGTACCGTCAATTCCATATATTAGAGCGAGAACTAGAAACTCTTTCGCCTATGCATCGAGTGGCGTTTGCGGCAGCTTGTTGCGAGAGATTGTATCCACACTATGATATTTACTTGCAAGCAGCTAGAGAAGATGATTGGGATGGAGAAGATTTATTTAGAGTAGCACTCGATGAAATCTGGCAATTTTTGGCAGGAAAAAAGGTTGATGTGGCAAGATTTCGTCAACTATATTCTGATTCCGATCAAAGCTACCCCGACTATGAAAACGTAGAAACTCCAGAAGCACAGAGAGCCGCAGGTGCAATTCTCAATACTTTAGAACTTTGTTTAGATCCAAGCATACAACAGACCATTTCAGTAGCAAAACAAATACATGAAACTCTTTTTGAGTATATAGATTATTTATGCCAGTGTGAAGATGAATACTCGGCAGACATTTCCCACGAAGAACTAGTAGAAATAATTGCCAACCATCCTTTTACAGTACGAGAAATGGCAAAACAAAGCGAAGACTTGCAGCGCTTGCGAGAAACTCCCACGTTAACCTCTGAGTTTTTACAATGGCTGCGTACTTCTTCTCAAAATGGTGGTCAAAGCATACTAGATTTAAGTTGAGAAAACAATTGATTATAGGGTGCAATTATAGAAATTAAGAAAAGTAGTAGAAAGTTGTCATTTCAATGAACAAGTGTTACAACAACCTTTGACAACATAACTCAAGTATAAAAGTGCATCTTAAGTACGGTAAATTTGATATATTGGAGCGAGAACTAGAAGCTCTTCCGCCTATGCATCGAGTGGCGTTTGCGGCAGCTTGTTGCGAGAGATTGTATCCACACTATGATATTTACTTGCGAGCAGCTAGAGAAGATGATTGGGATGGAGAAGATTTATTTAGAGTAGCACTCGATGAAATCTGGGAATTTTTGGCAGGAAAAAAGGTTGATGCGTCTAGATTTCGTAAACTGTATTCTGATTGCGACGAAAGCTACCCTGAGTATGACAACGTAGATACTCCAGAATCACAGATGGCAGCAGGTGCAATTCTCAATGCTTTAGAACTTTGTCTCGAACAAACTCCGCAAGAAATTATTTTACTAGCAAAAGAAATAGACGAAACTCTTTTTATGTATATAGATTATTTAAAAAGCGAACCTGAAGACCAAAACTCCCAAGACATTCCACACGAACAACTATTACAATTAGAAATTTGTTTAGATCCAAGCGTACAACAGACTATTTCAGTAGCAAAAGAAATAGATGAAACTCTTTTTATCTATATAGATTATTTATGCCAGTGTGAAGACGAATACTCGGAAGACATGTCCCACGAAGAACTAATAGAAATAGTTTCCAATCATCCGTTTACAGTACGAGAAATGGCAAAACAAAGCGAAGATTTGCGGCGCTTGCGAGAAACTCCCACTTTAACTGGTGAGTTTTTACAATGGCTGCGTACTTCTTCTGAAAATGGTGGTAAAAGTCTGCTAGATTTAAGTTGAGAAAACAATTGTGAAAGATGCGGCTAAAGAACCTCAAGAAAACGCAGTATCAAATTTGGATGCTGTAAAAATTAAATGGTTTCGCCACCATCTCTCTATATGGGGAACAGAAAACTTACGCGATTTTCCTTGGCGGCATACTTGCGATTCTTACGCAATTCTTGTTGCAGAATATCTGCTACAAAAAACAGATGCAGTTTCGGTTGTTCCTATCTACAATACATTTCTCTTTAAATATCCAACGCTTGAGCAACTAGTAAAAGCAAGCATTAATCAATTGAGCGAATTGCTTGAGCCTTTGGGTCTTTTCTTCCGCGCTGAAAGATTACAAAAGTGCGCTAGCATTATCTTAGAGCAGTATGAAGGAAAAATCCCCGATTCAGAAAAGCAGTTGCTTGAGTTACCTGGAATTGGTAAATATACAGCTCGTGCTATTTGTTCTCAAGCCTTCAGTCAACCGCTAGCCGTACTCGATACTAACGTAGCTCGCATCCTCGAACGCTTCTTTGGTTTGCAAGGAGAAAGAGTGAAATCGCGTTGTAAAATTCTTTGGAGTGCAGCAGAAATAATTGCTCCTAATAAAGAAGTTGGCAAGTGGAATCTAACCTTGCTAGATTTTGGAGCGATAGTTTGCAGGGCAAAAAATCCTCTTTGTAATGATTGTCCTCTTTCAGCAAAGTGCAATTATGCCCAAACACAACGTAACTTAGAGAGTCTTAATAAAACATAGCATCAAGTTTATCAGAACCTAAAATTATCAAGGCTTTTTTGTTTTTCTGTCGCTCAACTCAACCTACTATTCTAAATTTATTTATGTGTAACACTGTTTTTGCTTTTTAATTTTTGTTAATTGATTCTGACTCCTGAATACTGACTTCTGAATTCTTTTTCACGATATACTCAACTAATTGTTGAATCATTTCGGCATCCGTTTCACTTAAACTTTCCAACTCAATTCTGTTGTTTTCTTGTGGCGTACTAGCATTACTACTATATATACGACGACTCAAGCCTACAGGACTATTCCTATAAAGTGTTGTATAGAATACACACGCTGCTACATACGAGCCAATCGGACTAGGGTGGCTTTTATCGGAACTGTAAAGGTTTAATTTCAGATTCGCTTCCTGAATTTTTTGCCAAGCTATTCCCACAGGTGCAACTTTAGCTTTCAGTTCTTGAGCAATGTTCATATAAGCATCAGTCAATATCTGTTGCGTTTCTGGTTGATTTTGCTTTGCCCAAGTTAAGTAGAAAACTGTTTGGGAATTCACTCGCTTAATCTCAGCATCAAACAGAGTAGCGTACTTGTACATTTCCTCGGGATTGGTAATTGGTAAAGTACTTTGCTCTTGCAGTACTACATAATTCCAGCGTTTTGCTTTCAAAAGTCTGAGTGCTTTACCACGTTTCCAGTGGTTTTGAAGTGTCGCTCCACCAATCACAACCATTTCAGTTTCTAACTTTTTAGGTTCTTTTGCCGAGACAGCTAACTGTTGTGTCAACCAAGGAAGATCGTTGAAATATGTATAGCTGTTGCCAATAAATAAAACTCTGATTGCTTGCTGTTCGGCTACTGGGAAAGAATTTGCCTGAATCTGCCTTTTTAGCATTTGAAACAAGGCAATCATCATCAAGAGGAATAAACATATATATACGATTTTGGTGTTGCTCATCATCCCTGAAATTTTTGCAGTATAACTTATTCTTGGACAGGATTGTTTGAAAATAGTTCTGACTATTGATGAGTGGATGAAATTTTTTCCCAAGAAATTGCAAATTTTACCCAACCTAAAACTTTTCTTAACTGAACTGTATTAAGAAGATGCTACAGTATTGAGCCGACAGGAAACCCCGGATACAAAGTTTCTTACAAAAAAAGGGTGTAGGGTGTAGAAAAGAAGAAATAAAAAACCTATTGTTGCTGAGTTCAAAGCTCAGTTTAAAAAAGAATTGTATCGAGACGCATAGCGCAACTTGCATTGCGTCCAAGTTTTCAATCTCACGTTTTTAAACGTGGGTTCCCTACACCCTCTGAAATCACTTCTCTGATGCCATTCCCACAATTAGCATTACATCAAATACAAGAGGGAAGATGGTTAAAGGCTCCCACTTTCACGACTTTTCAGTATATTGGCGCAGTCATAGACGAGATGAGTTCACCTACAGATGAGCAAATAGCACCGATTCGGCTAACGCTCGAAGATAGGAAAATGAGTTACCCCGATAGATTTGAACAGGAAAAGCTGTTGAATTTGCACAAAGCTAAGATGCTTGTTGAGCCAGTAAACAGCCCCGATCGCAATTTTTAAGTAATTAAACTGTAGTGTAGGGTAGCACAGTTATGCTGCCCTACGGGAGATTGAAACAAAATCCCTCAATACTTTAGAGTTAATAATAAACTCAACTCCAAAGCGCGATCGCAATGACTGATAAAGAACTCAAACATCTAATTGAGAGTAATGCTAAAACAGTCCAAGCTATGTTAGATGAAATGGCGGAAGCACGTCAGGAACGCCAAGAACTCCGAGAAGGAATGCTCCAAATCCAGAGTGCAGTCGCACAATTAACGAATATACAAGAGAGAATAACCAATTTACTAATTTCTATTGATGGCGATCGCCCCACAATTCTTAAAAAACTCTCAGCACTGGAAACTAAGCTGGATCGGTTATTGCAGCAAAACCCAACGGATGAGTTAGGGTAAACACTCATAATAATGCCTAGACGTGTTGAAACAACATTTATTTTCCTTAAACAGTCGATAATGTAAATAAATGTAAAAAATTCTCAGGCAGGATAAAAGCATCTATGCGTGTAATTTTAATGACTGGTAAAGGCGGTGTGGGCAAAACTTCCGTTGCTGCTGCAACTGGACTCCGTTGTGCGGAACTAGGCTATCAGACGTTGGTTTTAAGTACAGATCCCGCCCACTCCCTTGCAGACAGTTTTGATATGGAACTGGGACATGCACCCCAAAAAATTCGTCCAAATCTCTGGGGTGCTGAATTGGATGCGCTGCAAGAACTGGAGGGAAACTGGGGTGCTGTGAAGCGTTATATTACCCAAGTTTTACAGGCAAGGGGTTTAGACGGCATACAGGCGGAGGAATTGGCAATTTTACCAGGGATGGATGAGATTTTTGGCTTGGTAAGGATGAAACGCCATTACGATGAAGGTGAGTTTGATGTCTTAATTATCGACTCAGCCCCGACCGGCACAGCACTGCGTTTGCTGAGTTTACCTGAAGTTGGTGGCTGGTATATGCGCCGTTTTTACAAACCATTTCAAAACATCTCGGTGGCACTTCGACCTCTGGTTGAACCTTTGTTTAGACCAATTGCTGGTTTTTCGCTACCTGATAAAGAAGTAATGGATGCACCTTTTGAGTTTTACGAACAAATTGAAGCTCTGGAAAAAGTATTAACAGATAATACTCAAACCTCAGTGCGTCTAGTAACAAATCCCGAAAAAATGGTGATTAAAGAGTCTCTCCGTGCCCATGCTTATCTGAGTTTGTATAACGTTGCAACAGATTTAGTCGTGGCTAATCGGATTATTCCCAATGAAGTCCAAGACCCATTTTTTCAACGTTGGAAGGAAAGTCAGGAGCAATATCGCCGAGAAATTCATGATGATTTTCACCCTCTGCCTGTGAAAGAAGTTCCCCTATTTTCTGAGGAAATGTGTGGATTGGCTTCATTAGAACGCCTGAAAGAAACTCTTTATAAAGATGAAGATCCTACTCAGGTTTATTACAAAGAAACAACTCTTAGAGTAGTGCAAGAGGAAAACCAATACAGCTTAGAACTTTACTTACCGGGTATTCCTAAAGACCAAGTTCAACTCAGTAAAACTGGAGACGAATTAAACATCACTATTGGCAACCATCGTCGTAACTTAGTTTTGCCACAAGCCTTAGCAGCACTACAACCAGCTGGAGCAAAGATGGAAAATGACTATCTAAAAATCCGCTTTGCTGACAACACAAAAGTTTAATTTTGTTGAACATTAGTCTGTCAACAAAAAGTTCAAACTAAAAAGCAAGAATTTTCTCTTATAGCTAGTACAGACGCAATCTTTTTAGCGTCTGTTTTTATGATGTTTTGGTGAATTTTAATAAAAGCCAAAAAAATATTTTTATTAATGATTTGACCGTAGTTTTACTGAAGACAAAATTATGAAATAAATTTCACAATGTCTTTAGATTTAATTATGTCAGTTTTCAAATTATTAATTTATTTTACTATCACAATGTCCTCCAATTTTGAACAAGATTTGCCCTTATATCGCCATGAAGAAAGCTTACTACGCCGCATTACAAACCGTATCCGACGAAGCTTAGAGTTAGAAGAAATTATCACAGTTACAACGGCAGAAGTGCGATCGCTATTAAAAACCGATCGAGTGATGATTTACAAATTTCATCCCGATGGTAGTGGTCAAGTGATTGCTGAATCAATTAATAAAAATTGTTTGCCGTCGCTACTGGGATTAAATTTTCCCTCCGATGACATCCCACCTTATGCCCGCGAACTATTTATCAAATCACGGGTGCGTTCTGTTGTGAATGTTGACACTAAAGAGATTGGTCAAATTCACCTGCGTGACTTGGATAATGGAGATATCTCAGAGGAGATCCATTACCGCCCTGTAGACCCCTGCCATATTGAATATTTGACGGCAATGGGGGTAAAATCCTCTGTAGTAGCGCCTATTCTCTATCAAGATCGACTTTGGGGGCTGCTGGTGTCTCATAATTCTGAAGCGCGTTTGATTTCAGAATATGAGCTAGAAGCAATACAAATGGTAGTCGAGCAGTTGTCAATGGCGATCGCTCAAAGTACCCTTCACACTCAAGTTCGCAAAACAGCCGAACGAGAAGCGATCGTTAATCGCATTGCTACCCTATTACATTCACTACCGACGATTGTCTTACAGCCAGCCTTAGAAGCGGCTGTTGCTGCCTTTAATGGCGTTGGTGGCAGGCTTTGTATTAGAAATGAAGCTCTTGATTTCCACAATGGCAATGTCACCAGCTTAACAGAATGCTTAATACCAGGAAATACTTGTATCAAGCTTTATATCTGTGGAGAGCAACCTGTAATGCCAGAACAAACTATATATCCACTGATCGAGCAATATAGTATCTGGCAGGAACACTACAAATTTACTAACTACGACGTTTGGGCGATTTCGGATATATATAACACTCCTGGCTTGCGAAGTTTGCAAATTGCTTTTCAACCAACTAAAATTCGCAGCGTGTTGATGATCCCACTCCAGTATCGTCAGCAGTTGTTGGGCTACTTAAGTATTTTCCGCAATGAAGTAGATACAGAAACTTTATGGGCGGGGCAGCATGAGGGCGATCGCAGACAACAGTACCCCAGGCGATCATTTGAGGTTTGGCGCGAATCTAAAACAGCACAAGCTCAAAAATGGACAATTGAAGAGATTGAACTGGCTAGAAACCTCAGTAAACACTTTGCTTCCGCAGTTCAGCAGTATGAACTACATCAACAAGTACAAGTTTTTAATGAAAATTTAGAAAAACAAGTTAGAAGACGCACCGCTGAGTTACAACGGACAGCTGAACAAGAACAAGCTGTGTTTAAAGTTATTGCCGAGATTCGAGAATCTCTGGATACAAATACGATTTTTCAAACCACAACTAAAGAAGTTTGTCAATTAATCAAAGCCGATCGCGTTTCTGTTTATCGTTTTGATTCTAATTGGGGTGGTGAATTTGTCGGAGATTTCGAGGCTGCTAGTCCATACTGGTCGAATGAGTCTGAACTAGGTATTAATACAATTTGGAATGACACTTACTTACAAGATACACAAGGAGGGCGTTACCGCAATAATGAAACATTTGCAGTCGATGACATTTACAAGATGGGCTTTGCTAAGTGTCATATCGACAATCTAGAGCAGTTTCAAATTCATGCTTTTGTCCTTGCGCCAATTTTTGTTGGACAAAAACTTTGGGGTTTGTTGGCAACTTATCAACACACTGGCCCCCGGAAATGGAAAACTTCTGAAGTTAACTTTCTCAGTCAGATTGCCGCCCAAATGGGCGTAGCACTCCAGCAAGCTGATTTACTCACTCAGACACAACAACAGACATTAGATTTGCAACAAGCAGCAGAACAACAACGGGTATTGTTTGAAGTTGTAGCGAAAGTTAGAGAATCTTTAGACTTAGATGCGATTTTTCAAGCAACCACCCAAGAAATCTGTAAATCACTACAAGCGGATCGAGTTGCAGTCTACCGCTTCCAGGCTGATTGGAGTGGTGAATATATTGCCGAGTTTGTGGGCGATAATTGGTTAAAGCTAGTAAGTTCTGATACTAAAACAGTTTGGCAAGATAGCTATTTACAGGAAACCCAAGGTGGGCGATATCGTCACAATGAAACCTTTGCAGTCGATGATATCTATGCAGTTGGACACTCTCAATGTCACGTTGCAGTTTTAGAGCAAATTCAAGCAAGGGCTTATGCGATCGCACCTATATTTATCGGGCAACAGCTATGGGGCTTATTAGCAGCTTACCAGAATTCTGCACCCCGCCATTGGGAAGCCTCAGAAATTAAATTTATTACTCAAATTGCCAATCAGCTTGGGGTTGCACTCCAACAAGCGCAATTACATAATCAAACCAAAGAGCAGACTCAAAAGCTAGCTCAAGCTTTGCATGATTTACAGCAAACTCAAACCCAACTGATCCAAACTGAGAAAATGTCCTCACTAGGTCAACTGGTAGCTGGTGTGGCTCACGAAATTAATAACCCCGTGAACTTTATTTATGGCAACATCAATCATGTCAACGATTACACTCAAGATTTACTTGGTATATTAGACCTCTATTTGCAAAATGCTCCCAACCCTAGCTCTGAGATTCGCGATCGCGCACTCGATATCGACTTAGAATTTATCATTGAGGATTTACCCAAAACTTTATCTTCCATGAAAATTGGGGTCGATCGCATCCGGCAGATTGTCTTGGGTTTACGGAATTTCTCTCGCCTTGACGAAGCAGAAAAAAAACCAGTTGATATTCATGAAGGCATTGATAGCACCTTGCTAATTTTGCAGCATCGCTTGAAAGCAAAACCAGAAAGTCCAGCGATTCAATTAGTCAAAGAATATACTAACCTTCCTTTAGTAGAGTGCTATGCCGGGCCGCTAAATCAAGTATTTATGAATGTTTTAAGCAATGCGATCGATGCTTTAGAAGATTACACGGAATCTCAATCAAAATCTCATAGCAGTCAAATTACTATCCTTACTGCTCTTGGAGAACTTGAAGGCAATATCAAGAGCGTAGTAATTCGCATAAGAGACAATGGCCCAGGAATACCCGAAGCTATGAAGGCAAGAATTTGCGATCCATTTTTCACAACTAAGCCAGTGGGAAAAGGCACTGGCTTGGGGTTATCAATTAGTTACCAGATTATTGTAGATAAACATGGTGGTGTGTTTAGATGTGATTCTCAGCCGGGGTTAGGTACAGAATTTTGGATTGAAATTCCGATTAAACAAATTCGTCATTAGTCATTGGTTATTAGTCATTTGTCATTAGTCATTTGTCATTTGTCATTGGCAAAGACTTTTACCTTTAGCTAAACCGTATTGCTCGAACTCTGAGTTTTTGAAGAAGTTAGGGATCTAAATCAGGGTTAAAAGACATTTCATTCTAGAGTAATATCATGTCCGTATAATTAGTTATGCTAACCACAGTCATAGCACCTCATCCCTTAATCCCCTCCCCGCTTGCGGGCTATCCATTACCCGGATCTTTCTCAACATTTACGAGAGTATTCACTCACGCTTTTTCTAACCCTGATTCGTTCGTCGTCAATTCTCAATAAAAACCTAATTTTAGCGAGAAGACTAAGAGCCAATCTGTCAAGTATGTTTGACACCTCAGTGTTCAAGATGCCTACAAAACAAGCGTTTCAAGATTGTAAAGAAAGATGTGACTAATGGATAGGCTTGCGGGGAGGGGAGACAAAGCCTAGCTTTGGCGGGGGTGGGGTTCTTCAGGTTGAATAAGCAATCAAGCGGACATGATATAATTGGATTTTTACTTGATAAATAACCTCTAACTTCTAAGTTGCACAGGCATAGCTAAATAGGTCATTTTCAAGCCACCCAATGGTGTAAAAATAACTGGAGTTAGGCTTTGATTTAAATGCATTTGAATTTCGGAAGATGGTAACTCTTTCAAGCCTTCCATCAAATATTTAATGTTAAAGGCAATCTCAATATTTTCCCCAGAAATTTGTGCTGGCATCGACTCTCTACCACTGCCCACATCTTGAGCTTCACAAGATAAGGTAATTTCTTGGGCTTCGCTATCAATACTGAGCTTGACAATATTATTTTTTTGATCGGCTAATACCGCAATCCGCTCCAATGTGCTGACGAATTGTCGCCGTTCAATTGTCACTTGTCGCTCAAATTGGCGCGGAATTAATTGTCGATAAGCAGGATATTGCCCTTCTAATGTGCGACTAGTCAAACGTTGATTTTGCCATGCAAACACAACTTGACCTTGATCGAAGTATAAAGCTACGGGTTCATCTGATGAAGCGCTATGAGCTAACATTCGTTGGAGTTCGCGTAATGCCCTAGCTGGTACTGTTACTTCTAGTTGAGTCGTTCCACCTAAAGGACGCTCGTTGCTAGTTTCTACGACTGCGAGGCGATGTCCGTCTGTAGCTGCAAATTCTAGGGTGTCTTGTTTAACTGTTAAATGCACACCAGTGAGTACTTGCTTGGTTTCATCAGCACTGGTAGCAAATAATGAACCGCGTAATCCCTCAATTAATGCGGTGGTGGTGAGATGGATTACTTCTGTATTTTCAATTACAGGTAGTTCGGGAAATTCTTCTGGCCCCATTGCTCGGACTTGGTAATGTCCACTCTTGGGTGTGAGTGTAACTATTAAACCTTCTCCACCGGATGTTGCACCTGTCAAGGCTGATTCATCATCGAGAGTGATCTCGCCCTCTGGAAGACGAGAGGTGATGTCTACAAGTAATTTAGCAGGAAGTGCGATCGCACCACTTTGCCATACCTCTGCGTTAAAACTGGTGCGGATTCCTAAGCTGAGATCGAAGGCTGTTAAGCTTACTTGGTTAGTTTCAGCATCCGCTTGTAACAGCACATTGGCAAGTACTGGATGAGTTGGCCGTGAAGGTACTGCACGACTAACAAGTGAGAGGTTTGTACTGAGATCGCTTTGGGAGCAAACTAATTTCATAAGTCAGATGCAGCTAGTGAAAGATATCCTAACATCCTTATGTTTATAGGCGATCGCTATTTGTTTGATTAGCGCATAGGTGTAGTCTGCCACAAGCATTGCTTCTACGCTTCAGGCTGTAATAATTTAAACGTTTGCAACAAATGCTCTTCCATATATAAGAAAGGCTTAAGCATTTCCAAAAAATGTATAATTAGTTGCTGCAAAGGCTTAATACTTTGCAACACATGCTCTTCTATGTATAAGAAAGGCTTAAGTATTTCTAAGAAATGTATAATTAATTGCTGCAATGGTTTAATATTTTGCAACACATACTCTTTCATGTATAAGAAAGGCTTAAATCATTGCAGCATTTGTTGTAATGAACTTATGAATTAATTTACTACCTGAAATCTAAAAATAATTTAAGTGAAATTAACTAAGCTTTGGAAAATGCAATGTCTAATATGGGCTACGCCTACGCAACTTATTTGTAGTATTTCCCCATGACATTAAATATATTTTTGTATAAAACAGTACTATAAACCTAGTAGCAGAGATGCATTATGGCACGTCGTAAAAGAAATTCCAGCGTTTTAGAACGAGCCGATCGCCGGATTGAAAGTTTGCAATCTATCAGTGTAGAACTTGACTTTGGCCAAGGATTGACTATAGAAGCTTATAATACGACAATTAACGATCTCCGGTCTAAGCTGGCTGCTTACAACACTGCGTTATCTACAATTGACAAACTCACGGATGACGTGAAGAACGCAGAACAGATTGTAATAACCATGTCAGAAAAAATGTTACTAGGAGTTGCCAGCCGTTACGGTAAAATCAGCCAGGAATACGAGATGGCGGGTGGTGCTAGACGAGGTAATACTAAAAAGAAGCGAGGCGTAGTAGGCAATTCCAAAGTCACCAATTCGTTAGCAGCTGATTCTGTTCGGCCTTCTTCTGTAAATGGATCTATGAATGGGGTGTCGGGTGCGATCGTTTAGTTAGCTAAGATCCAACAGGAAATTTAAGTTGTCAAAAGCCTTAAGGATAATGATAAGCAAATAGAGGGGGAGGAGGCAAGCGTAGCCTCACCTCCTACCATGTCCTTATGCAGGATTGTCATTGTTATTAAAACTATTTTGAGTATTTTAATTGATTGACAAAAAGTACTTTATTTTAACCTCTCACGATTGATAGATTTTGAGGTTGGTCAGGTTAGCCAGAGGGGAAACATCGCTCACCTGCGTTCCCCAAAGTTTTAGCTGTGTGAGGTTGGCCAGGTTAGCCAGAGGGGAAACATCGCTCACCTGCGTTTCTGAAAGATATAGCTCTGTGAGGTTGGTCAGGTTAGCCAGAGGGGAAACATCGCTCACCTGCGTTCCCCAAAGTTTTAGCTGTGTGAGGTTGGTCAGGTTAGCCAGAGGGGAAACATCGCTCACCTGCGTTTCTGAAAGATATAGCTCTGTGAGTTTGGTCAGGTTAGCCAGAGGGGAAACATCGCTCACCTGCGTTCCTGAAAGAATTAGCGATGTGAGGTTGGTCAGGTTAGCCAGAGAGGAAACATCGCTCACCTGCGTTTCTGAAAGATTTAGCTGTGTGAGGTTGGTCAGGTTAGCCAGAGCGGAAATATCGCTCACCTGCATGTCTGAAAGATGTAGCTGTGTGAGGTTGGTTAGGTTAGCCAGAGCGGAAATATCGCTCACTTGCGTGTTTGAAAGATGTAGCTGTGTGAGGCTGGTCAGGTTAGCCAGAGCGGAAATATCGCTCACCCACATGCCTGAAAAATGTAGCTGTGTGAGGTTGGTCAGGTTAGCCAGAGCGGAAATATCGCTCACCCACATGCTTGAAATATCTAGCTGTGTGAGGTTGGTCAGGTTAGCCAGAGTAGAAATATCGCTCACTTGCGTGCTTGAAATATCTAGCTGTGTGAGGTTGGTCAGGTTAGCCAGAGTAGAAATATCGCTTACCTGTGTTCTTAAAAAATTTAGCTGTGTGAGCTTGGTCAGGTTAGCTAGAGCAGAAATATCGCTCACTTGCGTTCCCCAAAGATATAGCCGTATGAGGTTGGTCAGCTTGGATAACGAATTTAAGTCACGCAATTTTGTTGGAATAAAAATCGGAAGAAGCCCATATTTTTCAACGTGTTGTCTAATGACTGATATTTGGCTCCAATCATCAACAAAGCTCGCTAGTTCTTGAGCAACTTTGAGAGTTGAATCATCTAAAAACTCTTTAAGAAGATCCCTTGCTCTTGGGTCATTGATTAATCCCAGCGTTCGCACACAAGCTGCGCGTTCTGCTGCTTTCAAGCCTGTTTTATTTTTAAGATAAGGTATGATGGCTTCACCACAGGATGCTAAGGCTGCTGCATCTGTCATATTTTGAGGCGGCAAAAGCTGTTCTGATAACTGAGTAAAGGCTTGGCTAATTTCTGAATCATTTAGCTGGTAAGCATTTGTGTAACACCGAAGAAAAAAGAACTGCTTTGACCTGATTTTTGCAGCTTTTAATCGGTCTTGTTTCGACCGTGCTTTAGAGGGAGCATCTAAAGAAATTTTTTCAAGAATTGCTCTTACAAGCTCAGTAGCAAACTTTGAACCATCTCGTGGTAGTGCAACAGCAAACAAAATAACAGGTTGCCAGGAAGCTTCATCAGTGTGATTTGCCAATGTCTGAAAATCACCAATATTAACAAAACGTTCGGCAGCGAGAAACTCTTTTAAAGTATTGTGCAGAAATTCAATTCTTTGCTCACTTGATTCTTGGAGTATCCCACTGCGCTCAACGAGCGCTCGGCGAATATCACAAGCCTTAATATTAAAATGCTTATAGCTTCCTAGGGCGTGTCATCAATTGAGCCAAATAACAGAAGCAGCTAGATAAATTGCACCGAGAAAGTTGGTCGCCCGTTTATCATAGCGAGTTGCGA
>NZ_JBALDR010000046.1:0-109827 GCF_036917315.1 Nostoc sp. | reverse complement strand
TTTTGGTGTTTTCCGCAAGTAAAAGAAGCTTTGACTTTCTCAAAATGCCATTTGACTTACTCATTTTGGTGTTTTCCGCAAGTAAAAGAAGCTTTGACTTTCTCAAAATGCCATTTGACTTACTCATTTTGGTGTTTTCCGCAAGTAAAAGAAGCTTTTGCTTTCTCAAAATGCCATTTGACTTACTCAAACCCCAGTTTGCTTTCTGATTTTGGTGTTTTCCGCAAGTGAAATGCCATTTCGCTTGTTTAAAATGGTTGATTTATCAGAGGATGTCTGAGAAGTATTAAATATTTGTCGATCCCCCTAACCACCCTTAAAAAAGCAGGGTGGTTTCATACGAAAAAAGAAATAATACATAAGCCTTGATTTCTTGTTTTGTAGCATGGCTTTTTACCCCTCTCCAAACCTCTCCCCGAAACGGAGAGAGGCTTTGAAACCCAGTTTTAATTTTTCTCTGGTTGTATAAAACCACCCTGCTTTACAAGGGGAGGGTTAGGGTGGGGTAATTCGACTTAACCCTAATAGAATTAACCAAAATGTTGAATAATTGCGTCGGCAAATTCAGAACATTTTAAGGGTTCAACAGGCGGTTCTAGCAACCGGGCTAAATCGTAGGTGACTTGACTACTCGCGATCGCATCGCTTAAACCTTTCTTAACTAGGTCTGCGGCTTCTTGCCAACCCAAAAATTCCAGCATCATCACGCCAGACAAAATCACTGAACCTGGATTAATCCGATCCAATCCGGCGTGTTTGGGTGCAGTGCCGTGGGTAGCTTCAAATATCGCACTAGAATCACCAATATTTGCCCCTGGCCCCATTCCCAATCCCCCAACAATGGCAGCAGCGGCATCAGACAAGTAATCGCCGTTCAAGTTCATCGTCGCCAAAATCGAATACTCATCCGGTCTGGTTTGGATTTGTTGAAAAATACTGTCAGCAATCCGGTCATTCACCAAAACTTTCTCTTTCCATTTACCATCGCCGTGGGTTGCCCAAATTGTGTTAAGAACAGTTTCAACTTCCTTGACAACTTGCGCCTTCTTGTCTGGGGTAAGGTTATCAAACCCAGGTTCAATCTGGCGGGCGTTTTCTTCCAAGGAAATATTCGGATTTTTTTCTTTGTTACTCAAAATCCAAGATTCTTGTTCTGTAACAGTTTCTTGGCGAAATTCACTAGTTGCTAGTTCATAACCCCAATCGCGGAAAGCGCCTTCGGTGTACTTCATGATGTTGCCTTTATGCACCAAAGTCACTTGTTGCTTGTTTTTGGGCAATAGCAAGGCGTGTTTGATAGCACGTCTGACTAGGCGCTGAGAACCAGTTTTGCTGATGGGTTTGATGCCAATACCAGAATCAAGAGGAATGCGTTTTTTCCCATGTTCTGGGGTGGCGGGGATTAATTCTTCATTGAGAATTTTAATTAAGCGATCGCCGATTTCGCTACCTTGTCGCCACTCAATCCCTAAATAAATATCTTCTGTATTTTCCCGATAAACAATTACATCCAGCTTTTCGGGATTTTTGTGCGGTGAGGGCGTACCTGCATAGTAACGGCAAGGACGCACGCAAGCATACAAGTCAAAAATTTGCCGTAATGCCACATTTAAAGAACGAATCCCTCCCCCAATGGGAGTAGTCAAAGGCCCTTTAATAGCTACACCATATTCTTCAATTGCTGTTAGAGTGTCTTGAGGTAAATACTGGTAAGTTCCGTATAAATCACAAGCTTCGTCCCCAGCGTAAACCTTAAACCAGCTAATTTGACGCTGACCCTTGTATGCTTTGGCTACCGCAGCATCTAGCACCTTTTGCGTAGCAGGCCAGATATCTATACCTGTGCCGTCACCACGAATAAAGGGGATAATTGGATTGTCCGGTACGATTGGTTCACCATTTTTGAAGGTGATTTTTGCTCCGGCTGCGGGGGGGGTAATCTTTTCGTACATCGTTCACACACTCCTAATCGATACGCTGCTATTCAAAAAATCTTTATGTGGCAGGCTTGTATATTTTGCTATGTCTTTTGTTCGCCAAGCCATAAGGCACAGATTTTCCCCCTATTCCCCTTGTACATTATTTGGGGATTAAGTGAGAGATTTCAGTGAAGCGATCGCAATTTTGTACGATCAAAAATAGTAAACTACTTTTCGCTATCAGTGTTTCACTTTCGAGAATGCCCGATAGCTTACCGCTCTTTCACTGACCGTTAACACAAGAATGGCATGACAGACCCAATGATTTTATCAGGCCCTGCAAATGACATCGACTCCCTCCGACAACCGTTAATCGCTGGGTCTGAAAAAGTCCAACAGCAGATAATCCCACAGTTAGCTGAGTTGGGTAATGAGGGATTAGACGTGTTGATGGAATTTTTACTGAAACGACGTGAAAACCCAGCAACTTGGGTTGATGGCAAAGCTTACCAAGTCCTATACAACTCTGACGCACCTCAAGTCAAAGAATTTTTGCGCTCTTCTTTTCCTGAGGGAATTGTACCTCTAAAATCAGAGTGCGGGATTAACTATAATTCTTTGCAACAGCTATTGGCTGTTCAAGACTTCCAAGCAGCCGATCGCGTCACCATTGAAAAAATGTGCGAACTATCAGGGCCAACGGCTGTACAACGAAAATGGTTGTATTTTACTGAAGTAGAAAATACCTCGGCTGTTGACTTGCAAACTATTAACAACCTCTGGTTAGTCCACTCCGAAGGTAAATTTGGTTTTTCAGTGCAGCGAGAAATCTGGTTAAGTTTGGGTAAAAACTGGGAGAATTTCTGGCCGAAAATTGGCTGGAAAGCAGGTAATACTTGGACGCGATACCCTAACGAGTTTACTTGGGATTTGAGTGCGCCTAAAGGTCACTTACCCCTTTCTAATCAACTTCGGGGAGTACGAGTTTTTGCTTCTTTACTTTCTCACCCTGCTTGGTCGAAGAATCCAGAAAAATGATTTTGAGCCTACGTACAAATAGATTATGATTAATCCCACGAACCGAGAATTCTACGTCATCATTGAACGGGATGAAGATGGCTACTATGTTGGAGAAGTTCCTCAGCTAAAAGCCTGTTACAGTCAGGGAGAAACAATTGATGAGTTGATGGTTAATATGAAAGAAGTAATTGAGCTTTGTTTAGAAACAACAAGTGATGAAAAAATACCAGAATTTATAGGTATTCAAAAGGTAGTAATTTAATGCCAAAACTACCAGTTTTAACAGGTAAAACAGTTATTAACGCCCTTGAGAAAATAGGATTTCAGACGGTGCGTCAAAAAGGCTCTCATGTACAAATGCAACATGAAGATGGGCGGTTAGTAACTATTCCTGTTCATGCTGGTAAAACAATAGGTAAAGGATTATTACGCAAAATACTACGCGATGTTGAACTTACAAGGGAAGAGTTTATAGGTTTGCTGGAATAATAGACTTGGGAAGTTTTCCACTAATCCCAAATCCACAATCTCAAATTAGATAATGGCAAACGTTCGTCTAGAAGATATTAAGCGTAGATTCAATAATGTCACCGCGATCGAGGACATTAGCTTTGAAATTCCTGATGGCGAATTTTGGGTTTTAGTTGGGCCATCGGGTTGTGGTAAGTCTACAATTTTGCGAACGATCGCGGGTTTAGAAACCGCTACATCTGGCAAACTCTATATTGGCGATCGCTTGGTAAATAATATCCCAGCCAGACAACGGGATGTGGCGATGGTGTTTCAAAACTACGCTCTCTATCCTCACATGAGTGTGGCGCAAAACATCGGCTTTGGCTTGGAAATGCGGAAGGTTGACCGAAAAATCATTCAAGAACGAGTGATGAATGTGGCGCGATCGCTTTCTTTGGATCATTTGCTGGATCGTAAACCCAAACAACTTTCCGGGGGACAGCAACAACGGGTAGCATTAGGAAGAGCGATCGCTCGTGAACCCCAAGTGTTTTTACTTGATGAACCTTTATCTAATTTAGATGCCCAATTGCGCGATGATACCAGGGCAGAATTGAAACAGTTACATCAAGAATTAGGCATTACAACTATTTATGTCACCCACGATCAAGTTGAAGCGATGACTTTGGCTGATAAAATCGTCGTGCTAAATCGCGGGCGGATTCAACAAATTGGCGATCCCCAAACTATTTATGCAAGTCCTGCTAATCAGATGGTGGCAAGTTTTTTAGGCAGTCCACCAATGAATATTTTGCCTGCAATCTATGAAAATAACGGTTTTGATGTAAGTGGACAGTTATTAGTAATTCCAGCAGTTGTGGAAGAAAAATTACAGTTGCGTCAAGGACACAGTTATGATTTGGGGATTCGTCCAGAGCATATTTTTATTAAGGAACCGCCAAGTCCCCAAGAAGTAAATGATGGTCAGCTGATTGTGGAAGTTAAGGTGGTGGAACCTTTGGGAAGAGAAACTTTGATTCGTGCTGGTTTACCTGGTTCGGCGGTGATGTTGAATATCCAGGTAGGCGGTGATGTGCGTCTTCGTCCAGGCGATCGCCTTTCTCTACAACTCGATTTAAATCAATTGTTTGTATTTGATCCTAAAACTGGGGACAGAATCTTCTAAAGAGTTTCTTAAACTGTCAGAAATAATTGTCAATTTCTAATTTTTTGTAGCCAGAATCTAAGAAAATAAAAACTGCAATAGAGACTTAATGGATTAGCTGCAAAAACTTATATGACTATTAATCGACGCCATTTCGTGTTTTTACTCACAGCAGGTGCGGGTGCTTTTGCATTAGATGCTTGTGCATTGGCAGAGAAATCTCCTCAGGTAAACACTGCAACTTCAGACACAACACCAAATACAAAAGCAAATACGACAGCCAATACAACAGGGGCTATCCAACTACCGCGTTTACCTTACGCCTATGAAGCACTGGAACCACATATCGATGCCAAAACGATGCAATTTCACCACGATAAACACCACGCAACTTATGTGAAAAACCTAAATGCAGCTTTAGAAAAACATCCAGAACTCAAAGGTAAAACTGTTGAAGAACTGTTGCAAAAACTTGAGAATGTGCCAGAAGATATTCGTAGAACGGTACGTAATAATGGCGGTGGTCATGTTAACCACTCAATGTTCTGGGAAATTATGAAGCCGAAAGGTGGTGGTGAACCAACAGGAAATATAGCCTCCGCAATTAATCAACGTTTTGGCTCTTTTGCAACTTTCAAAGAAAAGTTTAACGAAGCTGGTGCTAGTCGTTTTGGTAGTGGTTGGGTTTGGCTAGTACGTAACAAAGGTGGCAAGTTGGAAGTGACAACTACAGCTAACCAAGACAGTCCCTTAAGTGCAGGTAAATATCCCATCCTGGGTAATGATGTATGGGAACATGCATATTATCTAAATTACCAGAATCGCCGCGCTGATTATTTAGACGCTTGGTGGAACGTGGTTAATTGGGATGAGATTAACAAGCGGTTTGCAGCAGCAAGTAAATTTGCCTGAAACCAGACAACAATTTAGGGTTATATGTGCTTAAAAATTGGCGACAGAATATTGTTTCTGTTGCCAGTTTTTTGATGTGATAATCTAACGCTCTTTTATTACTCTCGTCAGATTAAATTAGAAACCCTATTTTGGCATTAGTCCGCGCAGGTGGTCACTGAGACGGCCGTTGTGCATTATCTAATCGCTTGGATTATTCTCTCTCCAGAGTCATAGAAGAGCGCTAATCATTTTCAAAAGATGAATAATGATTTGCTTTAAATCGCCAAACTGCGAAGTCAGTTTGGCGATCGAGTAATGGCACTTGGTATATTTTTGGGAATTAGAGCTAATACTTTGTCTTTTTCTCGCACTTGCGGCTCAAAGAGGCTTTTGAGTCGGTACACCTACAGCACGAGGAAAATTAGCTGGAGTGGTAGCTACCTTACGCACATACACACAGTGTCGGATGCTGTGACTCAGGGGTGTTGTAAATTGTTCGATTGATTCAATGACACCACCCAACTGCTTCACAGCATTCTTTAAAGCAGCTGTTTCATCCTCTGTCCAATTACCGCGATAAATTATAGCTAAACCTCCCTGTTTGAGCAGTGGTAGAGTATATTCTGCACAGACAGAAACTGCCCCTACAGCACGGATCAATGCAATATCATAAGCTAGTCGATGCTGGGAGTGCTGACCGATTTCTTCAGCCCTACCAACAAGAGTTTTGGCATTGATAAGGGCAAGTTCAGTTAATATATTGTCGAGAAAAGTAATTTTTTTCCGAGTGGAATCAAGAAGAGTAATTGGGCAATTAGTTACAGTAATTGCTACGGGAACACCCGGAAAACCCGCACCTGTACCAATATCGATGAGAGCAGGGGAAGCGAGGGAGAAATTTGCTGATAATAGAGGTGCAATTCCTCGTAGAGAATCCCAAAGATGTTTTTCCCAAAACTCTTGGGGATCGACGATCCGAGTTAAATTTAGTTGGCGATTACCTTCTAGGATTAACTCATAAAGCTTTTGGAATTGCGCTTGTTGTTGAAGAGTTGGTTGCCAATTAAGAGTTTGCTGCCAGATTTCTGCCATTTCAGGCAATAGGTTTGTCATTTGTCATTTGTCATTTGTCATTTGTCATTTGTCATGGGGCATAGTTTTTCTCTTTGTCCTTTTGTCCCCTGCTCCCCTGCTCCCCTGCTCTCACACAGTTGGTAGAGGTTCTTTAACTTTGGATTCTAGTGACTTTGGGTCTACTGATTCTAGTTCGCCGTGGTTGAGTGTCCAGCAACGGTCTGCGATCGCTAACAGATCCCCAGCGTCGTGTGTCACTATTAACAATGTCCAATCTTGTTTCAGTTTCGCTAATAAATTTACCAGTTGCCGACGCATTGACCAATCTAAACCAGCTGTGGGTTCATCTAATAACAGTAAATTTGGCTGGCGAATCAATTGCACTGCTAAAGCTAAACGTCGTTGCTGACCACCACTCAAAGCATGGGGAGCGGCGGAGAGCGATAAATGCTCTAATCCCACTTCAGTAAGGGCCTGTCTGACTCGTTCTGACCCTAACTCAGGATGTCCTAAACGTAATTCTTCTAAAATCGAACCACCGCAAAAGTGCCGCTCTGGAAACTGAAATACTAACCCGGCTAATTGTTGTAGCTGTTCGGCTATAAGTTCTTGTTCCCGCCAGAAGAGTGCGCCGGTAGTGGGTTCGGCTAGTCCCGACAAAATTTCTAGTAAGGTACTTTTACCGGAACCACTCGGGCCAATAATCAGACCTAGCTGCTGGGGTGCTAATTCTAAATTGATCGATTTGAGAATCGCTGTTGGGCACGCTGTAGGATGATAATTTACATTTCGGAGATAAAGCATTTGTTAAGATTACCAAAAAGTCAGCAAATTACTGATTAGTTACACTGAGAATGTCTGGAAAATTCTGGAAAAACAATTTATAGCGCCTTACCTGGATTAACACCTTAATTTAGCAGCAAGAATTATCCACTTTTTCTCCATTGTGGCAGACTAGGCCTGAAATAATGGCTAGAGCAAGCCTGGAAACATGGAAAGATTACCAATATATAAAAAAATTTTGGTTGAAGCAGAGGCAAGTTGAAATTAACCATTTTTGCATTCTAAGTAACACATACAACTATTTCAACCGCAATTATTCTGAGGGTTAAAATGACTAAAAGGTTTTCTTCGCCTCGATTAGTAGTGTCTGCTAAACTCACTGCCTTTGCTCAGACTGCTTTTGCAGTTGCGTTCGCCTTTGGCGTTGCCCCTTGGGCAATCGCACTTAATGTCTGGGTAAATCCCTCCCTGGCTGGCGATCCGTTTCGCGATCGCGAACCTCATCAAATTGGCGACCAAACAGAAGCAGCTTTTAAAGCGATTTTCCAACAGGGCAACTATCCAGCAGCAGATCGTTATCTGGAACAAGCACTATCCAAAGAGCCAAATGAACCTCTAGTCTATGCTATGAAGGCATCTTTAGCATACGGAAATAAAGATTGGGCTAAACTTGACACATATAGTCAGAAAACTCTAGAAACTGGACAAAAACTGATTCCTAGCGATCCATTGCGTGGTAATTTATACACTGCTGTTGGTCATTTTTTAGAAGGTGCAGTAGTTATTACCCGTGAGGGTACAGTCAACGGTGTGCCGCAAGCCTTTAGTCGGTTGCGGCAAGTTTATGAATATTTAGACAAAGCTGAAGCAATTTCTGCCAACGATCCAGAACTGAATTTAATCAAGGGTTATATGGATTTATTGTTGGCGGTTAATTTGCCTTTTGCTAGCCCAGATCAGGCAATTGGACGCTTAGAAAAAAATGCTGCTCCTGAGTATTTAGTGGATCGGGGTATTGCTCTTGCTTACCGGGATTTAAAACGGTATCCACAGGCACTAGAATATGTCAACCGGGCGATCAAAACTACATCAGATAATCCAGAAATTTATTATCTCAAAGCCCAAATCCTTAAAAAACTTGGGCAAAAAGAAAAAAGCCAGCAGTTGTTCCAGGAAGCGATCGCTAATTTTGACAAAGCATTGACTAAAAAATCCCAACTCCCAGGCGATTTAGTTAAACAAATTGAGCGTGAACGCAGAAGTGCTGTTAGCTTGAAGAATTCTTAACCTCCATTCCCTACTCCCGTTCGGCTACGCTACCTCGGCTCCGGTTCCATCGAGCGACTTGTACTGAACGTAGTCGAAGTAAGTCGAGATGCTCGGCACAAGTCACGGCAAGCCCACTCCCTACTTTGATATGCTTATTTGCAGAAGAGTACTTGAGATATTAGACCAAAATGGAGATTCAGTTCCGCGAAATTAATCCTTTTGATATGTGGATTTGGCTGAAATTCAGCACAAATCCTTCTGCGCGTGAAAAGCAGTATGTAGAAGAAGTTTTCAATTCCTGGTTTTATTTAGGTAAATTGGGTGCATTTAATGCAGAAAATCTCCAGGTGCAGGACACTGGACTCGATATCAGCTACATGAATTATGATGAACAAGGCTATGACAAAAGCCTGCTAGCACTGATGCACAACATCGGTGAGTTTGAATATGAGGGTCAATGGGGGCGTTGTTGGTTTGACTTAGGAACCAGTGATGCGATCGCTCTGGATATTTTAATCAACGCCCTCAGCCAGCTAAGTCAGGAATATGTCACCATTGAAGAATTGTATATCGGTGGTGAAAATTCAGATTGGCCTATTGAGGATAGCGAAAGTCGTCCCCAGTCTATTTATGATAATTAGTTACAAAAATGAATAAAGCTGGTGAAATTCGGGTAATAGCCTTGGGGTTAATTCGGAATGGCGAACGCATATTTCTTTCTGAAGGCTACGACTCCGTAAAACAAGAGACATTTTATCGTGCTTTAGGCGGTGGTGTTGACTTTGGCGAAACCAGCCACGCCGCCTTAAAACGGGAATTTCAAGAGGAAATTCAAGCAGAGTTAACGAATATTAAATATCTTGGTTGTATAGAGAACCTGTTTACATTTAATGGTAGGCAAGGTCATGAAATTATTCAACTTTATCAATGTGACTTTGCTGATTCCAAATTTTATCAACTGGAAAGTTTAGTTTTTTCAGAATCACCACATCATAAACATAGAGCGTTATGGATAGATATCTCTCGCTTGAAATCTGGGGAATTCAGATTAGTACCTGAAGTATTTTTTGAATATTTATAGGTTATACGTGACTTCACAATTTATCTGGATCTAACTCTTGGGTTTTTCCTGCGCGGTATTCCACCATTGCCTCAGTTGCCAGGAAAGCGAGTACATCAGGGGAACGGGCGAAAGCTTCATCCCAAGAGCGCTCATCTTCTAGTTCTTCCAAAATCATCGCCGCGATCGCATCTTGTTCATTGGCAGGCAAATTTTTTAGTTTGGCGATCGCTTGTTCGAGTAGCTCAGTCATAGCTGTCAATCGTTACGAAAGTCATACTATAAATTATCTCTGCTTGCACTCTGTTGGGTTTTTAGGGTGCGAAAAGCAATAGTGCGGTGGAGGTTGATACTAACTTCTCATCGAAGCCGGAACATCTGAGTCAGGAGAGTTCTGAAAAATAGCTCCACGGGCAAGTAGATTAGATTTATCTTCTTCTGTTAAGCCACGGTTTTCTCCAAAGATAGTGCTTTCTACAACAGTATTGGTGAAGTCAGCCTCACTAAGGTTAGCTCCAACAAGGTTTGCATAGCTCAGGATTGTATTTAGAAGATTGCTCCCACAGAGATCAGCCCTGTAAAGTTTAGCTCCGCTAAGGTTCGCCTTATAGAGGTTAGCTCCGCTGAGGTCAGCCCCAAGAAAGTTAGCTTCGCTGAAGTTAGCTCCTGTGAGGTCGGCTCCACTGAGGTCAGCCCCAATAAAATTTGATTCATTAAGATGGGATCTACTAAAGTTGACCTCACTGAGATGTCCTCTGCTGAAGTTGGCTTCATTAATATCCGCTTCACTAAAATCGGCTCCACCTAGATGCGCTCTGCTGAAGTTAGCTTCGTTCAAGTTGGCTCTGCTGAAATTGGCTTCGCTCAGGTTAGCTCTGCTAAAGTTAGCTTCCCTTAGATTAGCTCCCTGAAAGTTGGCTCTACTAAGGTGGGCATCTCGAAAGTCAGCGTCTTGAAGGTCAGCCATACCAAGATTTGTACCACGAAGGTTGGCTGCGCGAAAGTCAGCCCCAGAGAGATTAGCCCCAGATAGGTTAGCTCCACGAAGATTTACTTTACTTAGCTGTATCTCTATTGGTGTTTGTTGTCTCCAAGCATTCCATTCATAAATACTGCGCTGGAGTATTGCCAATTGAAAATCTTTAGTTATTAAAGGTTGTGAATGCTGATTTGATTCTTCTTGAGTTAACTCAAAAAGTTGTTCACTTGCTTCTGAACTGTGAAAATTTCGTCTGTACTCATCCCAGGCAACAAAGAGAACTCCAATAGAAATGTACATAGCTAACCAAGAAGAAGGCAGATGACCTCCAGTTACTAGCAGCAAGATTACAAACCCTAGAAAGACTAATGTAACCTGCTTGACTAATGATTTCAGGTTGACTTGAAGTTTTGTAACCATTGATAAATTAGGGGTTGCCAACACGTTTACCTCCCTTTTTTGCAAGAAGTTGGTTAAGGTCTGACAGAAAGCGGCTTATTATTCTACCTGCCAGAACAATCCAAAGGCAAAAGTCAGAAATAACAATAATGAAACAGGCATAGCGGTTAACTCCAAATTGGCTTTCTTGCATACATACATCAAACCCTGAAAACTCTTTACCCAAAATCCATCTTCCAATTAAGCTCGGAATTTGAAGTAATAGACTCAGTGCGATCGCATCCTGTATAGACTCGTAAAAAGTCTTCCATAGGTCGCCCATCAAAGCTTTGCCAAAGACATCAATAGGAGCTAGAACTGTTGCTAGAAATTTCTCTGCCTTTTCGCGTGGTGTGATTTGTATCTTGGATGAAGAATTAGATGGAGTCCGTGGAGAAGACATAGACAAGGCTGAAAGTTATTCTTTATTTTAGCCCTTACTTACTAATTTTAGACACATGCTATCTTCAGTACTATTCATCTAAAATAGATTATTGTTAATAGAGCGTTAACAATATTTGGCTTAGGGAAACCATTAACTGTGCATAAAACAATTAAAGTGACTGATATTAAATGGGCTTATAGCAAAGCGCTAGACACTTATACCACAGAAGGATTTATGAATAGCCTTTGCCTATTTGTTGGTGAAATAGTTAGGAGTGACGAAGTAGGGCTTATTGTTTGGCAGCATCAACCTATCATGATGGTTCGCATCCATCAAGTAGATTTTGAGACTGAGGCAACTTATGCTGAAATGATAACCTTTAAGGATTCGAGATTAAAGGAAATGTTAAACAAGCTACATCTTGAAAACAATGAGCCTAAAATAATTTGTTCAGGGTTTGAAGTGTTCTGTTACCGTCCGAAACGAGATAAACCATATCATCCGCAAATGCATCCCACATACATTCGGGCTAGAGAGCAAGCATCAAGAATATTAGATGCATTATATGCAGTGATAATAGAACCTGAAAAGGAAGCTCATCTTGCATTTGTTCAAGTTAGTGACAATATATCTAAAACTTTTTTTAAGAGATTGTCTAATAAAAACAAAAACCAATATAACGATGAAATAATTAATTTCGCTACATGCGTAGACACTTGGATAGGAGAATTTTATACAAACGAAATTGGATCAAAACAGTACAAAACTAAAAATCGATATCCCATTGCTCCTAAACCTCTCGAAGGCGTTGAACTATTTATTATCACCTCAGATGAGGATGATAACCTCATCTCCTACCAAACTAAAGTTTAAAGAACGCCATTTTATGTTGTCGTCACAGATTTCAAGCAGGTTCCTCGATTGGCGTTTCTAAAACAACGTGCTGCTTGTTTTCTGGTTTAATACGGCTAAATCCGAGTTTTTTCGCTAACTATTTGAGTTCCATGACTCGCAAAAGTTGATTTGCAGAGACTGGTAAAGTACCATAGCGATCGCCTTGAAATGCTAAACTCCACCTTCTAACTCCTCTAGATCATCTACTGTCAGTGGTGCTTGGCCACTATGGCGCACATACAATACATTAACTGTAGTACCTCGAATTGTAAAAATTACTCGGTATACATTTTTAGTTTTCCCATAAAGGAGTTGACGTACTTCTTCTGGAAAAACTTCATGTTCGACTGCTAAAGCACAACGTTGGGGCTTCTCTTGTAGGCTAGCAATAGCATTCATCAATCCTCGAAACCTTGTCCAATACCAGCAATTGTCTCCAATTGATCAATCAGTTGACGTAATTTGGTAGGGTCGATTTTGGCAGGGTCTAGAAAGGTGACGAGAACTTGAGAGCGATCGCTAATCTCTTGCGGTAGCTGGGTGAAGTGAATTTCCCCATCTTGATAAATGCCTTCGACAGTTTTTATCATGAGATGAGTTTAAGTTGGGTTGGTATTTCCTTTAATTCTACTAACTAGACTTAAAAGGCTGGGTATGAAATTCTTGCTTGTTCAAGCGTCAATCATCTTTATAAACTTCTCTACGATGCCCTACTCTGACAACGGTTACGACTAGGACATCATCATAAATATGATACAAAATCCGATAATCGCCGACTCTGATGCGATAACGATTTTCACCATTTTTTAATTTGCCGACACCATCAGGGCGTGGATCAATAGCTAATTGTTGAATTTTGCTCTCTAGCTTTTCTTGAATATCTACGGGTAATTTTTTGAGTTGTTTAGATGCACTTTTGGAAATTTCTACTTGGTAGCTCATGCAGTTTTTTGCTGATGTTCTGACCAAGTTAAAGTACCATTTTCTACGATATCTTTTAATCCCTCTTCAAAGTCTCTTTCGTCGGACTCGTCTTCCTGTTTACGGATTTCCAACAGTGATAAAATTTCTTGCAATGTATCGTCATAAGCCAGTTCTATTTGTTCATTAATAGCCTTGATTAACGCTTGCCTTTTAGTTGTAGTTTCCATGTTTCCACTCTTTTCAACTGCTCGTCATTGTCTATGCTTTGAACACCTTATTTTACTCTAAACTACTTCTCAGTAAGTCTGAGATATGTTTTCACTTGATGACTAATCTTTTTCTACCGATCAAACTACAGCGGCCTCTGGAATCGCACCCTGCATTCTCCCGAAAGCGTCAATCAAATTCTGCAATTGTTGATCTGCTTTAAAAACTCCTAACCCTCGCACCGTGACTTTTCCAGGAGAATACACAAACCGAGTCTTGAGATTGTCTGGTAAATTCGCCGCCAACAAATTCCAAGCGGGTTCTTCCATCGGCGTTTCTAAAACAACGTGCTGCTTTTGTTCTGGTTTAATGCGGCTAAATCCAAGTTTTTTCGCTAGTTGTTTGAGTTCCATGACTCGCAAAAGTTGATTTGCAGGGACTGGTAAACTACCATAGCGATCGCTCCACTCGGCTGCAATCTGCTTTAATTCTGATTTAGATTTAGCTGTAGCTACCGCCCGGTATGCACTCATTTTTTGATCCAAATCGGTAATGTAATCTGCTGGGATAAACGCCGTGAGGTTGAGGTCAATCTGGGTATCCTCCACTTTCGGAATTTCTTGTCCTCGGATTTCCCGAATTGCTTCTTCTAGCATTTCCATGTATAAATCAAAACCTATGGCATCCATTTGACCGGATTGTTCTGCACCTAGCAAGTTACCCACGCCTCTGATTTCCATGTCGCGCATCGCTAGCTGATAACCAGAACCTAGCTGAGTAAATTCCTGAATCGCTCGTAAACGTTGCCGTGCTGCGTCAGATAATGCCCGTTGCTTCGGATAAAATAACCAAGCATGAGCTTGGATACCTGCACGTCCCACACGACCGCGTAATTGATACAACTGTGCCAATCCAAAGCGGTGAGCATCTTCAATCAAAATTGTGTTGACTCGCGGAATATCTAAGCCAGATTCAATAATTGTCGTACAAACAAGGATATCTGCATCGCCATTACTGAAGGTGAGCATGGTTGATTCTAACTCACTTTCATCCATTTGACCGTGAGCGATCGCAAACCTAGCTCCCGGTATCACTTCTCGTAAATTGGCTGTTGTCTCTTCAATTCCATCCACTCGTGGAACTACATAAAAAACCTGTCCGCCTCTGTCTAATTCTTGACGAATAGCAGTGCGAATACTTTCGGAATTTATCGGTGACAGATGGGTTTTAATCGGTCGTCTGGTTGGAGGTGGTGTAGTAATCAAACTCATTTCCCGAATTCCCGACAAGGACATATACAAAGTCCGGGGAATGGGTGTGGCGGAGAGGGTAAGCACATCCACTTGAGTTTTCAAACTTTTAATTTTCTCTTTCTGGTTTACCCCAAACCGCTGTTCTTCATCCACTACCAACAGTCCTAAATCCCGGAATGTCACGCCTTTACCTAAAAGTTGGTGCGTACCAATTACTACATCTAATTCACCCGTAGCCAATCGCTTTTGAATATCGCGGCGTTCTTCGGCGGAACGAAAACGGTTGAGCAAACCGACATTCACGGGGTAGGGTGCAAAACGTTCTTTGAGTGTATGGTAATGCTGCTGTGTTAAAATAGTTGTTGGCGCAAGGAGTGCCACTTGTTTACCGGCGGTGACTGCTTTAAAAACAGCACGAATCGCCACTTCCGTCTTCCCAAAACCGACATCGCCACAAACTAAGCGATCCATTGGGCGATCGCTTTCCATGTCGCGTTTTACATCTTGTACAGCTTTAAGCTGATCCGTCGTGGGTTGGTAGGGGAAAGAATCCTCTAGTTCTTCCTGCCAAGGCATATCACCTGGGAAGCTAAAACCTTGTTGTTGCGATCGCGCTGCATACAGTTTCAACAAGTCCACCGCCAATTTTTTAATCGCTTTGCGGACTTTATTCTTAGTATTTTCCCAAGCTTTACCGGTCATCCTGTTAAGTTCCGGTGCTTTATCACCTGCGGCGCGGAACCGGGATAAAGCGCCTACTTGATCGGCTGCGACTCTGAGTAACCCATCAGCATACTGCACCACCAAATAATCACGGGTTTCATTGTTAATCGTCAAACTTTCCAGCTTGACAAATTTGCCAACACCATGATTTCTGTGAACCACATAATCGCCTGGACGCAGCTTATTGGGATCGACTTGTTTAGAAGTAGCTTTGTGGCGCTTGCGGATATAGCCGGGAGTCGCCAAGGAATGCTGCCCAAAAAATTCCCGATCTGTAACGATTACCAATCGGTATGTAGGCAGGATAAAACCTTCTAATTCCGCCAGACCAGAATATTTGAGGGCTATGGGAATATGGTTAATTTGCAGCTTATCTATTGCTTGGTAGTCGCGGGGATTGGGGATAAACTGAGCCGGACAATCATGTTCTTGTAACAGCGAGACAGAACGCGAAGGTTGAGCAGAAAGCAGCCAAATCGAGAAATTGCGATCGCGTTCTTGGCGGATGGTTTCAGCTAGTCTAGCAAACTGGTGCGGCGTGACTGGAACAGGACGGCTAGCAAGATTGATCCCACTATTTTCCTCTGACAGTTCCGATAAATATAATGTTTTAAATTTGGCAACATCAACCAAACACTCATCAAACGAACGATGAATTTTCGGCAATCTTAGGGGAGTAGATTCTTCCCCATGCGCCATTCCCCATTGTTCTTGGGCATTTTCCACCCAGCGATCGCTATGAGCATGACACTGTTCTGGCTCATCAATGGCAATCAAGGTATTTTCTGCTAAGTAGTTTAGCAGAGATGCTGGTTGCTCGAATGCTAACCCCAAAAAGCGACGACTACCCTCTAACATTGATGAGTTCGCAGTGCTAAGTTCTGAGTCAGAATTTAACTCAGCACTCAGCACTCGGAACTGGGCACTATTTTTCAGTGCAGCCATCACCACAGGAGTAAAACTAGTGGGAGTAAGAATTATCTGGTCAACTTTGTCGAGGGCGGAACGTTGGGTTGCTGGGTCAAATTCCCGCATTTGCTCGATTTCATCACCAAACCATTCCAACCTGACTGGAAATTCCGAGGAAACTGGGAACACATCAACAATATCGCCCCGCCGACTCCATTGCCCTTCCATTTCCACCAAAGGAACTCTTTCGTACCCCAGAATAGTTATTTTCTCACTGAAGCTATTCAGGTCTAATTCCATCCCTTTTTTCAGGGTAAGACAGAATTGCCCAAAAGCTTCTGGCGGAGGTAAATGAGGTTGCAGCGCCCCTTGAGTAGCCACAATCGCCATATTTGTCATTTGTCCTACCCTGCGGGAAGCCGCAGAAGCGTCTATGTCATTTGTCCTTTGTCTTTGGTTTGTTTCTAATGACAACTCACTAATGACTAATGACTCTTGATTTTTGAGTAAATCTGCCAATACCTGCATTTGCCCCCAACTCATTTCAGTTTCTGGGTCAAAAGGTTCGTAGGGAGAAGCCTCGGAGGTGGGGTAAAAATGTACTGTTTGCCATCCCATTGCCTCCAGTTGTGCGTAAACGCGTCCAGCTTCTTCTAGGGTGGCGCAAACCACAAACAAATCCTTGCCCTGAGACTGCGCTAATGCCGAAGCTACTAGAGTCTTGGGCAGCCTGGGAATGCCATTTAACCGCAATTCTTGTTGTCGATTCAGCTTAGAAATAAATTCAGTGGTGAGCGGCGATCGGCCTAAGGCACGCACAATAGAAGAAAATGACATAAGTACTACTAGCGATGGGAGTCTTTGTGGGTCAGCAAATCTTGAGGCAGTTTATGTCAACTATTTTAAAAGTGTTAACAGCTTTCTTATTCCTTCAGTGGAAGAATAATCCACAGTGACTAATAAACTTAAGAACTATAACTACTACTTTGTATATAGTCAAAGTATTTATCGAAGCACCTTTAATACTAGATACTAGGGATTGAGCTACGTTCGCTCTGATAAGCGGCAATTTTAAACATGTCCTCCATCACTTTTGAAATTTTAATCATTTTGGTGCTAATTATTGCCAATGGCGTGTTTTCTATGTCTGAGATGGCGATTGTCTCGGCACGGAAAGTAAGGTTACAGCAGCTTGCCAATCAAGGAGATGCCAAGGCAATGGCAGCATTGAAATTAGCGGAGTCTCCAAATCATTTCCTGTCAACTGTTCAAGTGGGTATTTCCCTGATCGGTATCCTAACTGGTGCTTTTGGAGGAGCAACAATTGCCAACCGACTGGCAGTTTATGTAAAACTTGTACCTTTGCTAGCACCTTATAGTGAACCGATATCTTTTGGAGTAGTGGTTTTGATCATTACCTATTTGTCACTGATTGTTGGCGAATTAGTACCAAAGCGTCTGGCATTAAACAACCCAGAAAGAATTGCATCGACTGTAGCTATTCCAATGCGTGCTTTATCGGCGATCGCTTCGCCAATGGTATATCTTTTAAGTGCTTCTACAGATTTGATCTTACGAGTGCTGGGAATTACAGCTTCTACTGAGCCGCAAGTCACCGAAGAAGAAATTAAAATCTTAATTGAGCAAGGTACTGAGGCGGGAACCTTTGAGGAAGCTGAACAGGATATGGTAGAGCGGGTCTTTCGTTTAGGCGATCGCCCTGTTAGTTACTTAATGACGCCCCGTCCCGATATTGTTTGGCTAGACTTAGACGACTCTGCCGAAGAAAATCGCCAAAAAATGGTTGATAGTGCTTATTCTCGGTATCCAGTTTGTCAGGGGGGACTTGACAATGTGCTGGGTGTTATCCCTGTCACCGACTTATTAGCCAGGAGTTTCCGAGGGGAACCACTAGATTTAACGATCGGATTGCGACAGCCTGTATTTGTGCCAGAAAGCACTCGTGGCTTGAAAGTTTTAGAGTTGTTCAAGCAAACTATCACTCACATGGCGTTAGTAGTGGATGAATACGGCGTAATTCAAGGATTAGTCACTCTCAACGACATCATGAGTGAAATCGTGGGTGATGTTCCTTCAACGGATGGACAGGATCAACCACAAGCTGTACAACGCGAAGATGGTTCCTGGCTTTTGGATGGGATGTTGCCTGTTGAGGAGTTTTTGGAACTTTTTGGTATGGAAGAGTGGGAATCTGAGGAACGCGGCAGTTATCAAACTTTAGGCGGTTTTGTGATTACCCATCTAGGTCGTATTCCTGCCGCAGCAGATCATTTTGAATGGCAAAGTATGCGAATTGAAGTAATGGATATGGATGGTAATCGCGTTGATAAGGTGCTAGTCGTACCTAAGGCAGTTAAATCAGCAGATACGAAAAAATCTGACTAGCAAAAGGAGGCAAAGGAGGAATTATTCAAAAAGTCATTCCTTTGTCTCTTCCCAATCCCTTTAAGTGCGAGATAGACGTTTGACCTCTTCACCCGCTAACATCTGATGAGCTTGTTCCAAAAGTTGGGGGATTTTATCGGCATGGGGATTCCGGGTAAGACATTGCCGCAAATTTAATTCATCTAGCCGATCGGCTTTGTTGCCGGGAAACCAGTGCCCGCCATTGCCAAGCAGGTTGTAGCGCATTTTAGCGTAGTCTACTAAATCGTAGGCGATCGCTAAATTTCGCAGCCACAAAATTACCCGAATATTTACCTCACCAGGGGTTTCGTCAAAGTTTGGTAGATTTGTTTCCCAGGATTTTACCCAATCTTCTCCCAAAGTAGCGATCGCTTCTGATTTCAACCTTGCTAAAATTGGGGGCAAAATTTCTGATGCCCGGTCTATTAATTCTAAAGTCTTCAGGTGTTCATCAAAATCTTGTGGTTTTGCTGCTCCCAAGCTCAGGGTATGTACCTCTTGATGGCTCAAACAAAACAAATCATTAAACACCATTGGACTCAACGGGGCGCAAAGATTTACTAATTTTTCTGGGGGTTCATACAATAAACCTCCTTTATTAGATGGACTAATAATAAACACCCCCATATCGTGGCGTTTAGCTGCTTCGATTGCCGCCCAATTCCATTGATTAATGTAGTACCAGTGCAGGTTCACGTAATCAAATTGATTGGTATTAATTGTCTGCACGATTATATCTGTCGAGCCGTGTGTGGAAAAGCCAATAAATCTAACTTTTCCCTCTGCTCGCAACTGCTGCGCTACTTCCAAACAGCCGCCGGGACGGATGCTTTCATCTAACGACTCAGGATGATTGATACCGTGCAACCCTAAAAGGTCAACATAATCTAGTTGGAGATTTTTTAATGATTGTTCAAATGTCTCCCGAAATTCTTTCGCATCTGCCTTTGGGCTGATTTTAGTTTGAACAATTAACTTTTCGCGAGGAAATTTGGGTAATATTCTCCCCAATTGCATTTCAGAAGTGCCATAACCACGGGCAGTTTCAATATGATTAATCCCAACCTCGACTGCCCTTCTAATAGTCGCTTCCAGATTCGCCTGGTTATCAGCAGGAATTTCATGATTGGGAACATCTTCCCATTTGAACTGATATCTCATGCCACCGCAGGAAAACACTGGCATTTCTAATTCTGTGCGTCCAAATCTTCTATATAGCATCAGTGGATTGTGGATTGCTTACCAACTTAAAATCTAACAACGATAGTCATTCCAGCTTTTAGTGCCACAATCATTTCCTCTGTTCAATCTGTGACACTAGCAATATTCATTGCATTCTTAAATCGGTCAGGTCTTTTGGTTATTGGATTTTTACCAATATTCCAGCTCCACAGACTAATTATCTCATCGTAGTTACCATTTTCTCAAGTTTAGACCAAGAAATGGCAAAATGACCTAGCAGTGCTGAGTTGTGCGGAGGTGAACTAACGAAAAAGTTAAAATTAATTCTTTACAGCACTTGCGTCTGTTATGAGGTACACTAAATTAAAATATAAATACCTTTAAATGAAGTCATACTCTGTCGAACTTCGAGAAAAGATAGTTGCAGCACATCTTCAAAAAAACATCTCAATCAGGAAAGTAGCTAACATATTTTCCGTCTCAAAGAGTTTAGTGCAAAAGCTTGTAAAGCAACAAAAAGTTGAAGGAAATTTACAACCAAAGCCGCGAGGGAAACCACAATTTAGTCATTTAACAAATGCGGAAGTAGAATTAAGAGAATTAGTTGAAGCACATCCAGATGCAACATTGATAGAGTTATGTGAATTCTTGGCAGACAAGACTGGTAATTGGGTGGGTCGAAGTGCAATGTGTCGTGCCTTACAGAAATTAGGATTAAATCGTAAAAAAAAACAAAGCGGAGTACCCAAGCCGGAACAGAGAGAGTCCTAAATTTAAGATTAGATTATTGGGAAAAGGTCAAACATATAGAGCCAGAAAATTTAGTATTTTTGGACGAAACTGGCGTTCTACTTGGGTTAACGAGGACTCATGCTCGTTCACAAATGGGAACAAGAGCTTACTCTATTAACCCCTTTTATAGAGGTTCAAAAGTTACAGTAATTGGAGCAATTAGTATTAATAAAGTAGTTGCATTAATGACAATGAATGATTCAATGGATAGCAGAGCATTTGAATTATTTGTTGAGAATTTTTTAGTGCCAAATTTATGGTCAGGAGCAGTAGTAGTAATGGATAATTTATCCGCACATAAACTAGATTCAATTGTGCCAATGATTGAAGATGTAGGCGCGAAAGTTATTTGTTTATCCTCATACTCTCCCGATTTTAATCCAATTGAATTATGGTGGTCACAACTTAAATCTTTTCTACGCCGTTTCGCTCCAACTACAACAGAAATGGTTGATAAACTAATCTCAGTTGCACTCGATTTAATAAATCCTCAACATTTAAGAAACTGGTTTGCTAGTTGCTGCTACTGTACCTCATAATAGCCGGAAACGCTGTAAAGACTGAGACTGCGCCTGAATTAAGCAATTTCTCAATTTTTCAGCTAACACTTGTACATGAGGTTCTTTAAGTATGTCAAGGTGAGATCCGGGAATGTAATGGATATCTAATCCTCCAACTACTAGCTCGTCCCAGCCAAATCGAGGAGCGTATTCTATGCCTATAGCTTCGTCCCGATTTTTATCCTCTGTCCGCAAAAGAATAGCTCGACCAAGGTAAGGTGAAAAAATATAGTCATTGAGGGCTTGAGTGTTAGTATCTATAACCTTTAAATGCTTATCAGTTTCAGGTACATGAAGTACGTTTTCCAAGTAACGGTTATATGTATTTTGTAATTCTTGCTTACGCCAATAACTCCATCTCACAACCTTTTGCCAAAGGTAGTTAGGCCCTTGTTGAACAATATTATTTAAATGCAAAAAAACTCGCTTGAGAACTGGCGACTGCCAGCTATAACCTGGACGACAACTATCAAGCATAACTAAAATGCCAATTTGTTCGCCTTGCTTTTGGAGTTGCCGAGCCATCTCGAAGGCAACTGTACCCCCAAAGGAATAACCTCCGAGAAAATAAGGGCCATGAGGTTGAAGGGTTTGAATTTCTTGAATGTAGTGCGCTGCCATATCTTCAATGCGGGTATGAAGAGGGTATTTTTCATCTAGCCCTCGTGGTTGTAATCCGTAAAATGGTTGTTCTGTCCCCAGATGCAATGCCAATTCACGGAAACATAAAACTTCTCCACCCAATCCGTGAATACAGAAGAAAGGTGGCTTGGAGCCGTTGGGCTGAATTTCTACCAAGGATGACCAGCTAGATTTTGACTGATTTGAGGTATTTACTAAAACTGAGTTTGTTGTTAAATCTTCTGCTTGAGAGATTATTTTGGCTAGAGCTTCTACAGTCCCCGACTGGAAAAGAATGGCAAGCGGCAGGTTTTTATTAAATGTCTTTTCAATTTGCCAAAACAGTTTTACTGCTAGGATAGAATGTCCTCCTAGCTCGAAGAAGTTATCCCTAACACCAATCGGCTGGACACCTAAAATTTGTTCCCAAATCTGGGTTAATTGACGTTCCACTTCATTGCGGGGAGCAACAAAGGTATCTTCTGGCTCTTGCCTCGATAAGTCTGGTGCTGGTAGGGCGCGGCGGTCTACCTTGCCGTTGGGGGTTAAGGGCATGGTGTCCAGCACGACAAAAGCCGAAGGTATCATGTACTGTGGCAATTTTGTCGAGAGGAAACCCCGGATATCAGTAATCGCAATTGCTGAGTCTTGATTAGGTATAATGTAAGCCACCAAACGTCGATCGCCGGGAACGTCTTCACGAGCAATCACTACAGTCTGGAGTACATCTGGGTGTTGGGCTAACACCGTTTCAATTTCCCCTGGTTCAATGCGTATCCCCCGGATCTTGACTTGATGATCTTGGCGACCGAGAATTTCTAGAGAGCCATCTGGACGATAGCATCCGCGATCGCCTGTATAATAAAGCCAATCCTGGCGATCGTTCCGAAAAGGGTTCTTGACAAACCGAGAATGGTTTTCTTGCTGGGCATTGATATAGCCCAAACTGCGGAATGGAGTTCGGATTACAATCTCGCCCGGTTCACCGATACCGCATGGTTGTTGATTTGATGTGAAAACCAGTGCTTGAGTTTGAGGCAGCGGTAATCCTACTGGCTGTACACCAGGGCTACAGTCAACAGGTACTTGGTAATAACATTTCGCCAAGGTTGTCTCTGTTGGGCCGTAGAGATTAACTATTTCACCAGATTCGGGAAAAGTATCCCGCCACCGAAGTACAAGAGTTTCTTTCAGAGGTTCTCCAGCCAAGAATAACCAGCGTAAGTTACGTAAAGAGACTCCTGACGGTACATTCGCTAACCATAATTGCGCCAGCGAAGGAACGGTATGAAGTACAGAAATTTGCTCATTTTCCAAATAACGTAGAATTCTAGTCGGTTCTAAGTTATCCTCTTCTTCTGGCAAGCATAGAGTTGCACCACTAGTTAAAGGTAAAAAGATATCTCTAAGAACGACATCAAAAGAAAGACCAGTTAATTGGGCAATGCGGTCTTGCTGATTAATTTCAAAGGTCTGTCGCTGCCAGTTCAGAAAATGTGCCAACCCTTTATGACACCCCAGCACACCTTTCGGTACACCAGTAGTGCCGGAAGTAAAGAAAATATAAGCTGCATCGTCGGCAGCGATTTCAGGTAGATTTACTGCTTCAATGCTCTTTTTGGATAAATTTATGGCTTCTCCTGTGTCTGGGTTGACACAAATGCTAGTTAAAGACTCCCCTATCTTTTCGTCTTCTGGACGCTGACCATCAATATATAATATGTATTTAGCTTTAGCTTCTTGTAACATCAGCCGCTGGCGTTGGCTGGGAAGTTTGGGATCGAGGGTGAGTAACACACCGCCACTCAAGAGTACGCCCAGCATACTGGCAATTAGCCCAAAGCTGCGTGCCCCAAACACGGCTACGACATCTCCCCGCTCTACTCCGTGAGATAACAAAATCTGTGCTAAGGTTTGAGCGATTTTGCCCAATTCCCCATAATTCCAAGTACGAAATCCTTGACGAAGTGATAAATGTTCTGGGGTACGATTTACCCAAGAGGTAAACATTGTTGTCGTCAACTCATACCGTGGTTCTGGCAAAACCTTCCTTGGTTCTGGCAGCAAAAGTTGCGCTTTTGGTGTCACCAGAGAATATAAACTAATTTTCCTCTCTGGAGCAGCAACAATTTGATTCAGCAAGTGATGGAATTGATCGAGCATTTCCATCATCCGCTCTGAAGTAAACAGATCGGTGTTGTAGACTAAATCAAGTTGGATTCCTTGATTTTGTTCTGTAACATAAAGGGTTAAGTCGAACTTAGAAGCTGTTTCTAGGATCGAGACTGGTTCGATAGCCACTCCAGGTAGTTCCAGTTGGATGTCCCTTAAGTTGAGCATATTAAACCACACTTGAAATAGTGGGTTGCGACTGGTATCTCGCTCTGGTTGCAGTTCTTCTACCAGTTTCTCAAAGGGCATATCTTGATGGGCATAAGCAGCTAATGCCATCTGGCGAACTCGATTTAACACTGAACGAAAACTGGGGTTCTCGGCAAAATCAGTCCGTAAAACAACGGTGTTAATAAAAAATCCAATTAACCCTTCAATCTCAGAACGGTTACGTCCCGCAATGGGAGAACCGATAAGAATGTCTTCTTGCCCAGTGTAGCGGTGCAGTATTGTCCCAAAGGCTGCCAGCAATGTCATGAATAGAGTGACACCCTCCTGATGCGAGAGTTCTGTGAGTGATGCACTCAAAGTCTGCGGTAGCATCAAAGATTGGGCTGCTCCTTGGTAAGTTTGCACTGGTGGCCGTGGTCGGTCGGTGGGCAATTCCAGTACAGTATTAGCACCTGCTAATTGGGTTTTCCAATAGTTAATTTGGCTGGAAAGTACTTCACCTGATAGCCATTGGTGCTGCCACACAGCAAAATCCGCATACTGAATGGGCAATTTTGCCAAGGGAGAAGGCTTACTGTTCAAAAAATCTTCATAAAGCGCTATTAACTGCTGCCAAAGAATACCGATTGACCAACCATCTGAAGCGATGTGGTGCATCATTAACAAGAGTATATGCTCCTGTTCGTCTACTTGGAGCAAAGTAGCTCGCAACATCAAGTCAGATTCTAAGTTAAAGGGGCGTTGCACTTCTTGATGTAGGAGAAATTCTACTGGTTCCTTTGTTACCTTAATGATTTTAAGTTCTACTGTCCGAGGCGTGCCAATTACTTGTATGGGGCTACCATCAGGTGATGTAATAAAGTTGGTTCGCAATGCCTCATGATGGACAACGATCGCATCTAATGACTGTTGCAATACACCCACGTTTAACTTACCCGTTAAGCGCTGTGCATTGGAGACAATATACGCTGTGCTGTTGGGTTCCAACTGCTCCAAAAACCAGACTCGCTGTTGGGCAAAGGATAAAGGGGCTGATCCCCGATTGGCTATTTGAGGAATAGTCTGATTTTGGGGATCGTTTTCTGGAGTTTGGTTTTGGGCGTTCCCGCTTCGGGTTGCCGTAGGCATCGCTTGAGCTAAAGTAGCGATCGTGGGATTCTCAAATAAGAGTTGGAACGATATTTCTATTTGAAAAGCTTGGCGAACCCTAGACATCACTTGAGTGGCCAGCAGTGAATGCCCTCCCAATTCAAAAAAATTGTCGTGGATGCCTACTTGTTCGAGACGCAAAACTTTTGCCCAAATGCCAGCTAAAACTTCTTCTATCGAATTCTGAGGTGGAACAAAGTTAGTTGACAGCCCAATATCAGATGTATCCGGTGCAGGTAAGGCGCGACGGTCTATTTTACCGTTGGGATTTAATGGTAGAGTGTCCAAAAATACAAAGAAACTAGGCACCATGTATTCAGGCAACCGAGTTTCCAAAAAGCGACGCAATTCAGCCTGACTAGGAATTTGCTCTGGACTGGCAACAACAATATATGCCACGAGTCGCTTGTCCCCAGGCATCTCCTCTTTGGCTATAACTAAAGTCTGCGTCAGTGCCGGATGTTGAGCTAGTATGGCTTCAATTTCTCCTAATTCAATTCGGAAGCCACGTATTTTAACTTGGTAGTCAATCCGACCAAGGAACTCAATATTACCATCGCTCAAATAACGTGCCAAGTCACCAGTTTTGTAAAGGCGTGCCCCAGGTTCAGAGCTAAAAGGGTTGAAAATAAACTTATCTGTGGTCAATTCTGGGCGGTTAAGATAGCCTCGCGCTAGACCAATACCGCCAATGTGCAATTCACCTGATTCACCAACAGGCACTGGCTGCAAATTTTCATCGAGGATGTGAATCTCTGCATTGGTAATCGGACGACCAATGGGTGCGATAGCATAGTTAGTGCCGCGCTGGCAACTCCAAAAGGTGGTATCAATGGAAGCTTCTGTCGGGCCATAACAATTATGTAGAACATTGTCCAAATCCAGTTGGGCAAAGAAGCGTTCTATAAGTTCGCCAGGTAAAGCTTCACCACCGCAGGTAATGTGTCTGATGAATCGGCAATTCTCAATTCCCTTCTCTTCTAATAAGACACGCAGTATGGAAGGTACTAAAGCCAGAACTGTGATTTGCTGCTCAGTAATCACCTTCACAAGGTAGGCTGTATCTTGATGTCCACCAGGGCGAGCTATGAACAATTGACCCCCAAAGCACAATGGCCAGAATATCTGCCACACTGAGGGGTCAAAGCTAAAAGAAATAGTTAGTAAAACTTTGTCTGCGTGAGTTAATCCAAAAGTTGTTTGCTTCCAGTGGAGTTGATTGCAGATACCACGGTGAGGGATCATTACACCCTTGGGCTGTCCTGTAGAGCCAGATGTATAGATTACGTAGATGAGGTTATCAGTCGTAGTTTGATTTACAGGATTTTCTTGACTATTTTGAATATTCCCTTGCCAGTCTAAGTCCAGACAAACCACCTGCGCCTGATGCGGTGGTAAGTTCTTGACCAATTTTTCTTGGGTTAACAATACTGGTGTTTGGGTGTCTTCCAAGATAAAAGCTAAACGTTCTGACGGATATGCCGGATCTAAAGGCACATAAGCGCCTCCAGCTTTGAGAATGCCCAGTAGTCCTACAATCATCTCTAAGGAGCGCTCTAGGCATATACCTACAAGTACTTCCGGCCCAACGCCTAAAGCACGTAGGTGGTGCGCTAGTTGATTTGCCCGCTGGTTTAACTGTTGATAAGTAAGTTGTGTATTTTCACATACTACTGCAATTGCTTGGGGCGATCGCTCCACTTGCATCTCAAACATTTGATGAATGCACAGATCCTGATGATGAACTACTTGGGTGTCATTCAATTCCTGTAAAACTTGAGTGCCGATGATGTTATTTAAGGTATTTAAGGTAATATTTTGCTTATATTCTGATGTTTGACTATTTATCTGCATTTTCTATATTAAGTTCCAGTGGGCATAAATAATTAAAGTTTATGAGGACGTAAATAATTAAAGTTTATGACTAAAAAAGATATGAGCAAATATAGCCCCCAATATTATATAAAAAATGAGAACAATACTATTAATAACTCTCACATAACCAACATAATAGCAATTTTGAATGATAAACACACTAGGAGCACACAGATACCTTGTGCACCCCTACTAATTGTTTGGACTCTAAGCGATTGCAAATTGCCATAACACTTACCAAACTCAAAAGTTGCTATTTAGCTTTTGATTATTACCAGTGCCTTCATTTCAGCATTGAGTAGAGGTTGATGATAATTTTTTTGGAGGTCTGGCACAGGTTTTCCATCTACAATAACTTTGTAGATTTTTGCATGGCAGTTGCTTGGTAAATTATCAATAATTCTTGTTTTAAATGCAGCAGGGCTATAAGTTCTAGCAAACCCTTCATATGCACCCCATCCAGCAAAGCTTGCAGTATTGTCAAAAATTGTGATTGCTTTGTCAAGATTGGGCTTCTGAATCCGTTTATTGTTCCAGATTTCTGCATATTCGTTAGTTAAAAATAGCGGTGCAATGACAAGTTTTCTGCCAACTTTCAATAAACGTACTGCCTCTTTAATAAACTTAATATCCAAATCATCTCGAAAATGCTCAAAAGAATGATGACAGCTAATTCCATCTAAAGATTCATCTGGGAGAGGGATCGCATCAATAGAGCCACCAATGTACTTAATTCCATCTGTGACTTTTCCGTCCAATAAAGAGTCTTGACAGTAAGCATTCAATTTGAACTCCGAAACTGCCATTAAAGCCTTTATATATTCAGCTTTTTCACCACCAGCAGCATCTAGTATTTTATCACCCTCTTTCAAATCTAACAGAGTCATTGTCGTCAGATATTCAAGTGGTTTGGAATGGATATAATCAAGCTGATTATATTTACTCAGTACATCTGAATTTATAAAATTCCTATAATCTTTTTCAGAAAAAGATAAATTGTTTATTTCTGTCTGTGCCTTTCCTATTTCCGAATCATTTGTGGCTCGTAAAATTTTATTAACTTCTAAATTGTTGAGACGCAAATCTGTCAGGAAACTCCACTTTTTACTGGTTAAAAACCTACCCAATCGATCTAATATATCTAATTTACTAGTCACCATACTTTCACCCCGTGTTTTATTGATTGAAATGAAACTCTAAATTATTACAATTGAATCCAAAAAATTAAACTTTTGTTTTAGCCAACAAACACAAACACGCAATTATAAAATTACATTATCCTATCTCAGTAAAATCTACTGAATGAAAAATAGTTTTTACAAAATCTTCATTTTCTCTCTAATTATATAAAATTAATGTAAAGTCGTAATATTATTTTTTTGAAGAATTTAGGCGAACCTTATAAAATCCAACTACGTTTGTAACATCAGTCTTCTACTCTAAACTACAGTCTCGTCGTTAAGGTTGTTGCCCTTTTAAGACTTCATTTAGAAATGTCTATGAAACTGACTCAAGTTTAACCATAAATACTTAATAATGTAAAGTTTTATTACAAATATCAAATTTTTGATGCATTTTGTTATAAGTTATGTGTAGTTTTTGTTAATCAGTAATTATGCGTAAAAAAACATCAATACAATAAGACAACTTTATATTCAAAGCTGAATCAGTCCAAATAAATATGCTAGAGTAATTTTTGAGGTGATATCAATCATTCTATACCTCGAATGAAGTAAAACTCTCCAACATATCTGCGATATCCATAATTAATTCAGCTGATGAATGTATTAGTAACCTCGAAAATTATAATATTTTTTTATTTTGCCTACTTGCTTGATTGTTAACATCAGCAGTTTTGATTAACTACTAATCTAAAGTTGACAACAAATACTTTTTTTAATTAATTTTTACAGACTAAAATTGTGATTATAAGCTGCAATCAAACCTAGGTATTTCGGTAGTAACGGCACTCAAACCGGCCCTGGAGGATGCTTTTGATAAAAAACTTAAAGTTACTCCGAAGAAAATTGTTAAGACTAGACTAAAAAGTCAAGTTTTCGTTTGTAAATAAAAATAGTCAGATACCCAAATTCTCTTGTATATCTAAGATCCTATCAAATTTTACCTAGACCAAGTGTTCCTAACTATGAGTAATCAAAGCATTACAACAAATAAATTCAGTGAAGTACCTTTGGATTTACGTGCATCGACATTTGTGACGGTACGTAAGGGTTCATGGTGGTTGAGATTAACAACATTATTCTTAGTAGACTGCACTCTTTTATTTCTAGCTTGGGTTTTAGCAGCATATCAATCTACTTATGGACATTTTCATTGGTATATACCGATTCATTATTTACCAATCTTAACAGCTATTGGGATTCAAATAGGATCGCTAGCTATAGAAGGTATTTATCGAGAAGGTCAAAAACGCTATGACTATTTCAATATTATCAAATCGCTAACTTTTGCTCATGGATTAATCCTTTTAGTTAGTTTTTTGTATAAACCAGTTGTTGATATAACACGTCCAAGATTAATATTATTGCCTTGGTTACTAAGTATATTTTTTGTTTGTACTGGTAGATACGCTGTAAATATTACTCTTGAATATCTACGCAAGCAGAAAAAAATAGTTCGTTCTTCTGTTTTCATTATTTGCGATCCTCAAGATCGCGAACAGATTGCGAGTTTTATAAAAAAAGAAAAGCATTACATTATATCTGGAACGGCGAATGCTAATTCACTAGACAGATATCAGCGTCAGCAAACATTGTCTCAGCTTAATCAACTAGGAGTGACAGAAGTTTTTATATCTTGGGATGCGCTAAAAAATAGAATGTTTTTGTGCTGGTTATTTCAAGCATCTGGGATACAAGTACATATTTTACCGATGGAATTAAAACCAATTTATAAAAACGTACAATTCAACAAAATAGGGGGAATGCCTTGTCTGAGTTTGGATTGTCCGATAATTACAGGTAAGGATTTTTGGATAAAGCGTAGTTGTGATTTTTGTTTTGCGACTTTATTTGTAATGTTATTATTCCCGGTTTATATAGCTATAGCTATAGCTATAAAACTTGACTCTCCAGGCACAGTATTCTACAGACAAACGCGTATAGGTTTACATGGTCAACAGTTTAAAGTATGGAAATTCAGAACTATGAGGTCTGATGCGGAAAAGTTACAGAAAGAATTAGAAGCTTTAAATGAAACAAAAGATGGAATTATCTTTAAAATTAAAGATGATCCTCGCATTACGCGTGTTGGAAAATTTCTCCGTCGCTACAGTTTAGACGAATTACCTCAACTTTTTAACGTTATCCTTGGAGAAATGAGTATAGTAGGACCTCGACCTTTACCCACCAGAGATGTCGAAAAGTTTTCTGAACACCATTTTATTCGGCATGAAATATTACCTGGTATTACAGGCCTTTGGCAAGTCTCAGGTCGCTCAGATATTTTAGATTTTGAACAAGTGATTCATCTAGATATTAGCTATATCGAAAATTGGTCGCTTGGGTTAGACTTTGAAATTCTCCTTAAAACAGTTATGGTGGTTTTGAAAAAAGATGGTGCTTACTAACAGAAAAAATCCATAATATGAGGGCTAGGATTAGAGAATTTGCTTTCCGTATCAATCAATAAATTTATTGCAGTGTTCAGTTTAATTTATAGCGGATTAAATTTAGATTTTTTTACATTACTGAGTAATTACTTACTTGTTTTGTTTGAGGATGCTCTTGAAGAATCTATAAAGATATATCCGACAAAAAATTGTGGTGACTCAAAATAAAAGAATTAAGCTGAATTAAGAATTATTAAGAATGGTAGAAAAGTACAAATTCATAAGTAATTCCTTCTCGATGATACTCAATCGGTTAGCACAAAGTGTTACAGCTTTTGTATTAACCGCTTCTATTGCTCGTACTCTAGGAGCTGAAGCTTTAGGGCAGTATCTACTAGCATATAGCTACTATTTTATCTTTGTGGGCATTGCTTCACAAGGGCTAAAAACATTGTTTACTAGAGAACTAGCTCGTGAGCCACAAAAAACACCAGTCTATTTAATCAGTGGTACTTGCCTACAGTTAATATTTAGTTTTTTCAGTTATGCGGCATTGGTGATTGTAGTATTTTTACTTCCCTATAGTTCCAAAACCTCGACTGTTTGTTACATAATGGGTTTAACGATCATTCCCTTTGCGCTTTCTAATATAACAGAGGCAATTTTTCAAGCGAAAGAAAAGATGCATCTGATTGCGATCGCTACAGTGCCAGTTTATATTTTACGCCTAATAATAATGATTTGGGCGATGCAACTAAAATATGGAATTGAATATTTGGGGGCGATCCTAGTTTTTTCAGAAACACTAATTTTCGTAATTGAATGGATTTTTATAGCTCGGTTAGTAACAATAAAATGGGAAATTGATAGGAGTTTTGTCCTTAATACAATTAAAAGTGCGCGCACATTTTTTGCTATTGAAGCAATAGCTGTAGTAAGTGGCAGAATTCAAATACTAATCCTTTCATTGTTAGGAAATGAATTTTTAGTAGGTTTGTTTGGCGGAATAACACAATTATTACAACCCTTTATGATTATTGCTAACAGTATAGGTTTAGCAATATTTCCAAGACTTTCAAAGGCAGTAGAGCAAGGACGGGAAAAGCAGAGGCAGATAGCTGAAAATATTATCGAAATCCTACTAATCATCGCATTGCCCTTATTTATTGGAATCTTATTATTTGGCAAGGATCTATTAGTTTTTCTCTATAATGCTAGCTTTGCTGAAGCAAATATAGCTCTTATTATAAGCGCTGCATCACTCGTTTTTTTGCCGTTTACACGCTCACTGACTTATTTACTTGTAGCCAATGGTTTCGAGATAGTGAACCTACGTGAAGTAGTTATTACCACTACATTAGGCAGCTTAGGAGGTGTGGTATTAGTTTCGCACTATAAGTTACTTGGTGCAGCTTTAATGGCATTATTAATGACTATTTCTGGTTTTAGCCAGTATATTTATTTCACCTATACTCGCCTATTTCCATTAAATTTATGGCGAATTATCCGCCGACCATTAATAATAACTATTTTAATGCTACCTATATTAATATTATTACAACAGCTTAACTTAGACTTTATATTAACTCTAATTATTGCAACTTGTGCCTATGCCTTATTTGTGATCTATTTAGGTATTCGTGCCTTTGGAGGGTTTCGTTTTTTATGGTTAAAATTATTAAAATCACAGTAATTCGTTTCCGATAAATTATTATCATTAACTCATACATAAAAATTGATGAAATAAATAATTTAGGGTGGGAGGATAATTTTAATTATGATTAAGGTTGCTTTATTACATTTTGGCTTTGAAGATTACACCATTGAATTAGCAAACAGTCTGGTTAAACATGTTGATTTAACGCTAATTCACCCGGAAAAAATATCAAATGTGTGTAGCAATGTTCTTGATTCCAGTATCCGCGTAATTAGTTTTAAAAAACCACGGATTCGCGACCCACGCAACCTATTGTCTATGTACGCGATGATGCGTATTATCAAAGACATACAGCCAGATATTTTGCACGTGCAAGAAACTAACGATCCTTGGTATGATTGGACTTTGTTACTGAACAAAATGCCGCCATTGGTGACAACTATCCACGATATATTCCGTCACCCAGGAGATAGCATGGCTGTATTCGGTTCAGAGTATACCAGGCGTATTGCCTTCTATCGTTCCCAACAATTAATTGTCCATACTCATCAACTAAAAAAGATTCTAACTGAACAATTTCGTATCCCTCAAGAGCGAGTCAATGTTTTGCCACATGGGGAACTTGGTAGTTTGTATCAGCGTCGGGGTAAGCAGAATAGTCAGACTCGTGAGCCAAATACATTACTATTTTTTGGACGCATCTGGCCCTACAAAGGATTGAAATATTTACTTCAGGCTATGCCTTTAATTGCTGAACGGATACCTGAAGTCAAGCTGATTATCGCTGGAAGGGGAGAAAACATCAAACAATATTTCCCTAATGGTTATGATGAGAAACGCTACGAAATTATCAATGACTTTATCCCCCTTGAAGAAGTAAGTAATCTATTTCAACGCAGTACAGTGACAGTTCTACCATACATAGAAGCCTCTCAAAGTGGTGTAGCAGCCTTATCTTATGGGATGGGAACACTGGTTGTAGCCTCTGAAGTAGGGGGATTAAGTGAGATAATTCAGCATAAAAAAGATGGGTTGTTAGTTCCACCTTGTGATGTCCAATCTTTAGCAGATGCCATTATTTATTTGTTAAGCGATCGCGATTTACAAAAACGTATGCAAACTGCGGCAGTATCTCGTTGTCAAGAAGATTTAAATTGGTCAAATATTGCCGCTAAAACAGCTCAAGTTTATTATAAAGAATTGAATATGCAAAATAAATATTAGTTAAACTATTATGAGGAAAATACTAATTTTTGCTGAACAGGGATTTACAATTGCGAGCTTACTGATGTATTCAGGGGCAATCTTTGTTCTTCTACTGTCAGGAGGAGCAGGACAGAACGATTTAGTAGAATATGATAGCTCTGTGATACGGATTATTTATTCTTTAATCTACGCAGTGACCGTAGTACTACTAGTTTTGCGTTGGAAGAAAACTCTTTATTTACTTAGTAAAAGCTTTTTGCTTTATTCTTTAATTTTATTGGCAGCTGTTTCTATTATTTGGTCTTTTGAACCATCAACAACATTAAAAAATAGTTTTGCCCTCATTAATTCCAGTTTATTTGGACTATATTTTGCTTCGCGATATAGCTTAAAACAGCAGTTACATTTACTTGCTTGGAACTTTGCAATTATTATTATACTTAGTTGCATTTTTGCTATAGCACTGCCTAAATACGGGATACAGAGCGATTTGGGTGGCTCAAAGTGGCGTGGAGTATTCACGCACAAAAACGGTCTGGGAGCAAGAATGGTAACGAGTAGTATGACTTTTTTGATCCTGGGTTATCAAAATAAAAGACGTAATTGGCTTTTTTGGGGTGGGTTTTGTTTATCAGTAATACTTTTACTCCTTGCGTCTTCAGGTTCATCTCTAATTAATCTATTAATTCTCATATTGGCATTTTTTGCTTTTCAAATTTGGCGCTGGTCATACCAGTTCATGATACCAACCTTAATAATCATAGCTACTATCAGCCAAAGTTTATATTTTTGGTTGTCTAACGATGCTGATATCCTGTTCAGTGCAATTGGCAAAGATGCGACGCTGACGGGTCGAACAGAATTATGGCCATTAGTAATTGATATGATTTGGAAACATCCTTGGCTTGGTTATGGTTATGGTGGATTCTGGCAAGGATGGAATGGCGAATCTGCCTATGTTTGGCTTGCCGCTGGATGGACGCCAAGTCATCCCCACAATGGCTATCTGGCTCTTTGCCTAGATTTGGGTCTTTTAGGGTTAGGAGTATTCTTTTTAGGATTTTGGCGCAGTTATCTGCAAGGATTTGCTTGGGTACGTAGTAGCAAAACAGCATTCGATATTTGGCCACTTATACACATGACATTTATAGTCTTATCTAGCCTCACTGAGTCTAATTTGATGGAATCAAACAGTTTGACTTGGATTCTCTATGTGGCGGCATCTCTCTCAGTCAGAATGTAAGAATGTAAAAATGTAAAAATCAGATGATTAATCAACATAACTGTAGCCAGCTAGTAACCGCAAATCTGACAGCTATTGTGATGTAGACATACATATTTATTCTCTAACCCAGTTTCGCCAAGGATGACTATAGGTTACATAAATAAGGTATATTTTAGACTTGACAAATGAGTGTTTTACTAAAGTAACGTTTCACATTTCCCCTGCCTATCACCCATAAATTATGGGTTTTGACCATTTTACCGAGTGAGTGAATAATTACTTGCGAAACTAATTAAAAATTGAAATTATTATGGCATCACCGAAGAAAGTACTAATTATCGTAGAAAATCTCCCAGTTCCCTTTGATAGACGGGTATGGATGGAAGCAACTACTTTGCAAAAAGCTGGGTATGAAGTTAGCGTAATTTCACCTACAGGTAATGGCTTTGAAAAAGATTACGAAATTATTGAGCAGATTCACATTTACCGTCATCCTCTACCACCGGAAGAAAGTTCTGTCATTGGCTATCTCCGAGAATACAGCTGGGCGGTTAACTGGCAATTTCGTCTAGCTCAAAGGGTATGGCGAGAGCGTGGTTTTGATATCATACATATTTGTAATCCGCCCGATTTACTTTTCTTGGTAGCAGCATGGTTTAAATTATTTCATGGTATATCTATTATCTTCGATCATCATGACCTCAGTCCGGAAATGTATGAAGCTAAGTATCGGCGGCGCGATATTTTTTATCATGGATTACGCTGGGCTGAACGCTTGACTTATGCCACAGCAGACATGGTAATTTCAACGAACGAGTCACACCGAGAGGTAGCTCTTAACCGTGGGCACAAGAAAGCAGAGAAAGTATTTGTAGTTCGTAGTGCGCCGGATCTTTCGCGCTTTCGCCGAATGCCTCCAAACCCCAATTACCGTAGAGGTAGAAACTATTTGATAGGTTACATGGGTGTCATGGGAGAACCAGAGGGTATTGATTATCTCCTGAGAATGGTATATTACATTGTCCACAAAAAAAATCGCTCTGATATTCACTTTATGCTAATTGGTAGTGGACCTATGGCAGAAAAGCTCAAGGACTTATCTAAAGAATTAGAAGTGAATGAGTTTGTAGAATTTACAGGGTTTAAGCAAGGTGAAGAACTTTTAGAGCGACTTTCCAGCTGCGACGTGTGTGTAGAACCTTCTCCAACATCTGCTTATAACGAAAACTGCACTATGAATAAAATCCTTGAATACATGGCAATGGGAAAAGCAATTGTCCAGTTTGATTTGCGAGAGGGAAGACGTTCTGCACAAGAAGCATCTCTTTATGCCAAGCCTAACGATGAGGTAGAATTTGCCGACAAAATTTTGGAACTTCTAGATTCTCCTGAACGCAGACAAAAGATCGGAGCTGAGGGGAGACGCAGAATGGAGGAGATTCTTGAATGGCAATATCAAGCTCCAAAACTGTTAGATGCTTACGAGAAAGTTTGGCAAAGTAGGTAGCTACTTTAAGTTTCAGAATTACTATATTAAGTAAGTGAGTTGAGTAATGAGTAGATGTTTATGGTCAAAAATTACAACCTGACTAAAGGTCGAGTTTTTTACCTGACTTTGAAATTTTGGCTTTGGCTAAGATAGTTGATCTCACTAAGGAATATAGCCGTAATAATATCCAAGTAAAAAATCAAATCTTTGATAATCCAGAAAGAAATTTGAATGAATATTAATGGTTGATGGCTAATGCAAAAACTTTTAATTGAACGTCCTGTTACTAAAGGGTTGATTTATAGGATGGCAGTTATAGTTAGGAGGTAGTTGACTCACCTAAAATCCCCAAATTAACAAAGGTTTTGCTCAATAAAGGTAAACACACCACCGTCACAAATTTGTACTCATGGGGACTAAATTTTTAACTTAAATATATACTACAACACAGTTCAGTTAAGCACTTCTTGCGTCTTTGACGGTTCGTTAAAAAATGATTTTGATATAGAGTTAAGCTTTAACTGAACCGTATTGGTCTATACTATATTTTATATTGTAAAATTATACATAATCAGTATTGTAAATTGCGCTGGTTTGTGACTGTTATAAGTCAATTTTGAGTTTCTTGCTTAAGACCTGTACTTTGGAAGATTTATGTCAGAAAAATCTATGGAATCTAGAGAATCTATTGATTTAGACCTTAATCGTTACTTGTTGATATTGAAACGGTGGTGGGTGCCTGCTTTCAGTATATTTGTGGCGACAGTTATTCTGAGTGCTATATCTACAAAATTTCTGAAGCCAGACTATGAAGCAGAAGGAAAACTGTTATTCAGAGTTCCCAGTTTTAAAGTAGCAGGCAATAATCTTTCCCCTGGTACCTCTGAAGGAGGAGACTCAGGAGATTTGAAACCATTGGTAGCAACTCAAAATCCCATAAGCAGTCAGATAGAAGTTATTTCTTCCCCAGCTTTGTTGCAACGGACAATAGACAAACTACAACTCAAAGACAAGGAAGGCGAACCTCTGGAGGTGAAAGCACTACAAAAAGCCCTGAACCTAAAAATTGTTGGTGGGACAGATGTATTGCGTATTAGTTATAGCAGTCACGATCCTGAAGAAGCAGCGGCAGTAGTCAACACGGTTATGAGGTTTTATTTAGAAAATGATATTCTGACAAATCGCTCTGAGGCAGGAGCGACTCGTCAGTTTATGGCCAAGCAACTTCCTACGACTCAAGCTGCTGTTAATAATGCAGAAGTAGCGCTACGTATATTTAAACAAAAGCATCAGATTGCAGATTTATCCGAGGAGACAAGATCGGCTGTTGCGACTATTGGAAATCTAGACAATGAGATGAATACTGTCAAGGCTCAACTGGATGAGGTAAATGCCCAAACCAATGAACTGCGGCAGAAAGTAGAGCTAAATTCTCAGGAAGCGATCGCTGTGAGTGCCCTCAGTCAGTCACCAGCAGTACAAGGAATTCTTACACAACTCCAAGAGACCGATCGGCAGCTAGCGGTTGAGCGCAGCCGTTTTCTAGATGACAACCCTATAATTATTAACCTAGAAGCAAAAAAAGCTAATTTAAAATCTCTCCTGCAACAGCAAGTTGGTCAGACTGTTGGCAATCAAACACAAGTTCCCACAAGCCTATTGCAGATTGGAGAACTCAGACAAAGCCTGATACAAAACTTTCTGCAATCAGAAATACAACGTTTTGGCTTAACTCAAAGACTCTCCTCTCTATATAATTCTCGTGTCAGTTACGAACAGCGGGTGAAACTTATACCCCAGCTAGCACAAAACCAGCGGGAGTTGGAACGGAAAGTTGAAGTTGCAGAATCGACCTATCAAACTCTATTGAAAAAGGTTCAAGAATTACAGTTAGTTGAAAATACAAATACCCCTAGTTCCCGAATTATTGCTCAGGCTTTAGTGCCCAAAGATCCTACATTAGGCAAAAAAATAATTGTCTTGGTGCTAGGAGTCATGTTCGGTTTATTTTTTGCCACCACAACTATACTCTTTCTCGCTATGAGAGATAGATCTCTAAAAACACTTAAAGAAATTAGAGATGTATTTGGATATACTCTGCTAGGAATTGTTCCTTTATCTGTTAAAAAGCTTCGTTCCCGTGATTCAAATGCAGAATCAACATCTCAAATAGTTGCCGTCAGGGATACTCCCCACTCTTTAACGAGTGAAATGTATCGGATGATTCAAGCAAATCTGAAATTCTTAAGTTCAGATAATTTGCTCAAAACCATTGTGATAACTAGTGCAATTCCTAAAGAAGGCAAGTCTACAGTTTCAGCAAATTTGGCAGCAGCGATCGCTCAACTAGGACGTAAAGTTTTACTAATTGATGCAGATATGCGAGTTCCTTCTCAGCATCATCTCTGGCAACTAACCAATGAAGTTGGTTTGAGTGAGGTTCTTGTAGGCCAAGCTGAATTTGAAATTGCCGTATCTCAGGTAATGGACAATCTTGATGTTTTAACTGCTGGAGTTAGACCTCCCAACCCACTTGCTTTGCTTGACTCAAAACGGATGGCATCACTCATTGATAATTTCTCATCTCAGTACAAGTATGACTTTGTAATTATTGATGCCCCTCCACTGCTTTTGGCAGCCGATGCTTTGACTTTAAGCCAAATGACTGATGGTATTTTGTTAGTAGCTCGACCCGGAGTAATTGATTCCAACAGTGCTAATGCTGCTCAAGAGATATTAGAGAGATCCAGTTACAACGTTCTAGGTTTAGTAGTCAATGGAGTCATTGATAAAAATGAATCTAGTAGTTATCGATATCATTCTCACGAATATTTTAAACCAAGAGAGTTGACAAAAGAGCTTAAGGGACTGGCGAAGAAATAAAGCTTCTAAAAAATTATTTTAGGAGCTACATCAAGTCCGGATAAATATTTATTAATAAAGACTGACGCAAAGATGTAAGAAGTTTGAAATAATAAGTAATTAACCGGACTCTAATTATATAGAGATCCTAGATAGAATAAGATATATCTTTACCAGTATAAGAAAAGCTATATTAGGAGCTATAGATAATTTTCTGGATGATAGTCCGATTTATTCAGGTATTGCCACTCTAATTTAATTGGGTTTATTAGGGTTTTTGCTCGCCTCGAAAGTACCTCCATGCACAAAACAAAACCCTAATTCATCCAAATACTTCAGGTCTATTTCTCTAGTAGCCGTACATAATCCCCGCATTTGTATTCTGCTTTGCTTGTTTCTGCGATCGGACTATAGCGTTTTGTTTTCGTTTGTAGCTCTTCCTCGTCCGTTTCCAATTGGGTTGTAGACAAAAAATCTGTATAAATAAGAACTTTTCCATACAACCCAATGCCATACTTTTAACTACTACCGATTTTCAATTGCTCCTCTATCGGTTGCAGAACCGGACACACGAGGATTGCCTAGAAAATCGGTTTTCAAACTACTCCACTTTAAACCACTATTAATTGCCGGACTTGTTGATTTCAATCTAAAGTCACGACCTGAGGCATTAACAAACTGTGGATCTGCAATCATATCGTTAGATCCTGTAATCTTGATCGTCGAATTACTGGGATAAACATTGTAGTTATAATTGACGTTGACATTTTTCATATTGCTATTTGCAGCATTACCAGGGGAAGGATACATAATGTTATTGAAAATTTTGACATCAGACGAATAACCCGCATAAATTTCGCCCTTTCCCTTTTTTTTAACTTCTGGACTTTGCTGATTAAAATATGCCGTGTTGTTGATAATATCGATATGCTGACTATCATGGGAATGAATACCTGAACCGCCATTATTGTAGGTGAGATTGTTCGCAACTAAAATCCGTCCTCTATATCCTTTTGAAACATCAACAATAATGCCATTACCATCTGATATCGTTCCTGAACCAATCCAAGGAACGTACATTCGATTGTTGTAGCTCCTGTTATTGGTTACAAATATCTTGTATCCCTGTTTGTTGTCAGAACTCCAATTATTAAGCATGGAAATGCCACTGCAACCATAAACTGTGTACCAAGCGTTATTGAAAACAGTGTTATTATCCACTTTCACATAATCAGCTTGGATTGCTGAGATACCTGCTCCTCCACAATCATGCACTTTGTTGTTCAGAATATTTATGTGATGAGAACGGCCTTTGTTTCCTCCTTCAATGCTTATGCAACTTCCGTTAGTAAGCGGATTTGATCTGTTATATTTCTGACTTAACGCATAATCACGGGTGATATTAGCATTGTTCCCTACAACCTCTAGCCCGTTAATCTCGATATATGAAGCTCCATTTGAAATCGAGATACCATTCCATGTATTGTGCTGAATTTTTGGATAATGCCCAGAATATGCTTTATATTTAATCCATGCATTTGCAGTTCCAGAACGTCTAATACCTAGTACAGCACCGTTTTTGGGCCCATTCTTGTATTGCCCGTTCATAATAAGTACCGTGTCGCCAGGATTAGTAAGGTTTGCTGCCCTTTGAAGTGTCCTAAAAGCGGATGAGGTAGAGAGTCCGCTATTTCTGTCGTTTCCGTTACCACTAACATAGTATGTTGTCGCAGTTGAAATACCACTGATCAGCTTGCGGTTAGGTAGTGGTATTTCCTTAATAGTGGATGGTTGAGGAACATCTTTAAATAAAGACTCTGTTATTCTCTGTCCTTGAACCAGACCTGTTAATGCCCAGGGAAGTACAAGAGATGCGCTCAAACTGAGAAAACCGAAACCATGAATCATCATAGGGAAAAAATAGGGTATGTTGCAAAAACTCAATCGTTAACGGTTAGTAACTCTAGCCTTAGTTAATAACCTAGTATTGGATACGGTCGTATCACTGCCACTTGTAAGTTTATACACGGTTTTATAAGTTTAAACCTGCGCATTTTTGCGTAAATATGGCTGAACCACCTTTTGAGCTTGTGTTCCAAAAAATTGCAAACATCTGATAATATCACTGAATAAAAAATATCAGTATCCAGAGTCACCCTATTCATGAACACCAAGCAACCGTACAAATGGCGTCATTTCCAATTCGACATCATTCTACTGTGTATACGCGGTATCTGTGGTTAAAATAGTATATCTGTCATCAATTGGTTAATTTACTTAAATAATTCTTATGATAATAAGAATCACTAAATAACTAAAAAGCAGTTATTGACTAGTATTTACAGAATCTGCTTTCTAAAATATTCTCATTATCATAAGAAATCCGAGTACCTACAATAAAGATTTCAAAAGTCTATCAATGCACATTATGAAGTTACAGTGAGAATTTTAAAGTTTATAGTATTTCTCTACGAGTAATATTACTTAAAATTATTATAAGGACGGATATATAAAAGTAGTCAGATAGCTTAGAACATTGGCAAATCACAAGAGAGCGATGAAGAGGGTGTAGGGTATAGGAACTCCATAATTAAAATTAGGGGTTTCAAACATGGAGGCTGATTTTTATCGCACTATGTGTCTCAAAAATAGAGATACATTTCTTTTTCCGTATTTAAAAATAGGGGCTTGTATCTGTTGGGTGTGGGAGAACGTTCTTTCCCTACACCCTTTTTGGTCATAGCAGACTTGTCGTAACAGTATGAAGCCGCTATAAAACACAATTTGCAAGAAGCGATGCCTTGTGGAACATCTGCTATGTTTAACTTGCTTTTGATTGAAGGATAATGCAATTTTAGGGACGAGACGGTTAGCCAACGCCCCCAATTTGCATCTATCTCTTAAACTAGAGTCCGAATAAGTTCAAAAGATTAAAGATAACACCTAGAGGTCCAGTTATAGTGTTGACGGTATCGCCAGTCTTAGCTGATCCAGATCGGTTGACTACTACAACGTCATTATTGCGGAGTATGGGATTAGTTTGCTCATTAATCCCAGCGGAGAAATCCACTTTTACTATACGTTTAGTAACAGAGCCATTAGGGTTGAGGCGAATTAAATCAACAGCCTTACTACTAGCTCTAGCATCATTAAATCCGCCAGCAGCGAGTATAGCTTGATTTAAAGAGCTATTTGGCTGAACGTCTGTTAGACCTGGTTTTTTAACTTCGCCTACCACACCAACTTGAATCCGTGTAGGAGACAAAGTAGTGGTGGCTAATTGAGTCGCTTCTGCGGGGTTAATTTCAGTTGCCGTCGGAATAACAATCGTATCTCCGTCTTGCACAATGATGTCTTGATTGGCATCACCACTCTGTAACAGTTGCCAAAGATTAATATCTATAGATTGTTCTGAGCCAGTTCTTGTAGGTCGGCGTAGCTTGAGATTACGTACATCAGCTTGTGCTGTAATTCCGCCAGCTAATTGAATTACCCGTGTCACATTTGGTAAACCATTGGGAGTGGTAGTACCACTGTTAGGGGTTGCGCCCACTTGGCTATCTGTGTTACCTGGGGTGACAAGATACGAACCAGGACGGTTAACTTCACCAATAATTGTTACTGTGCGGGGCGTGGTTTGACTGGCGGCAAAGTTAGCTGCAAATATATTGCGAGATTCTGCTAGGTTGAAGTTTGTTGCTGTTGGCACAACTATAGTGTCGCCATCCCGCAAGGTAATATCCTGCGATAACTTGCCTGTTTGAATGAGTTCCTTTAAATTGACGGTGACGGCTTGCTCTGAAGAACGTCCTATTCTACGCCGTAATTGAACTTGAGTAACATCCGCAGCTAAAGTTACCCCCTGTGCTGTGGTTAATGCGGCTAATACAGTGGGGTATTGTACGCCTGGATTGTTCCCGGCGCCTCCGCTCAAGCTTAGAGTGTAAGCTCCAGGACGTGTCACCTCTCCAGCAACGAAAATATTGATGGGACGAGGAGACAACAGATTGACTGAGATCAAGGGACGTTTGAGGAAGCGAGCATATCTTCTAGCTATTTCGTCAGAAGCTTGTTCAGTTGTTAGCCCTAGTACCGACACACTGCCAATTAAAGGTAGGTTGATTGCTCCACCTGGGGGAATTTGGTATTCACCTGTATATTCAGGTACTTCAAATACATTTACACGGATGAGATCGCCGCCTCCTAATGAATAATTAGTATCTAATTGTGTTTGTGTGATTGGTGGTTGTGTATTTGGTGGTAATGGTTGTCCCTGAGCTAAACTGGCAGATGACATAGCGGCATTGACAGCAGTTAACAAAGCCATACCTACAGCTGGCTGAATTAGGAATTTAGACAAACTTTTGTTAAGCATATTTACCTGAGACTCTGAAACTACGATCAATAAAGTACTGTCTAAACATTTTTATTTTGACTATACCTAAGTATTCATGTTCCCCGACACTCTTATTTTCCTAGAAAAGTGTGATTTTCCGGAGGAAATTTGTTTATTGAAGTTAAATTTTTAGTGAAGTTAGCTTAAAGTTAATGTTGCTTGAATAGAGTAATATCAAAAAATATAGGATTTACGCAACTAAACCCAGTTTCTACAAGAAATTGTCTCTTAGCCAACAATCAAGTAGTCACGAATAAAGTTTTCTTGTCAAAGTTAATTTGATGACATTTAAAATCTGTGATGAGTAGTAAGGGACTACTAAAATTAGGAACAAGTTCATTAAATAAATACAAATAACCTTGAAAAGATGCAGAAATTTTATTTTTTGTGGATTGTGTTGGGCAAAGAGAACTTAAAAAGGCAGAATTTTGGGTTTTATTTTTCCAGTCAATCAACAATTTCCTATTTGGCAACAAGACTAATTCAAGGGATTGTTTTTTCTTTGGATCTGTTGAATAAAAAATTCTTCTAGGGAGTGACGTGACAAGTTAATGGCGATAATTTTACCTTCCATGAGACGAAGACTGGCAAGAAAATCATAGTAATCATCTTGTAGTGTACCGTGCCAGGAACCATCAGGCTCAAATATGAGAGTGGGTATCCATTTTTTGAGAATTTCCCAGTCACCACCTTGACCTTTTACTTGATATGTGTTTTTTACGCCTAAGAGTTCATTGAGGGAACCAGAGCAAATTAGTTCACCTTGAGCGAGGATGGCAATGCGATCGCAAATCTGTTCTACTTCACTAAGAACGTGGCTGTTGAAAAAAATCGTCTTACCAGCAGCTTTGAGTGCCAGGATAATTTCTCGCATTTGGTAGCGCCCCACCGGATCGAGGCCAGACATTGGTTCATCCAGAAAAACTAAATCTGGCTCGTTAATTAGTGCCTGTGCCATACCAACACGCTGTAGCATTCCTTTGGAATAGCGACGCAGCAGCTTTTTACGAGCGTCGGCTTGGGATAAACCGACTAATTCCAGCAGTTGGGGAATACGTTGGCGTTGGACACTTTGGGGAATTTGGAATAGCCCAGCAGCTAGCTGCAAAAATTCCCAGCCAGTGAGATAGTCATACAAATAGGGATTTTCTGGTAGATAGCCGATATGTTGCTTAACAGTGCGATCGCCGATGGGTTTACCCAACAACGATCCGCGTCCAGAAGTGGGATGAATAATTCCCAACAACAATTTTAAAAGGGTAGTTTTCCCAGCACCATTTGGCCCTAGCAACCCAAAGGTTTCGCCTTTGTAAACCGTTAAAGAACAGTTTTTGAGCGATACGACTTTTTGATTTAGCCAAAAACCAGTGCGATAGACTTTTCGCAACTCAGAAGTTAGGACTACTGGTGGAATGTCTATCGTATTAAGTTGAGAATTAGAGTCATCTGCAACAGACTTCATCTCGGTTAAATCACTATTTACCAGCTTGATATTAATTAGAAGTTACCCGGTAGGCTGATAATAACCATCAACTGCTGGTGTGTCAATTATCGGGGACTGGGGACTGGGGAAGAAGCAAGGGAGCAGGGGAGGCAGGGGAGCAGAGGAGGCAGGGGAGCAGAGGAGAAGAGAAGTTGTAGTAAGTTTTCTCGCCTCTGCCCCTCTGCCCCTCCGCACCTCTGCCTCTTTTCAATGCCCAATTTGACTCTTTTCATAGAACTCCCTTAGAACTGGGAATTAAGCCAGCACGTCGGGGGTCAATTTCCACTGCCAGCCGTGTTGCTCTTGCAAAAGCTTTAAATGTTGCTTCAATGATGTGATGGGAATTAATACCATCCAGTTGCCGAATGTGCAGTGTCATCTGGCTATGGTTCACCAAAGCCACAAAAAATTCTCGCACCAGTTGGGTGTCATAGGTTCCTACCCGCTGAGTAGGAATTTGCAAGCCATAGCTGAGGTGAGGCCGTCCAGAAAAGTCTAGCGCTACCTGAACTAAGGCTTCATCCAATGGTGCAAGAAAATTACCAAAGCGGACAATACCTTTTCTGTCGCCTAGTGCTTGGTTAAAAGCTTGCCCTAAAGTAATGCCGACATCTTCGTTAGTGTGATGATCGTCAATTTCCCAGTCTCCCTTGGCTTGGACATCTATATCAATCAGCCCGTGGGAGGCAATTTGATGCAACATGTGATCCAAAAAAGGAATACCTGTTGCTGCTGTGCAAGTTCCTCTACCATCCAGGTTGATGGTAACTTGCACATTAGTTTCACCAGTGGTGCGGTGAACAGTGGCAATCCGAGGGGTTTCAGTTAAGCGATCGTAGTTTGAATTAACTTGGCGATTGGTTGTTTGCATAAACAATGGGGAATGGGGCATCGGGCATCGGGCATAGGGAATGAGGAATGAGCAAAAATACTAATACTCAATTCCCAATGCCCAATCCCCAATGCCCTATGCCCAAATTATCTTACATTCCCATAATTTCATATCCTGCATCTACATATAGAATTTGTCCGGTAATCCCACTGGACAAATCACTACACAAGAAAGCCGCGGCGTTGCCCACTTCTAACTGAGTGACGGTGCGTCGTAGGGGCGCTACTTCTTCTACGTGATGAATCATATCCAAAATCCCACCCACTGCCGAGGATGCCAAAGTGCGGATGGGGCCTGCGGAGATGGCATTCACACGAATATTTTGCGGTCCTAGTTCAGCTGCCAGGTAACGCACACTCATTTCTAACCCCGCCTTGGCAACTCCCATAACGTTGTAGTTGGGGATTGCTCTGACACCGCCTAAATATGTCAGGGTGACGATGCTACCTCCCTCTGTCATCAAAGGTTTGGCTGCGCCACTTAACTGCACCAGCGAGTAGGTACTAATTTCTAAAGCGGTGTTGAACCCAGAACGAGAGGTTTGACTAAAATCTCCACTTAAATCGTCTTTGCTAGCAAAGGCTAGACAATGGATGAGGATATCTAGCTTTCCCCACTGTTCGCGGATTGTCTCAAAGGTAGATTTAATTTGTTCGTCATCTTGGACATTACAGGGAAGAAATAAGCTGGGGTTGAGGGGTTCTACTAACTCCGCGACTTTTTTCTCCATCTTGCCGCGTTCATCCGGCAGGTAGGTAATACCCAGGTTTGCTCCGGCTTTGTGCAGTTGTTGGGCGATGCCCCAAGCGATCGAGCGGTTATTGGCAATACCTGTAACAAGGGCATTTTTTCCAGTCAGATTTAGCATATAAATTGTTAGTGCGATCGATCATTAGGAGCATACTAGAATCCGAGGCACGTTTTGTCTTTGTTTTATACAGGGTTGACAAAAATGAATATTGCTAAGGGTGTTTGCCGTGACAAAAATCTTGATTTTTTATAAAGATATTCTCAAGATATCTTTATTTGCTCTTCAAAAAACCTTTTGAATATAGCTATTGGAACTACTTATCAACAATTACTAGCTGAAAGGATCAACAATTATGTATCATTATAAACAAAGAGTTATGAAGAGATGAGTTTGAGTATAGGAAAGTACAGAAAGGTTGACGGTGCTTTATTCATTTTTCGGGTGTATTCTTAGGTAATCAGTTTTTGTTTTTCCGGCATTGGGTAGGGGAAGGGAGATGATCGTGACACAAGATAAAGCCCTAGCAAATGTTTTTCGTCAGATGGCGACCGGGGCGTTTCCGCCAGTTGTGGAAACGTTTGAACGCAATAAAACGATCTTTTTTCCTGGCGATCCTGCCGAACGAGTTTATTTTCTTTTGAAAGGTGCTGTTAAACTTTCCAGGGTGTACGAGGCAGGAGAGGAAATAACGGTAGCGTTGCTGCGGGAAAATAGTGTTTTTGGTGTATTGTCATTGCTGACAGGAAATAAGTCGGATCGGTTTTACCATGCGGTTGCATTTACTCCTGTGGAATTACTGTCGGCACCAATTGAACAGGTCGAGGTAGCACTCAAGGAAAATCCAGAATTATCAATGTTAATGCTGCGAGGTCTGTCTTCGCGAATTTTACAAACAGAGATGATGATTGAAACTCTCGCCCACCGAGATATGGGTTCTAGGTTGGTGAGTTTTTTGTTAATTCTTTGTCGGGATTTTGGCGTTCCTTGCGCAGATGGGATCACAATTGATTTGAAATTATCTCATCAAGCGATCGCAGAGGCAATTGGTTCAACTCGTGTTACCGTTACTAGGCTACTGGGAGATTTGCGTGAGAAAAAGATGATTTCCATCCACAAAAAGAAGATTACTGTGCATAAACCTGTTACCTTAAGTAGGCAGTTCACATAAAAACAATTGGAGAAAGGGGAATCGGCGCGTGTTCTATTTTGAAAAATGACACTAATAGCTAGAGGTAAATCTAAAATTGAATAATTTCAGCTATTGCCAATTTCCACTTCTTTCCAGACAATGCTTAAAAGTAGTAGGCTGTATCAGGAAGGATTTCGGTAGCTAAAGATGACCACCGGATACATCCTCATCGCAGCAATTTTGATTCTGGGAGGCGTAATTGCCACCGTGGGCGATCGCATCGGCACACGAGTTGGCAAAGCCCGCCTCTCACTTTTTAATCTTCGTCCGAAAAACACTGCCGTACTAGTAACAATTTTTACTGGTGGTTTAATTTCAGCATCAACTTTAGGGATTTTATTCGCTGCCGACGAAGGCTTGCGAAAAGGAGTCTTTGAGTTAGAAGATATTCAAACAGACCTCAGACAGAAGCGGGAACAGCTAAAAACCGCAGAAACTCAGAAAAGTCAGGTAGAAGGTGAGCTAAACCAAGCAAGAATTGCCCAAGCAAAGGCACAACAGGACTTGCAGGCAATTAATCAATCCTTGCAGGCGGCAAATGCCAAACAGAGGCAAACACAAGCTCAGTTAAACCGCACCATTAGTCAACAAGCCCAAACCCAAACTCAACTCCAACGTACTCAAGGTCAGCTAGATCGGGTTGTAACTCAATATCAAAAAGCCATAGCTGAATTGCAAAGTGTTTACAATCAGAGAAAGGAACTACAGGCGGCAGTTGAACTACTGAAAACAGAACGTCAAAGACTGTATGCGGAAGCGAAAAAAGCCATTGACGAAGCCAAAACAGCAATTGAAAAACGCGATCGCGAACTTGCTAACCGTCAAGAAGCTATAGAACAGCGCGATCAAAAAATTTCCCAACTGGATCAACTAATTCAAAAACGTAATGTAGAAGTTGCAGCACGAGAGCAAGTGATTGCCAAGCGGGAATCTCGCCTCAAAGAGTTGGAAGCACAACAGGAGCAACTAGAACAGGAAGTTGCCAGGCTGGAAAAATATTATCAGTCCTACCGCGACCTGCGTCTGGGTAAGCTAGCCTTAGTTCGCGGTCAAGTTCTGTCCGCGGCTGTAATTCGTGTTACCCAACCTGCTGCTGCTCGTCAGGCAGTGGGACAACTTTTACAAGAAGCCAATCGCAATGCCAACCTCGAATTAAGCGAACCTGGTGCAAATCCGGCAAATGTAGAGCTACTGCGCGTAACCCAGGATAGAGTTGACCAATTAAGCAAGCAGATTGAGGATGGTAAAGAATACGTCGTGCGAATTTTCTCTGCTGGTAATTACGTCAGGGGAGAAAAGCAGATAGAATTTTTCGCGGATACAGCCCAGAATCAACTGGTTTTTTCGGGAGGCGCGGTGCTAGCCACGACTACTGCTGATTCCAAAACCATGACATCTTATCAGTTACAGCAGCGGCTAGAAATACTGATTTCTGCTTCCCAATTTCGTGCCCGTAATGCCGGAATTGTCGAAAATGTGCAAGTAGAGGGGACTTTTCTGCGCTTTGTCAGCCAATTAAGACAGTATAATCAACCCCTGGAGATCAAAGCGATCGCAGCAGAGAATACTTATACAGCCGGGCCATTGAGAGTAAAATTAGTGGCAATAGTTAACGGAAAAATTATTTTTAGTACTTAAAAAATTATTTGCACGCTGTTATTAGTAAGATTTAAACATATTGAACAGCAGTCAAAATAGTTGCTGTAGCTGCATTTTTATTTAGCAGACACTACGCGTAACAAGTTTTATTTTTTATTTTTTATTTATTATGAATTTCCGTGAATTTTCACCAACGCAACCAGTCATCTTGGGGTTTGATCCAGGTCGAGATAAGTGTGGTTTAGCGGTGATGGGACTCGATCGGCAACTGTATTATCATCAAGTCGTGCTAGCAAAAGAGGCGATCGCTACCATCGAGACACTGCGCCAAAGGTTTCCGATCTCTTTGATGGTCATGGGCGACCAAACTACAGCCAAACAGTGGAGACAGAGATTATATCAAGAATTGACAGAACCGTTGAGTATTATTTTAGTGGATGAGCGCTACACAACCTTAGAAGCACGCGATCGCTATTGGCAAATGTTCCCGCCCAAAGGGCTAATCAAGCTATTGCCACAGGGTCTAAGACAGCCTCCAAGACCCATAGATGACATCGTTGCCATCCTCTTAATCGAAAGATACTTAAATCGCCTCACGGAATCAACACTAAGCAGTCAGGAGTGAGGAATTAGATCGTTAACTCCAAACTCCAAACTCCAAACTCCAAACTCCAAACTCCAAACTCCTAACTCCTAACTTTTAAAGTTCCGCCCGAATCGTAAAAGCATAGTCTCCTCCAGGCTCTAGCTGATAATCTTGTTGCTCCAAAAATCGACCGAGGGGTTCTTTGATTAAGGCGCGGCCTTGGGAAGGCTTGACGGCAAGTTCTCCCCGGCGAAAATGCCACTGGAAATGCCACTCAAACTCACCCGCATTCACTTCGCCTTCTAGGAAGCCGTGTTGCCAGGATTGGCGGGTAATTCTGACATGGGCAGTGGTTTCTGGCAGACGTTTTGCACTCACAATGCTTTATGTCAAGTGTGGAATAACAGCCGATTATTTAGGCTACTTACTTTATTTACCAAACATAGCTTAATTAGACAAACTGACAAAGTGGGTATTTGTAGTTTACTAGGTTGTGTTTATGAGTAAGATGACTTCAGCATCCTGAAATTGTGCCACCGATAGCGTAAGCAAGCTACGCGTAGCGTCTCCAAGAGTTGCGTTAGCGAGTTTTACTTCGAGGATCGTAGTTCGTCATAAAGATTGGAAAATAAATCAAACGAGAAATGCTAGTTTTTTCGTTGCTTCTAGCGATCGCACTTTAACTAATGGCACATTTCAGGAATCGTTCCCATTGGCAATGTGAAGCAGCCTCTATTGTCAATACCCAAATTAGCAGCGTCCACCACTTTGATCGTAATTGTGTCACTGAAAGTGTTTGTTGCGAAGCCCACAGTATATTTATGCCGGAAGATAGCTGTTTTTTGAATCTATATGTACTCCAAACGTTGGTAGAAGTACCTGAAGCATACAATAAATTAAAAACTACAGATAAAAAGGTTTCGTGAATTACGCATAGACCCTTGTACCATCGGGCAGTGCTATAAGAACAACTACGTCGAACAGCAACGCCTAGAAAAACAGGGTGAATCTATGGTGGAGTCTTCAGAATAAACTAAAAAAGCGGCTTGTTATAAGTTAGTAGTACTAAGTGCATTTTCATAAATAAATTTATAAAGTTTGGTATTTTATTTTGGTTTTGCTGCCTAAAGAATTTGTCAATAATGATTTAGATATAACTATTATTTATTACTATTTATGTGATGCTCAATTCCCTAACTCAAGTAAGATGTGCGCTCACTCTTAAAATCGATATTATATTTGTTAAATGTAAATTTCATTTTACGTAATGAGGTAAGTAATGGCAATTCAATTGAAAGTTCCAGATATTAAAGGTGATGAGTGCGCCCAAAAAATAACTAAATCTATTCTGACTATGGAATCTGATGCCAAAGTAGATGTCAATGTTGATACTAAAACTGTAACTGTAGATGCTGCGGCTTCTGAAGAGTCAATTAAACAGATGGTTCAATCTGCTGGTTATACTATAGAAGGCTATTAATTTATTTTCTAAATTTTCTAATAAATTTAGAGAAAATAAATTAGCCAGCAAAATTACTTAATGATATTTACGTCCGTTTTCAGGGCGTAAATATTAATAAGTACTCTACTCGATCGCAACTATTCCTCTTCTGACATCATGGCAAACACCAATAATAATTAAATTCACCAAGACCACAATCAAACATGACTTTCAGAAAATTAAATCTTAAATCTCATGTTAATCATCCTTATTAACTAAAAGTTAGAGTAAATCGTCTATATAATGTGATATTTTTACACCTAGCAAGGAAGAAAAATTACATTCACTTATTCTCAAGTCTAAGTACTAGGGAGGATTTCTAATGAATAACTAACTGATAGATAATTGGAGCAGAAAGCTATAGCTAGAATCATGGAAACTAAACAGCTAGGAAAAACTGGTATCTTTGTAAGTGCGATTGGTTTGGGTGGTATGCTCATGTCAATTGCTAATCGCCCTCCTGAATCGGAATCAATCCAAGTTATTCATCGTGCCTTGGATTTGGGTATTACATTTATTGACACTGCCGATTCTTACTGCAAAGATGAGTCCGATAAGCACCACAATGAGCAGCTAATTCACAAAGCAATTAGTAATTACAAAGGCGATGTTAGCCAAGTGATTGTAGCCACTAAGGGCGGGTTGATGCGTCCCAATGGCAACTGGACAAGCAACGGCAACCCAGAACATTTGCGCCAAACAATTCGAGCCAGTTTTGAGGCGTTGGGTGGTGCTAAACCCATTGATGTATGGCAATATCATTCTCCCGATACTAATTACACTATTGAAGAATCTCTTGCAGCAGTTAAAGAAGCAGTAGAGGCTGGTTTGATCCGGTTTGTGGGAGTTTCTAACTTTTCCGTTGAACAAATTAAGCGGGCGCGGGATGTGGTGGATATTGTCTCGGTGCAGAATCAATACAGTCCTTGGCAACGACAGCCAGAAAATGATAGCGTGTTGAAGTATTGCGAACAGCAAGGATTGACCTTTTTACCTTGGAGTCCATTTGGTGGTAGGCGTCGCCATCAGGATTTGCAGGATATTTCTGCGATCGCTAAGTTAGCTAAAGAAAAAGGCGTGTCGGTGTATAATATCGTTCTAGCGTGGTTGCGTTCCAAATCGCCCGCTATTTTGCCTATTCCTGGTGCTAGCAGGGTTTCCAGCATTGAAGACTCAACACATGCTATCAACGTGAAACTATCTGACGAAGAAGTGCAAAAAATCGATCGAGCAACTTAATTATTCGGCGTTGCTAATTCAATGTATGAATCTGGGTGTTAAGACGTTGCCATGTAACGTTTTTACAAAGATTTTGAAATCATGCCAAATCATTTTCATACCTGAATTCAGCAACGCCAATTATTCTACTGGCTAACGTAGATGTGGTAGAACTTGTCTATAAAAAAAGACATGATATTAGAAACACACCGCTTGCTAATGCGTGATTTTGTAGAGACAGATTTGCAGGCGGTTTTTGCCTATCAATCCGATCCTTTGTATTTGCATTATAACTACTGGACACAACGCACAAAGAACGATGTTTGCGAGTTTATCCAGATGTTTATCAATCAGCAAAAAGAGCAGCCTCGGACTAAGTTTCAGTTAGCTATTATCCTTAAGGAAGAAAATCAGCTTATTGGTAATTGTGGTATTCGTGTAAATGACTCGGAAATGCGGGAAGCAAATATCGGCTATGAACTAAATACTCAATATTGGGGACAAGGTTATGCAACAGAAGCAGCACAGGCAATTTTAAAGTTTGGCTTTGAAGAATTGAGAATGCATCGTATCTGGTCTTGGTGTGTTTCAGAGAATGTTGCTTCTATAAGGGTATTAGAAAAAATTCGTATGCGTCGTGAAGGTCATCTGCGGGAAAAAGAGTTAATCAAAGGCAGATGGTACGACAACTTTCTTTACGCTATCCTTGACCGCGAATGGAAAGCAAAGTAATACTGCTTCTATGAGCTACCTCAGAGGTTGTTTGAAAAGTGGTTAGGTGTAATTTTAGGCACTTATTGATCCCCCCTAGCCCCCCTTAAAAAGGGGGGAAAACTTCTTAAAGTCCCCCAATTTATCGGGGGATTTAGGGGGATCTAAAACTTTTTGCTACGAACAACAGGACTTTTCAAACATCCTCTCAGAGACAATATCATAAATTGCTGAGAAATTGAGAATAAGACAAGTTCAGAGGGTCGCACAAATGACCAATACTATCCTCAATTTCCAAGCAGGTTTAGCGTTAAGTTGATACCAATGAGCTAGCTATGCGCCCCGACTAATCTATATCTCCAGATGCGATCGCATCTAATTTCTCAACATCAAGGATCGTAATCGTCCCACCCCGGCGATAAGCAATTACTAGTTTGAGACTTTTAATTAATCGCACGCATTCTTCGTAAGTAATGCCGCTACTTCGAGCCATCCGATAATAAGATAATTTGACTTTTAAACACTTGCCTTGTGGACTAGATTCAGTTCCAGATTCAACAGCAAAATATTTAATCAATCTCGCAAGGCGAACAATCGCTCTTTCAGAAACTAATCCGTGGACTGTTTCATGTAATTGCTGAATCCGACTGTTAAAAATCATCAGCATTCTTAAGGCAATTTCAGGATTTTCTCCAATAGCTTTTAATAAAGCATCACGCTCTACAGTGAGAATTTCACAATCAGATTCAGCAGTGACAGTTGCCGGAGAAATGCCATTTCCTAACAAAGCAGGAGCCGCAAAAATTTCCCCAGCAGCTAAGGCGCGGAGAATTGTTTCTTTCCCCGTTGTTGCTGTTTTGGTAACTTGAATCGATCCACTGACAACAGCATAGAGTTTTGCTGGTAAGCGATCGCCTTCATGGAGAATAATCTCTCCTTTGCGATAGCCTTGTACCTGAGTGTAAAGTTGCAAACCGATCTTCTCTGCTGTTTCTAAACCTGCAAACACGATAATTTGCGAAAGTTGTTCTAGGGATGCCTGCACGATTAGCTTGATATTGCAAAGGCTGGACGATGATGAATCCAAGGATTAGCCGCTTCTAATTGTGCTGCTAGGCTGATGATTGTGGCTTCAGCAGCAGGTTTACCAATTAGCTGCACACTGATGGGTAAACCCTTACTATCAAAGCCTACAGGAATAGCGATCGCAGGTTGTCCAGTTGCATTCGCAGGCGGACAAGGGGCAACCCACTCAATAATATTTTGGAATGTCTCTTCTGGACTCAGCGAAGCCCATTCTCCAACGCGGATAGGTGAATGTAGATAAACTGGCAATACCAGCACATCCACGGTATCGAAAAACGCCACAATCTGCCGTGCCACTACCTGCATTTGGGAAACTGCTTGCAGGTATTCTCCAACGGAACCTGTACGTGCAAATAGCCAGCGATTCAATGGCTGCAAAGCTTCAACAGGAAGTCCCGATGCGGCTACCCCAGCTTGCCAGACGATTTGAAATGGTTCAACTAAAGCACTGAAATCCGGGGATTTCTGTTCAACGTGGTGGCCGAGTTTTTCTAATAACTGCACTGTTTGGCGGACACCTTGCTGACAGTTGGCGTCAGCTTCTCCCAATGGAGAAATGCTAGTGTCAAAAGCAATTCGCAAAGCACCAAGTTTTGTCCCAGTTGCAGCGAGAAATGATGGTTCGGGATCTGGCAACCAGTAAGGATCGCCTGTCATGTAACCAGATATGGCATCCAAAAGGGCAGCAGCATCAGCAACAGTCCGGGCGATTGGCCCGTTGACGGCAATTCCAGCGAGGCGTTCGCCTACGGGTGCTTTACTCACTCTGCCTCTGGATGGTTTAATTCCCACTAAACCACAACAAGCCGCAGGCCCCCGAATTGAACCACCGCCATCAGAACCTTGAGCGATCGCACACAGTCCAGCTGCTACCGCCGCCGCCGCGCCACCACTGGAACCGCCAGGGGTGTATTCTAAATTCCACGGATTTCTCGCTGGAGGAAAACCCATAGGTTCGCTGTAGGGAAAAGAACCTAATTCGGAAGTGGCTGTTTTACCAAGAATAGTAAATCCAGCTTGCTTAATTCTCGTTACAACACCATCATCATAGTTAGGGATATTGTTCAGTAATGCTGGATTTCCATAAGTACAGGTAACACCTGCTACAGCATTGAGGTCTTTAATGGAAATCGGCACGCCAAAAAATGGCGGTAGTTCTGAGGTAGTTGTTAATAATTCTGTTTTGGCTTTGGCATCTGCGATCGCTAATTCTGCCGTCACCGTAAAATAACTTCCTAATTGAGGATTTAATTGCCCAATTCGTTCTAAATATATTTCTACCAACTCTAGCGGTGATATTTCCCGGCGACGAATTAATTGCGCCAACTCTAGTGCTGGGGTAAATGCTAAATCAACTTCATTCATAGGTTAGTGAATGGGTAATTTTGTCTTTCTCTGGGATTTTTAAACTGAAATTGTTACTTTAGCAGGATTTCCGGGAACTATAAATTTTATAGTTCCTAAGATTTGTGACTTGTTTAGGATGCTCAGATGCAATAGGCGTGGTTGTATTCTTACTCAAGCCATTTTAATTGTTCCGCATAAACTTTCGACAAATCCCTAAGGGGTATTTATGGCTAACCTAGAAATACTTGTTAGTGAATTGCCAACACTAATTCAGAATTTAAAACTGACTATTGGCGATTCTAATGAGATCGTGGAACAAATTATCCCGATCAATGATGCTCAGGAACAGCTACGAAATATTAAAAAATTAATCGCTCATGAATTGAGATTTGAGCGTATCAATAATTCTGCGATCGCTACAATTCCTCGATTGAGCGCAGCTACTTTATTTATACCTAATTTGGGATTAGTTGAGCCAGCGATCGCAGAAAAGTTTGGAAACTCAGAAACTAAAATTTCATTGGCTGATTTACAATTAAAAATTGATGCTTGGATTGAATGGGATTATTTTTTACAAGCAATAGCCGCTGATATTCTTAGCGATCTTAAATTAGTAAATCAACTAAATTCTAATATTATTAATTTAAGTACATCAAATGAATTTCAAACACTTAATGACGGCTTAAAAATTGACTTAGCCTTGGGTAAAGCTAATATTTTACGACATCAAATTGAAAAAATTAGAGATTATCAAAAACAACTATTACAGTTACAGCAAAAACTAAATTATATTTTTGATACTATTAAAAATAGTCGCAGCTTATTAAATATTTTATTAGGTGTCTCAGCTTTTTATGGTAAATCTGGTTTCGCTTTAGAGTGGTTAGATGATGACCACGAATTAATCATATCGAGTGAGGGAAAATTTCAAGAATTGACAAATATTCTCAATGATTGTGATTATTTCCAAGAGGAAATTGCTGCTTTAATTATTAAGGCTAATACTTTAGCTCAACAGGGAGAAGAAGCCCTGAAAAAGATTGAAGAGGAAAGTAGTAAAGAAGCAATCAGTAGCCAGAAAGTAGGAATATTAACAAAGTTTTCAACACCAAAAATAGTAAGTTCAGCTTTGATTATCGGTTCAAGTTTATTAATCTTAACTTTTGCTGGTTTGAAAATTAGAGAGCAAAATCTAAGTTTAACTCAAGAAACAAGTACCATCAACAACTTTAAATCTGCTCAAAAACTTGGTATGGAGGCTGCTTCTCTAGTTCAAAAGCCACCGCATCCTCTAAAAGTCTGGCAACAAGCAGAAACTAAATGGTATCAGGCAATAATTTTATTAGATAACATTCCTGCTAAAACATCAGTTTATGACCGGGCAAAGAAGAAATTAGCTTACTATCAAATTAACTATAAATCTATCAGCCAAAGAGTGCTAATTGAAAAGAAAGCTGTAGGAAACTTAGAATCAGCCCACAAGCTAGCAACAGAAGCTAATTTATTTGTTCAAAATTCACCTCATTCACAACTAAGTCGGCAGCAAGCACAAGATAAATGGCAGCAAGCAATTAATTTATTACAAGCTATTCCAGAGAGTACGTCTGTCTCTGTCGAAGCTAAAGAGATGCTTTCTATTTACAAAACTAATTATGCAGCGACTAATCAGCAGTCCTAAATCATTTGTGAAAAATTAGATAGGATTACTATATAGCAGTTATTGAATATTTGACAAATTGCGTTAAAAAAGTAAAGAGGTAAATCGCCCTCTTTCAACGCTTTACCTCTCTCAACAACAGATAATTACAACTGACAATTACAGCTTAGAACGGTCAGTCAAAATCTCATAACCAGTCTCTGTCACCAAAACTGTATGCTCAAACTGAGCCGACAAAGAATTATCCATAGTGACTGCTGTCCAACGGTCAGATAATGTCCGCGTGTGTCTAGAACCCGCGTTTAAAATTGGCTCAATTGCCAGCGTCATCCCTGCCCGGAGTTTCACATTTGGCATCTCACGAGTACGGTAGTTGAATACTGAAGGTTCTTCATGCAGGTTACGACCGACACCGTGTCCAGTAAATTCTTCAACTATACTAAAGCCGTTAGATTTCACATGATCTTCAATTGCTCCAGCTAAGTCAAGCAGGTATACACCAGCCTTTACTTGCTCAATGCCTTTATATAAAGCTTCTTCTGCTACACGAATTAATTTAGTAGCTTCTGGCGTCACTTCACCGACAGCAATTGAAATGCAAGAATCACCATGAAAGCCTTGGTAATAAGCACCTGTATCTACTTTTAATACATCCCCGACGCGAATCACTTTTTTGGGGCTAGGAATGCCATGTACTGCTTCATTATTAATGCTGGAGCAGATAGAACCTGGAAAACCGTGATATCCTTTAAAACTTGGTGTTGCACCCATTTCGCGGATGCGTTTTTCTGCAAAAGCATCCAAATCAGCTGTTGTCATTCCTGGCTTTACTAGCTCGGAAATTTCTTTTAGGACAGTTGCGACAATTGCCGATGATTGCCGCATGATTTCAATTTCACGCGGCGATTTAATTTCAATTCCTCGGCGCTGTTTTTTCGCTGGTGCTGGTTGAGTAGCTTGAGAAAGTAAGTTACTGAAAATGTTCATGGGAAATTAATAATTACTGGTGGCTTTGACGCTGAAGTATGAATGCTTTCTCTAGATTAATTGAGAAATAATATCTATAATTTAACACTATGGGAGTTAGTACAGTTTGGTCTTAAATTGTAATGAATTGAGGCGGCAAAATCTTTAGCAGTAAAATAGTGCTTCAGTTGGCTGGGATTATTAAGCTGTAGTTGATAGCGTTTACCAACCTCAAATTCCAAATGATTTGGCTCAAACTTGAGTTCATTAGCCGTATTACCCAAGTTAATTGTAATTTCTGTAGCTGGTTGCTTGAGGAAATCGCCAGACAAATTCGCCGCCATTGCTGGAGTAGCAGCAATGAAATTTAGAGCGAGGAGTAACGTTAATATCACGTAGTTACGCCGTAATATTTGTACCCAACCAGGAATTGTGAAACTAAGGGATTTAATTACAATTTCGTAAAAACAGTTATAAATTTTCATCACTAATTCTCAAAAGGCAATGCTGATGAGCAGGAAGAATGAATAGGTAGCGGGAAAAACCACTTTACCTATTCTTTATATTATCCATGCCCAGTGCCTTATCTCTACCTAATACTTTTCTCTACTAACACAGATGGCCCAGCAGTAACGACTACAATTTGATCTGGGTGGAGTAACTCATGAGCCGCCTGATTAACTTGGGCAAGAGTGACTTTCTGGATTTTATCAGTGAAGGAGTGCAATTCTACTTTATCTAGTCCATACACCTCATTCATCAGAATTCTATCTGTTAATTCCTCTGGATTTGCCAGGGAAACGTTGTAGTTGCTGATGAGGGTGCGTTTAGCTGTTTCGACTTCCAGTGCCGTGACGCCTTGTTGATGGATTTGCTGTAGAATTTGGCGGGTACTAGCGATCGCTTTACTGCTATCTTCAGGACTAGTTTGCATTTCTATCAAAAATGTCCCTACATTCTTCCCAGCTTGGAAGGAGCTATAAATTCCATAGCTCAAACCTTGGCGATCGCGCACTTCTGCACCTAGTCTACTAGATAAGGTATCGCCTCCTAAAATCTGGTTCAGTACAAAAGCTGCATGAAATCGAGGATCGTAACGGTTAATGCCTGTGTAACCCATATAAGTTACAGCTTGGGCTTTATCTGGTAAAACTGGGTTGACACTGACGATTTTCTCCGGTATTGCCACCGGGGGATATTTTAATGTGGGTGCTTGGCCGCTAACTTCCCAGTCTCCAAACTTATTTTTAATCAGCGATCGCACTTTGTCTAGATCGAAATCTCCCACCAGCGCTAGCACTGTTGTATCTGGGCGATAATGTTTAGTTTTGAAATCAATCACATCCTGGCGCTGAATCTGCTGTAAACTCTCCTCTGTGGGAAAGGTATGTAAGGGGTGTTTTTTCGGATAAATTGACTGAACAAATACTCTTCTGGCTACTTCTGATGGCTCATCTAATTCCTGTTGCAAATCAGTTAAAGTTTGTTGGCGATGCAGTTCTAACTCTTTGGCTGGGAAGGTACTATTTTTTACAACATCTGCTAATATCTCTAGGAGTATCGGCAAATCATCTGCTAAACTATCACCTTCGATATGCACGCCTTCGCGGTAGGTTTGAAAGTCTAGACTTGCCCCTCGTTCTCCTAAGACTTTAGCAATAGTTAAAACATCCTGGCTCTTAGTACCATTTAGCAAATTATCTGCCACAAAAGCAGCTAATCCAGCTTTGTTCTCTGGATCGAATTCTGTCCCAGCTTGAATATAACCGCTCAAGGTAACGGTGGGAGTACTGCGATCGGGTAACAGTAATATCCGCAATCCGTTAGTCAATTTAAATTCCTGGGGTAAGACTTGGGCGATGTCTTCGACGGCAAGCAACGCATCTGTAGCCAAATCCACAGGTGGTAAGTATTTCATCACCTCAGAAAAAAGCACGGGTACGCCAGGAGAGAAATTTTCTGTAGTTTGGGCTGAGTCTGGTTTGTCAGCAACTTCTGTTATCTGCTTCTGGGTTGGTTCAAAAAAGCCTACTGTCCGCGCTTCTTTTGTCAAGTATTTGTTAATGACAGCAACAACATCCGTCGGCTTCACCAGACGAACAGCTGCCAAATAGCGATCTGTGTAGCGATAATCACCAACAGTTGTCTCATCAGTGCCCAATCGCATTGCTTGAGAGGTGATATCACGGTTACTCAAAATTACATCTGCTGCTAATTGAGTTTTGGCTCGTTCTACTTCCTCAGATGTCACACCTTTTTCTGCTACATTGGCGATCGCACTACTCAACATTGAGTCAATTTTTTTCAAATCTTGTTTAGCTCCAGCCGTTACCAACACTTCATACCAGCCAGATTCTCGCAAACTGGTGACGGATGCTGTAACTTCACTAGCTAAACCTGATTCCACCAATGCCTGATAAAGTCTAGAATTCCGTCCCTCTGTCAAGATGTAATCCATCACATCCAGCGCCGGCACATCCGGTTGATTTGCATCCGGTAGCGGATACACAACTTGTAATAGCCGCCCTGCTCCCGGTTCTCGCAAGACGATGGGAGACGAGGAGTAAAGACTTTCCCCTCTGCTCCTCTGCTCCTCTGCTCCTCTGCTCCCCCTGCTCCCCTGCCCCCTGCCTCCTGCTTCCTGCCTCGGTAATTTGCCAAACACTTCTTTAATTGTTTCAAGAGTATTTGCAGTTTGAAAATCTCCAACAATCACTAAGACAGCATTATCGGGACTGTAAAAATTGCGGTAATATTTTTCTACCTGCTCAACTTCAAACTTCTCGACATCAGCTTTAGTGCCACCTACAGGCAACCCATAAGCATGATTGGGAAACACCGCTTGCATGACAGCGCGGTTGAGGCGATATTCTGGACTGTTTTCGTAACCTTGCAACTCCGAAATTACTACCCGCTTTTCACTGGCTAATTGCTCCGGCTCAATCTGGGAATTTCGCATTCTGTCTGCTTCCAGCACCAAGAGCGCTTTCAGCTTGTTTCGTTCCACAGTACCGTAATATGCAGTTTGATCGTAGCTGGTGAAAGCATTGGAATCACTACCTAAAGCACTAAATAAACGTCCAAATTGAATTGGACGGTTTTTTGTACCTTTAAACATCATGTGTTCCAATTGGTGGGCAATGCCATTCACGCCCGGTTCTTCGTTACGCGAGCCAACCTTGTACCACACCTGCACCGTCACCACTGGCGCAGTATGCACTTCCTTTGTCAGGACAGTTAGACCATTTTCCAGCACTGTCTTGCGGACATTTTCTGTCAGTGTTGAGGGCATTATTCTTTTTGCTAGCAAGGTTGACTGATATTTTTCTTTGTTAGTAGATATAACAGGATGTTGGCTATGAGAAGGTCGATCGCTCAACAAAAAAACAGCTAGTAGCCATAAACTTAAAAGTAATAACGGTAAGGGATATTTATAAAATTTAGAATAAAATTTAGCAAATCCGTACATGTATTTAGCAGATTTATCTGTAAATTAAGTTACATAATTGTTTTTGTGAGTGACTACACTTTAATCTGGCAAAAAAATCTGTGACTTCAGTAACAATACAGAAAAACAATATATTAGCAACAAAGCTAATAAAAAAGCTAAGTTATGGGAGTTTTGCTAAAATCCGAATGAATTCCAAAGGTAAACCATCGGTATCGGCGATGAAAGCTACTTCGTAAATGCGATCGCCGATTTGCTGTTGTGTCGGTTCTAAAAGCACCTTCAACGGTTCTAATCCTTCGGGTTGACTCTCAGCAGCCAGCAATACACGTTCTTGCAAATTTGTCAACCAGCTAGGTAAATCTGGTGTCATCTCAGTTAAATCGAACGAGAGATGATAATACCCTACATAATGCTCATCAGCAAACGCATCTGGGGCTGGTTTTGGTTCGGGAATTTGGATCAGTTCAATTCTGCCGCCCAATCCTTCCATCCAGCAAGCTAAGGTGTAGCCTGTGGTAAAGCGTTCTGAGATTGTAAACCCTAAAAGTTCGTAGAAAGCGATCGCTCGATGAATATTCGCAGTCCGAATAGAGGCGTGGTGCATATCAGTCCTTAGTCCTTAGTCCTTAGTCATTTGTCCTTTGTTATTCACTAATGACAAATGACTAATGACAAATGACCATTATTCAAACAACCTGAAATAAGGGTAGCGTACAGGGACACCAGGCTCTTTTTCCAAGTCAAAATTAATCACTTCCCAACAGGCATCATCTGAAGTATCGGGGCTAAACTCCACGGGTAAACCGTACAAACGCGCAGCTGTAGCTTCTGGTTGTCCAGAACGCCAAGGCGTGCTGCGTTCTAAATAGCCACTCATCAATTCCTGATAGCGTCGAGCAATAATCACTCGTGTTGCTCGAAAACCTTGGGTATAGAGCTTATCTAATGCTTCGTGAATTTCAAAGCGGATACCATCAGGATGAGTATGTTGTCTATACCATTCATTATTCCACCTCCGCCAATGACGCCCCGATTGCAAATGGATTAACTCTCCATTTTTAGGATTAGCTTCAAACGCGCCATGACGCGGACACAAATAGGTATCTGTGAGTGTCAACGCCGGAATAGTCTGGCGACAATGGGGACACTGTATTTCCGGCCCAAACATCGGGTACTGCAAACCTGGATTCATCATGAAGTGCGTACAAACATAGTTTTGTCTTCACCAGCACTAGTGGGTTGGATTATACACTTCGGTTCAACCACTTTGAGTTACTTGCTCGCTGCTGCATAGACACGGTGTTGCGGCAGGAACATTGTTCACTAGTGTTTTCCTCAGCGTAGAGGCTTGACGCTGTGATATCCTGGTTGTGCAACCAGCCTCAAAGGTTGGAGTTTCTCCAGTGTTCCTGGGTACCATATTCATATTCTATCGTGTCTACCGCTTCTTACTGGACATCTCCTGATTTTTCTCAAGCTGCCTTCATTGCAGCCAATGCTGTTGTTATGGGTTCGGTAAATATAGCAACAGGAGTGAGCATTTGGTATGGAGCAGTGGTGAGGGGAGATGTAGAACGGATTGAAATTGGCGAATGCACAAATATTCAGGATGGTGCAATTTTACATGGTGATGCTGGTTTTCCAACAATTTTAGAAGATCATGTTACCGTCGGGCATCGTGCTGTAGTACATTCTGCCTACATTGAGCGTGGAAGTTTGATTGGCATTGGCGCAGTGATTTTAGACGGGGTACGAGTTGGCGCTGGTAGCATTATTGGTGCTGGCGCAGTGGTAACTAAAAATGTACCGCCTTTGTCCCTAATTGTCGGTATTCCTGGTAAAGTGTTACGTCAAGTAACAGATGTTGAAGCCGCAGAACTGATTGAACACGCTAAACGTTACCAAAAGTTAGCTTTAGTTCATGCTGGTAAGGGTACTGATATTGGTTTTAGCAAGGCTTAGAGAGTAGGAAGTGGGGAGCAGGGGAGAAGGGGAGAAGTCGCAGTCAGTTTTTACTCTCTGCCTCTTTGCACCTCTGCCTCTTATGCCCAATAACCAATGCTCAATACTCCATAAATTAAACATTCTTTACATTTATATTTGGAAAAATTGCCCACTTCAGCTAAAAATAAAAATGAGAGCTGTTGACAAAACTTTAATTTCTACTTAAGAGAGGGGTTCTAGATATGGATATCGATTTTCGTATAGCGATCGTTTTAGCACCAGTTGCCATTGCCGCTAGCTGGGCAGTGTTTAATATTGGCGCTGCGGCTTTAAGACAAATTCAAGGCTTTTTGGATAGAGAAGCTTAAATTCATTAATCGGGTATGGGGCACGGGGCACTTGTACTGAGCGTATCGCTAAAGCGAAAGCTCCGCTAACGCGTAGCGTCTCGTAGAGAAGCCGTTGACGCAGCCTCTCATCGAGAAGTGGGCATTGATTATTCACCTTGTCCCCTTGTCCCCTTATCTCTACTCCTTACTCCCCACTCCCATTCCTTGAATATCGATTCTGTAATACAACCGCTGCAACGCTTTGGTGTCCATTTGGGACTCGATCGCATTGTCAATCTATTGGCAAATCTCGGCAATCCCCATCACCAAGTCCCGGTTATTCATGTTGCTGGCACTAATGGCAAAGGTTCAGTCTGTGCCTATCTTTCCTCGGTACTTACTGAGGCTGGTTATCGTACAGGACGCTACACTTCACCCCATTTAGTTGATTGGACGGAACGTATTTGTCTGAATGAACAGCCAATTTCCTCTGAGGAATTGAGTCAATTATTAGAAAAAGTCCAAGCGGTTATTCGCCCTGATGACGAATCGGCAACTCAGTTTGAAGTAATTACGGCAGCTGCTTGGTTATATTTTGCCCAGCAACAAGTTGATGTGGCTGTGGTAGAAGTCGGACTAGGAGGGCGCTTAGATGCAACCAATGTCTGCTTGGAACCTTTGGTTACGCTCATTACTTCCATTAGCCGGGAACACTGGCAGCAACTTGGCCCTACCCTTGCTGATATTGCTAGAGAAAAAGCAGGTATTCTCAAACCTGGATGTCCCGTTGTGGTTGGGCCATTACCACCAGAGGCAGACAAAGTGGTGCGATCGCGTGCCTTAGAATTACAATGCCCACTTTTTACACCTCAACCTTCCCGTGAAATCGCTACACGATGGGCAGAGTATGAAACAATTCAAAATTCTAAATTAATTAAATATCCATTACCGTTAGCGGGACAAATTCAGTTAACTAATTCAGCTTTAGCTTTAGCCGCTTTAGAAATTCTCCAACAACAGGGTTGGCAGATTTCAGAAGAAGCCATAACTAAGGGTATGGCCAAAACTAAATGGCCGGGGCGGATGCAATGGACTACTTGGAAAAATCATAAATTATTACTTGATGGCGCTCATAATACCGCCGCCGCCCAAGTTCTCCGCCAATATGTTGATAGCTTAGATGTAGTTAACCCCAAACCCATAAATTGGGTTATGGGAATGTTTGCCGATAAGGATCATACTGATATTTTTACCGCATTACTGCGACCAGGCGATCGCCTTTATTTAGTGCCAATACCAGTAGAACCCTGGCCCGGTAGAACTTCTGCGGATTTAGACTACTTATCAAATCTAGCTTACAGCCTCTGTCCCGAATTAAGCGATCGCCAAATCCATCCAGATTTATTTACAGCACTAGCAGCCGCCACTACAACCGCTACCACAGAAGATTTAATCGTTTTGTGTGGTTCCCTTTATTTAATCGGTGAATTTTTAGCAACCACCAATATATTTCATAAATCATAATTACGAATTACGAATTACGAATTACGAATTTACCTCTGATTCCACTCTTGCGCCGCATCTTCTACAGCTTTATCTACAGTTTTCTCGCCTAACATTGCTGCTTGCAAGTTCTCGTAAACTGCCTTTTGCAGTTTATTAAAATCCTTCAAGGTAGGGGTCAATATTTCTGCCTTTGGCAGTTCTTCAGCACTCATAACTCGTGCTTTTTCTATTGTTGAAGCATTAGCTGGAACATCTTTAAAGTAAGTATCAGACAATGCTTTGATTGTAGAAGGTAGGACATTTGCAGCTTTAGCAAAGGCTAACTGATTTTCGTCATTGGTGACAAATAAAGCAAACTTCACAGCGCCATCTGGTTGTTTGCTATCGCGGGGAATAACTATGTTCATCACCGCGACATTTTTCTTACCTGTGTTACCAGTGAGTTGAGGTGCTATTTCTGAAGCTTGAGCAATTTTCGGGGCATTATTAGCGATCGTTTTCAGGAACTCTGGCCCAGAAGCTAGAAACGCCGTCTCTCCAGATTGGTATAAATCGATCGCGTGGCGATGTCCTTGGGTTAAAGCCTCTTTAGGAAGCAAACCTTTTTTATACAAATCTACCCAATACTGAAACGCGGCTTTCCCTGGTGCTGAATTAAACGCGGCTTTACCCTCAGCATCTATTAAGGTGACTCCCATTTGCACGAAAGATTCCAGCACTTCACCAGAATCTTGCGGTACGAAAGTCACAAAAAAGGCATACTTACCCGTCTTATCTTTAATTTGTTGCGCGGCTTGTGCCAATTCTGCGTAGGTTGCAGGGACTTTATTGATACCTGCCTGTTTTAATAAATCAGTGTTATAAATGGTTAACCGTGTGGTGAGATACCAGGGAATCCCAAAACTCTTGCCATTAAGCGTACTTGCTTTCCAGATATTCGGCAGATAGGAGGAACGTACATTATTCGGGACTTTCGCATCTAAATCTAACCAAGCATTTCGTCCGGCAAGTTGAGAAGCAAAACCCGGATTCAAGTTAACTACATCAGGTGGCGTTTTTGCGGAGACAGCTGTTAATATTTTGTTCTCCATTGCTGCCCAAGGTACATCAACCCAGTTAATCTTTATACCTGGATTTTGCGATTCAAAATTCGCAATTAGGCTTTTGAAGTAGTCGGTAAATTGAGGTTGGAGTTGCATTGTCCAAAACTCAACAGTTCCCACTCCTGAAGTAGCTTGTTTTGTACTTGTATTAACATTACCTGTACTGCAACTTACAATCCAACTGGTTAATAAGCCAAGCAGTACAAAAGCAACAAGTTGTTTAAATTTTCGCAATTGAATCATTTTCCCAGTATTTTTACGCTTGATCGGTGTGAAAAGCTTAGACAGAATTGTTGAGATTATAGGCTAAATAAATTACCCGTAAAGACGTAATATATAACGCCTTTACTGCAACAAATTTAAATTTTCAATTTAGCAGTCCAGCGGGCACAACTGTGGTAAAAAGCTTCAATAGTCTGTTTGGCAAATCGAAAAAAGGGGTAGGCATTGAACTTGCTCCCGAACGGGTGAATGTTGTTCAGCTACGCAAGCAGGGTCAAGGCTTGAAACTAGAAATCTATACATCGGTAGCAGTTCCAGAAGGGATAGTTGTCGATGGTCAAATCAGCGACCCTCCAGCAATGGCGCAATTAATCCAACAAGCGCTAGCTGAGAGCAAAATCAAAACTTCTCACGTTGCTACTGGTGTACCAGGACGAGATTCTATCGTTCGGATTATACCAGTGCCAGCAGAGTTAGACGATAAAGAACTGCGAGAAATGGTGCTGAACCATGAAGCAGGTTTGTATTTACCTTATCCTCGTGAAGAGGCTGATGTAGATTATCAGAAACTTGGGTATTTTGTAGATGAAGATGGCATTGAAAAAGTACACGTACTCCTAGTTGCCACCCGCAAGGAGATAACGGATACCTATATAAGTACATTCGAGCAGGCAGGATTACAAATTGATGTTTTAGAAATTAACAGTTTTGCTCTAATTCGGACTATTCGCGAACAACTGCGACAATTTGGGCCGCAAGAAGCAGCAGTACTAGTTGATATCGAGTTTGACAGTACAGAAATAGCCATCATCGTTAACGGAGTGCCGCAATTTTCGCGCACAGTCCCAATCGGGACTTATCAAATGCAAACTGCCTTAGCAAGGGCAATGAGCTTACCTACATCACGAGATATGGAACTGTTACACGGAATGCTTATTCCTGCAACTCCCATAGACGGTGGTAAAACTGGCGTTACCGAACTCGATCCTGGCATGGCTGCCATATTGAGAGTCTTGGGAGAACTAACGGATGAACTGCGCCGTTCCATCGATTTTTATCTGAATCAAAGTGAAAATTTGGAGGTAGCGCAGATTTTATTAGCTGGGCCAGGAGGTGGACTTCAACAGCTAGATGAATTTTTTACTCAACGATTGAGTTTGCCAACTACCCAAATAGATCCAATCGGGTCTTTATCTTTGGAAGTTGACACTGATAAATATCCACAGGTACAACGCTCTGGCTTGGCGATTGTACTTGGTCTAGGAATGCGGGAGGTGTAACAAAATGTACAGCCTAGATGTTAACTTTCTTAAAGACCGGCCAGCATTCCAGAAAAAGCCAGAGAGAAAGGGAGGAATAGGTCTAAAATTTCCTACGGGGGATTTGACACTACTGTATGTGGGAGTTGCAGTAGGTATAGGTCTTCCGGCTTTATTAGGAGTTAGTTGGTGGTTGCTGCAAGGGAAGATTGTTGAATTAGATGGTCAGATTGCACAATTAGATCAAGAAAGCAAGAGGTTAGATACAGAAATAGGAAATATTAACAAAATCAAAGCCGAGGCAAACGCAATTAAAGGGGAAACCCAAGCTTTAGTAACTGTATTTGACCAGATTCGTCCTTGGTCAGCAATGCTGCAAGATTTGCGCGATCGCATCCCAACGGCAGTGCAAATCGAGAACATCAAGCAAATTCCACCCATTGCAGTAGCAGCAGGTCAGCCACCAAATAATCCCGCCGGGGGATTAGAAATTAACGGATTGGCTCGTTCCTTTAATGATGTCAATGATTTCTTATTGAGTTTACAACAATCTCAGTTTTTGAAGCCCACAGAAACCAGAATTCTCACAGCAACGTTAGTAGAGGCTCCCTTAACAGCAAGTGCGAGTCAATCTTCTAATGATGTAATTATTAAGCCACCTCAAGTAGTTAAATACACTATTCAATCGAGCATGAACGACGTTCCAGCGTCGGAATTAATTCGAGAGTTAGAAAAAAAAGGCACAGTGGGGTTAGTAACTCGAATTCGTAATATGCAACAAACAGGAGTCATTTCAAAATGACGCTGAGTGATGATTTAAATTTTGCCGAACAAGGTGGGGAATTCGATCAGGCAACACCAGCCTCACCTGTGGTATTTGGTATTGCTTTCACACCAAAAATTATTGGGATCTTAGTGGGGGTAATCGGTTTAGCGGGAGCAGGTTATATATTATTAAACCTGCTGATGCCAGCTTGGGAAAGCTATCAGCAGCAGCAAGCCAAAAGCACTGAACTGCAAGGGCAAATTGAGCAAAAAAAAGCCAATATCAAACAGATTGACAAAGTTAAAGACGAACTAGCACAGGCAAAGCAGCAAAAAGTTCAGGTTTTAAGTTTATTTGCTAACGAAAAAACCTTAGATACATTACTGTTGGATTTGAACCGCTTAATTGAGTCTGGCAATAGTGCAACTTCTATTAATGCAGTAAGAGCCAAACTGAAAAAATATGTGCCGATTTCCCAAAAACCAGAACCGATTGTCGATGGAAGTCTAGGACTAGGGGTTGACGGCAAGCTGCAACGCAGTACTATCAGCGCTGAAATTACAGCAACTTATGAACAAACACAATCGATAATTCGTAACATTGAGCGGTTACAGCCTTTGTTAATAGTTAAAGATTATCAAGCAACTTTGGCTCCAGCAGAGACAAGATCCCCATTAGATAAAACGCCGATGCAGGTAGGCCCAGCAGCGATTAATACATCATTCCAGTTACAGGTATTGATGCCACTTAGTCCAGAAGAAATAGCCGCAGCAGCGAAAGCTGCCCCGAAAAAGTAGTCACATTAGAGCTAGGACGAATAGAATTAGCGGCTACACAAGCGTAGACAAACCTTCCCGCAGACTAAGGAAATAATTGAGGGTTTTGAAACTCACGTTCGCCGTTGGCGTTTTTGCAGGGTAGGTGGGTAAAGTCTCGTGTAGTCAAAGCGCTGTCTTCTCACACAGGAAGAGGCTAGCGCCAATGGGGTTTCCCCATAAGCAATTGGCGTGCGGTTTCTAACCGCCTAATCAAAATTGTATGTAAACAGGGTTTTATAAGGTGAGGAATGAACTGTGAAACAGCTTCACGGTAATAGTTTTATTTTAGGTACTGCCGCTTTTGTATTTTTGGCGGCTCAACCAGTTTTGGCACAAATTAGTCAAGTTACTGATGTCAAGTTAAATCCAGTTAATGGTGGAATTAGCGTTGCTTTGAAAACTTCTTCTGGGTCGCGCCCCCAAGTTTTCACTACGAAAAGAGGCAAGGCTTTAGTCGCTGATGTTATCAACACTCAATTACGATTACCACAAGGTAATAGTTTTCGTCAAGATAACCCAGCACCAGGAATTGCATCTGTTGAGGTTAGTCAGCTTGATGCTAATAGTATTCGGGTGACGGTAACTGGCAGCAACGATGCACCTGGCAGTCAACCTGTGATGCGATCGCCAAATGGAATTACACTCAGCTTTAGCCCTTCAACAGGTACTACAGCATCAGTGCCAATGCCAACAGCCCCAACAGCCCCAACATCCACAGCACCACCTGTTACGACTCCAGCCCAACCTGGTCAAAATCCAGGTGTTCTTGTTCCTAACCCGCAAGTCACCATTGACGGACAACCTGCACAAGCTGCTGGACCAGGTCAACCTCTAAGTCAGGCTCCACCGTTCTTACCTCGAGCCGTCGCCCCACCAGTGGGAGATATTGCTATTTCGGCTACCGATGCTTCTCCTAGCACCGTTGACTTAGCAACTCAGGAACGTGTGCCTCGTCTAGTACTGCGAGATGCCCCAGTACGTGAGGTTTTATCATTGCTTGCTCGTGCTGCTGGTTTGAACTTGGCTTACGTCGGAGGTGAGCAAGCTGGTGGAGGACAGGCAGGTGGCGGTGCTAATGCACCAGCAGTTTCTCAAACAATCTCGCTAGATATAGAAAATGAGCCAGTGCAAGATGTATTTAACTACGTTTTGCGCCTGAGTGGTTTAGAAGCTAACCGCAGCGGTCGTACAGTTTTTGTCGGAGCCAAACTACCTAATGCGACCCGTGACATGGTTATGCGTAGTATGCGACTCAATCAGGTCACGGTAGGAGTCGCCCTGAATTTTTTGGTCGCCTTGGGAGCAGAAAGTGCCGTCAGCCGCGAACGACAAGTTACTAGCGTTAGTGCCATAGCTGTGGGTAATGCGGCTGCTCCCATCACCCAAACTCAGACGACTACAGAAACCCAAGTTCAACCTCTACGCGTTGATTTTAAAGACTCTAGCCCATTATTAAGAGGTTTACAGGCATTAGGAGACGAGCGCACCAATTCCCTGACCTTAATTGGCCCTCCTAGACTGATTGAGATTGCGATGGCTCAACTAACTCAGCTTGATATCCGCCGTCGTCAAGTGGTAGTCAACGTCAAGATTATTGATGTCAACCTCTCGAACATTCAGGATTACAACACTAGCTTTTCTTTTGGGGTTGGTAACAATTACTTTAGCAATGATGGTGGTGTCGCCTCTCTGAATTTTGGCGGTGCTAGACCAGCTACTAGTGCTGAAGCAAGAAATAGCTTGACTAGTACACCGATCATCAATAATGTCGCTAGCACTATTACATCACCATATCGGTTTACCAAAAGTCTTCTCGCTAGTTTGAAGGCTCAGGTTACAAATGGCAACGCCAAAATTTTGACCGACCCAACCTTAATTGTCCAAGAAGGTCAACAGGCTCTGGTGAATCTGACTCAAGAAGTAGTGGGAAATATAACCCTGGAAACAACGGATACTTCTGGTGGTTCTAGGACAGAAAGAACAATTGAGAAACAAAAAGTTGGCTTAACTTTGAGTGTAAAAATTGAGCGGATTGACGATAACGGGTTCGTTTCTCTATCGGTTGCTCCTACTGTCAGCGCTCCTTCCGCCTCACAAGATACAGGAAATGGACAAATCATTTTAGTGTCTGAGCGCTCCCTTACTTCTGGCTTAATTCGCTTACGAGATGGTCAGACACTAATCCTAAGTGGTATTATTCAAGACCAAGACCGGACAGCTGTCTCCAAAATTCCTATCTTAGGCGATCTCCCACTGATTGGTTCGCTATTTAGAAGTACAAACCGACAGAACCAGCGTCAAGAGGTAATTGTCTTGCTTACACCTCAGATTATGGACGACTCTGAGAACTCCTCCTACGGCTATAACTACGCCCCTAGCCCTGAAGTGCGGCAAATCCTTGAGCGTCGTGGGTTGAAGGTTCCTGGCAGGTAATTAAAGATAATGAGTAAGTGAGTCACCTTTGCTAAAGGCTCAGATCCCCAACTTCTTTAAGAAGTTGGGGATCTTCTTGTTCACAGAACTTGGCTCGATTGCCGTTCAGCCTTAACTGTAATATTAAGGGGTACAGTACCGGAAAAGGTTTGTTGCGGAGAACTAAACTATGGTGGCGATAACAACATCCGCAGAAAATAGGGTTGTACTGCAAAGCATCACTTGGCAGACATTTAAAACCATGCTGGCTGAAATGGGTTCAGAGCGAAACTCCCGATTTGCTTATGACAATGGAACGATAGAAATTGTGACCCCACAAATGCCACACGAAAACTCAAATCGCTTAATAGAAGTTTTTGTTGGTGTATTGTGCGAAGAGTTGGGCTGGGAAATTAAACGCACTGGTTCGCTAACTTTAACGCGAGATGATTTAGAGAAGGGAGCCGAGCCAGACAGTAGCTACTACATTCAAAATGAAGCCCTAGTTCGAGATAAAGAAAATATTGATATAGCTATCGACCCACCCCCAGACCTGTTACTCGAGGTGGAATATTCCAGGTCTGCAATAGACAAGCTGAGGCTTTATGCTGCAATGGGAGTTCCCGAATTTTGGCGTTATAACGGCAGTGTGTTGAGAGTTTACACGGTTGCAGGTGGACAATATTCAGAAGTTCAAACCAGCCCTACTTTTGCGTCTGTGTCGGTGAAGGAGATTCCTCGGTTTATTCAAGAAGCTAAAAAGAATGGGGAAATTGCTACTACCCGTGCTTTTCGGGCTTGGGTGCAACAAAAAATTTCTGTTAGGGATTGACATCACTTGGCATGAATGCGCGGATATTCAACAGCCACAGACTCAAGGGGTTTCAGCATTTATTCTTACAAGGGTTTGTTGAGTGCCTGCGTTCGTCATAATACTAGGTCGAAGCAAGCTACACGTAATAAACGTACCAGAAGAAGTTGTGGCAGCGTAGTTTACCGCCGTAGGCATCGCCACCATAAATGTTAAGAAAGATGTGACTAATGAATAGCTTTGTAGCGGAGAAGCTTTAACTTTTGCCCATTCCCTACTAAAGAAGCTTGCTATGGGGTTAAATTTCGCATTGGATTTTCCACATCAGATGAAAAGTGAGTAAAATCTCCGACTTTTTAGAGAAATCGGGAATCTGAGCCTTCAATTTCCATAAAAATTGCTTAATCTCAGCAATAACTCTTCAACATCGGTAATGAATGCCAACAAACATTGACCATCTCCCACCTCCCCACTCCCTGTTTTCTTGGCAATTGCGGGATTTACTAGGTATTTTTTCCTACTTTTGGGGTGGTTTTTAGTGGAATAAGTACTCTAAAATTACAAAAAATCCTGAAATCTATATAAATTAATGGTTTCATCTATCCACATCAGGCTACAACACCTTAGAATGATTCATTGAAAAGTCGAGCCGATGGGATGTACAGCCGTTTTGAGTAAAAATACTCCCAAAGGATGATTTTTGTATTTCTGCGAACAAAGATTCCCGTACAGATGTATGAATTTACATCCGTAAAAAATCTCAAGTAAACCTTCAGGAGTTTGACATGAACAAAGGTGAATTAGTTGATGCCGTAGCTGAAAAGGCTAGTGTTACCAAGAAACAAGCGGATGCAGTCTTAACTGCCGCTTTGGAAACGATTATTGAAGCGGTTTCCTCTGGTGATAAGGTGACATTGGTGGGATTTGGCTCATTTGAATCACGGGAACGTAAAGCCCGTGAAGGTCGCAACCCGAAAACAAATGAAAAAATGGAAATTCCAGCGACGAGGGTTCCTGCTTTCTCCGCAGGAAAACTTTTTAGAGAAAAGGTAGCACCCCCAAAAGCATAGGTTCTGTCTTCGGGAACCCTTTTTTAATGCGGCAACCTGCACACGGGGGAAATTTAGCCTGGGCAGCAGCACTGGCTGGCTGTCCCCCTGATGCTATTCTGGATTTTTCTGCTAGCATCAGCCCGTTGGGGCCTCCAAATAGCGCGATCGCTGCTATTAAGTCCCAAATTGGTAATCTTAAGCACTATCCAGACCCAAATTATAGTGAACTGAGACTAGCTCTCAGTCACTTCCATCAATTGCCGTTTGAGTGGATTCTGCCGGGTAACGGCTCCGCAGAATTACTTACTTTAATCGGTAGGGAATTAGCTCAATTAGCCGCGACAATTTTAATCACTCCAGCCTTTGGCGACTACTACCGAACCTTGGCAGCGTACAACGCTAATGTGCTGGAGTGTCCTTTATCATTGGTGAGCCAGTGCCATCTTCTCCCAAGGGGAGACGCCAAGGGCGATAGCGCAGCGTTAGCGAGTCCGCGAGCGTCTGGGGGTTTCCCCCATGAGCAACTGCGAACCCGAAGGGTCACTGCCCATTGGTCATTATTCCTTGACAAAGGACAGAGGACAAAGGACAAAGGACTATTGCTGAATAATCCGCACAACCCAACCGGAAAACTATTTACACGGGACTCTATTTTGCCCTACCTGGAGCAATTTGCTTTGGTTGTGGTGGATGAAGCATTTATGGATTTCGTGCCGCCTAATGAGGAACAAAGCCTGATTCCGGTGGTGCAGGAATATCCAAATTTAGTAGTATTGCGATCGCTGACCAAATTTTACAGTCTCCCAGGACTGCGATTAGGATATGCGATCGCACATCCTGACTGCCTAGTTAAATGGCAGCTATGGCGAGATCCTTGGCCTGTAAACACGCTAGCGGCAGCAGCGGCAATTGCAGCACTCCAGGATACGGAGTTTCAGCAGCAAACCTGGGCATGGCTACCACCTGCACGAAACCAACTGTTTCAGGGTTTAGCTGAAATCCCAAAATTTCAACCCCAAGCAAGTGCTGCTAACTTTTTACTGGTTGAGTCCCAAGAATCTACTTCCCAGTTACAGCAACAATTACTCAAGTATCACCAGATTTTAATCCGCGATTGCCTTAGTTTTAAAGAACTAGGCGATCGCTTTTTCCGGGTTGCTGTACGTGAAGAGTCCGATAACCAACGCTTACTAACAGCGCTAAAAGAGAGTTAGGAGTTATAAGTTATAAGTTAGGAGTTATAAGTTAAAAAAGGATTTTAATTCTTAACTGCTAATTCCTAACTCTTAATTTTTAATTCCTAACTCTTAACTCTTAACTCCTAACTCTAATCTAAATTCACGTGACCGTTGACTACGATGTTGTAATTATTGGTGGCAGCCTTGCTGGATACTATGCTGCACTTGCTGCAACCCAACTACGTGCTACAGTTGCCCTGGTACAACCCAAAGTAGACTACGGGTTTACTCATCACCATGCTCTTACCGAAATTGGTAAACTAGCGCAGAAGTTGAAGGATGCGGCTGGTTTTGGTATTCATGCCACACACACTGATACCCCAGAAGAATGCCATATCTCTATGGCATGGCAAGAAGCGATGCTGTATGCTCAATGCGTCGCCTCAAATCTCCAAGAACATCATTCCCCAGCCATCCTAGCCGCACAGGGAGTCGATGTCATCGTTGGCAGTGGTCAATTTCAATCTTCACCCCAATTGGCTTTTGCCGTTAACAATCGCCTACTACGCGCCCGTACTTATTTGCTGGCTAGTGGTTCGCGTCCAGAAATTCCTGAGATTGAAGGATTACAAGCCACTGGCTATCTAACTCTTTCTAATATTTGGCAATCTTTCCAGGGAACGACATTACCCAAAAATTGGGTAATTATCGGTGGAATTCCCCAAAGCATTGAAATTGCTCAAACTTTAGCAAGGTTTGGTTGCACTGTGACGCTGGTAATCAAGCATCCTTATGTTCTTCCATATCTAGACCCTGAGATAGCCATATTGCTTCAGGCGCAGTTGGAAGTCGAAGGTGTGCGCGTCCTCACTGAAAAACCAGTAACTCAGGTGAGGCTAATTGAAAATAAAAAGTGGATTCAAGCAGGAGATAAGGCTATTGAAACTGATGAAATTTTAGTGGCGACTGGACAACAGCCGAATCTTGAATCCCTAAATTTGGCAACAGTAGGTGTGAAATGGCATCGGCGTAGCTTAGTGGTAAATGATAAACTACAAACCACTAACCACCGCATTTATGCTTGTGGTGATGTAATTGGTGGTTACGACTTTGCCAATATCGCTAATTATGAAGCAAAAATTGCCTTGAACAATGCGCTATTTTTTCCCAGGTTACGAGTAAATTATCCTTCAATTCCTTGGGCGATATTTTCTGTGCCGATGCTGGCGCAAGTGGGTTTGACAGAGGCACAGGCAAAACGCCAATTTCGTCGAGATGAAGTTTTAGTTTTGCGACAATATTTTAAAACAGTGGCAGCAGCCCAACTTCGGGATGAAACCATTGGTATGTGTAAATTAATTGTGCTACGCAATGGGGAAATTTTGGGAGCTTCTATATTGGGGGCAGAAGCTGGAGAATTAATTAATTTGATTGCCTTGGCAATATCACAAAAAATTAAAGTCAAACATCTAGCAAATTTATCTCCTACCTATCCCAGTTTCTCAGAAATTTTGGAACGAACTGCAAGAGAGTGGAGTAAGCAAAAGTTAAATACCAATATTCCTTTGCAAGAGTTTTTAGAAGGCTTCTTCCATTTTTGCCGCAATTGGAATTAGCACTTACACACGGAATTGTCACTATAAAAACTTAAACAAGGTACTGATATAGGACTCCGATTTGATTTCTGAAAACATCCTGAGATTGAAAAGCTTGTTTTATCAAGGTTTTATCTGAAATCTTGTTCAAAAATCAGATATGAGTCCTATATCATTACTCACTTCCACAAGGACACTGCCTTTGCCAATATTGACAGCACCTTGATTGCAAACGCAACGTCATCAGAATTGGGGAGCATCCCTCAAAATTGAGCTTATTATTTTTGTTGAAGTGCAAATTTTAAATCTGTCAACTCTAATTCTCCTCCGGTTGTTGTTAATACTAAATTAATGCCTAAAATACTTTTTCCTGTAGTTGTATAGTTAGTTGGAAGTATTTTCTTGGTCAAATCAAAATTTATAGCACTTCCATATGTTATTTGATATGGTGTTGCTTTATCGCCAAGTAAAAATGATGTGATAGCTACTCGTGCTGGTGCTTTCTTTACTACACCTTTTAAAGCTAAAGGCACAAGCCTAAATTGCTTTTGAGTATTAGAGGTATCAATTCTAACGATACATCTAGCCCTTGACGATTGTGCCTTTACAGTTATAGGAGCGCGAAGCGTAAACTGATTTATTTGCGGATTGAAGCTTATATTACATCCTCTATTAACCGAAAATCGTGGCTGGTTGTTTACTGGAGCAGCAGTGCTAGATGAATTGGCACCATAACAGAAAAAAAACAAGCACATTAATATGAAAAAATTACGTGCATCACTCAATCTCAACATAACTTCCTCTCCATCAACAGAAATTTGTAATTTTAAAGAAGAATACATTTGGTAGATTCAATGAGTGAGGGATTTAGACCCACCACTCATTGAAGACCACTAAATTTTGAATTTGGTGCGGTGTATCACCATCTATCCCCTGAATCGCTAAAAGCACCTACTAGCAACGCTTTAGGTCAAAACGAAGTATCACATCCCCAGCATTGATATCGGCTGTATCAACGAAAATAGAACTTCCTCGTGAGGATTGTGCAATCAGATTAATACCTAATAGTCCTTGCCCACCACCACTACATAAACCTGTAGCAGCTACAACAGTAATGTTATCTTGCTCCGCAAATGCCTTACTCCCTGTAAACTTGGTAGTTTTAGAGGGAGCTACGGCTTGACCAAGAGCACCACCACTAAAGCTATAAGTTCTGTTTAAGCTGGTACCTTTACTCCCTCTATCAATATCAGTAGTTCCTTGGTACAGTACTTGTACATCTTGGACGATGAAACCACTCGGAATAAAAGTTTGAACGCGTAAAATACACCTTTTACGGTCACCACTGAATGCACTAAAGTTATCCAAGACGATCGATAAGCTTCTACCATCCTCTCCAGGAAGCTGCTCGTCAACACTACATCCGCCAGACGCGAGTGCATCTCCAAAAGTAATACTAGGCTCTTGAGCCAAAGCCTTGGTCGCGATCGCGTTGAGTCCAAGAATTGTAGATATAGAGAGTAATACACCAAATTGTTTAAAGTTCATATTGAATGTACCTATGTTGCTAGAGTTGTTTTTTGATGAAAAATGCATTCAGAAGCCAGAAGGTACGAGGTATGAAGGCAATTTTGCTTTAATCCCACGCTTAAAAGCATGAGATTGAAGCAAAGATGCTTTGTGTCTGGCGTTACATATCTCGACACAATTTTGTTCTAGTAGTGGGCAATCACCCACAACTAAAGTTTTGATTGATACTTACAGGCTTCTGCCTTCTTCAATTGTGGGAAATCCTTTCAGGTATGCTTTGACAATTCCTGCTCAATCAGAAAAGGAAGCATAACGGTATATCGCTGGAGTTAATAGAAAGAAGATGGAAATCAAGTTACAAGATGTATTCTTGCTGTATGTCCATGTGGGGAAGATCATATAGTTGTCTCTATCAACAAATATGTGTTCTGGATCACAGATATCTTGTGTTTACAAACACTGCCAACTTCAAAATAGTAGTATTGTAGTATGAAGGAGCAGTACTCCAAAGTTAGGTGCTAAAAATTAAAGGTATAAATTACCGATTTAATAGTGCGATACCGATAGCGCAACGTTAGTGAGCCGTCGAACGTCATAGCCCGCCGCAGACATCGCAGTGAAATAGCTGTTTTTATTGAGAATCTTTGTGAGCGACTGCAATTCTAGTCTTAGACAGGGAACGAAGTAATTGGGAGTGCCTTAAAAATTTGCATGAAAATCCAAACTACTCCCGCCGCTGTTAGAGGTACGCTGAGATTATCTGTGCCGTGGGGCGAGACTGCCTCTGCTAGAGTTGCGAAAGTAGCAGTTACTACTGCCGTCAAAAAGGCCCAACCTAAACTTAAAGGCGTTGCTAGGGGACTCAGCGACGAACCAGGTAGCAGTAACAGCACCAAGAAAATTACTACTGTACTTGCTATAAACATTACTGCTGAACCTTCCCAGGAGCGTACAGAACTTCCCACTTGGTATTTATGTTGCCCAAAACGTTTACCGATTAATGCTGCTAGTGCGTCACCCCAGGTCATTGCCATTATCCCAGCTACAGCGATCGCAACGCTATCTACTGGCCCATCTGGTCGCCACAGTAGCCCGAACAGCAGTGTCACTGAGATAGCGAAATAAACTGTGCCGGGTGAGCTATCTTGGGTATCCATTGCGCCGATGATTCGGTAGCGGTAAAACAAGTAGTTCAGTCCGATAAAGGTTGCAAAAGGTATAATTCCGATTTCCCAATTCTTAAACAGTAACAGGACTCCGAAAGCCCACATCCCTGCACCAATATGGATTACCTTGCGGGTCAAATCCGGCTTTACACCAAATAGCCTACGTAGTCCCTCGCCAATCACAAGCAGACTGATAGCGTAAACATAAGAAATTGCTAGCCCGATAAAATCATTTGTCATTTGTCATTTGTCATTTGTCATTGGGAAAAGAACTACAGAAAGCTGCCCGTCTGCGTTGCTGGTTCACTTAGGTCGATCGCTATTTCGTCTAAAGTTCTTTTCTACTGACGAAACGCTACCAATACCTTGAAGAATACCACGACCGATTAAACCTAAACCCCGACCAACTATTTGGGTAAGGATAAAAACTATACCGCTACCGAAAACAGCTAATAGTGATTTTAAACGCGGTGCGATCGCATCACTAAATTCTAGGAGCAATGTCACTATTAAGGGAATATTGGAAAGTTTTACTAACTCCTGATTTCGAGGGGCATAAACTGAAGTAGTGGCAATGCCACGAGGCGCAATTACAAATAGCTCATAACGACTTTCAAAAACTGCTTTTGGCTCGTTTATATAATTTTTTAATCTATATTTCCACGATAAATCATTTCTAAATCGTTCAATTTCTCTTGTAGAAATCAATTGGCGTCCATAAAAGTTTTGCTTAATCTCTTCTACATCTGCTAAATAATTTAACAGTGGTTGCACTACTCCATTCGCTACTTGAATCAATAAGTTCTCTAAAAGCATCAGTGCTTGAGACTTGGCTTCAGGGCTAACTACTGGATATGAACTATTATCAATGTTCAATTCTGTTTGAAATAAAAGATAAGAATACAACTCACAAAATAGCGGGATTTTTTGAAGAATATCTCTTTGCACAACCTCTGTATTTCGTAGCAACAACTTAACAACTTCTATATTTTGATTAGCTACTTTTATCCGAGAAAACTTCCCAAAAAATTCTATTATCCCTACTTGCCATAAATCGCGTATTAAGGTATTTTTTAACTCATATAATTGATTTATCTCTATTTGAGAAGCACGCAACTGATCTAACTGCTCGGACAATTTTTGTAGGATCAGATAAAGTAATTCACGTTTTTTATCTTCACGAAAGATATCAATTTCTAAAGGTATATCTGTGAGATTTATTAAAGGAAATTGAAGTTTAGTAACGCAAGATGTAAACAAGGCAGATTGTAGGGTTCCCGGACTAAGTAAAGGTGATAGGGTTTGTCTTTGTTGAATGCTTAATGAAGGAGTCACAGGCGGCTCATCAGCAACCGGAATCTGTTCCTCTTGCCTTTCTTGTGGTAAAATCAACAACCGATTTAGCAACCAACGAGCCGCTAGCAGTTCTCGCCGCTGTCCAGCTAGAATTGCTCGATCTAGTACTGGCAGTCCGGGAACTTGTAATTGTGCTGTTACTGCGGCTAGGGTAGCATCAATGTTAGCAATTCCTGACAAACGTAAATTATTTCGCAGTTTAGAGAAAGGGAGAGGAAAGGAGTTAGGAGTTAGGAGTGAGGAGTTAGGAGTTGTGATTGCTTCTGTGTCCTGCAACCAGTAAGAACCACCATCTGCAACTTCTTGCATGGCGGCGACTAACTCAGGAAGTGGTGTACCTTTGGGGCAGTAGCCATTTACACCAACAGATTTCGCCGCCAATAGCATTCCTTGTTCTTGAATAGAACTGAGAAGTAGGATTGGTAGGTTGGGATATAAGCCTCTAAGTTGCCGACAGAATTGTAAACCTAGCTGTTGACTGGTGGTACGACCATTACCGAATTCTAAAACTACCAAATTTACTTGGTTAGGGTCTTTTTCAGCAATTTCTGCTAAAATTTTCAAGGCAACGGTGTCAGTTTCTACAACTGCGATCGCTTCCAGGTTAGGAATCGCTTCTAAAGCTACCCGTAATCCCAAACGAAAAATCGGGTCTTGGTCGATTAACAATAATTTTAAAGGGCGATCGCTCATAATCCACTCAATTAGATCGGCACTGTTTTTTACCAATCAGAAAACAACTTTTATACAAAACTTTGTCTTCCCCATTGTCACCTGTTTTCGCAAACTGATAAATCGATCGTAATTGCCATAAACAGCTTTCACTGTGTGATTAAATGAACTTGAGTATTCGGCACTGGTTGGCAGAACGCCATATCGCAATCAATCAAATCAGAGAGTTTTCTGAGGGGCAATTGGCAGGTATTGCCTACCGTATTGTTCAGGATATGGAACTCAAAAGCCTGATGCCTTTTGATATCTGTACCTTGGTAGAGGTTTTAGAACTGCCCTTAAGTATTGTTTGGGAAGAAATCAGTGTCATTTCGTTGTTGACAGAAAAACTTTTGCGTAGCCTCAGCCAAAAAAAACCGTTAAAACGTAACGAAGGAACGTGGCTAGCGTTTCAAATTGCCTATCTCCAAGGTTTGCAGGCAATTCTAGAGCAGGAAGCAAGCTTAAAAAAACCGTGGTTAGACCGGGCAATTATACCCATACAACCACACACACTTAAAGAAGAGGTGGGTAAATTCATCCTCGAAGATTCGCAATTACAAGGATTATTGAAAACCCTCAGCCCAGGTAAATTGACTGATACTCAAGCAGAACAAGCACTGTCTTCGGTTGCAGATTCATTACTGGTGCAACAAATAAATAATGCTGCTATCGCTTGGTTAGTTGCCAATGGTGCAGAGGAACTAGAAGCGAAACTTCTAACACAGCGTTTAGTCAACTCACTTCCTGGTGACATATTGGTAGTCGTCACCGAGAATGCTGCACCTTTAGCCCAACTGCAAAAATTTTTCCGTTTGGGGATTTCATTATCTCCCAGTTTCATCACCCCAGAAGTTGGTTCTACAGTCAGTGAAAAAATTGATTTGCACCGAGAACATTACCGTGCAAGTTTGATTAAAAACCTCAGTATCCCTTTGCTGATGGAATCCTTTGCTCTTAAGGATATCTATGTGGCACAAAAAGGCTTACCAATAGAGGAAAATATTTCTGAGCAGGATAAAAAAACTGTTAAACCAGTTGACTTAAAAACATGGGCACAGCAACAGCTAACTGATTTAGAAACAATCGCTGTCATTGAGTCAGAACCGGGTTATGGAAAAACTAGTTTTTGCCAACTTTGGGCAGCAGAGGTAGCACAAGAATTGTACCCTACTTGGATGCCTATAGTAATTAGGTTGCGAGATGTACAATATGGTAAAACTTTAATCGAAACCCTAAATTCTGCCTTTGGTGTCAATCTTTCAACTTGGTTAGAGCAAGAAAATCTCCCTTGTCTGTTGCTGCTGGATGGTTTGGATGAATTACCCCATTCTGCTCATAGGATCGGGGCACAAGCAATTTTTATTCAGCAATTACTGAACTTTCAATCTCAGCACCGCCACAAAATTGTGTTGACAAGTCGTTCAACGACTTTACCAGAAATCGTCTCGGAACTACCGCTATTGTTGAGGCGAATTATTATTCAGCCATTGGATGTGGACGAATTCAAGCAATGGTTTCAACAGTGGGCAAAAGTGCAATCATTACCCATTGCTCAAAATTTCTTTACATTATTAAAACAGGCAGGGTTATTTAACAGCCAATCAAAGTTAAGCGAATTATCTCCCCTTATCCGTCAACCCCTAATGCTGCATTTGTTGGGCCTCTTGCACCGCGAGGGATTGCTAGATGATGAACTATTGCAGTTAGCAGCTAATACCCAAAAGTCTTTTCTGTTATGGGAAATTCATCATCGCCTGAGTAGATGGTTGTTGGGTTATCCGCTAATTGGTGGGATCAAGACGATGCTACTACGTTCAGGAACGGCTCATATTCATCGGACTCCAGAAGCGATCGCTAATTTACTCGCTAATCGTCATCCCCAAGATTTAGTTGAGCAGATGCAAGCGATCGCTCTCAAAATTTTACACTCGCAACGTCATCAAATTAATGTGGCTGGTGAATTTAATTCTTTACCAGCGTTTTATTTTAAAATTTGGGATATAGAAAGCGCAGCAAAAAGTAGTTTAATTGAGTTTTCGCATCTCAAGTTAGGAGAATCTCTTTGTGCAGATGCTATTGCTGCCCAACTTAAACTTCTGACTCAGTACCAAGATGAGGCTTATGGTACGCCCACTTTTGTACTCGATCCCAGTAGCGTAGCCCAGAATATTTATAATTTACTAGGTTACGGGATACTTAGCCAAGAAATTGAAGAACTAGCGATCGCCGGATTGCGTCGCCAGCAAAAACACAAATTTTCGTTTGAAGTTTTGTTTCAACGTCTATTATCTTTCTGGCGTGCTTACTGTCAAGGACGTTGGTTAGATGAGGGGATAGCCCACAACGCTTTGACTAATTTTCACGCACTGCAAAACCCTGTGAATGTTGAACAGGTGAATGCTGCGGTGGGACTGAATGTGTTTTTATTGCTTTGTGCTTGCTACCGAGAAACAAAAATTCCATTTTGGCCTTGTGGGAATCCAGTCAATTTAACAGAATTCAACCCAGAGGTGCTGAGTGTGCTAATTGCTAGAACAACGGTTTTGCATAAAAGCGCTTTTGCAACCCGAATCAAGTCTCTGTCTGGACTCAATTTATCGGGAGCCTCTTTATCGCAAGTGATGTTAACTGGGGTGAGTCTTGAGCAAACAAATTTATCTAATGCGGAGTTAACAGGGGCGAATTTGGCTGGAGCCAATTTGCAACAGGCTAACCTCGCAGGTGCGAACTTACAAAACGCCAACCTCACAGGCGCAAACCTACAACAGGCAAACCTCACAGGCGCAAACCTGCAACAGGCAAACCTGATGGGGACAAATCTTAATTCTGCCGATCTCACCAACGCCTGCTTATTTGACGCCATCGTTGCTGCGACTGACAAAAAATTGGCCGCTGATAATGGAGCCATGTTCTCTAAAGAAATGTTTCAAAAACTAAAACATTTGCGATCGCAGCAACCCTTCTTAAACACCGTGAAAATCACCCCAAACACAAACGTCAATTGGAACAAAACCCCTGCGATCGGACTAATTGAAAGCTGTGAAGGCGCAATTTTGTCAGTAGATTTAGATGATGATGATGCCGATGATGAGACAGTTTTTGGTAATTAATTCGATTGGTGAATAGGGAATAGGGCATTGGGCATTGGACATTGGACACAATAGGCAGAGGTGCAAAGGGGCAGAGGGGAAAACTTACTGCAACTTTTTCTTTGCTCCCCTGCTCCCCTGCTCCCCTGCTCCCCTGCTCCCCTGCTCCCCTGCTCCCCACTATCCCTCCTGCGGATTGCGGTAGCCAAAAAAGTTAATACTGTACTCAGTAATCCGCACTCCTGTTTCTTCTTCAATTTTGCGGATCAAATCTTCTGGTAGTTCCACATGAACATCAAGAATTTGATTTGTATCCACACAGTTTATATGACTGTGAGAGTCACTGATATTGCCGTACAAACGCCCATCACAGCGTTCAATACACTCAATGATGCCTTGACTGGATAATGCTTCTAAATTTTGATAAACAGAGGTATGGCCGATCTCTTTGCCTTGTTGGTTCAAGCGATCGTAAATCTCTCTTGCAGCAAGATGTTCATTTGCTTGCCAAAGTAATTCCAGAATAAAACGACGCTGACGACTGACGCGCATACCCAGGATTTGACAGCGCTCAAGTGCATCTTCTAAAGAACGAATTGGTCTTGTAGTAATTGTTTGTTTTTGCATATTACAGCTTGTTAACTGTTGAGGGAATTTTCCCATCTAAATGTTTATTGGTTATTTAATATATGCAATGATATTGCACGCTGCTGTTTTACCTGCACTTATGTTTTGGCTTTTGATGCTGTGGAAGTGACAGGTGGCGATAATGATTTTTTTGCTTGTTGACGGCTACTTTGTCAGACCTTAATCTAAAACAAACTCATTACAACTTTAACTTAAATTTGCTGTAAATGTCCACCTTGGGGCAGGCATTGCCTTACCCAAGTAGGCTAATTCTAATGGCGTACCATATTAATCGTGTAGTAATTATTTAGTTAAAGGCGAGTAATTATAGCAACGATCAAAGTAATATTTAATTTTAGTAAAAATCGGTGAAGTGAGTGGCGATAGCCAGTGGCTCATATCAGGGCTAGTAACTGGATGTATATTTGTTATAAATAGCGAAAATTAAGTAAAAGTATCAAATAAATTTAAGCAGTTCAGACTTGTGTCTAAACCTTGTATAGGTTGACGAAATTATCAGCAAAAAAGTATCAGTAAATACTAATTGATTTGTAAAGAAAACTTTGTGCTATTAAAAGTCAATGTAGCGTCAATCCCTGAAAGCTGCTACTGTATATTCTCGATCCTACAGTTGAGCATCAAGAAAGTGGCTGCTGAATCAATGACAATTGCGATCGCACTCAATAATGACTTCATTAACAATCTGGATTTGTCGCCTGCGTCAACGGTGATTGAAAAACTGCTGCAAGATGGGGTTATATCCCATGAACAGCAGCTACGCTTTGATATCAATTACAATCTCGAACCTGGCGATCCACGAGAACTCTCAGAAATTCCAGAGGTGCGCCTGTGGTTTGTGCGCCTAGATGCCAAATACCCCTGGTTGCCATTTTTATTAGATTGGAAAGCTGGAGAATTTGCTCGTTATGCCGCCATGCTTGTACCACACCAGTTTAGTTCCCAAGAAGGTATTCAGTACAATCCTGAAGCCTTAGAGATATTTTTGATGCATAAAATCTTTATCTTAGGCGATTGGCTCAAACAACAGGACATCCCTAGCCTCTCGCGCCTAAAGTCCATGGCCCAAATGCTGGGTTATGAATTAGATGATGCTTTTTTTGGGATATTTTAACAAGAAAGAATTCAGGAGAACGTTAAGCGACTGGAGGATAGCGCAGCGTCTCGTAGAGAGCATCTTGATTCTGATGACAGAATTCAGAATTCTGAATTCTGAATTTTGTATCCTTCTTCACTACTGAATAACCGCAAAATCTAACTGTCACGTCCAGGTTTTGCGGTCATTCAACAAACGCATAACTAGATTGGATATCCAATAGACTGATTGGAGAAATTGGGAAAAACTACTGGTTTAGCCACCCCAAATTTTCTCTAAAACTGCGTTTGGTGAAATATCCGCCGTTTTTCCCGTGAGGGATTCAATAGCCAGGAATTTATCGTTTTTCGGCAACAACTTAGCTGGATCGCTGGGGCCCAAGATGGCAATGGTATAGGTTTGAACTGCAACACTTAGTTGTAATGGCGCGCTATCAGTCGATAACATCAAATTTGCCCCGGCAATTATGGCAGTTAACTTACCAATATCATCTGGGGCAGTCACCTTGATATCTGGAGAAGACTCCAGAAGCGATCGCACAAACTGCTCATCATCAACTCCCTTAATAACAACCACAGGTAAATCCGGCTGCTTTTGTTGGAAGGCTTGAATAATTTGCTGCCAATTCTCGACAGGGTAGATTTTATCCAGTTCTTTAGCCTGGGATAACTGGCCAGAACCGCCATGAATCAAGATATAGCCTGTTTCATGAACCCCTAAACGTTTTTGTTCCTTTTGTGCCCACTCAATATCTGGTTTTGGCACATTTACTGCTAACTCTGGGACAGGGCTATTTATTTCCAACGGTTGCAGCAAGTCATGGTAAACTGCCGCCGCATATTGGGATGCTTTAAATGGCACAGCGTGGGTTAGAAAACCCGCTCCTTTGCCTTGATAGCCAATACGTATAGGAATTCCCGTCAACCAGAGTAAAAGACCCACCAACCAATTTTGCTTAACAGCAATGGCAACATCGTATTCGCGATCGCGAATCGTCCCTACTAAATTACCCCAATCTGCCAGACTGTTACGGTCATTAAAATCAAAGTTCAGCACCTCGTGAACTGACTTGCTCACTCGGTAGGCAGCCTTTGACCGGGGTTCAACAAAGACATCTATCTGAGCGTTAGGGTAATGGCGCTTCAGGTCATCTAGAGTCGGAAAGAAGAGAACTTGGTCGCCAATTCCGCCAGGTACAAGGGCTACTACTCGCATAATATTTATTGACGCTTACTCGCTCCCTATTTTAGGGGAAAATATATAGCTTAAAGATTGAGGAATTCTGTGTATTTACTAATTCCAGCTGCGGGAATCGGAAAAAGAATGGGTAGTAACCGCAATAAACTCCTGCTAAAAGTGCGATCGCAACCAATTATTGCCTGGACTCTATTAGCCGCAGAAGCCGCCAGTACAATCAGTTGGATCGGGATTATTTCTCAGTCTAGCGATTGGCCAGAGTTAAATGCAATTCTCGCCGATCTGAAGCTGACTAAACCAGTGGAATTGATTCCAGGTGGCTCCACCCGCCAAGAATCTGTTTACAATGGCTTACAATCTCTGCCAGTAGCCGCAGAACAAGTGTTGATTCACGATGGTGCTAGATGCCTAGCCACACCAGATTTATTTAACTCTTGTGCCGAGGCCATTCGCCACTGTCCCGGTTTAATTGCTGGTGTACCCGTCAAAGACACCATCAAAGTTGTTGATGAACAAGGCATAATTCAAGATACACCCGACAGACGACAACTATGGGCGGCACAAACTCCCCAAGGATTTGATGTCAAGTTGTTGAAACAGTGCCATGCTGAAGGAGTCCGTCAAGGTTGGGAAGTAACTGACGACGCCGCCTTATTTGAAAAGTGCGGCATCGAAGTCCGAATTGTCGAGGGAGAGGAGACAAATTTAAAAGTGACCACTCCACAAGATTTAGCGATCGCAGAATTTATTCTCACAAGTAGAGGCTTTTGAGAAGGGAATAGGGTACAGGTTACAGGTTACAGATATATTTCCTGTAACCTGTCACCTGTCACCTCTCCCCTAATCCCAATTCCAAATTTGAAAATTTAAAAAAATACTTTGACAATTTACGATATAATTCCACACACTTGTTGATTGTTAGTTGTCATGTACTAATGACCAATGACTAATAACCAATGACTAACGACTAATGACTAAATGATTACAGCCACAGCGACGAAGATAGAAGCAATTCTCTATTTAAAGGGTAAACCCTTGTCGCTCGGCGAAATCGCCGAGTATGCCGCGTGCGATCGCGCCACTGTCAAAGAAGGCATAATTGAACTCATGGACAATTATGCCCACCGAGATAGCGCTTTAGAGGTAATAGAAACCCCAGATGGTTATAGTTTGCAACTCCGATCTGACTTTCACGATCTAGTGCAAACGATGATACCAGTGGAATTGGGTGTAGGTGCATTACGGACTTTGGCCGCGATCGCTCTTAATAGTCCCATACTTCAGAGCGACTTGATTAACCTGCGCGGTTCGGGAGTATATCAACACGTTCCAGAACTGGTCGAACTTGGTTTCATCCGCAAGCGCCGAGACAGCGATTCTCGCTCCTACTCACTCCAAGTAACGCCGAAATTCCATCAGTATTTCCAAATCGAACAACTCCCACAAATACTTTCTACCAGTCAGAAGGAAGAACAATTAGAACTAGAACTAGAACTAAAGGCAGTGGCGAGTGGAGAGTAAAGAAGGGAATAGGGTACAGGTTACAGCGTGCAGATTATTCCCTATAACCTGTCATCTGTCATCTCTCCCCTAATCACACTCATTTCCTCTTGACTTATACCTGTGGTGAATGCGCTAGCCTTGTACTATGGTTTAGAGTAGAGTTAGCAATTAAGCTAAATAAAACTGCCAATGGTGTTTAATCCTGACTTTTTGAATGACAACTCTGAGGAACACCCTAATCAACTTCTTTCCGACCACTCTGAGGAATACCCTAATCAGTTACTCAAATATCTACAGCATCAGTCTCCTGATGTTTTAGCTAGGGTTGCTCAGTCCGCCAGCCCCGAAATTAAACAAATCATCTCGCAAAATGTCCAAGGGCTAGTAGGAATGCTCCCCGCGGAAAATTTCAACGTGCAAATCACAACAGATCGGGAAAACTTAGCTGGGCTTCTAGCATCAGCCATGATGACAGGGTATTTTCTGCGCCAGATGGAACAAAGAATGCAGTTAGAGCATTTGTCTAATGGCCAATAATTAATAGTCAGTAGTCAAACATTCTGGAACTATTGACCAAATAATTGATTACTAATTCGTAATTCGGAATGACGCTCTCTAGGAATTACGAATTATTTTGACTACTTCTTTTCAGGATAAGCTCCTGATTGTACTTTGAAGGTTTGAACTTTACCGCTGCGGTTGACTTCGAGCGCTATTATGTCTCCAACTTTGCTAGACTCTACCAGCCTCTGAACTTGGGCTGAAGTTTTGACTGGTTTCCCATTAAATTTTTGAATCACGTCTCCAGGAAGCAGTCCTCCACGCTTGGCTGGGGAATCATCTGTGACTCCTTTAATCACAATTCCAGCATCTTGCTGAATGTTTAGTTGATTTTCTTGATTAATCTGCTGTTTTCTGATGGGAGAAAGGTCTGCCATTTCAACACCCAAGAAGGGATGTTCTACACGCCCTTTAGTAAAAAGTTCATTAGCGATGCGGGCGGCGGTTTCAATGGGGATGGCGAAACCAAGTCCTTGAGCATCAGCGCGGATAGCAGTATTAATACCAATCACTTCGCCTTGGGCGTTTAATAAGGGGCCACCAGAATTACCAGGATTAATTGCGGCATCAGTTTGGATAAAGCTGACTCGTTTATCTGGGACACCAACTTGAGTGCTAGTGCGATCGGTAGCACTGATGATGCCGATAGTAACAGTATTATCTAAACCCAGGGGATTGCCAATAGCGATCGCCCATTGTCCTGGGATCAGGTTTTGCGAATTGCCCAGTTTTACTGTCGGCAAATCATTCGCTTTTATTTTTACCACCGCCACATCTGTTACTGAATCAACTCCTACCACCTTACCCTCTAGACTCCGACCATCTTTGAGGGTAACTTGTACTGTATCTGTATCTGCCACTACATGAGCGTTGGTGAGTAATTCCCCATCTTCGCTCAAAATAAATCCCGATCCTGTACCGCGCTCAATGCGTTCTTGAGGAATTGGTTGGTCATCCTCTCCAAAGAATCGCCGCAAGAGGGGATTTTTCAAAGCGTCAGAGATGGGATTGGCTACTTTGCGAGTGGCATTAATTCGCACTACAGCCGGGCCAACTTTTTGCACTGCCGTCGCAATAAAATTCACGTTATCGCCCCCAGTAGCCCCAATAGCTCCGTTAGGAGAATTCGGAACTACGGATTCTGGAGGCGAAGCCATTGTTACATTTTTTAGCTGTTGGAATGAGCGATTTTGTGGCAGGAGATAGCGACTGCCAAACAAACCTGCACTACCGCCAATTACCAGTAAAAACACATAAACCGCCAGTTGCTTTAAGGATAACTTCATAATTGTTTTGCTCAAGAACAGCAATGCAGTTGCTAATTTCTAAGTGTAGTCAAGCGAACGGCAAGTGGACAGATCAATTTACGAGAAATTAGGGATTGGGCGTTAGGAGTGCTGAGTTAGGAGTTAAGAGTTAGGAGTTTTGTTTATCTTCTTGTCCCCCTCATCTTCCTCATCTCCCCCAATCCCCATTCTTCCCATCTAAAATCTAAAGTTAATGCGCTATTGACCTTTATACATGACTTTACCCTTTCGTCAACTATTTCTCTGTAGCTTAGTTAGCGCCTTGGGCCTAGTAAGCATACTGCCATACTCAAACTCAAACAGTGCTAACGCTGCTGTGGGTGGTTGCTCAACTCCAGCCCTATCTCGCTTCCAACGCCATAAAGTTCTTCGTGGCGAAACTTTGGAGAGTATAGCGCAGCGCTACAATCTCATTCCGACAACTATTATTGGCATGAATCCAGCTTTGCAGAACGGTGCAGCTGCCGCCGTTGGTAGTGTGCTTCAGATTCCTCCCTACAATGGGATTGTAGTCGAAGTGCCTCGCGGTGAAACTTGGCGACAAGTGGCGGCACAATACAAAGTTCGGGCTGATAGCCTTTTTGAGGTGAATGGCTGCCAACAAAACCCTAGAGTTGTGTTTGTTCCGGGGGTAAATTGGTCGCCTAATGGTGTTGTAACTAAGTCGCCTTTACCTACTGATACAGGTACACCAAACCGTGCATCTTTGTCTGGATATCCCTTAGCACAAGTGGCAAATGTGGGATTAGCTTACGGCTGGCAAATTAATCCTGCGACAGGTGAAGTTTTCTTCCACAGTGGTGTTGACTTATTATCACCAGTTGGTACTAATGTGCTAGCGATCGCCCCTGGAACTGTAGCCTTTGCCAGCGATCAAGGTTCTTATGGCAAATTGGTCATTATTAACCACAGTGGGGGACTTCAAAGCCGCTACGCCCAGCTTGACAGTATCAAAGTCACTGTTGGTCAACAAGTGAAAAAAGGAGACTTACTAGGAACAGTAGGCATCAGTGGAAAACCAACATCCGCTCAACCGCATCTCCATTTTGAAGTGCGTTCTAGCTCATCTCTGGGTTGGGTAGCGCAAGATCCCAAAGGTTATTTGAAGAAATGAGGTTTGTTTTTAAACGCAGAGGGACGCAAAGGGAAGCGCAGAGGAACGTAAAGGAAATCTCTGTGTTCCTCTACGAAACCTTTGCGATCCTTTGCGTTAAAAAAATGCTATGGATTCGTTAGATTTTACGATGTGCATTCCTGCCTCTGCAAACCTTGTAAATGCTGCATCTGCCTGTTCTGTGTAGTCCACAACACCGGGGACAACAACAGGAGAAGTGGAATCTTCTATCAAATAGATTTTTTTCGTCAGGGTAGCATCTATTTGTTTAATTTCTGTTAATAAATCGTCAATTGTCCAAGCGACACAGTGACTTTTAGCTTGACCACCAATAATTACTGCATCATATTCTAAAAGTTGTTTAATCAGGCGCGTGTTCTTTTGAGCGAGTGGACGTTGCTCAAAATCTTCCAACACTTCTGGACGTAAGATGGAATAGTTTTCTGTTAAAGGATTTTCACCTTTGATTTCAAATTGCGTTTGACTCTGACGCGCAATGCCGTGGAAAAATATCGCTTCTTCTACCGATGAAACTAGAGCATGACCGATACCGCCCAACATAGAATGATAAGGCCAAACAGTGAGGGGATATTTACCGTCTTGACTTAGTTTTTTAAGGTAATGGTAAGCGTGTTTTTCTAATAATTCATAATCCCCATTAGTAACACTGTTAGCAACTGCTGGGTTAACTTTCCAGATACCTTGTTCGATGTCTGCTGGTGTGATGCTAGTCGCTGCTGGAGTGGGATGTTCTCCGGCAGCGTTTACCCAAAAGATTGGATGGAAGATTTGCGTTGCTGTGTGAGTATCTAGAGTTGGTACAATTTTCGTGATTATTCCCAAGTTGCGATAAATAAACTCACATAATCTGACATTATCATCCACCGCCCCTTTCCCAGATTTTCCACCTACAAATAATTCAAATCCAGGGATGCAGAAGGTGTTTTGGACATCAATTAACAGCAAGCAAATACGAGTTTTATCTAAAGATGCTGGTTTGATATCGTGTTGTTTTGCCCAGATTTCAGCTTCAGCGGCACGTTCTTGGTAAGGTACGCGCCAGACTTCGCCGACTTTCTCTGAGTTAAAGTGCGGGGGAATTGCTAGTTGGGGTGTTATTTGGGTGTTCATAATTACAGCCGCTTTTATTCTGTAATAACATCTATGATTTCAATTCCCAAATTTTTTTAAGTCTAGTGTTACCTCAGTAAACATCATCATGAGAACCTAAAGTCAACAAAGAAATCACTAATTCCCCAGAATCGGGATGAGGAACAAACTCAAATAGAATCCGATTGCTGTAGTCTATGGAACAAGCCCATGTACCCAATAAATCACCTTTAAGTTTATGAGTACGCAAGCTAGGGTAAAACGGATCTTCAGCAAGTTGTTGTAATCTTTGCTCAACTACAGAGCGTAATTCTGGATTTCGATGGGCTAAACGCTTAAAATCTCAAATAAATCTTGCACTCCATAGCAGCTGCATCAATCATCTAACTCCGCCATTAAATCAGCAACAGTTCCACTACGTACTTCCCCTTTCTCATAGGCTTCACGAGCTTCTGCAACCGCCTTTAATAAGTCATCCCTTCGCTGTTGTTTAAGGCGCTTTTGGATAATATCTACAAGAATAGCCTGAGCTTCTGGATCTAATGCTTCTACTGCTTCTATGGCTTTCTGGAATGTAGATGTTTTTTCTAGCATGATCGCTCCTCATTTTCCTTCCTTAATAGTATATTTGTATTATTAAATAAATTTAGCGTTAGCAAAGCTTAACGAAGTTATCGCTCTTATGAATCGAGATGAATTACTCAAACGCTATGCCGCAGGTGAGAGAGATTTTTCAGGAGTTGACCTAAGTAGTGTCAAACTAAAAGGTGTTGAGTTGTATGGTGTCAACCTCAGCAAGGCGAATTTAAGTAATGTCAATTTAGGCTATGCTGACATCATTTCTAGCAATTTGCAAGAAGCTAACCTAAGTGGAGTAAACCTAGATCATACTCGCATTGATGAATGCAATTTAACAGGTGCTAACTTAAGAGCTATGGATGCATTTCAGTCATCTTTTATAGGTTCTAATTTAACTGGTGCTGATTTGAGTCAAGCTCTATTAAGAGAAATCGGTTTGCAGGGTGTAAATCTCAGTGATACTAACTGGGAAAAAGCAAATATTGATAGTTGGTTTGTAGTCGAATTTAAGCATTACTTGAAAAAAGTTTATCTTAAGCGTACTGTTTTATATGTTGATGATACCAATGAAATAAATAACTGTAAAGCAAATTTAACTGACGCTATTTACTATAATTCTCGTGGTTTTAAAGACACAGCAGCAAATGATCCACCAGGTGTAATTCGCATATATCCCGGTGCTGACTTAAGTAGACTAGATTTTAGCGGTTGTAATCTCAGGAATCTTGACTTGCAAGGTGTAAATCTGAGTGGCAGTAATTTAAGAGGTGCTAACTTAATACACACAGACTTAAGGAATGCTAACCTCACAAATACAGACTTGCGAGATACTTATTTGAGATATACAGACTTGCAGGGCGCTATTTTCTGCAACACTATCATGCCAGAAAAGAGAATTGAAGAAAATCAACTACATAACGTTGAAGATCCTGAAAAAATTGATTATATATTAGATTTAGATAGTGACGAATTAACTTTTGATGATGACGATCAATAATTTATTCACCATTTGTATTAATTTCCATCGCTTACACCTATGAGGCTTAGGAATTGGATACTCACAGAGTACAGTTGTAATTAAAGCTGCACTATCAGGAATTGAGTGAATTACAAGTATTGCAGATTGGGTCATGGAGTTCCTAGATTATAAGTAATATTGATAACTCAGTAATAAGGCGATCGCTTCCTTAAGCTTTCCTACTGAACGTTGCGCGATCGCACTCCAGCTACTCAATTAAAAGGATTTTTAAGCAAAATATCTTTACAAATGAGCAAAACTCTTCAAATGCTCTTTATTTCTTTGCCTGTATTATTTTCCATTTTTTTCTATAGTAATCGTCCAAAAAAGCCCTAGCTGTGGCAATCTGGGAAACAGAGATTTATTAAATCTGATATTTGAGCAACAGCAAATTTACCGAATCAGGTTATGCAAACTCTGCCCACAGTAAACACTTCAAGCATCACATCACCTCAAGCCACCTTTGATACAACCATCAAGCGGCGTAAAACCCGTCCCGTAAAGGTAGGAAATGTCACTATTGGCGGCGGCTACCCCGTTGTGGTGCAGTCAATGATTAACGAAGACACTCTTGATATAGATGGTTCTGTAGCTGGTATTCGTCGTCTGCACGAAATTGGCTGCGAAATTGTCCGCGTCACAGTGCCAAGTATGGCTCATGCTAAAGCTTTAGGAGAAATTAAACAAAAATTAATTAAAACTTACCAAGACGTGCCAATTGTGGCTGATGTCCATCACAATGGGCTGAAAATCGCCGTGGAAGTTGCCAAGCATATAGAGAAAGTGCGGATTAATCCAGGCTTGTATGTGTTTGAAAAGCCAAACATCAATCGAACTGAATATACTAAAAGCGAATTTGACGAAATTGGCGATAAAATCCGCGAAACCTTAGAACCTCTAGTAGTTTCTTTGCGCGATCAAGGTAAATCGATGCGAATCGGGGTAAATCACGGTTCCCTTGCTGAGAGAATGCTATTTACTTACGGTGACACGCCCGAAGGAATGGTGGAATCTGCCATAGAATTCATCCGCATCTGTGAATCTTTAGATTTCCGCAACTTGGTAATTTCCATGAAAGCCTCACGAGTCCCGGTGATGGTAGCCGCCTATCGCCTCATCGCCAAGCGCATGGATGAGCTGGGTATGGATTACCCATTACATTTAGGTGTTACAGAAGCCGGTGATGGCGAATACGGGCGAATTAAATCTACAGCTGGTATTGCCACGTTACTTGCTGATGGCATTGGCGATACAATCCGCGTCTCACTGACAGAAGCACCAGAAAAAGAAATCCCCGTCTGCTACAGCATTCTCCAAGCTTTGGGATTGCGAAAAACGATGGTGGAATACGTCGCTTGTCCTTCCTGTGGACGCACTTTGTTTAATCTAGAAGAAGTGCTGCACAAAGTCCGGGAAGCTACTAAACACTTAACTGGGCTAGACATTGCAGTTATGGGTTGTATTGTCAATGGCCCCGGAGAAATGGCAGATGCCGACTATGGGTATGTTGGCAAAACACCTGGTTATATTTCTTTGTACCGTGGTAGAGAAGAAATTAAAAAAGTCCCAGAAGATAAAGGTGTAGAGGAATTAATTAACCTCATTAAGGCAGATGAACGCTGGGTAGAACCTTAAAGGGAGCAGGGGAGCAGGGGAGCAGGGGAGTAAGGGAGCAGGGGAGTAAGGGAGCAGAGGAGAAGTTGCAGTAAGTTTTTTCTCCTCTGCCCCTTTGCACCTCTGCTCCTCTGCCTCTTATGCCCCATACCCAAAAACTTTGTATCTTTTAGCCATCAAGTTCGCCGGATTGTCAAGTATTTTGTTTAAATTAAGGATAGATACTCGGTCTGTACAGTGGTAGCCTGTGTTAGATTGAGCATACTGACTATATATTTTCCCTCTGACGCAGCTGTCATTATGGTGATTACAAAAAGTAGGCTTGTTTTGGGTGCTACGGCAGTGACACTCTCCACGATCGCTGTTACTAGCCTTGGCATTCATTCGCGAGGTCAGGCTTTATTTAAAGCAAGTCCCAAAGAACTAGTAGATGAAGTTTGGCAAATTGTTCAACGCCAATATGTAGACGGTACTTTTAATCAGGTAGATTGGCAGGCTGTTCGTAAGGAATACTTGAGCAAGTCCTACAGTAATCCGCAAGATGCGTATAAGTCCATTCGGGAAATGCTCAAAAAGCTAGATGACCCATACACTCGGTTTATGAGTCCAGAGGAATTCAAGAATATGCAAGTGGATACCTCTGGAGAATTGACAGGTATTGGCATCACGATTAGCCAGGATGAAAAAACCAAGCAATTGGTTGTAATTGCACCAATCGAAGATACACCAGCCTTTAAAGCTGGTGTTTTGGCAAAAGATATCATTCTCAAAATTGACGGCAAAGATACTAAGGGGATGGATACTAATCAGGCAGTATCCTTAATCAGAGGTGCAGCAGGATCTCAAGTCAGCTTGACAATTTTGCGCGACCGTAAGACAAAACAGTTTGATATCAAACGGGCGCGAATTGAAATCCATCCAGTTAAGTTTTCTGAAAAGAAAACCCCAGCAGGAAATCTTGGTTACATCCGCTTGAACCAGTTCAGTGCCAATGCTGGTAAAGAAATGCAAACCGCCATCAAAAATTTAGAAAGCAAAAAGGTCGCTGGATATATTCTCGATCTGCGTGGTAATCCAGGCGGGTTACTGTTCTCCAGCGTGGATATTGCCCGGATGTGGATAGATAAAGGTAAGATTGTCTCCACTGTTGAACGCCAAGGTGAGGCAGAAAAGGAAGAGGCAAACGGACGAGCCTTGACAACTAAACCATTGGTGGTGCTGGTAGATAAAGGTTCAGCTAGTGCTAGTGAAATCCTCTCAGGGGCTTTGCAAGATAATAAGCGTGCTACTTTGGTCGGTACTCAAACCTTTGGTAAGGGACTAGTGCAATCGGTGCGTCCCCTGGAAGATGGCTCAGGATTAGCGGTGACAATTGCTCATTACTATACTCCCAATGGTACAGATATCAATCACAAAGGCATTTCGCCAGATGTGAAGGTGGATTTGAGCAAAAAGCAGATGGAAGATTTGTGGCTCCACGAACGCGACAAACTTGCGACTCTTGCAGACCCTCAATTCGCTAAAGCGGTGGAAGTGATAGGTAAAAAAATTGCTGCTCAGGGGACACCTACAGCAGAAAAATGAAGAGTTAGGAATAAAGTTAGGAGTGAATAGTGAGGAGTTAGGAATAAAGTCCATCACTGTTAACTTCTAACTACTAACTTAAACTGGTTTGCACTTTCCAGCCCTAATAAGTCCGACACGTCGAGCGATCGCTTCTTCTTGCGAACTAAAAGGCCCCCACTGTTCTATAATTTCTAGATTATCATCGCCAACTTGGTCGCTGGCGATAATTTCGCAGTTTCCAGCAGAACGCTTGACAATATACCAAGTTTGTGAATCCATCATATTTTAAATAAAAATCTTGTTTTTATAGTCAGAATTTTACTGCATACAGAAAATATCTTCGCACTTACTTCTAAATCCTACATTCTGTAGGTGTGATTTTAGGGTGTAATGCGCTCGTTTCTCACAAATACCAACGGTAATAACGTTGGATTTCGTTGTTCCTTGAGTTAATCTACTGACTGTGTAGACTTAACACGGTAGTTTTAGGACACAGATAAGAAATGAGTTCAATCGCTCTAAGATTCTCGTCTGCTGATTTAGCTAAGGCATAAAAATTTTCATCAATATGAAAGATCAACCCTTTAATATAAGGATGAGTATTCAAAATACCTTCTGAACTTAGATATTCAGTTTCAGAATCATCCTCAAGTGCAGGAAATGGATAAATTGTGCTATTCATAATACCAAATGCTGTATGCCACAAAACCCCGCTCACTTTATTGCTATGTATCTCATAATTTTCACGAATTGCGCTTTCAGGATGAGGAACAGGTAGTTGAGTAGCAATATCTACCAAAAGCAAAGTATCACCTTGATTGAATTGTTCTTGTTTCAGGTTGTTCGTAATTTTATCTATGAGAGTTTCGATCATCATTTTTGTAGATTTAGCGTTATAAGGATTACCCGATTTATAGTATGGTTGAATAATTGTTTCTGATATAGCAATTGCTTTACCGCTTTTTTTCTGTGTTTCTAAATCAATTTTCATTTTAGATACTTTATCCATAATTTCTATATGCTTAAGTTGGCCATCAGCCATATTTAAAGATTTAATCTCGATATAAATGGGCGAACCACGAAATGTAACTTTGAAGTCTGGTGTTCTCTGTAAAGTTTCTGGAACTTTTTCAATAGCCAACCAGGATTTTAGCTTTGAATAAATATAAGCCTCTGAGTACAAATTTTTTAATTCATTTATCCGTTCATAATCTTCGCTTTTTAATTCAGTTATAGATTTATAGTTACTAATACGTGTAGCACATTTATTTATCAAGCCAGACATCTTCTTAAAAATACATTTGAAGTAATCATCATTATTTGATTCTAATTGAACTTTATCAACAAAATCTGGTTTCACTTCATCTAAAGGATATGAAGCACCTAATGAGTTTATTTTCTGCTTTAATTTGACAATATTTTCTGAAAGCATAATTAATTTGGCGTTCAAAATGGTATTAGATAACAATATATAAAATAATTATGCCGCTTTGAAATATATCATTCTAGAGTTTTTACAAAAATAAATGTAGATTGTTTTTCTCCTACAAACTTACTTGTATTTTTTAACATCTGGTTTGAATAGTTAAAAATTAGGCAGTAAATTACAACATAAAATTATTATTCAGTGATTCAACTATGCTGGATTTGTACACGTAAAGCTATGAAGGATATGGTATTTTATCCTTCATAGTTCATACTTTACTAATACTTCCGCTCTTTTGGCTCAAACATAGTAATCGCCACCGGTCGATATTGAATATCAATTCCTGCTGGAGAATAGTAAGCCATTGTATGTTTGAGAAAGTTAGCATCATCTCGCTCGGAATAATCTTCGCGGAAATGAGCGCCACGACTTTCTTGGCGATTTAGGGCTGATGCCAAAATAGTCTGTCCCACTACCATCAAACTTCGCAATTCTAAGGCTTCTACAAGTTCCGTATTCCAGCAACTACCTTTGTCATCTAAATAAATTTGTGGATATCGCTGTTGTATTTCCTCTAGTTTCTGCAAACCTTCAGTCATTAATGCCTCAGTGCGGAAAACACCACAGAACTCAGTCATACAATCCTGAAAAGCTTCACGGACTTGGTTAATGCGGTACTGTCCTGGTTGTTCTAGCAAAGATTGAATTTGTTGCTGGGCTTCTGTTACATACCGTTGCTCATCTACAGAGGGTAACTTACGTTTTTGCACAAATTTGGCGATCGCAGCTCCAGTTCTTTTACCATAAACTACACACTCCAGCAGGGAATTACTCCCCAAACGATTTGCACCATGTACAGAAACACAAGATGTTTCACCCGCAGCAAAGAAAGCATCAACTAAACCATCACCACTACTGCGGACTTGCCCATCGGTGTTAACTGGGATACCACCCATACAATAGTGAATTGTCGGACGGACTGGCATCGGTTGAGTTACCGCATCAACACCTACCAAACGATGGGCTTCTTCCCAGCAGAAGGGAACGCGACTCATAATTTTTTCTTTGCCTAGATGGCGCAAATCCAGATAGACAAAGGGGCCACCAGCACTGCCATTGAGATGAATACCACGTCCAGCGCGAATTTCGTAAGCGATCGCTCGTGAGGTAATATCACGAGGAGCTAGTTCCATGCGACTGGGTGCATAATTCGCCATAAAGCGATCGCCTTCACTATTAATTAGATACGCCCCTTCTCCCCGTACTGCTTCTGAAATCAGCACCCCTACCGGATATAAACCAGTGGGATGAAACTGGACAAATTCCATATCTTCGAGGGGTAAACCTGCGATCGCAGTCATTGCCAAACCATCACCCGAAGACGCGTAATCATTAGAAGTAGTGTTATAAACGCGACCATAGCCCCCTGTGGCAAACATCACTGCCTTTGCCCGCACCACCTCTATATGTCCATCCAAAAGATGGAACATGACCACACCCTTGGCCTCATTTTCTTCCAAAATGAGACGCATCACGTACCACTCTTCATAAACTTGCACCCCATAACGCCGCAAATTGTTAACCAATTCGTGCAAAATCGCGTGACCGGTTTTGTCAGCGGCGTAGCAAGTGCGGTTGTGAGAATGTCCGCCAAAAGCCCTTTGGGCAATGCGCCCATCGGGTAAGCGAGAGAACAAAACGCCGAGATGTTCCAAGTCAATCACCACACCTGGCGCTTCTTGGGTGAGAATTGCTACGGCATCTTGGTCTGCCAAGTAATCAGAACCCTTGACAGTATCAAAAGCGTGTGCTTCCCAGCTATCCTCTGAATCAACATTTTTCAGCGATGCAGCCATACCACCTTGAGCCGCAACCGAGTGAGAACGAATTGGGTGAGTTTTGGCAACCACAGCAATATTTAAACTAGGGTCAGTGCGGGCAATTTCTACAGCAGCGCGACATCCCGCCAATCCACCCCCGACAATAATCACATCGTGTTCCAGCATAATTAGCCCCCTGATTGCAAACCACTGCTGTTCTATTGTAGAGAGGTGATTAATCAGCTAGTGCGTTGTAACAGTAGCATCTCTACAAAAAAATTCCCTGCCTACAGACAGGGACGTTATAACAAATTTTTAAATTAGGAGTGAAAAGTTAAAAACAAAGAGTTATGGCACAAATAGAGTGACTTATAACTCATAACTCATAACTCCTAACTCTTTAGCTAGTTGCTTGTACAGGTTGTTGTTGAGATACATTACCTGGTATAGGTTCCATTTTGGTTCCCGGCCCTACAGGACTAACTTCAATATGATTTAACAAGGTAGTGACAAACGCAAACAACAAGAAAGGTAGCGATAGCAGAACGACGAGACCCGCTGTTGCTAAAGCGTATACGGGCCGCTTGGCACCCATCAGTGCCAAAGCTGATGCCAAACTTAAGGTAATCGTAATCAACCAAACAATTATTTGGCCGTAGATATCACCGAAAGTCAGGGTACAGACAAACCGATACTTTTGAATATTATTTTCGCTCATCACATTTGCCTCCAGTCTCTCCTAATAGGTTCTACGTTAGAACTATGTTTGCCTTCTAGGCAATTTCTAAATATTTTTGCAAGCTTCGTAATATCACTTCACAATTTAGCTGCCTTTGGCGGTAAGACAACTATGCTAAAAAACTTCTTCTCTGCATTAGGAGAGGTCGCGATCGCCTCCTTAACAAACACTATCTTAGTTTTAAGCAAAGAGACTATTTGTCATCTATCAAATTAAGGATATTTAAAATAAATATATCAATTCTATTTAATTTGTGAAAATTGCAACTCACAAATCCCCGATTTTGTAAAAGTTGTTGAGTATTCTTGTTTCTCATGAGTGATTCAGGATTGCTATAAAATTTAATTTTTTTTTAGTAAATATTAACTAGAGAAATCAAGTAAAGTCAGAATGCAAAAACCGATTTTTTGATGTTAAATTTTGAATATTGCCCAAATTTGTTGACTTAAATCAACAAAAATCTTTATTTTTCGTGGCAACATTGTTTTAGGAGTGAACGTGAATACTATTTTTCTTCGTAAAGGTGTTTTTTGGTTGCCAAGTTTAGCTGCTCTTACATTCCTGAGTAGCGGTTTATCTGCAAGCGCCCAGACAGTAAACAAGTCGAGCAATCAGCCATTAACTGAACCTTCCGCAACCGTAGCGTCTCCCAACGAGTTTAGCCAAAATCTCTCTACAGAAACAACTGAAACTTTTACAGTCACAAATTTAACTAAGGTAGAGCAATCGCCCAACACTGCGATACAGGAAAACGCCAATGTAACACCCATACCCTTTCCAGGCACAGTGGCGACCTCATCTGCAACCCTCACCTCTGAACCTGTACAACCGACTTCTCAAACAACTGCTCAACCATCTGCTATAAGAGTGGCGCAATCTGATATTGATTTAGGTAGAACTACCAGTGGTGGTAGTAGCTATCTTGGCGTCGCGGCTAACATTGGTTTGAATGGTGGTGACACATCTTTGGGCGATGGTAACTTTGCAGTAGTCAGCAAAATCGGACTGACAAATTCTATATCAGTGCGACCCTCAGCCATATTTGGGGACAACACCACAGTTCTACTTCCGATCACCTACGATTTTACCTTTAAATCAGCAGATGCTTTTAGCGAACCATTAGCGATCGCACCTTACGTCGGAGTGGGTGCAGCTTACAAAACTGGTGATGATTCAAAATTTGCCTTTTTGGTGACTGGTGGCATTGATGTGCCTCTAACTTCTCAATTTACGGCAACAGCTGCTATCAATGCCGGTTTTTTCGATCAAACTGATGTGGGCTTGTTGTTAGGAGTTGGTTACAACTTCAGTGGGATTAAATAGTTAAGAGTTAGGAGTTAGGAGTTAGGAGTTATTAAGATTCAATTGATTAAATTTATAACTCATCACTCCTAACTCCTAAGTTTCTACTTAGGGGTAACTTTGTCAATCACCTTGATTGTGCCATCATCTCCTACTGTCCAAACATCGTACACACCGACGACATCGCCGTTAGCATCAACATCTACGTTGCCGCTGGCTCCTTGGTAGTTAATCTTTTTACCATCTTTAAGTAACTTCAGTCCCTCGCAGACATCGCTAACTTCTGTGCCAGGCCCATCAGCAACTTCCCGGATTTTGCTGGCTATGCCAACGCCTGTATTTTCTTTAGCAGCTTGCGCCGCCAATGTCAATAAAGCTGCTGCATCCCAAGCTTGAGGAGCGTATTCCCCTGGCGCACCACCTTTTTTATCCTTCCACAGCTTGTTGAAAGCTTCTAATGCTTTACCATCGGAACCCGGTACTGTACCGATCGCTCCTGTTAAAATATATTTACCATCACCGCCTTTGCCAACTTGTTCGGGAAAAGTAGGAGATTTTACCCCATCTGTCAGCAGAATCTGTACTCCCTTCGCCACACCTTGCTGATAAGCGGCTTTCAAGAACAGACTACCAGTTTCGGCATAGAGTACAGCCAGAACTGCATCTGGCTTCCCAGCAAAAGCAGCAGCCGCTTCTGTATCAAATGTCTGGGCTTTTGGGTCGTAGCGCACAGGTTTATCTTTATTAACTATAGTTCCACCCAATTTTTCAAAAGTTTGCACGAATGCTTTTTCAAAGCCTACGCCATAGTCATTATTAATTACGACTGTAGAAACTCGCTTGAAACCTTTTTTTCTGGCAAGTTGGGCTAAAGCTAGTGCTTGGTAGGTATCGGGGGGAGCTGTACGTGCCCAAAAGCCTTTATAGTCGCCTTTTTGAGCCTTGTCGGTAAAGACGGGACTGGTACTACCAGGAGAAACCAGCATTACTTTATTCGGGGTGGCAATGGAGACTGCTGCACTAGAAACGCTACTGGCAAAGGAACCAACTACACCTGCTACTTTATCTAAAGTTGCTAGTTTAGTCATACCAGCAGCTCCAGCTTTCGGGTCGGTTTGGTCGTCTACTTGCACCAAGGTAACTGATTCGCCATTCACCCCACCGCAAGCGTTAACCGTATCGACCAGTAAAGGGATGGAACCTAGCATCTGCTGTCCTACAGAAGCCAAGTCGCCTGTCGTCGGTAACAGAGAACCAATTTTTAGTCCTTTAGCACTGCTTGTAGTAGTTGAGTTTGTCGCTGGGGTAGCGGTACTTCCGTTGTTAGCTGTGCCGTTGGGGTTACTGTTATCACTACAAGCCCCAAGTAGAAACCCAGCCGCAAGGGTAGCTATACTTAAACTTAAGGCGGCACTAATTTTTATCATAAATTACTCTCACTCCTCAGATATTTAGGAGCCTAAAAATAAGATCCAAACTAGGTTTGTAACTTAGCTGGATCTTATCAAGACTCCAAAGGATAAATCATATCATCCATCTTTGGGAGTAGAAATATTTACGCCGATATTAGTAATTTTTTTTGTACACAGAATATTCTCCGTGTATCAAAAGCTGAAAAACGGAGAGGGAGGGATTCGAACCCTCGGTACGGAGTTGCCTGCCGTACAACAGATTAGCAATCTGCCGCTTTCGACCACTCAGCCACCTCTCCTGACTCACGAATATCAATGTTACCAGACTTGGCAGTAAGAGTCAATAGTCATTTGTCATTGGTCATTTGTGATTAGTCTTTGGTTATTTATAAAACACTGAGGACTAAGGACTAGGGACAAATGACTAATTTCTTAAAGGACTTGCGATCGCATCCAAGCTACGGGCAAGGTGCGTAACTTTTTCCACTGGGGAACGAAAGCTCGCTGACTGAATACATCGTAATCGTTGCGTTCAATCGCCTCCAAAATTTGACCGTACAGCATTGATGCTGCCCACACAGGCCAACGGGCATCGGATGCTAAATAAGTAATTCCCTGGTCGGATGTGGTGTAAAATTGGCGGGCGCGGTCAATTTGAAAGCGCATCAATGCCCGCCAACGATCGTCTACCACACCTTTGAAGAAGTCTTGCTCGGTATAATTGAATTTTGCCAAGTCTTCAAGGGGAATGTAAATCCGTCCCCGTTTGGCATCTTCTCCCACATCCCGCAGGATGTTGGTGAGTTGATTGGCAATTCCGAGAGCGATCGCTTCTTCTATGGGAACATAAGGTTGTTTGTTCTGTTGCCACGGTGCTGCATATATGGTGTTATCCACACCCATAACTGATGTTGACATTAAGCCAACAGTGCCAGCAACGCGGTAACAGTAGAGGTATAAATCCTCAAAGGTTTCATAACGACTGCGATATAAGTCCATACGCTGACCGGCAATCATATCCCGAAATGGCTGAATGTCCATCGGAAAGCGCTGGAGGGTATCAACTAAAGCTACATCGTAATTTTCTAATGGACGCCCCGCAAAAATCGATTCCAGCTGCTGTTCCCATAGGTCTAGGGTTTCTGGCGTGGTAATAGCAGATGCGGGGCCATCCACCAATTCATCTGTACGGCGACACCAAGCGTAAATTGACCAAATAGATTGACGTTTTACCGGACTCATCAGCAAAGTACCCAGGTAAAAAGTCTTGGCATACTTTGCTGTGAGATGCCGACAAAGTTTGTATGACTCGTCTACAGAGACCAGCGTTTTCATGCGCGGCGGGGAATCAGGCAGTTGCAGCATTCGTTGCGGGCGGTCGGGTGAGCGTTTGCAGGTTTGAGGAATTTGCTACCGGGAGGGCCTCAGAAATCGCCTGCGCTGTCAGCTTACCAGAAAGTACGGCACCTTCCATACTGGCTAGGTAGCGTTGCATGGTGTAATCCCCGCTGAGATAGAAGTTACTAATGGGGGTTGTTTGCGAGGGACGGTACTGTTGACGACCAGGGGTCGCTTTGTAAACTGAACGGGGCGTTTTCACCACATGAGATTTCAGCAATGTTGCTGGATTGTCTCCCCCAAAGTGGTCGGGGAAGAGTTTTTCTAACTCGGCAATAGTGGCAGCCACAATCTCCTCATCGGATTTGGCAATCCAATCTTTTGCCGGGGCCAGAACTAATTCCAGCATCGAGCGTTCGGGGTTGGCGTATTCACGGCAGGTATTGCTCATATCAGCATAAACGCTTAGGAGGGGCGATCGCGAGAATAGCAAGTGATCAATTTGCGTAAGTTTACGATCGAACCACAAATGCACGTTAATCACAGGCACGCCTTCTAACCCATCTAGCTTTTGGAAAAACTCCATTTCTTTCCAAGGTGCTGGCAAAATTACCTTCAGAGGGTCAACAGGCATGGCAGATACATACAAATCCGCCGTGAAAACTTCATCTTCGTCTCCATTCAACCCCCGCATCAAGTATCCTTTGACGCTACCATCGGCGTTTAGCAAAATTTCTTTTAAAGGGGCATTCAAGCGGACTTCTCCACCGCGTTCGGTGATGTAATCTACTATCGGCTGACACAATCGTTCTGTTGGCGAACCATCCAGAAAGGCCATTTTCGAGCCTTTTTTTTCCTGGAGGAAACGATTGAGGGCAGTTAAAAGAATGGTTGCTGAAATTTCATCTGGCCCGATGAAATTCAGTGACTTGGCCATGGCAATAAAAACTTCTTTATTGACCCGTTCTGGAATATTCTGTTTACGCAGCCAATCTGTCCAGGAATATTTGTCCATTTCTTCAACGTACTTTTGCCCCTGAATCATGGCCGGCAATAATCCGATGCCAAAGCGGATTTTTTCTGTCCATGTCAGCATGTCGTTGTTTCGCAGAATTGCCACTATACCATTAATTGGTGCCGGCAAATCTGGGAAATCAAAGCGGCTGTAAGTACCTGGTGCATCTGGTTGGTTGAAGATCATTGTGTGTTCTTTCCACTGCAATCGATCTTCAATATCCAGTTCTTTGAATAACTGCAACATATTGGGATATGCGCCAAAAAAGATGTGCAGACCTGTTTCGTACCAGTCTCCATCAGCATCTTTCCATGCGGCCACTTTACCGCCTAGAACGTCTCGACGTTCCAAGACAATGGGTGTGTGACCTGCGTCTGTAAGATATTTCGCGCAGGAAAGTCCTGCTAGTCCCGCTCCCGCGATCGCTACTCGCATGTAACCCTACTGCTCTTCAATATTTCTTAACCGTTTTATCGTTCTCATTATACGTTGCAATCCGTTACATTTGGCAGTTATTGTGCGATCGCTTCCCCAAAAAACTTTTGCCAAAGGGAATTTTACCTACGCGCACTTGCCCAAGCAAATTGCCAATACCATTGTTGGCAATAGCTTTGCGGTGTGCGCTTTATCTATATTTACATGCAAGTGATTTAGGGAAACAAAAGTATTTCCTTTGACTGAAAATAGCTATTTTTAAAAGTTGTCTTAAAGTAGTTGATTTCTTTGCTAATTTGTGTATTTGCTCTCAGGAAATGTTTGAGGCATTACTTAAAGAAAACTTTCCTTTCCCTATAAGGGTGTAGGATAAATGTTTATGTCCTCTAAATTGAACAACCAAGTTGTTTACCGCACAACTTAATAGGTAAAAGATTATGGGTGTATCGCAGGAGCTAAGGCGCTTTGGACATCACTTAATTTTAGGTATTTCCGGCACGACATTAAGCGATGACGATAAACGCGCACTCAATGAATTAAAACCGATTGGGGCAATCTTTTTTGCTAAGAACTTTTTGGATGGCACCCCATATCAGGTTTGGCTGGAAAGTTTCAAGGATTTGAATAAACAGATACGAGAATATACTGAACGTGATTCTATGTTCATGACTCTCGATCATGAAGGAGGTCGTGTCATTCGTACACCACCGCCAATTACCCGCTTTCCTCATGCTTTTTTACTGCGATCCCACGCTTATGAAGTAGCAAAAGCCACATCGGTAGAACTAAAATCACTGGGAATAAATTTATCTTGGGCACCTGTAGCAGATATTTTTTCCCATCCCGACAACCCCGTGATTGGGCCTCGCGCCTTTGGTAACACTTCCGAAACTGCTACTCAGGGTGCCCGTGATTACTACCTTGGACTTCGAGATTCAGGAATTTTGGGATGCGCTAAACACTTCCCCGGACATGGAGACACCAGCAAAGACTCTCACATTGAGTTACCAATACTGAATTTAACTCTAGAAGACCTGCGACTTCGAGAACTCATACCCTTCAGAGCTTTAATCGAAGTACAGATTCCTTTGATTATGACTGTCCATATCTTATTTCCCAAGATAGATCCTGATGTACCAGGAACGCTTTCCCAGGCTATCCTCAAAACCATACTTAGAAAGGAACTTGGCTTTGAGGGAGTAGTTGTATCTGATGATTTGGATATGAAAGCGATCTCAGATATGTTTATGAAAGCTGGTACTGTGGCGCGGTCATTTAATGCAGGCTGTGACTTGTTTATTGTTTCGCGTAATATTAATTCATCATCTATTGAAAGAACTTATCGGATTGCTGAGGATTTTGCTGATTCGCTCAGTAACGGTAGCTTAGATGAAGCAGTCGTAGAAGCAGCCAGAGAAAGAATTGAGAAACTACTGGCAGTAACACCGCAATATCCCGTAAGTGCTCTGGATAAAGATATACTATTGCAACATTCTGAACTAGCGATCGCTAGTTGCTATTCATAACCCAACTTGCATTCAAGCTACATATTAGCAATTGCCAAAAGGCTAACTAAGATTGCATTTCTTAATTTTGAATTTTAAATTTTAAATTTTTAATTGTTTAGTGGGTGGTATAGGGGTCGAACCTATTTCTGCGAGTTAAAAGCCCGCTGCACAGCCGGTATGCCAACCACCCTAGTTAATTTGAAAAAGAAATGAGCAAGTGCGATCGTATTACATCGCAAGCTTTGTAACACCAACACTAGATATAAATCCACCAGGGAGGTACTGCCCCTCCTATTTCTGTGTTATCAGCACAGCGCCTCGCTTTTCGGCTTCAGGTGGAAAAAGAGGAAGATGGAGGAATCGAACCCCTACAGTTGCCCGTACTCCAAGGTTCAAGCTTGGTTGCCGTCCATTCAGCAGCATCTTCCATTCAGGGGTAAGTAGGTAGGTGCGAAAAAACCTAATTATGTAAAGATAAGTAAATACGGAGAATGCATCTACTGAGGTAACTGAAATATGGGTGCTCGTTTA
>NZ_JBALDR010000045.1:0-44201 GCF_036917315.1 Nostoc sp. | reverse complement strand
CTTTTGTCTCACAATTATTCTGCTCACTGATTACTGCCTTCTTTGATGAGGGGTAAGACCCCTCATTTATTCGCCAACAGTCTCATAGAATTCGCAGCTATATAAACAAAGTCCGCCTCCGCAGAAATCATGAAAAATTCAGGGTTTATAACCCACGGAGGTGGGTTTTGCCTGTGTAGACAAGCCAGTGCGTTGGGCGGCTTTGCCGACTTGAAACAACTGGCGCGCGGTTTCTAACCGCCCTTTTTATTAACCGCCTTTTTAACTCTCTAGAATATTTCGATCTGTTGCTAGAGTTTGTGCCCCTGTTTGCATCATTTGTATATCTGATGGCGACCAATCATGAGGCCCTTGACAGTGGTGTGCTACTAGTAATCCCCATAATCCTCTAGGGATGACAATTGGTGCAACCAAGTTGGCGCGAACCTGCATACTGCGGAGAAAGTCTCGGTGACAAGCCTCGATTGGCTCTAATTCAATATCAGCGATCGCTCTTACCCGTCCTGCTAAGTATAAAGCAGCATACTCGTTGTTAAAACAATCATCTGGGCCAGTGGAACCCAGGATTGAAAATTCTTGAGAACTTAAAGATTCAAAAGTTACCTGTCCTTCCCACTGCCCGTAAAAATAATACAACACCACCCGATCGACCTGAAGCGATTCTCTGAGTTGATTGGTTGTTTGCCGGACTAACTCATTTTGCTCTATTGACCTGACAAGGCGATCGAGCAATTTTTGCAACCCCTGCTCGCGGCGATCGCGGTTTTGGTTAAATTTGGAGTGAGGATGAATTTGCACGGTTCTAAAATTACGAGTAAGTAAATGCTGGCGGATTTTTACAGTAATTTATTAAACTTTATGTAGATACACTGTTCTATTTATAGCAGCAATTCTATTTTAACGAAACATAATACTATTCAAGCTCTGCGGTGAATTGAAAATAAATTATTAAGAAATTCTTTTTTTATCTAGTTCAGATAAAAATCAGAAATATAAATTTAAAGTTAAGAATTTTAGAATTTTACAAATAATATGCTTGCTTTTTTATAATTTAAGGCAATAAATACACTTCAAACTTTAATGTAATACCAATTAGGCTGAGAAATTATACGGAAAAGTTATCAATTTCTCTAAATGTTGGCTTTCTTTGTTCAGCCGTGATTTTTAATTGTCAAGGAAATTTACTGATTATTTTATCAAAATGCCTAATTGCTTTATCAAAATGCCCGTTTGCTTGCTCAATATACCGAAATGCTTTCTCAAAATGAGCTTTGACTTATTCAAAAGAAGCTTTTGCTTTCTCATTTTGGTGTTTTCCGCAAGCAAAAGCTGCTTTTACTTACTCAAACCCCAGTTTCCTTTCTAATTTAAGTGTTCTCCGCAAGGCGTAGGTTAGCTTGAGGAACGAAACCCAACCTACTATTCTGGGAACAAGGTAACGAGGTAAAAATTGAGGGTTTGAAACCCACTCTGTAGGTTGTGCTTGTGTAGACAAGCCAGTGCGTTGGGCGGCTTTGCCGACTTGAAGCAACTGGCGCGCGGTTTCTAACCGCCCTTTTAACTATTTAACCTTTAACCAACTAAATATATCTGTTGGGGTAATTTGCCAATTTGCTAATACATCAATAACAGTCAATTTATGAACTAGCAGTCACGAAAGAAAAGTCCGCTTTTAATTTTATTGCAATTGGTGAAGAGTGAGTAGAAATAGCGATCGCTAATATTCTCACAAAAATAACCCCTGTTATAGGGGTTATTTTTAGATAATACTGTTGATAAGTAAACTAAACCACAGCAGATGCAGATACTTGCTGCTTAAAGAAAGCTTGCAATACTCTCTCTGCTATTTGATGACTAGTTAAACCTAGTTCTGTCTTAGATTCATTGGGTTCAGCATGATCTACCAATATATCTGGTACACCAAATCGCTTGACAGGAACAAGAATATCTGCATCTAGTAAAGCCTCCGCGATCGCAGAACCAAAGCCACCCATGACACAGCCTTCTTCTAAGGTGACAACACGGCCGATTTTCTTCGCTAAAGGTAAAATCAACTCGGTATCCAACGGCTTAACGAAACGGGCATTAATTACAGTTGCTTCAATGCCATGTTCGCTGAGAATTTCAGCTGCTTGCATTCCTGGATAGACCATTGTGCCATAAGCAACGATTAACACATCATCGCCTGTACGCAGAATCTCGCCTTTACCGATTTCTAAAGGTTCCCAACCTTCTTCCATCAAGGGAACGCCGTAGCCATTGCCACGAGGGTAGCGCATTGCGATCGGCCCACTGGTATGCTCAACACCAGTTACTATCATGCTTTGCAGTTCTGCCTCGTCTTTGGGTGCCATTATTGCTATGTTGGGAATACAACGCAGATAGGCAATGTCATACATACCTTGGTGAGTTGGGCCATCAGCACCGACAATTCCTGCCCGATCCAAGCAGAAAAATACTGGCAGGTTTTGGATGCAGACATCGTGAATTATTTGGTCGTAGGCGCGTTGCAGGAAGGTAGAATAAATAACAGCTACAGGTCGCATCCCTTCAGTTGCAAGTCCTGCTGCTAGAGTAATTGCGTGTTGTTCCGCAATACCGACGTCTATATATTGATTCGGCAGTTTTGCTTGAAGTTTATCTAAACCTGTCCCTGTTGCCATAGCCGCAGTAATGCCGACGATTTTGGGGTTTTGTTCGGCAAGTTTTACCAGAGTGTGAGAAAAGACTTTGGCATAAGCTGGGGGTTTGGGTTTATTAGAAGGAATGGCTTTGCCAGTTGCTACGTTGAAGGGGCTTTGGGCGTGGTACCCAACTTGATCTAGTTCGGCAATTTCATAACCTTTGCCTTTTACTGTTGCCACATGTACCAAAACTGGGCCTGGTATCTGATGTGCTTGTTGGAAAGTGGCAATCAATTCTTCGAGATTATGCCCATCCACTGGACCAATGTAGGTAAAGCCGAGTTCTTCAAAAACTGCACCTACCTTCGGAACAGCCAAGCGCTTCATACCTTCTTTGATGCGTCCGAGTTCGGGTGACAGGGATTCACCCACGAAGGGAATTTGCTTAAACTGTTCCTCAAGATTATCTTTAATAAATTGCACCGGTTGGCTGAGGCGCATTTTGTTGAGATAGCGAGGAATCGCGCCGACGTTACGAGATATGGACATGTCGTTGTCGTTGAGAACAACCAACAGGTTAGTTTTCGGCATGTGTCCGGCATGGTTGATGGCTTCTAAAGCCATACCCCCAGTCAGTGCGCCATCCCCAATCACAGCAACAGCTTTAAATTTTTCCCCTTTCAAGTCTCGCGCTAAAGCCATGCCCAATGCTGCTGAAATACTTGTAGAAGCGTGTCCAGCCCCAAAGTGATCGAACTTATTTTCACCCCGTTTCAGATAGCCTGCAACTCCGTCCTTTTGTCTGAGGGTGTGGAAGCGATCGTAACGTCCTGTAAGCAGTTTGTGGGGATAAGCCTGGTGTCCTACATCCCAAATCACTTTATCTCGATCTAAGTCCAGTGTTTGGTAAAGTCCTAGTGTTAATTCGACAACACCCAACCCTGGCCCCAAGTGTCCACCATTAACTGCTACTGTTTGAAGATGCTTATCTCGAATCTGACGGGCAATCTGTTGCAGTTGGCGAACAGATAAACCGTGCAACTGATTAGGATGGGTGATTTCGCTCAGATGCATATTATAAGGTTTTCCTCTCTAACTTCGAGTCTCGGTATTTTGATTTTCCCACGGTCGGGTTGTCTACAGAATCAAACTCTTACATTGTTACTAAGTTGTAGTGGAAAGTATAACTTCTTAATTGACGATGGTGAAAAATTTGTTAACCATTAACAATTCGTCAAATAAGATTGCAATCAGTTAAAGTTATAACACATTTTCTCATGGGTAATGCTACTTAAAAAATGCCTGTAATGCGTATATAAAAACAAGTTTTTTAAGAGTAATTTGCGGAAGTTCCCTAAGCATATTACTCAATGTTGGCATTTTAAGTTAATACAAATGAAAATCAAATATTTTATTTACAGCTACATATCTAGCATAATTGCTAGTAAATATTTAACTATAGTTTCTACCTTTATTCGGTGACAGCAGCTAATTTTATCAACGATCGCTAGTTCTTATAACTGTGACAAATATGTATCTAAAGTTACTTGATTACTTTATCTAACTTCATTTATTAGTATATATCTCGTTAAGAGTCTCCAATTGGAAACGAGGCATTAATTACAATCCCTTATAGGGATACAGAACTATCTGTGTTACCCTACCATAATGTTTAACTACCTGTAAATTGCTGTAATAATATTGATATAACCTGAGATTTTCCGAAATTACTCGCAAACAACAAGATTTCCGACCTCTTTAAGAAGTCGGAAATTTCAAGCTTTCGATTTTTACAAATCCAATAGGATTGCTATATCTATATCTCTATTTACCAAAAGCATCTTTAATGTTTTCAACAGTACGTTCAACAACATTCTTGGTGTTGTCTACTGCTTCTTTAGTCCGAGATGCATCTTCATTTGCTCTTCTCTGAATTGTAGCGGCATCTTTCTTTGCTTTGCGCTCAACGAAGCTACCATTGTCTGTTGCTTGGTCAACTTTACTGGCATTGCTCTTGGCAGCATCCTTAACTTTGTCTGCTGTATCATCAATGAAATTCTTGGTTCGTCCAGCATCTCTACTAGCTTTTTCTTGAGCGCGATCGCTTGTGTCTGAGGATGCAATCAAGGTTGCAGCAGGATCGGCTAGTGCTGAGGTATTCGAGAAAAATGCACCTTGCCAAACGAAAGCGATCGCTAACATACAAAACAGCGCTGTGGCCATCCAGCGTTTTACGGTGGAAAACTGTTTTGCAACATAATTGGATTTCATACAATACAATCTCATGTGATTTAGTATACTATTTCTACTTCATTTAGCTTGTTAGAGATATCGATCTCTAGATAGAAGTTCTGGAATCAATAGTTATGAAATGAATTCACTATTTTGATAGATTGAATTTTGAGTAAAGATTATTTCTTGGTAATTAAACGTAGAATTAAACAGTTTACAGTTTTTGAACATCGGCGATCGCCCTTCAGTTAATTAACTTGCGATCGCTTCCAGCGGACGGTTACGTCATTGCAATTGAATTTTTATGATTGGGGCGTTTGCATTCTGATTTTTTCTTCAGTCCAATCCAACATCCGAAAAGCTGCTGGTAATACAACTCAATAGCAGACTTAATCACATCCGTTACTGCTTGATTAGCCTGCTGTTAAATAAAGGCTAGTTTATCGGCATACTCGTCATCTAATTGTGCATTAATTCGCATCGTTAGGTTCGTTTGTCATACAATCTGTATGACAAACATAATATACCTGCTACCTCGTCAACAACTTCCGGCGCAGATTATCCAACGCTGCATTTGCACTCACATAACGAATTAAAGCCCGACCTCGTACAGTACCAAACTGATACTCAAAACTTGTCACTTCATTCTTTGGCCCGGCTAAACCAATGTAAACTAAACCCACTGGCTTTGTATCTGTTCCTCCGGTTGGGCCAGCAATTCCAGTAATACTCAGTCCCCAAGTTGTTGCAAGGCGGGTTTTGACTCCAACAGCCATTTGCTCTGCAACAGTAGCACTTACCGCCCCAAATTTATCTAAATCTTCTTGGTTAACCCCCAACAACCTAACCTTCACCGAATTGTCATAAGAAATTACTCCACCCCAAAAGTAATCAGAACTCCCAGAAATCTCAGTCAACATTTGCCCTAAACCTCCACCAGTGCAAGATTCTGCCACTGAAAGTGTTTCTTTTGATGCCCGCAACAACTGACCGACTACGGAAGCCAGAGTATCATTATTAACGCCGTAAAAATCCAGTCCGGCAATTTCTTTAAGTTGTTTTTCAATGGGCGCAATTAGGGCTTCTGCGGCTGCTTCTGAATTTGCTTTTGCAGAAACTCGCAATCTAACTTCCCCTTTACCTGCATAAGGGGCAACTGTGGGATTTGGCAACTTCAAATACGAAGAAACCTTTTCCGCTAAAGCAGATTCACCAATACCCCAAAACTTTAAACTCCGACTGTAAATAATTTCTTTACCCCAACCTTGACTTTTGAGAAATGGCACAGCTGTTTCTTCCCACATCGCGTGCATTTCACTGGGAACACCGGGAAAGGTAAAAATCGTGACTTCAGGACGGGGTTGCCAAATGATACCGGGTGCTGTTCCGGTGGGGTTGGGTAGAATTTCTGCACCTTGGGGAATCAAAGCCTGCTTGCGGTTACTTGGTGACATAATCCGACCGCGTTGGGCGAATTTCTGTGTTATATCTTCGATAATGTCAGAACGTTCTACCAACGGGACTTTAAAAAAATCGGCGATGGTTTCGCCAGTTAGATCGTCTGGTGTGGGGCCAAGTCCACCGGTGAAAATGAGAATTTGCGCTCTGGAAATAGCAATTTCTATAACTTGCTTCAACCGTTCTGGATTATCTCCAACCACTGTTTGATAGTAGTGGGGAATACCTAATTGCGCTAATTGTTGCGCCAAAAATTGAGCATTGCCGTTGAGAATATCTCCTAGCAATAGTTCAGTACCAACACAAATAATTTCTGCACTCATTGGAAGGAATAGTTAGAAGTTAGAAGTTAAAAGTTAGGAGTTAGAAGTTAGGAGTTAGGAGTTCAATATTTAAAACTCATCACTCCTAATTCTGAACTCCTAACTATCATGTCAGGCTAATGCTGGTACAGGAATTTCCAGATGAGGATATAAGGGGAAGCGATCGCACAATGCCGCTACCCGTTGCCGACAATCTTGGGTTACTACGTCGGAATCTGGAGAAAGTAGGCGATCGCTAATAATATTGGCAATCTCGGTAAATTCTGCTACTCCTAAGCCCCGTGTGGTCATTGCTGGCGAACCTAACCTCAGACCGCTGGTAACAAATGGCGACTGCGGATCGAAGGGAATAGTATTCTTGTTAGCAGTAATATTCACGGTACTGACTAGCCGATCTGCCTGCTTACCAGTTAGGCTTACAGAGCGTAAATCTATTAAGATTAAATGATTGTCAGTGCCGTTAGATACTAACTTTAAACCACGATTTTGCAGTTGTTCGGCCAAAGCACGAGCATTTTCAATTACTTGGGCAGAATAAGTTTTAAACTCAGGCTTGAGGGCTTCTCCAAAAGCTACTGCCTTACCAGCAATAACGTGTTCCAATGGCCCGCCTTGGCTGCCAGGAAAAACAGATTTATCTAGCTTTTTACCTAGTTCTGCGTCGCCAGTCAAGATTAAACCACCTCTAGGGCCGCGTAGAGTCTTATGAGTAGTTGTTGTGACTACGTGACAGTGAGGAATGGGGTCGGGATGAAGACCAGTGGCAACTAAACCAGCAATGTGAGCAATATCGGCAAGTAAGTAAGCGCCGATTTCATCAGCAATACTACGGAATTTTGCAAAGTCAATTACACGGGGATAAGCCGAATAACCACAAATCAAGAGCTTAGGACGCTCCCTCAGCGCCAGCTCGCGAATTTGATCGTAGTCAAGTTGTTCTGTTTGTTGACTGACACCATAGTGGCTAACTTGGAACCACTTACCTGAGAAATTGACAGGAGAACCGTGGGTAAGATGTCCTCCATGAGACAAATCCATTCCCATAATTTTGTCCCCTGGTTCCAACAGAGACAGGAACACAGCAAAATTGGCTTGTGCGCCAGAATGGGGTTGCACATTCGCATGAGCAGCACCAAATATCTGTTTAGCACGGTCGATCGCTAGTTGCTCAATTTTATCGATAAACTCACAACCGCCATAGTAGCGTTTACCAGGTAAACCCTCAGCATATTTATTTGTCAGTACCGAACCTTGAGCCGCCAGTACAGCAGCAGACGTAAAGTTTTCGCTAGCAATCAATTCCAAGTGATCTTGTTGACGCTGTAGTTCGTCGTTGATTAACCCTGCGATCGCCGGATCGCTGGAAGAAAGAAAGTCTGAATTAGTCCTAGTCACTTGAATTATCCTTATGGAAATTTGTACAACGGCTGATTTTGCTTGGACGCAGCACCTAAATATACAGTCAAGAGCAATGGTTTTTGACTGCTGTACAGAGACAATTAATCGTCTCCGTACTCTGGAGGTTTATTTGTGCCAACTTATTTATTATTAGACCCAAGCTCGATTAATGCATTAATTATCATAACGTTGCTTTTTGAAATCCTCACCTTGCTGCGTGTTGTGAGGTCGTTAGACAGTATTCTTTATGAACCTATGTTAAATAATACTTACTGCGTAGGCGTAGCCCGTCGGAGACATCGCTGCTCTGTGGAATTAACTTCAGAATGATTCGCGAACAACAAGAACCCCAACTTCTTTAATAAGTCGGGGTTCTGGGCTGCAATTCTCACAAATCAAAAAATCAAATAGGATTCATATAGCGATTTTGATAGTAAGCCAAAATCTGGTTAACTCGTTGCCGATTTTCTAAGCTAGAGTTTGGTGTCCACAAGAGGCTCAAGCCAGCAATTTGACTTTGATTGTAATCAAACTGTTGGGATGACTGGGGAATTAAATCCACTTCCACCCCTTCGACTTGACGTAAATGAGCTGCTATTTCTCTATAAACAGCTAAAGGCAAACCAGCGAATTCAACTTTTTCCTTAGTCTCCATCTTTATGAAGCTCCCACATTAAAGGTATTTTGGAGGGGCGTTATCACAGAAATAGCATTGCCGGTAGCAGATGCAGCTGACGATGTTGATTTGACAGTCCCTTCCCCTACCATTTTGGCAACTTCAATACCATATTGTTCCAAAATCACGATCGGGTTGTAGCCCTGATTCATTTCAATACGTTTAATCAGTACGCCATTTGCTAATCGCTGTCCCGCCTGTACATACCGACTTGTCGGCTCATCCGGTACTTTGATAATTGCTTGTGGTTCTTTACTAATTAGAACTACACCAGTCACAATCACTGCCCTTGCTAACTCAGGCTGTGCTGGCGGTGGCAATACAGAGACTAAAGTGGGGTTGGGGACAACTTGAGGCAAAACTTTAGGCAACACTGAAGTCAAGGTAGGATTGACTTTTTTAGGATTGACTTTTTTTGGTAGAGAAGAAACGTTATTTTTCTTTGGATTTAAAGCGATGCTGCGTGTTGGAAGTTTTCGTACTGTTAGTGATGCAGTAGGTAGCTTAGGCAACACGGGAACTGGTCTTCCAGATGTTTTAGACATTCCGATAACAGTCTGCCCGAAAAGTTGTGCAAAAGGATCGCTTCGAGCTTTTGATACCATAAGTTCCCGTGTCCGCTCTGTAGCATTAGTGGATTGAATCAAGCTAACAGATGCAAGATTAACTTGTGAGACCTGTTTAGCCGGTATCACTGGATTTTTAAAGGATTGAGCCGCTGGTGGCGACTTTTTTGCTATTTTGGGAACTGGCACAGGATTGATGGCTTGTGGTGTATCTTCAGAAGCACATCCGGTGAGCGCCAAAGTTAGAATAGCTGCAATTGTAATTTTTGAAGTTATGCCCATGAGCCTTTCTCAAAAGCCATTGGAAAATTGAAAAGTGGAAATAAACAATGCCTATAATTTGGATTAAAGGCAAAGTATGTTCCCTTTATAACCTAATTTTTTACATTTCAATGGTTATTTTTAGCACTGCATACCCAGTATAACTGCGGTCTGTTGTTTGTTTGCAGTCAATCTTCTGCCACACCCATAAGCTCTTTCATCAAATCCAGTCCTTTCTTGACTCTACGGGAAACCGTTACTACACTGATGCCCAGATGTTCTGCAACTTGTTTTTGGGTCAAATCTTGCAAAAACACACATTCCAACACATCGCGGGTGCGTTTTTCTAGCTGAACCAACGCTTGTTGTAAGCGAAGTTGGTCTTCTTGTGCCAGTTGAAAGCTGCGATAGTGAGGATCTGGAACCAATTCTCCCAAGCAGGTAGAACCTTCTTCTCCATCTTGGATTGGCACATCAAGACTCAAGGGAGCGCGATTGACCCATGCTAATTTAATTTCTTGCCATTCGTTTGGAGAAATTTCCAGTGCTGCTGCTAATTCCGAGTCGGTTGGTTGACGATTGTGTTTTTCACGCCAAGAACGTGATACTCCTATTGCTTGCTGTTGGAGCGCTAACCATCTCCGAGGAATTCGCACGGTGACACCTTTATCTCGGAGATAGTGTTGAATTTCACCCCGAATATAGGGAAGAGCGTAGGAACTGAAGGCATGTCCCTTGGAAATTTCAAATCTTTCAATAGCTCTGATTAAACCCAAACATCCAACTTGGAGCAAATCATCGTAGGTTTCATGGCATTGATTTGTCCAATAGTGAGCTTCTTTTCTCACAAGTCCAAAATTGAGTTTTACCAGTTGATTGCGGGTATTTTCTGACGGAGATTGCTGATATTCTCGCAACAACTGCCAAATTTCGTGCTTTAGTTCATTGGTGACTGTGGTAGGCATAGCACCGGGTTTATTGAGCAAATAAAGAATCAATTATTATTCGCTTTTTAAATTCAGCTGCGATCGCACGATATCAAATGAAATCTTGCGATATATTTCCTAGCAAATACTATGGTAGATAATAAAGACTTTCTATTAAAATTCCATAGGTTACTTGACAATCGAGCAAAATTTAAATGGGCGAAATCATTATTTAGTTGGTTATTTATCTTTGGTATGACCTGTAGCTTTTTTAGAACCACATAGAAATAAAATATAAAATTAATCACTAAATATCAAACCGAGATTGTACTTAACTTGAATTAATTAATGATGAAGTTAATTTAGAGAAACGAAACAACAGTAGTGGAGCTTTTGCTTGACAAGCAAAAGTTGGATTTACAGTAAAATTACGTGTTCATCCCAATAAAAATTATCCAATAGTTAAAAACTACTAATAATTTAAAAAAATCTTATGTATATTTACGCAAGTCAATAAAAAAAGGGCGTCTCACCCTTTTTTGTACTTAAGTCTATAGTGTTTTAATGAAAGGGAAAAGGTTAAAGGGATGAATCATGTCACCCATAAGACTGAGGCATAATAATTTTCCCAATTGTCAGGGCTATTTTGCCCCCAATTTTACTCAGATTTAACTTTATTCTCATTTTTGTAAAAAATTTATCCACCCTCTTTTTTAAAGAGAGGGTGGATAGTTTAACTTTTGCGATCAAGTCTGATACTTACAGAATTGTCGTTTTGAGTGCCAGTCAGTTGCCTTACTTTCGAGGATTTAACCACGAGTCGATTCAACCCGTCCATAAAATAGACCACGAATCTTGACTTCTTTAGGTTCGCCAGCACCTAAATCTGTATCAGATGGCTGTTCGCTCTCGAAAGTGCCAGCAATTTCACCGCTAGAACTGTCTATTTTAGCGATTTGCAGAGAAATCTTGCCATTGAGATTTTCAGCACGCTTGACGTTAGTGCGGGTAAGTTCTTCATCATCTGCTTGGGCGGGGAGAGCTACGGCATTATCGTAGCCACTAACTACACCACGACCTTTGGGATCTAGGAAGGCAGCACCACGATAGGAAGGAACTTTAAAGCTGCCTTCAAAGTCCGTAGAGGTGTTAATACTAGTCAAGCTGGGTTGGCTTTGAGCAACCAAATTTTTGATGGTGAAGAGGAAAGGTACTCGTTCACCACCAGGAAGTTGCACAGTGATGGCTTGGAAGTCAAGACCATCAGTTTCCGTAAAAGTCAGGCTATTATCTGCGTTGACTTTCAGATTACCTTGCACCTGGTCAATGGTGGAAGTGTATCTGGTCAACAATTTGCCAGCAACAAATTCTGCTTCTTGCCGTTTATTAGCAGGTTCTTCTTTAATGAAGAAGCTAGTTGGTTCCAAGCAAAGTTCTTTGATGGTATAAGACTGGCTAGAATCAATGGGAAGGGAACCACGGCTTGTTTCTGCTAGTTGGGGGCATTTGTTAGCCAAGCCAGTGCCGCGAATTTGATCGTAAGTCAGTACATCTCTACCACTACTGCTAGCAGGAGCATCACTACAAGCGGTTATTAGCCCTAGGCACAAAGCCAAGAATGCAACAATTAAAGCGCGATACCTCATGGTCAACCTCAATCTCAAAAATTAATATCTAAGTTGTAAAACTGCATCGAAGCTTTTATCTCTAATGAGAAGCCGCTACTCTGCGAAAAGCTACCTTTGTTCAAACACGGCTTTGCTCTGATTAAGAGAGTTGAAGCAAGTGTTCGGGTGTCTAGTTATCAGACGCTGCTCAAACTTTTCTCTGCTAAACGTAGTTAAACGTGTCGCTCTCTTGAGCTTGGGGTGTAGACCCCAGACTAAGTAGCACACTGGATCCATTTTGGATGTGTGTCACTAGGGGAGCAAAAAACCAGCAGTTTTACTGTTGGTGGCATTTGTTTAGAGTTGGGCGAGTGTATGAGTAAGCCTCACACAGAGAAGCATAAATGCTTGTGCCTTGAAAAGTGCGAACAGGGGTGTCTGCTTCGCACTTTGCTTTTGCTTATCGCAAAAGCGGCGTCGCCCAAGTCTTTTTGTATCATGTATGTGACGCCACTACATACAGCCCATTGTTAGATGGGTAAATCAGCCAGATCATACGATTTTTTTTAACTCAAAATCAAAGTTCTCAAAATCCAAGAAAGTCTCGTCCCGATCGCATCTAGCTTCTGTAGAGCCTATGCTAAAGGTTACTACGCTCTTTTTGGAGCGATCGCAATTGCTTTTGATAAAGATACAAATCTAGTTATATTCACCCCTAACTAGGGCAAGTGAGAAGATGCGATAACAGGGAGACAACTGACAAACTAGGGAAAATTAAAAATCTCCGGTAAATTTGAGTTGATCTCATTTATACGGAAAAGGTGGCATGAACGATTACAAAAATATTGAATCAGAGAAGTTGTCTGATAAACTGCAAGCGATCGCAACTGTGGTGTATGATGCCGCTACAGCTTGTGAAGGCGATACTGTAGCTCTTTTGGCTTTGCTGCGGCAATTAGAGCAGTTACACCGAGAGATCCGAGATGGAGTTTTTCAAGAGAGTTTGCCTGTTAACCGCCGCCAACTTTACTCACTGCTGAAAGATATTGAGTCTGAGGGAGGCTGGCCCTATATTGAGCGCATGAGGCTACAAGCCTTTTTAGCGAATTTGCCGCAAGAGGCTCCCGAAGAAAATAGCCATGAACTTTTGGAGAGCGATCGCTCCTTTGACTGATTAGCTCGAAATTTATTTCTAGCTCTGAATTAATAACTCCGATCGCCTCATCAACCGCTAAACCAAGAGCGGTTGCTCATTGAGGCTTCAACCTAATTTATAATTCGTAATTAAAAAGGGTTTGTACGGGTTATCCCATCACAAAGAAGGCGATCGCGCTTTTCAAGATTACGGTTGTGCTTAAGGTAATCACCTAGCCAATCGCAACCACGAACAAGCAGATCGTCAAGATGTAAATTCCACAGAATTATCGTGTTGTCATCACTAGCTGATGCTAGTGTTTGACCATCTGGGCTAAAACTGACACTTAATACCGGAGCGCGATGCCCATTGAGACTTTTAATTAATTTGCCATCACGGCTCCAGAGTTTCACTGTACTGTCCCAACTGGCAGCGGCGAGTAATTCACCATTGGGGCTGAAAGTCACGGCATTGACGCTATCACTGTACCCCTTTAATAAAGTTTTTAACAACGTCCCATCCCGTCGCCACAGTTTCACGGTGTTATCCCAGCTCGCAGAAGCCAGCAACTCGTCAGTGGGACTAAAGCTGACACCCAATACCCAGCTATCATGAGGCGAGAAAGTTTTGAGCAAAGTACCATCCCGCCGCCAAAGTTTCACTGTTTGATCGTCACTGGCAGAGGCTAAAACCTGACCGTCAGGGCTGAAATTGACGCTATTTACCCAACCCTGATGTCCCACTAAGGTTTTGAGCAACTTGCCCTCACGATTCCAAAGTTTCACTGTTTTATCTTTGCTAGCCGATGCTAAAAACTGACCATCGGGGCTGAAATTGACGCTCATCACACTATCGCTATGTCCGTGGAGAGTCATGATTAAAGTACCGTCAAGCCGCCAAAGTTTCACAGTTTTGTCATAACTTCCTGAAGCCAGCATTTGACCTTTTGGGTCAAAACTGACACTAGGAACTTTATTTGTGTGTCCCACCAAAGTTTTGTAAAGTCGAGTTTTGATCTCGCCACTACTGGTGTATCGTTGCCAAAGTTTGACAGTGCGATCGCTACTACCAGAAGCTAGCATCTGACCGTCGGGACTCCAAGCAACGCTCAAAACTCGATCTCGATGCCCTTGAAGCATAGACGGTCTTGGAGCATCTAAACTCCATAGTTTCACACTTTTGTCGAAACTTCCTGAAGCTAACAATTTGTTTTTTGGACTGAAAGCGATGCTAACGACAGCATCACTGTGTCCTTTGAAGGTTTTGAGTAAATTACCAGTGATACTCCAGAGGTTTATGGTATTGTCTTCGCCTGCGGAAGCTAACTTTTTACTATCCGAACTAAAGCTCAAACTCCACACCGTACCGTTATGCTGCCGTAAAGTTTTGTAAGGAAAAAAGTCAAAACCGTCTTTAGTGTTGCTACTCTCTCGCCGCCAAAGTTTCACTGTCTGATCTCGACCTGCTGACGCCAGGAATTTACCGTCTGGGCTGAAAATAGATACAATCACGCCTTGCTTATGTCCCTGCAAAGTTGTTACGAGGCTACCGTCCCGCCGCCAGATTTTCACTGTTTTATCGTCGCTAGCGGAGGCGATGAATTGACTATCAGGACTGAAGTTTACCCAGTTAACCCACCCTTGATGTCCTCTCAGTATTTTTACTAAGCTACCGTCTTTGCGCCAGAGTTTTATGGTTTTATCCTTACTGCCAGTAACTAATAACTCGCCATCAGGACTAAAATCGACGCTATAAACCCAATCTTCATGTCCTCTCAGGATTTTATATGGTTTGGGGTCAAATTCACCTGTAACCGAGTTTTTGCGCCAGATTCTCACTGTTTTGTCGAGGCTAGCGGAGGCTAGGGTTTGACCATCAGGGCTAAAACTTATACAACTCACAGCATCAGTGTGACCTTTGAGGGTTTGGAGTAAAGTACCGTCAGGATGCCAAAGTTTCACTGTCTGATCTCGGCTACCTGATGCTATCAACTGACCATCTGGGCTGAAAGCCACTCCCCAGACGATATCAGTGTGCCCTTCCAGGCGGTTAACCTCAGTTACCCCATAAACTGCTTGTTGCAAGGCTGTTACCACCCGCATTCGGGTATCTGGCTGCACTCCATTTGCCTGTTTAAGTCCTCTCCAAGCTCGCAAACTTTCTAAGAGGGCATCAAATTCTTTATTAGATGCAAACAGAGCTTCACTCGCAGCAGCGATCGCACTAATTCGCAAGTTGGTTTCACTACGTTCAGCTCGTAGAGTTTGGCGGACTGCTGCTCTTTTTTGTAAGTCGGCTTGCCACCATAATGCTGCGATTGTTCCCCCCATAATTGCTAGGATTGCACCTGCTATCCGCGCTTCCCGGAGTCGTCGTTGCAATACCAAATTTAGTTGTTTTTGACTAAGTTGTTGGGCTGCTTCGGCTCTAGTTTTTTCAAGTTTGATTTTTTCTAATTCGGCGAGCATACCATAGTTATTCTTTTGGCGAATTGGTTCAACTAAATAATCGTGAACCAACTGGTAGCGATCGCCTAACTCTTCTCTAACTCGCAATACCAAGCCTGAACCCACCAATATTTCTAAAATCAGTTCTCCAACCTTGTCAAAGCTTGATATCGTATCTATATCATAATTATTAACTAATGCAGCCGCTAAATCAGCTTTAGTTTTTAAAGGTCGCGTCCCCTTTTCATCTGTTAACTCAAATAATAATTTCCAACTTAACTCTTCGTTCTCTTGACCGCAGTCTTTAATAACTTCCCCTAACCAGCGTTCCACCAATTTTGCCGAGCCACCACAAAGCTTATATTCCGCAAGTGTTGTAATGTTTTCTATTTGTAGTTGAGCGCCGACTATTTGTAATTCAATTGGATGTACTTCGTCTAGTTCTCCTGTCAAATCCTGGACTAATCGGTTAATTAATTCCTCACTTAGTTCATAATGTGAACGTTGAGTAAGACTATGAATTATGGCTTTTGCATCTCGGCTAGAGAATTTTCCTAAATAGTAACGAATATCTTTATCAAGAATATTTTTATTAATTACTCCTAAATCATATAAGCCAGTACTATTTTTCTGACTCAAACGTTCAAACTCTAATAAATGATGTAAGTAATCTTCTCGTAATGAAAGAATAATTTTTACATAAGAAATATTTAAGCATTCACTAAAAAATTTATAAAATTCTATTCTTTGTGTAGGAGGATTACTAACAAAGAAAAATTCTTCAAACTGGTCTAATATAATAACTATTGTATAATTGCGTTCGGATGCTAGCCGAATTCTTTCTAGGATTATCGTGGGTGTAGAGTCAATATTAACCGATATTCCTGTATATGCTAATGCTTGGTTGATACTGCTGCTCAAGATTGTTATCCAATCAGTATAAACAGACAAAACAATCGGTATAGGAATGCGTTCACCGATAACTTTTCCCTTGAGTGCTGGGACTAAACCAGCTTTGAGAATTGAACTTTTACCTACACCCGATGGCCCATAAATAACTGTGAGTTTGTAGTCAGCGCGGGCAATTCTTTCAATTAAGCGATTGACATCTTGTTGCCGTCCAGAAGCAGATATTTCTTGAGCAATTTCTTCAGGAATAAACGGTATTTTGTGAGGTTCTAGTACTGGGTTAATTCTAGGGCGTTGTGGCTGTAATTGGCTTGCCCCGATAAAGGCACGGAAGCCATACTGATGTTCTATTTTAATTTTTTCTTGCTTCAGCTTAAAGGCTTCTGTATAGTTATGACACTCAAAAAAGTAAAGCGATCGCAGTTCCTCTAAAATCTCTAAATACAGTAATGGCTGATGTTGTAGCTCACAAACTACCCTCGCCCATTCCAAGTTATTGATAGCTTCTTCCGACTCACCCAAATGCCGTTGTGTGCGTGCTAGCAAGAGAAGATACCAACTTTCTTGTCGTCGTCTTCGCAAAGCGTCTCGCAAAGAAACTTGTGTTACTTCTTCGGAGATAGAAAGTGCTGTATTTGCTAATTCATGAGCCAGTACCCAATTCGATTCTGAAGCTGCCACATTTGCTAAAAAACCATAATTTTGAGCAACTTGTGCGGGAGTTCCATAAGTTTTATGTAGGTGTAATGACTTTTGAGCTAATTCTTTTAAGTCATCCCAGGCTTGTAAGCGTTGCAGCATTTCACAAGCAGGCAAAATGAATTTAGCAACTAAGTCTTCTCTTTGTACCTCCTCCAATAGCTCCAAGCATTGTTTAAACCACGACAGAGCATGTTCGCAATAGCTACTAGTATTCTGGTATAAGTCTGCCATTCGGTGATAACAAAGCCCCAGGTGGAATAGTACTATTGCTTGCTTGAGTAAAGATGAGGGGGGTATAGGTTGAGGACATGAGAGAGGCAAAGAAGAATTACTCTCCCACTCTGCTATTCTCCTCGCTTCCTGCTGCCATAATGCTAGGCTTCTTTGATAATTGGCTAGAGCACCATTAATTTGATCGTTAGCGTATTTATCGCGCCCCAATACAAACTCTAAACTAGCTTCTAATCCTGGTGTTAATTTAACGCCATACAGGCGTAGTAAATCATTACGGGCTGATTCTATTTCGTGACGGTGTTGCGACTTAGGATCTAAATCTAGGAAGGCATTAGATAAAAACGTTTCAGCACCTGCTTCTAAAACTTTGGCAAATAAAGATTCTTCCTCTTGAGAAATCAAAGCAATTAAATCTGCTTTGGGCATTTCAAATTTAATCGTAGTTGCAGCCCAGCTTTTGAAATCAGGTGCTAATTTTGAAAGCAATGATGCCACTTCATCTTGGAGCCACAACACCACTGGAAATGGAAAAGTCGCAGCATAGATATCTCGTGCTTGGTTAATACCTGTAAGTAAGCTTTCTAGGTCGGTAGTTGACTCAATACCGAAAATCATTACAGCAGACGGTAAAGAGTCTGTAAGGACGGCAGGATTATCTAAAGATAGTTCTGAGATTATTGTGCTGTGTAAAGAAGTAGTTGATGGATTGAGAACGATTTCTCTGATATTAATTTCTTTGGTGTTCGAGCGAATATTCTCTAACATTTGCTCGCGTAATCGCCCATAGTTGCATCGAACTAAAATCAGAGCAAATTGACCTTCGGAAAGTGCGATCGCTCTAATCAGTCTTTGCAAAGTATGCTGATTTTCTTTGGTGTAGACACGTAGCTGTTTGTCATTAGTCATTGGATATGAGGCTGGGCATTGGATATGGAGTATTAGACATTGGATATGGGGCATTGGTCATTAGTTCACTAACAAATGACTAATGACTAATGACAATTGACTATTACTTGTTTTGTTGCCAAGCCAAAACTTTTTCTGTTTCTGCTAAGGCTGGACTGATGCCAAACCAGCGCCCCACAGGATCGCGATATTCAAACAGATACATGCTTCTTAGTAAGCTCTGATAGTCAGACTCACCTTTAACTCTCTGCTGCTGTACTACTTCAAACAATAATTCCCACTGGGACTCATCAATAGCTAATAGCAGATCGTCACGGTAATCCTTAATCACGGCTTCTAAGCAGTCCCTAGAAAAAGGCGGATCTTGTCGTTGCAGACAGCTATAAAGTAAGCCTAATAAGTTACGAATGTGACCACCACTAACGCGACATAGACGATCCAAGGTTTGGGAGCGATCGAATAATTCTGTAATTAATAAAAGTCTGCTATTCAAAGGAACTTCTGGAAAAGCTCTAGCTAGAACTAACTGGCGCACTAGTGACATTCCTGGTTCGTAGTCACTGCCATCTCTTTGCCGCACCAATACCATCGGTAGTACTTTTGGTGCAATCCCTCCCCCCAGACGATTTTTCAGTGTCTCATACTCATTGGAAAAAATTAACGTTAGGGGAATTGTGTAAACTAGGTGGCATTTAAGTCGGCGTAACTGTTCGCCTCGGTCAATGAAGAGATATTCTGGTTGCGATCGCCCGGATGCCAAGGGACGCATATCCACTCGATCCAAATTATCTACAATCACTACCAGTCCTTTTTGACCCCTTAGCTTTAGCTGTTCAACAGCCTTTTCTAAAATCTCTTCGTTAATCGCTTGCAAAATACTATTGGTACGTGGTTCCAGATATTGTCTTAGTTGATTCCGCATCTGGGTGCTATCTTTGGTTTTGGCGGTAATTTTGGCAATACCCAAGGACAACTCTGCTTGTCCAGAAAGCTCTATGGGGCTTTGCAAAAAATCGCCTACTTCTTTAAACAAATTAGTAAAGTAACCAGGTTTGAGTTTGATGCTAATACTTTCTAAACTGGCACTGACTTGACGGGCTACACTCAGCAAAATATCGCTGATATCAATATCCGCCATGTCTAAGTCTTGGCTGGACTCAAAATAAACCACATGAAATCCTGCCAACTCTAATTCTGTCTTGAGGCGCTGCAATTCCGTTGACTTACCGCAGCCAATATGACCCGTAAATAACTGACAGGTTGGCTCATCAGGAGAAATCCGAATGATAGTTCGTTGCAATTCTTCAACAATCTTGCAACCACGTACATCAGCAAAATCTATGTAATACTGCCGATCTAGTACGTTACTTATATTTAGCGTGTAGCTAGGGTTACATGCTTTATAAAAACGTGACAAATTTAATGTCGTTTTCATGTGTGTAGAGGTTTATGTAGATGCAGTTTAGTTTGAATTTTTTATACAATTAATCCCTATCTAGGATGTAGATACAGGATTGACCCACAAGGTGGTAGTGTCTTGCAAAAGACAGCGATTGTTGGCAGATTACTGTCAGTAGTATGGTAGAGATTTAATTGATCCTAATAGCGAATGGCACTAAGATAATGCAAACCCATTATCTACAAAGCTTTTGGGTGTGGGGTGTAGGGTGTGGGGTATAGTGACGAATAACTTTATTTATGTTCGCACTTGTTTTTACTTTTCTTGATTTTTTCCGAACCTACACTCTATCCCCTATATCCTTACCTGGCAAGGGTTTCATCTTTTATTCGTGCCATTCGACCCGTCAGGTATTAAGCATATCTGTCCTTTTTACACCTGCCATTGAGGTTTTGACAATCTCTCCCTTCTTTTGGACCTGCCAGAAAATTATATGGCTGAGGGATTAAGTAAAAAAAGCTACAAATTTTCATGGTTATCAGTTGGGATAGCCGATGGTGTGACTGGTATGAATTATAGCAAGGTATACAGAGATGCCGGAATACTTATGTATCATTTCACATTCTATTTGTCAAGAAAGCAAAATCCCACACCTCTCAATTAATATTTTGTAATCTTTAAGGAAAAATCCTCAAAAATAACTTGTCAAAAAGACTACAGTCAGTTAAGAATGGACACCGGAAACTTTAATCGGACTAATTACTAGCGCCATAATCATTGTGTAGTTACTGTAAAGTGTTACTAAAAATAAAAAAAGTCTTGAGGAGAGCAGCTCAAAGATGCCAACAGTGTTTACTGAAATTAATAATGATACGAGCTTGTCAAGGAATTTAGATTGCAATCAAAAAGGGGTGTGAATGGCTGGCATAATATCAGTTTCCCGCACGCATCTAGCCCAGCGTCGTCAGAAATTGCGTCGGCAGCGGCAGATGAGAATTATTCAAGCTATTTGGCGAACCTTTGCCATTACTGGTTTGGCGGGTGGATTGTTTTGGGTGGCAGTCCAACCGGTGTGGATGCTAAAGACTCCCAAACAAATAGTGATGAAATCAAGCAATAAATTGCTGTCGGATCAAACAACTCAGTCATTGTTGGTGCTGTCTTACCCTCAGTCTTTGTGGCGGATTGAACCGTCAGCGATCGCTAACTCTTTGAAGAAACAACCAACTATTGCCCAAGCGATCGTCAGACGCCGCCTATTTCCTCCTGGATTAATCATTGAAATCCAAGAACGAGTACCTGTAGCGGTAACTCAAACACGTGGCACCAAAAAAGTAACAATCGGCTTACTAGATGCAAGTGGGGCCTGGATGCCTTTAGAAAAATATACATCACTGAATCCCACTAGAAAATTACCCAATCTCAGAGTAATTGGTTCGCCAAATCAATACTGTCTCTACTGGACTCAACTCCATGAAGCTGTGAGTCAAAGTCCCGTGAAAGTGATGGAAATTGATTGCCAAAATCCAACAAATTTAATTTTGAAAACAGAATTAGGAAATGTGCATCTCGGTGTTCCAGGCCCCCAGTTATCTGAACAAATTAAGGTACTCGCCCAAATGCGCCATTTAGCAACAAAATTTAATTCTAGTCAAATAGAGTATATCGATCTGAAAAATCCCGAATTTCCATTAGTACAGATGAACCAAAAAGATCAAAAATTAACTCCCAAAATCCCTAAAAACATTTAGTATGTTTATTATTTTGATAGCTCTTAGTAAATTAAGAAGCTTTATGCTGATAAATATATTTATTATTTTCAGTTTTCCAGCAAATGGTCCGAAAATCGGCATTAACTTCTAATTAAAATGAGAAGATCAATCATAAAATCTCTATTGCGAGTAACAGACTCTCAATTGTTACCCTAACATCTAATAGTAGGGTGCAAGATGTCAGACACTCTAATGATGGTCTATAGCGTACAAAACGCCTTCTGCCCATACATTCTTTGACTAAACCCAGTGCAAAAAAGAGAAAGTTGCTTGAGCTTTTCATTCAGATTCAGACTCGCGAACAGAGGTCACTGATGAGAACGGTTTATGCCGCCATCCAAGTGCAGAGGCAAAAAGGCTCTGGCTTTGGTCTGTTGAGGACACTTCCAAAGACAGTTTACCGAAGTTTCAATCTGTAACGAAAAATGCTAGCCAAAGTTCTGTAAGCATTGCTTCTGGGCAATAAGATTGGACTTTCTGTGCTGTAATTCCTATTAGGTAACGAAATCTCTTAGGAAATCTTGATTTGTTGGCCGCACTAGTAAGGGTTCTTGTAGGATAGACTATTGCTCCAACAAAGTGTCCATTGAGACCACCCAAACAACAAATTAATCAGGTATAGTCTGACAAGTAAATTCTTGCTTAGTTTAACTTAAGCATAAGTAAGTAGAAGGTAAATTTTGTGTCTAAAGTTGCAATCATCCCCAATGGTGAAACCTATTAACAATATTATTATTGAGGCAGAGAAGATACGCTGTAGTGTGTCTTTACAAGTTATGCCCGCTGCTGAGAATAATGAAGAGATCGATGTCTGGTTGAAGTTATACACGTCAGTTTTAGATAAATATAGGTATACTTCTCTAGAATTGGCTGTGCGATCGGCTGTGTTAAAAGCTTATCCCATAGCAAATTTTCGCACTGCCAATTCTGTTAGGCTTGGCAGTAGTGAAAACAATAAAGAACAACGCCATAATATTGTGGCATTGTCAAACTAAAGTTGACTCTTAGGTGAATAACACCTGAAAAAGTCGTTTATCTACCCTTTCACAAATCCAATGACACTTGATAATAACCAAGGACTTAACTATAAAAATTCCCAATCTACGGGACAGCCGGGATTCTCTCTGGCAGTTAACTCGACCAATCCCTTTAATAACTCTGGGCTGAACTTCGGGCAAAATCACGATAATAAGAAAATTTCTCCGGAAAATAGCCGAATTGGCGAGATTGTTCCTGGTCGGGTCGCCAACATCAAAGTGATTGGTGTAGGTGGTGGTGGTGGCAATGCTGTTAACCGCATGATCGAGTCTGATGTCTCCGGGGTAGAGTTTTGGTCAATTAACACCGATGCCCAAGCTCTTACCTTAGCTGGCGCTCCAAGTCGATTGCAAATTGGGCAGAAGCTAACACGGGGTTTAGGAGCAGGTGGTAATCCTGCTATCGGTCAAAAGGCAGCTGAGGAATCACGGGACGAAATTGCTACGGCTTTAGAGGGTGCAGATTTAGTATTTATCACTGCTGGTATGGGGGGTGGTACTGGGACGGGTGCAGCACCAATCGTGGCAGAAGTGGCCAAAGAAATGGGCGCTCTCACTGTTGGTGTAGTCACACGTCCATTTGTTTTTGAGGGACGCCGCCGCACCAGTCAAGCGGAGCAAGGTATTGAAGGACTAAAAAGTAGAGTAGATACACTGATCATTATCCCCAACAACAAACTGCTGGAAGTGATCCCCGAACAAACGCCTGTGCAAGAAGCTTTTCGCTATGCAGATGATGTGCTGCGTCAAGGGGTGCAAGGTATTTCTGATATCATTACGATCCCCGGTTTAGTAAACGTTGACTTTGCTGATGTCCGAGCAGTTATGGCAGATGCGGGATCGGCATTGATGGGAATTGGCGTTAGTTCTGGAAAATCTAGAGCTAGAGAAGCTGCGATCGCTGCTATTTCTTCACCATTACTAGAGTGTTCTATTGAAGGTGCTAGAGGAGTTGTATTTAATATTACAGGTGGTACAGACCTGACTTTGCATGAGGTGAATGCAGCCGCAGAAGCAATCTATGAAGTAGTCGATCCCAACGCCAATATTATTTTTGGGGCTGTAATTGATGACAGGCTTCAAGGAGAGGTAAGAATTACTGTCATTGCCACCGGATTTACAGGTGAAGTGCAAGCTGCGGTACAACAAAGCGTGGCTAACGTTCGAGTAGCACCTAATACCTCGAAGCGTCCAACAACACAGCAACCCGCTGTTAATCCCCCAACCTCAACTCCAAGTTCAACTCCAACCCCAACTCCAATTCCAGAACCAAAAGAAAAACCTGGATTAGATATACCTGATTTTCTGAGAAACCGACGTACACCAAGGAATTAAAAGATTTTGGATTTTGGATTTTAGATTAACTTAGCAGTCTCAGGTCAGGCTGAACGCTGTATAAAATCTGCTACTTCCACCAGGGTTTTACCAAGGGTAGGGATAAGCAATCTTTTGCTGTACCCAATTTTGCCAATTGGTAAAAAAACTTGTCAACGCTATTTTATAGAATGAATTTGGGCAGGAGTCTACTGGCTTGCATGTCCAGCTATGCTTTCAGAACAAAACAATAGGAATACCTGCCCAACTATGGATGCATCACCGATAGCGCAGTGTTAACGATTCTTCTCCCAGAAGGAGACACCAAGGGCAAACAAGCATCACAGCCGATCGCAGAAATAATACATCTACCCCTCGCGATCCACTAAACTCTTATTCCGTACAAGTAAATATATTTACTTAAAACAAGTAGCGTAGGGAACTAGCTCACGCAAGTATCCCAAAGAAGTCTGTTTGCTGGGCAATACCTTTGCCAAAATAAGAGCCTAGAAAAATTTTGGCAAAAACGGCAAAATGACTCATACATAAGCGTTTAGCTGACAAGGTTGCTTGGAAGCTCAAACCATTGATGCTGCGACAAGACATTAAAAAAATGCTTGCGGGAAACCTTGAAGGAATTTTTAGGACTTATTGTTTTTGCCAAACCGTTGAGAACAGGACGTTAATACATCAACTCAACCTCGTAAATTGGCGAAGGTATTGCTGGGGAATAGGACATCAAACAAAAAAATAAATGTAAATTATTTTTGAATTTTTAGTGTCTGTTCAATCCATTGAATAACTTGATGACCAAGGCGAGTACCATCGAGGCGGTCAATCTCACGAATGCCGGTAGGACTAGTGACGTTAACTTCAGTTAGGTAGCCACCGATAACGTCAATACCCACAAAAATTAAGCCGTCTTGGCGTAAGCGTTCGGCTAGTTGGGTACAAATTTCATACTCTCTTGGGGTAATTTCAGTTTGAGCGACTGTACCACCAGTTGCCATATTATTGCGAAAATCAGTTCCACTAGAGAGGCGATTGAGCGCACCAATTGGTTCACCATTGAGCAAAATGATTCGTTTATCTCCTTCTTTTGCCTCCGGTAAATAGGTTTGTACCATTACTGGCACTTTACCTTGGAGAGTACTGAGTTCAACAATGGAGTTAAAATTGCGATCGCCTGATTGCAAAAACAAAATTCCTTCGCCAGCTTTATTACCCAGTGGTTTGAGAACCCCTGCCCCCTTTGCTTCCACAAATTGTCGGATAAATTGCTTGTCAGCACTGACAATCGTTTCTGGAATCGCTTTGGTAAACTGGAGGGCATACATTTTTTCATTTGCCCCCCGGATGCCACTGGGACTGTTAATCACCAGGGTTTTATTTTGGTCAATGTAATCCAGAATGTAGGTGGCATATAGGTAGGAATCATTGACAGGTGGATCTGTCCGCATAAATACGGTGTCCATTGTCTCTAAAGAAGTTAAGAAGGAATCGCTCAACTTATACCAAGGATTCGCCGCTACCCAGCGTCCCTCCACCAACTGCACTGGTACAAGTTCGACTCGCTGTAGGACAGCCCAAGCTTTGCCCTCCACCACACTCAGCAGATTTGCCTGAGTCACCCAAACTTCATGTCCCAGAATTTGCGCTGCTTCAATTAGGGCAACACTGGTATCATGACACGGGTCAAGTAGATGGATGGAATCAATGATAAAAGCCAGTTTCACCCTTTATACCTCAATCACCAAGAAATTAAATCGTTATTCAATTATTATCCCTTGATGATCTTAGCAATTGACGTATATCTGTACTACTGAGTAGAACTGGAGGGTAAAGTCTTGTGGACAAATATCGCTTTTGTGAAGAAAAAGCCCGTAGACAAGGCAGCACGTTGTTTTTCTATAGTTGTAGCGACTGCCGTGTAATTTGCAGCGGCTTGTCGCTAGTGCAATACCTTCTGAATCTATACGCTATTGCTAGAAGTTAGTAACTCATCTAGCTTGCCTTGACTGTCTAAAGCGTGGATATCATCACAACCACCTACATAATTATCATTGATGAAAATTTGCGGTAAAGAGCGCCGTCCATTTGCCCTTTGAGCCATTTTATTTCTGGCTGCTTCATCTCCATCAATACTGTATTCGATAAATTCAACACCCTTGTTTTTCAGCAAACTTTTGGCACGGACACAAAACGGGCAAGTCCTCCAGGTGTAAATTTCTACTTTTGCAGCCATGATGTCCTCAACTTGATTTAATACTTTTTAATTTTAGAGCTTTGCCACTGACTGTGGCTGCTTTATCCCTTCATAACCTAATTTACAGAAGCAGTGAATGTGGACTGCAAAGTTAATGCTAGCCAAATATGTAGAGTGTTGTTATTTTTTATCCGACTTAAAAAACTAATAATATTTCAGTTTAAATGCTGTGAATACCAGTAATTTTATTGAGATTGTTTCTATCATTCAACTTTTTTTGAGTACTAAGCGCTAGTTAAAAAGCAGGAATTTTCTAGGCGAGTTTTAATTTCGCATTTCTTACCTCTAAAAAATATGGGTTTAGAAGTGCTTATGCTCCTCTAAACCCATGTATTTAAGACTCTTCCTACTAAAACTTAGCTGTGCGGTTTAAGTTTAGGAAGGATTTTTTTTGTTTTTCTTCTGGAGTCCGAAAACACCCAAGCCTAATAATCCTAATGCTGCGGTTGTACTAGGTTCAGGTACTTTTTTCGGTTGAGGTGCAGGGGGTTGATAGTAAGGCGGTACTGATGGTGCTGGAGCAGGCGCTGGAGCAGGTGCTGGCGCTGGAGCAGGAACTGGTGCTGGAGCAGGCGCGGGTGCTGGCGCTGGAGCAGGAACTGGTGCTGGAGCAGGCGCGGGTGCAGGCGCAGGCGCGGGTGCAGGCGCGGGTGCTGGCGCAGGTGCTGGCGCGGGTGCTGGCGCGGGTGCTGGCGCGGGTGCTGGAGCAGGCGCTGGAGCAGGTGCAGGTGCTGGCGCAGGTGCTGGAGCAGGTGCTGGTACTGGCGTTGGTGCTGGAGCAGGTGCTGGAGCAGGTGCCGGAGCAGGCGCTGGTGTAGGCGCTGGTGCTGGTGCTGGAGCAGGCGCGGGTGCAGGAGCAGGTGCTGTGGCAGGTTTTATACTAGTTTCGTCTAGTGATGTACCGTACTGAAAACGGATGTTGCCAATCTTAGTGATGTCAAAGTCGGAGGTTAGCCCTGATAGCAGGAAAGTAGCTGAACCTTGAATAAAAGTCCCCGAACTCACGGCTGGATTTGCATCATTAGCGTAACCACTGATGATGCCGTAATTAAATTGCTGTCCACCGCCACCTTGGAAAATGCCTAAGCCAGCTGTACCCAGACCGTAGTGTTGGTCAATGCCAGGGAGTCCTCCAGTATTACTTGTATTTGGCAATTTCCATTCATTTAGAGCTAGAAGATCAACATTCTTTGTAGTGGTAGAGCCTGCGCTTGAGGTTACTGTCGGAGCTAGAGCCGAAACCAGCGATAAGCTTTTTAGGGGAGAACCAGCATAGTCCCAGAAGACTGATGTCAGAACATCAGAAGGGTTTGAAATTCCTACAGAAGATTTGTTAGTCAGGGTTAGTGACAATAAACCATTGTCTAGATAATTAAAGAGGACTGACGCTGCAAGAGGATCGTTAGATTTGTCGTAGGTATTGGTTCCTATAGCTGAAAAACTTATAGAACCCAAACTCTTGGGTGCTGGTGCTGGTGCTGGTGCTGGTGCTGGTGCTGGTGCTGGTGCTGGCACTGGTGCTGGTGCAGGCGCTGGAGCTGGAGCTGGTGTATTTTTGTTGCTGTTGCCGTTACCGTTACCGTTACCGGCCTGTGCTTGTGGTATTTGTGACCCTAAAGCTAAGGTGAATGATAATAAACCACAACTTATATAACCAATTACTTTTTTTGAATATGCTTGAGACATGAAAATCAAACCTCTTTGTCTTAAACGAGATATGGAAAAGCTTCTTAATAATGATGTTTATACGAGCGTCATTGACATCATTCACTGATCCAAAATGGCACAAAAAAATAATATATACTACTGTTTTTTTTAAGCTTTATCTAAAATTTAATAGAACATAAATAAATGAATTTTACGCAATTAAATTATGAGATTTAAGTGTTTCTCCTAGCTAAATTATTTTTTGCTTTGCTACGTATAAATTCTAGTTTTATGTAAAAATTAAACTTTATTTTAAACTTATAACTAAATTACTTAAGTAAGATTGATAGACTATTTGTAATGCGATGAAAAATATTACTCAGAAAGTCTATTGGCTATAAGTTTGCAATAAATTAGGGAAGGTGATCGCCTTCCCTAAAGTTAAATATTTATTGTGGTAGTGTACAGTGATTATACTGAATTAACTTATCTACGCACCCAGCCATTGATAGTAAATCGGCTATCTCCAAAAGCTTGAGAGGGACATTTGACAGGAAGTACTTCGTGCATATAACGGCTGAGGAAGAATACAATGCTGTTGTTGCGAGGTTCGACTGTTTTGAATGTCTCAGCATTTACATATACATTATTTTCAATTTTGCTGTCGTATATCAACAACTCACCACCAGAAAATGATTTGGGTTCTTGATAAAAGTAATAAACGTATGTTAGTTCTCTGGTAGCAGTATCTGGACTACCATTATCATTATGAAGTTTGTAATAGTTACCATCATTATGTGCAGTTAGTTGGCTTTCAACTTGTGATACAGAAAATAATGGTAAGTTTAATTTGCTCATGATATCAGGAATCATTGCTTGAATTCTCTTTAATATCAGTTCAGAAAATTCAGGGAATGAGTAGATAACCATTGATTGGCGATAGTTAATATCCTTTGTAGAAGTATTGCTTGGCAAGAAGTCCGACTCTTTCTCTAAGACATATTTGAGTAAGCGTTTGTGTTCTTCTGGTTTAAGAAAATTATCTATTTGTATATAATCAGAATTCAAAATGATTATATTTTGAAGTTGTATTTCCTCTGATTGCTGTACAAAGATTGGGGGTTCTGTAACCACGCCTATAAGATGTTCGCTAGGAAAACACAAAACCGAGCGACCTTCATTAATGGGAATTTGGAATAAATTCTGTAACTCAGATTCTTGTTTGTAAGCACGAGCCACAACTGTTGTTAAAAGGCTATGCAGTAAAGGTGCATCCGATTTTAAATAAAGAGTATATTGATGTCCTCCAGTTAAAAGAAGCTGTACTTTGACATCTTTCGACTCAAATGGCTGTGAAGCTAATTGCATATACCTTTCTTTATATAATGTTGATAAATGAGATAACTCTAAAAGTCATTCTGAAAGGTTAATACATTACTTACAGCAGATTTAAAGTTGTAAGGTACACAAGCTAAGTCTGTTACCCAAATATAAAGTGTGTTTTACTTCTGAATTCTGCTGTAGAAAATTAGTTAAGAACAAGTTCAATGCTTAAATCTTTATACGTAATTAGAATTTATTCACAAAATAAATTCAATTACTGTATCAGTTATAAACAGAAAAATACCATTAATCAATTGTTCTAGCACGTCTTTTATAATATTGTCATTCAGCAAATTCCACAGAACTTGATAAAGCTTTAGTAAAGTAGAAATATCTATTATTCTCAATAAAAAATGCCATAGTTACTATTAACTACGGCATTTTGAACTAGAAATTAAAAATTTATTTCAGTATTTACTGGGAATCAACGGCGTATTCAATCAGCTTGGCAAGGCGCTGACGTAGGGTTTCTAATCCCAACCGCTGACTCGCAGAAATAAATACCGCGAGGGGGAATTCTTCTCTAGCTAGGGCTAGTGTCTCACTATCGGCTTGATCGATCTTGTTAAAAATCACTAGCGCCGGGCCAGGAGTTATTGGCATTTGTGCCAAAATTTCTCTGACTGAGCGAATATGACGCAACCAAGCTGGGTGAGACAAATCTACCAAGTGTAGTAGGGCATCGGCTTCTGTGACTTCCTCCAAGGTGGCGCGGAAGGCATCCATTAACGATGCAGGCAGTTCGTGTATAAACCCTACTGTATCTGTAATCAGAATTTCCTGATGTTCATTGGTTTCGCCATAAGGAATCACCAGGCGGCGCGTGGTGGGATCGAGAGTGGCAAATAACTGGTCGGCTGTATAAACTTCTGCATTCGTGAGAGCATTCAGCAAAGTGGACTTGCCAGCGTTGGTATATCCAACTAAAGCCACTGAAGGAACTTCTCGATGCTGCCGTCGCTGCCGTAACCGCGAACGATGGGCTTGCAACTGAGTTACTTCTTTTTGCAGTCGGGAAATTCGTTGCCCAATGGCACGGCGTTCAGTTTCCAGTTTGGTTTCACCAGGGCCACGAGTCCCAATACCACCACCTAATCGGGACATGGTGCGACCTCTACCAGCCAGTCGCGGTTGCATGTATTCTAACTGTGCTAGTTCTACTTGCAACTTACCGGCACGAGATTGAGCGCGTTGGGCAAAGATATCCAAAATTACTTCGGTGCGGTCAACTACCCGGATACCAATTTGCATTTCTAAATTGCGGACTTGGGAGGGTGAAAGGTCGCGGTCGAAGACAACGAGGTTGACTCCTAGTGTTTGAACCGTTAGGGCAATTTCTTGCACCTTACCTTCACCAACTACGGTTTGGGGATGAACGCGCGATCGCTTTTGTTGTATTGTCTGTAATACATCTCCCCCAGCGGTATCAACTAAACGTGCCAATTCTAATAGGGTATCTTGGAATTGTAGGGGAGTCACCTCACTGGTCATCAGCCCCACAATCAGCACGCGATCGTGGTCAGCATCTACTTCCTGGGCGATAAATTCGCGCTGGAATTCCGCTTCCAGATTTTCTACCAAGTCTACTAAATCCTGGTCTGCCAGATCGTCCAAGTCCAGAGGTGGCGATATATTCCAACTTGGGGATTGGATTTGTTTAGAGTGAGCGAAGCCGAATTGGCTTTCCTCTACTTTGACAGCAGCAGGACTAGGAATCAGGGTGCGAGAGTCTTGGGGCGTCAGATGAGCTAGATAAGCTTCTTTGACATACCCAGTTGCACCGCCTCCCCGCCGTGTAAATCCCGTTCCGGTAATATTTAGGACAACTAGGGCATCTAAGCGTTGTAATGCCATTGCCGTGAGCGCCGCTTCATTAGGCGGTTCTGGCTTGAGATGGGTGGCAATACAACGAATACCACTGAGTCGTTCTGCACCATAACGGGGCAATTCCATCGGTGGTATTTGCGTTTGACGCGGTGTGCCTACCCCGACGCGAATCACTTGTCCGCGACGGTTGATGTAGGCGCACACAGGCTGATTGACTTCTGTGCTAATTGCTGCCAGACGCTGGGAAAACTCAGGCGTGGTGATGCGATCGCCTGGTATGCGCTGGTGGTACAGCCGCTGTAGTTGCTTCAGCTGGCTGGATTTCAGACCTTGGAGATTTCCAAAAATAGTTTCTATAGGCGTTTATGACCAGTTAAATGGCCCCCCGAATCCTTATATGTCTATTTTACAACAGGGTTTAGGCTCCTATCTATCTCCTTTGAGGGATGCATTGTGAATTAGTTCACGGTGAGTATTTATTTGACGCTATTTTGGTGGTACTGGCTTAAGTTGCTATTGCAAGTGAGATTGTGAAAGCGATCGCTTATGAAAAAATTCTATTAATCGTGCGATCGCTACATCACGCACTTATTTTTTAATCCTGAAAGTCTATATCATCTTCTAATTCTTCAGCAGCCTCGGAGTAATTGAACATGAAGACAAATTTGTTTTTAGGTAAAATCAACGTTGGAAGATAAAGCGGTTGATTATCCCAAAGTTCTTTATTTTCACCTTTTTCATACATGAGCAAAAGAGTAGGAACATTTGGGTATTCAGTTTTAGGTTTATTTAGCACCCTAGCATTGATGAAACCAAAGCCTCCCCATCCAGACGGCTCTTGTCGTGTCAATTCTAGTCCCTTACCCGTTTTTCCTCGAACAACATTGAGCCGTCCCGTTGAGATATCTTGTGTCTTCATTTGAATAAGCAAGTCTTTAACTCTGTCTTCTTGCCAGGGATATCCTGGCCAATAGCGGCTTCTTATACAAGAAAGAATTTTGATGAGAAAGTCAATTTCTACTTCGTGATACTCGCCTTTCTCACCTATACTCTCGTAACTAACTAGTAGCTTATCTAACTCTTCTACATCTTTTCTAATTTCCGAGGCTTTCCACAAAGGATCGCGAGGAAAAATATGTGAGCCTGGTATAAAAGCATTAATTGCTGCTAGATTCAATACATTAGAACGAGTTGCCTTGAGTGTGGGGCCTACCCAAACTGGCGTAATCTGAATATTATTAGGATCGTCTCCAATCGCCTGACGCATTCCCTCGTCAGCTTCATGAATTGCTCGGAAATCTTCTAAAATATGCTGAGGCAAAAAAAGGCGAGTTACATCAAGTAGTTCCTGACGATAACCAAACATCCGTGCGTGCTGATGAACTGTATCCATCGTTTTTTGCTTGGCATCACGAAGGTAGTAAGTTACCATTAATCCGTCAATAGTTACACCACGTCCAAGTCTATTACCCCCTACAAGAATATTCATTCCTGGACTATACTTTAGTTCTTTATCTGGGTTGTTAGCATTAATAATTTTTGGTCTGACACTTTGTAATTCAGGTTTTAGTTCTTCAATAAGTTGATTAAAAGATGGTAAATTAAGTGCTGTTTTACTCAATTCTTTATAAGCTTCACTAAGATACTTTAATGCCTCTTTTTGTTTGGTGACTGAGGATTCTCCACAAATAGCCTGATCAATGTCTAAAATAAAGGAACTGATAATTTCTTCTAAATTTTTGTGGTTGTCTTTTTTGTAACATATATGAGCTAGAAAAGAATATTTAGCATCTTCGCTCCCTGATTGCATCTTGTAAATTGACCCAAGGAAGAAGCAGCACAGAGCTAGTTTAAGACCACTAGGAATATCCCAGTTATTACTAGGATTCTCTCCTTCCTGTTTTTTTAAGCGATCTAATTCTTCGGCTTGAACTGTACAGGAATAAAGACTATTTTCTTCAAAAAATAAGTCACCTCCCATATAACTATTACCTGGCTGAGGAAGAGCAGCACAAAAAACTGGTTTGCAGGGATGCTCAAGATTTTGTAGCAAAAGGCTTTGAGGAGTTGCAGTAATTTGTATATATATATGATTAGCTACCTCTTTCCTAATGTCGCCAATTTTGACAAAAATTGAGCTATCTGGAACTGTAGCTTTACCTTTCTTACTCTGTTTAGCTTCGTTTGTATTCAAACTAGCATTATCAGCTTCATCATCAAATATTAGAGTGGGTACACTACTAGCTTTAGCAAACTTGAGAACCTGAAGAAGGTTATCTAAGTGGCGCACATTCTTTGTAGATACTAGAACAATTCCTCTTTTTTTGATATATGGAAGCAATTTGCTTTCAGCAAAGTCTTTTGGTCGATCATTTCTCCATTCTTCCCAATTAAAGACAACAGGCCCACCTTTGAGTTGATTGACAAAACGATCAGCAGTTTGTTTACCTAGCCATGTGTTATCAGAAGTTAACACAATGAAGCAACGGAAATGGTTAGCCTGAGCAAGTGCCAGTGTAGCAATGGTAGTATTGGTTTTACCGCTTTGGACTTTGCCATAAATTAGTCCGGTAGTACCATCAGCTATTTTTCCCTTGTGAGGCTGACTCACAATACCTGTACCGATAGCACCAACATCACCAGAACCAAAAGTTGTGGAATAAAAATGAACGCAATTCTGGACTACCTCAACAGCAGTTTGTTTTAATTGCTCTGCTGCCTTATCCCCAATTTTGCTTTTAACTTTGTCAATAACTTTATTAATACAATATCCATCCGTTGCAATATCTATCTTAGTCATCGGTGTTGCCCTAATTGGAAAAAAGTACACGAGGCCAGTCATTTTGAGGCACTGTCCGATCCATCTGTTGTCTACCTGGGCCACTTATATGATAACTACCATGTGTCTTTCGAGACACAGATGTGTGTTGTCCTGCAATACCAGCATTTTTGTCCAATATACTCCAAAGCCTTTGTTGAGAGATGCAACAGATACCGTCTTTATGACAGATAAATGCCAAAAATACTGAAATACCCTGGTATTTACTATGTAAAGTATCTAAGGCTAATTCTTCTTGACTACTGAAGGTAAAAGACCATGCAGATTTGGGTTTTTTAGAAACCTTAAACAGAATGGCCGATTTACTAATCTCAGTTTCAACTATATAAATCGATGAATGTATCGAAGATGCGTGAGTTATTGTAAGGCGCTCTCCATGATCAATTAGCCGCAAAAACGCAGCGCCATGAAGGAATTCCTGATCATTGATCATTGTCAAATCTGGGCAAAGTCAAGGGAGATGTATAGGTTATGGCTAATCAGTACTAAGATAATCGCTCTTGGTTAGCGATCGCACTAAATCTGTTAAACCAATAACATAGCATTCCGCGATCGCTTCACTGCTGTTTGTAATTCCCCCGACAACCAGCTATCAAATTGCGGATAAACTGGCGATCGCGGCACTAATTCCCACCCCGCAGGTTGTAAAATTTCTCTCAAAGCCTGTTCCTGAACATGAGGATAATCAGGATTGACTTCATCTTTTGGTCCAATTCCGCCTAAATCTCGCGCACCAGCTTCGATACAAGCGAGTAACCAGCAGTCATCCTTAACTAAATTCGGCGGGATTTGAATAGTAATATCAGGCGGTAAAATCTGACGCGCCTTAAAAATAACTTCTGGTAACTGATGAGGGTCAAAAGGAGGTGCATCAAAGGTTTGCTGATATCCTGGACTATGAGGTTGCAGGATAACTTCTTGAATATGGTGATAACGTTGATGCAGTTCAGATATAGCTGTTAATGTTTCCCAGCAATCATCTACAGTTTCCCCAATTCCCAACAGTAACCCAGTCGTAAAGGGAATCTGTAATTCTCCCGCCCATTGCAATTGCTGTAAACGAACTTCTGGTAATTTACTCGGTGCGTGCCGATGTACACTATTTAACAATGTTGGCGTTAACTGTTCCAACATCAGCCCCATCGAAACATTCACACGCTTGAGCTTTTGCATTTCTTCAAAACTTAGCGGCCCCGCGTTTGTGTGTGGTAAAAACCCCATTGAAAGCGCTAATTCACACAAATCATAAATCCGCTCAAACCACGCCTGACGCTTTGGCGAATGGGGATGTACTTCACCACTAAGTATAAGGATTTCACAGACTTTTTCGTTTTGAAGTGGTTTTAAAATACTGTCTGCATCTGAAAGACTCATCCACGGACTTTTACCCGGTTCGCTGCGAAAGTTACAGTAACTACAGCGATTAAAGCATTCGTAAGTGGGAACGATTGTATAAGCAGGGCTATAAGTAACAAGACGAGAATTATTAATTGGCATAAGCAGAATAAATTTGTTCTTAGTAAGCAGCCCCAGACTTATTTTAGGGGCTGGAGACGCTGACTACAAACCTTTAATTATTCACGCCCACTTATTTATTAGAAAAACAAGAACTATTTTGCTTTGTAAATTTCTGGTAACTGCCACCAAGGAATATGAGGATACTCGTGGTGTTCTTCATGGTAGCCGAAATGATAGCACGTAATAAATGACCACCAAATTGGACGGCTAATAGTTTGGGCACAATGAGGCTGAATATAGCCTTCGCTTGGTTCGCTATGTGGAAGGAAAGTACCAAAATAAAACAATTGGAATGAACTTAAAAGCGAAGGAAGCACCCAAAAGGTTATTAGATTAGCATGGGCTATATGAAAAATGCGATTAGCAAATTGATAGATAAGAGTCAGAGCAATAATTTGTCCCCAACTCCAGTAACTCTTCATAAAATGGAAATACCAAGCAAAGAAGTTTTTGTGTTTACCATTATGGAAATCTGGGTCTATTTGAGTTGCTGGATTTTGGTGGTGCAACCAATGCTTTTTTAATAATTGCTTATATGGTAAAAGACCATAAAGAGATAGGGTTAATGTCCCAATAAGATGATTGATTTTGTTGTTTTGTGGAAATACTACCCCATGCATAGCATCATGAGATGTAATAAATAATCCTGTATATAAAAATGTTTGCCAAGCTATACTAGGTAATAATATCCAAAGTTTTAACTCGGAAATATCAAGGGTAAGTAATAAACTCAGACTAATGACCCATGCACTAACAATGGCGATAGCAATGAAAAGTCCTTTAAACTGAGATTTACTTTTCACCACTGGAGTCAGTTTTATTTGATGACTGGGTGGTTGTTCTAATTGAATCATGCTTTTAATCCGCCTAGTATTCAGGTGAAAATTCTTAAAATAAATATAGTCACCACAAAAAGTACTAACCACGAGTCAGAAAACTCTATTAATGGTAAGTGTTTGCATTGGATAGTGCCAGCACTTTAATATGTTTAGAAATATTAAGATACTTTAACTATTATTACACATACAACCACCATATCAAAAACTGTTTTTGATTTAGAGGTTAGATAATACGAGTGATAGTACTGTTATCTTTAGTAGCTATAAAAACTAGTGTTTTTAATATGGTACTTTCTAAACAGCCAAAACCTGGGAAAAAGACAGTAACATAATTTAGTGGCAAGAGTAGGGAATGAAGTGGAGTAATTCGTGCCGCTCTAGCCGTTGAGATTCCAAACTAATGTAAGCTAGAAAGCGATCGCTCTAAAGTTCAGACTGAGGATTAAATCTCAACTCTAAAGCGTTATGGTCTGTGCTATTGTATGCATTTTCTGCTATATTGCTTGGGTAATTTTCCATTGCATATCTTAACTGAAGAATTAAATTACATTACTTAATGATATTTAACCCATGAATTAAGGCTATCTGTCTTTAGTACTAAAGTACGAATAAGTCTAAAGTAGGAAGTTTTCAATATTCTCAGACAACACTCTAAAATTAGCGAAATAGTATTTATAATTTCAAATAAATCTAATCTAAATTAAAAAATTTACTGATTTTTATCGTCAAATTTAAAAGAGATAAAATGATAAGTATGGCTCCTAGTATGCTGAAAATTTGGAGCCACTCACTACAAGAGAATCATCTTAGAAAACTAAATCACGATTAGCTTATAATTATTCGCATTCTCGTTTAGTCACATAGTGGCGGTAGCGAAACATTGCTTCCAATTGCGTTTGCACTAGCCAACCACTGACAAATTCAACAGTTCCTCCACCAGGCATAGAGAAGGAAATAGCGTCAGTTAATCTGGTTTTGGCATTTTCTGGTTCAAATTCATGTCGATGTACCCACGATTCAAAAGGGCCAGATATCTGTTCGTCGGTAAACAGGCGATATTTTTCGCATTCAGTATGACGCGCTAACCAAGTTAAGGGTAATGGGCCTAGAAACAGGCGAAATTCGGTGATAGCGCCCACGTTTAGCCCTCCTTCACGACGAACCACTTGGACTGGCTGCCAAGGTGGATTCAACAGTTGCAAAATATCTGGCCTTTCGTGAAATTTCCAAACTACTTCTGGTGAGGCGTTAATGATTGAGGAATGTTTAAAGTGCAGCATGGAAAGAAAAACCTAAAATTCAACTTTCGGATTCGGTATCAATCTCGATATCTAGGGTATCTTCATCAACCCGCACATACAAAATATTTGGGTTACAACAAACTTGACAATCTTCAACGTAAGATTGCTGTCCTCCAGCACTCAAATCAATAAAAGTTAAGTTCGGTTCGCCGCAATAGGCGCAGTAATACTCGGCTGTGTTTTGCATCAAGTTTTCAGCTATGAATTCAATGGCTGTAATTCCTTTGGAGATGGGTTGATATAACTCTTAGCATCAGCCAAATGCTTTAGTAGTGTAGACTGTGGCAGAGGCCCTTGCAAGTGGCTCCAGGGTAATACTTGTTCTGTTGACCATTCGGCGTGGACGTAGAAATCTAAGTCGGGGATTTGTCCTTTGAGTTGCTTGAAAGCACGTTTGTAGCTACCCAAGGAATCGCCAAAGTCACGAGTAAGTTCGAGAAGTTGGGAGAGTCTGCGATCGCCTCTCGACAACAAAGCCTGTATAATCGACCAATTATAGCTTTCTGGGCGAAATTCTATTCCCTGTGGTTTTAGCTGTTTTTGCAAAAACTGCAACCGCTTTTCTGCTTGGCGATTCACCCCAAACCATTGAAACGGCGTATGTGCTTTAGGTACAAAGGTGCTGCATCCGTATGTTAAGCGCAATCCCGGTGCAGCTTTTTTGATATTACGCATCATCGCCACGGTTTGCTCTAAATCTTCTGCTTCTTCACCAGGAATTCCTGCCATTCCGTAGAGTTTCAAGCTTTTTAATCCGCCAGCTTTGGCATTTATGGCTGCTTGAATAATTTCATCGTTATGCAGCTTTTTGTTGACGATTTGGCGGATTTTTTCAGAACCACTTTCTACTGCAATGGTAAGCGATCGCGTGTCTCGTTTCGTCAAAGTTTCTGCTAACTGGACTGTTACAGTATTGGTTCGCACTGAGGCAATACTGAGGCGGACATCATCATACTTTGGCTGACTAATATAATCTAGCAACGCCTCAAATTCTGGATGTTGAGTAACTGAAGCCCCTAATAATCCTAGCCGATTTGTGACTTCTAAACCTTTGGCGATCGCTGGAATTAATGAATCTTCCAGGCTGGCTGTTCTAAAAGGCAGTGTGAGATAACTCGCCAAACAAAAGCGGCACATTTCTGGACAACTTCTCACCACTTCCACCATGTAAATATTTTCCCATGCCGCTTTTTCGGTGACTACAGTGGATGCCGATAGAGTATTTCCTCGGTAAGTCTGCTTTTGCACCACTGCGGGAATTTCGGGAGAAATTGGTTTAATTGACTTTACTTCACCATCTCTTGTGTGATATTCCACCTCATACAAACTGGGTACATAAATTCCTGGTATTTGTGCAAGTCTTTTTAGTTGAGTTTGTCTGGAGGCATTTCTTACTTCTTTGTAAGCCTCAATAAAATTCCCTAACAGGGTTTCGCCATCCCCCAGTAAAACGACATCAAAAAAATCTGCAAAAGGTTCGGGGTTAGCAGTGAGAACTGGGCCACCACCAAAAATTATCGGATAAGAATCATCACGAGAGGTTCCTCGAATAGGAATTTCTAAAGATTCCAGTAAATTTAAAATATTCACATAATCCAGTTCCCACGAAATCGAAAACCCCACAATTTCCGGCGTTCTAGGGAGTTGTTCGTGAGTATCTGTAAACAGGCGACTCACCTGCACATCATCACGCATTGCAAAAGTTGCCCACACCACCTGATAGCCAAGGCTAGTGATACCTACGCTGTACTCGTTGGGAAAGGCGAAGATTATGGGGATAGCGTTGGTGTCTGGGGTCGTAGGTGTAAAGAGAAGGCGTTCAGAGTCAAATACAGATGATGTCACAGGTGTTTGTTATAGGCAAGTTTATCTATATTTAATTTTAAGCCATAGAATAATTAAGTTAAAAATCAATGTTATGGCGTTAGCAAGAATAATTGGCAAGGATTGTAAATAAATTCCATAGATTAGCCACAAAAAAACACCAGTTATGAATGTAATCAGCGTCACCAAAGAAACATCTTTTGCTGATTTGGTTTGCCATGTTTTAAACATCTGTGGCAAAAAAGAGATTGTGGTTATTGTGGCGGCAGCTAATCCTATAACTGTCAGAAAATCCATGTTTAATTATTTATATTAAGTTGCCATATCATACATCAGCGATCGCCCTGGACTGCTTAATACAACGCTATATAATACATTTTACACTGTAGAGCGATCGCTACAACAGATTAACAACAAGATTCCCGACTGATTAAATAAGTCGGGAATCTAAAAATGTATCATATTCTTAGCAAGAATAATCGGTAAAAATTGTAATTTATGTATATTAACCACCAAAAAAGACCGATTATAAATGCAATTAGCATGACAAAATAAAACTCATTAAAGGATATGTGATAAACACTAGCAAAACCGATGGATTAATTCTTCACGAGACAACTGCAACAGTAAAGGCGTAAATTCTTCTGGCGGTAACGATAATAAAGGTTCAATAATTGCTTGAAGCTCATTATCTATTTCACCAAAGCGAACTTTGAGCAAGTTTTCCACTACCAAGCGTTCTCCCTGCTGAATTCCTTGTTGTTTAGCCTGTTCTCGGTCTTGTTGGTAAAGTGGTGCTAATCGCATAAGCAATTCCCTATCTTCCTCGTCTTGATTTTGAGTGACTTGTAAGTTTTGTTGCAAGTTGTATAGCAATTCTAACGCTGCTTTTCGGAAAGGATTATCAGGAGTAAGTGCTTCTAATTCGTCAATTGCTTGCTTTTGAACGTTTCCCTTACCGATGATTCTCAGCCATAAGGTTTCTGAGATAGATGGCAAATGATGAATTGTTACTATCGCGGTACGCAAATATTCTGGCATGAAGTATATTCCAGGCAGGTAGTCATCTTTTGGGTTAGCACCAAATCCTGATAAGAGTTGCGCTGATGCTGTGGGGGTAAGAATCCATAATTTTGGTAAATCAGATTCTAGAATACGAGTTTTATTCCGATTTGCTTGTCGTTGTAAATCGCCACGCACCTCTAATAATTTCAAGAGACAATCGCAAATTTCTGTAGCTGAGGCTGCGTTACGAAATGGTTCAAGTAGAGAAGGGGTAGTGACAATTTGACCTAATAATCCGAGTGTTCCTGGTATGTCCCTTGGTTGTGGTTTGGGAATGAAATAAACATCAATCTGTCTAACTTCTCCTGCGACTCGTCTAGCTGCTTAGACTTCGCCGTAAGGAGTAAGTAATTGTTCGAGGTAGTCTTTGGCAAATTGGTCATGGATGAATCTGGTCATGTTGGTAGTTTGGTGATGCAAACCAGTTTATTTACCATTGTCTGACGATTTTTTGAGATAAGACTTAGCCCAAGAGTAGCGTTGTGAATCTTTTTTTAGTAAATATTCTGCTGCTTCATGTCGTTTATTCTCATCTTTTGTACTCCTGACTAATCGTTTTCTCTCATCATCTATATCTTCAGGTTTAGCACCGCGTTTAATTGCTTGTTCATACCAATAATCTCTTTTTGCATAGTCACCCCTATCATGAGCAATAGCTGCCATCAATGTGCAAGGTTGATAACTTTCTGGCTGATACTCTATAGCTTTTTTCGCACAAATTTCTGCATCAGCTAAGTTATCCATATCTCTGAATGCTGCACCTCTAGTAACTGAAATTGCTGACTTTAGCTTGCTTTCTCTAATTTGGTTTAAGTCTAAGTTAGTAAGTTTTAATGCCTGTTCAGGTTCATCTGCTTTGCGCCAATAACTACTAGCGGTGGGAATATCCCATTTATTTCCAGTGCGGTGAAATTCCTGCTCATAAAACTCTGCTTCTAGCCTGTAATACGCAAGAGCAATTTTCCCGTCAGGAGATAATAGTTTCTCTTCCATAAGCTGCAAAACCAACTTAGGATCTAGTCGTTCTTTTTTCTCTAATTTGACCATGATCGCGTAAAATGGCTCTAGCGGAAGTGAAGGATCTATCAATCCATATTTTCTTTTGAGAATAGCGAAGTGCTTTTGTTGAGCGAGAATAATAATATCTTCACGTCTATTATTTTGTAGCCAATCAATTTCTGAATCATTAAGTAGTTCTCCTAAATCGATCTTAGATTTTAGGGTAGAAGCGTATTTTTCATTTGCAATTTCTATAATCTCAGTCAGCTTGCGTTTTTTGAGAAAGTTAATATCCTGTTCGCCTAACTGATTAGAAAAATCAAGCCTTTTGAGAATTTTATACAGGTGACTTTTAGGCGATGAATCCTCATAACGAGTTACCTTATATTTATATCTCAAAGCAGCAAATTCTCGTGTTTGTTCCAATTGTTGAGCAATGATAATTGTTTCGTTAAGTCCTTGCTGTTCTAGCCAGTTAATTTCTGACTCACTCAAATTATCTTTTGCGTCAATGTTTTGGAGTATTAGATATAGTGGACTGGATAATGATAAATCAGAGTGTAGATTCGCTTGATATTTCTCTCTTAACTGAGCAAAGTGAGTTTCTTTTACTGACTCTTGTTGTTGAAAAATTTCTGCCGTTTCAAAGAGTTCGTTATTGATCAGCCAATTATATTCAGAATCACTTAAACGTTCTGTAACCTCTAACTTTTTTAGTATTTGATACAGGAAACTATCAGGATATGAGTCTTGATATTGACTAGCTTTGTACTGAGATTTAAGTTGAGTAAATCGCTTTACTTCTTGAGCAATTTGATTTGTTTCATATAAACCACTTCTTCTCAGCCATTGAACTTCTAAATCAGTGAGTAAATTTCCTGATTCAAGTTTCAAAAGTATGAAATACAGATGAGTAGATTGCCAGGAAACGTTATAATTTGTGGCTTTGTACTTAGACTTTAATTTAGAGAATTCAAATTCTAGATTTCTGAATTCTTGTACTTTATATTTCTGCTTTTGCTTGATAGCTTCTAAAGTCTCCTCAAGCCGAGACTCTCCCAACCAATTAGATTCTAAGTCAAGGAGTTCAATTCCTAAGTCAATTTTTCGTAGTATCAGATACAGCAAACTAGCGGGTAATGAATCTTCATGTTGAGTTGCTTGGTATTTGGACTTTAAAGCAGCAAAGTGTTCTAAGCGATTTTGAGACTCTTTACCCATATTGCTAACAGATCCGATCGCACGTATTTAAATGTGTTATCCGCTACTATAGCAATACAGATAAAAAAGGGCGAGTCAGACACTCACCCCCGAAGCATAAATATTTTCTGAAAGTCAAAGTATAATCCCTACAATACCTTACACTGTCCCTGATGCCGTAACAAATGGTCACACAATACCAGCGCCACCATCGCCTCAACCATTGGAACTGCACGCGGTAACACACAAGGATCGTGTCGTCCTTTTGCAGCCAATAGGGTTTCTTCTCCTTCACGAGTTACTGTTTTTTGCTCTTTTCTAATTGTCGCCGTCGGCTTAAATGCAACTCGTAAAATGATATTTTCCCCGTTGGAAATTCCCCCCTGAATACCACCAGAACGGTTAGTTACAGTGCGAATTTCACCATTTTCATCAATATAATATTCGTCGTTATGCTCAATTCCCGTTAACAGCGTTCCGCCAAAACCAGAACCGATTTCAAAGCCTTTGCTAGCAGGGAGAGACATCACACCTTTAGCGATATCAGCTTCCAATTTATCAAATACTGGTTCGCCCAAACCTTTCGGCACGTTACGCGCTACACATTCTACGACACCGCCGATAGAATCACCTTGTCTACCAACTTGCTCAATTAATTCAATCATGCGATCGCTACATTCGGCATCGGGACAGCGAACGATATTACTTTCCACTTGTTCTAAGGTGACAGTATTTGGATCGACTACACCTTCCAAGTCCTTGATGCGCTTGACGTAAGCAATAACTTCAACATTGGCAACTTGACGGAGAATTTTTTTAGCGATCGCACCAGCTGCTACTCTGCCAATTGTCTCACGCGCTGACGACCTACCCCCGCCTTGCCAATTGCGAATGCCATATTTTGCATCGTAAGTTGCATCCGCGTGAGAAGGGCGATACTTCTCGGCCATCTCGTCGTAATCTTGCGAACGAGCATCTTTGTTCCGTACCAAAATGGCTATAGGCGTTCCCAAGGTTTTGCCTTCAAATACACCCGATAAAATCTCGCAGGTATCCGCTTCTTTGCGAGGTGTCGTAATTTTACTTTGTCCTGGCCGCCTTCTATCTAATTCCACTTGAATTTCTTCTGCCGAAATTTCTAGTTGTGGAGGACAACCATCAATCACAACCCCCACACCGCCGCCGTGAGATTCACCAAAAGTAGTTATGCGAAATAGATGACCAAAAGTGTTGCCCATGATCTTAAAGAAAAAGGATGAGGCTTATGTATTTTACCTAGAGTTTGTGCAAAAGTTAATTTTTATGCTTTGGCACTCGGAATGTTTGACGTATAACCTATCTTTTACCTATACAAATGAGAAAGCGCCCTCCGTTACCAGAGGGCGCTTTCTCATTTAGCTAAACTTCAGAATTAACCGTTGATAGCAGGAGCGGAAAGAGCTACAGGAGCAGAATCGCCAGCAGCCAAATCTAGAGGGAAGTTGTGAGCGTTGCGCTCGTGCATTACTTCCATACCCAGGTTAGCGCGGTTGATTACATCCGCCCAAGTTGCAATCACACGACCTTC